>NZ_JAKJSS010000007.1:0-832793 GCF_050337205.1 Vibrio nomapromontoriensis
GCGACGACGTCATTACCACTGAATCTTACCGTAAGTCCGGTGAATGACGCCGCTGACGTTGAGGGAATGAATTACACCGTACTAGAAGATGGCCTATTGAGTTTTACGGATACGGATCTATTAAGCAGTGCATCAGATATCGATGGCGATACACTGTCTATCGCACATGTTACTTATGACGGCAGTGAAGGGGTATTAACGAATCTTGGTGGTGGTACCTACACCTTTGCACCGAATGAAAACTTTAACGGTAATCTGTCGTTAAGTTATGGGGTTTCCGATGGCACGGTAGTAACGGATGGCATCGCGAACGTCACCGTTGAATCGGTCAACGATCTTCCTGTCTTTGGTTCGGCGTCTTACACCGTTGATGAAGACAATACTCTCATCTTTAATGAAACTCAGCTGCTATCTAGCGCGTCGGACGTGGAAGGAGAAGTGTCACTTATTGGAGTAAGTTATTCAGGTAGCGACGGGATCTTCACCATTAATAACGATGGAACATGCAGCTTTGCACCGAATGAAAATTTCAATGGTACCGTGACGCTGGATATTGTTATTGAGGATGAAGATGGCGCTCAAGTCGCGTCTACCTTTGATGTTAATGTGTTGGCGGTCAATGATGCGCCGGTTAGCGGTGACATCGCCTACACCTTGGACGAAGATGGAATCGTTACACTGTCACAAAATCAGCTGTTATCTCAAGCCAGTGATGTGGACGGCGATGATTTAACCGCCAGTAATGTGTCGGTTGCGGGTAATGCAACGGTGCTGGATAACCAAGATGGCACCTTTACCATCACACCAGATGCAAACTTTAACGGCAATATTGATGTCTCGTTTGATATCTCTGATGGCGACGCCACCGTTCAAGGAGCGGGTGGGTTGACGGTTAATCCTGTCAATGACTTACCGACTACAGACACCGTCACGGCGAGTGTCGACGAAGACAACAGCATCATCGTCAACCAAGCACAACTACTTGCTAATGCTGCTGATATTGATGGGGATGCTCTGAGTGCGGACAACTTATCTGCGACCAATGCCACTATCGTAGATAATGGCGATGGCACCTTTACTATCACACCGGACGCCAACTTTAACGGCCTCATTGATGTCTCATATGATATCAGTGATGGAAGTACACCTATTGCTGGAAACTTAGCACTCACCGTCGACCCGGTGAATGACGCTCCGATTATTTCAGCAGATGTGCCGATCACAATTGAAGAAGATGGCTCCTATACCGTGACGCAAGCTGAGCTCTTGCAATTTGCTACCGATATTGAAGATGACGATATGACTGCCATCATCGGAGAGCAAGGTGAGGCGACCACGGTCACAGGGACGGTACTTAACGCAGAAAATGGCCAGCCTGTCGTTGGCGCGGATGTGACCTTAAGCGATGCGGTGGGTAACTCCCATACCGTACAAACCGACGCACAAGGTCAGTATACGGTTAACGGTTCTGTCTTTGAACAAGGGACCATTACCATTGAGCAAGAAGGCGCTATTACTAATAGCTTCCTCGTGCCTGYCGGTGAAACCAYTGACAGTGGCGTGATTTCCTTGTCTGATGTGCTCGAAACCACCGATATGCGCATTGTTGTGACGTGGGGTGCATCACCGCGCGATATGGATAACCAYTTGTGGCTTTATGATACGGATACAGGCGCCGAGCTTGACCATATATTTTATCAAGATATGAGCCATAACTTGAGCGGGGGTACCGTTCAACAAGACGTTGATGATACCAATGGTCATGGCCCTGAAACCATCACCGTGCCGAACTATCAAGATGCCAATATGCATTACTCGGTACACAACTATACCAATCGCAGCTGGGACGTGGATGGCGTGGATGAAGTACAAGTGCAAGTCTTCGTTGGCGACACTTTAGTACAAACCTTTACGCCAGAATTACCAGAAAACATCAGTGGTGACCACTGGCATGTGTTTGATGTCGTAGATGGTATTGTGGTACCAAGCCAAGAGGTTGGAGGACAAACCGCGTTTACCTTACCGACCAGCGAAGAAGCGGCCAATGCTGAAAATGGTGTTGATATTGCTGCACTGTTTAACGTCGATGAAGGCACCGATGGAGAAAGTGGTACGGATGGTGGTGACAACGTCACCGTTGGTGATATTAGCATGCCAAACGGTGTCATTACCGATAATGGCGACGGGACTTATACCATCACACCGGATGAAAACTTCAATGGTGAGTTTGAAATTAACTACACCGTTGATGATGGCAATGGTGGCGTATCGCCAGCGCAGATAGATGTCACAGTTACCGCGGTAAATGATGCTGCCGTCATTTACGACCAAGTCTTCAACATGGATGAAGATGGCACCTTAACCTTCACTGATGCTGAGCTACTAGCAGGGGCGACGGATATAGAAGGTGATACACTGACCGTCACAGGTGTGCATTATGACGAAACAAATGGCGTATTGGTCTCAAACGGGGATGGCACACATACCTTTACACCGAATGAGAACTTTAATGGCACGGTGAACTTCAGCTTCGATGTCTCTGACGGCACCGATATCAGTAGTGGTAGTATTGATGTTGCAGTGGCCGCTGTGAATGATGCGCCAGTTGTTAGTGGCTCCCTGTCTTATACCATTGATGAAGATGGTGCGATCACGCTAACCCAAGAGCAGTTACTTGTTCATGCTTCTGATGTGGATGGAGACATACTCACTGCAGCAATTGAATCAGCTTCAAATGCAACAGTGACTGAAAATGAAAACGGCAGCTTTACACTAACACCAGACGAAAACTTCTCTGGCGAGATCGTGTTTAGTATGAACGTCTCAGATGGACAATCTATTATAAATTCTGACGTTGTGCTAGCCGTTGATGCGGTTTCTGATGCGCCCGATGTATCAATAGGATCAACCTTATTTGCTATAGACACGTTTGAAACCGGGATGGAAGGTTGGTCTGGAGCAACTGTTGCTGATTCTAGCGGTTTTGAAACTGGGCAAATGTTAGGGCAACAAAACAACCGTAGTGGTGAAGAGGAAGTCTCCAAAACATACGATGTGCCTGCCGGAGCTTCTGAGGTAACGATTGAATTTGACTTTTATCGTCTAGATTCATGGGACGACCACAACTTCAATATTTACATTGATGGCGAATTATTTAGTGTCGAAACCTTCTCTTATCATGGTAACGATAGTGCTAATGTGGTGGATATAAATGGCCAAGTCGTCGGCCAGTTTGTGTCTTCTGAAAATGCTCAAATTCATGGTGTTCAATGGCCGGTCAACCCCCATTACTCAACCGATCAGTCTCATCACTTTACGCTAACCGTACCCGTAGACCCAGACGCTGGACAACTTACGCTTGGATTTGGGTCTACATTGGACCAATCATTAAGTGATGAATCTTGGGGATTAGACAATGTTGCATTGTCAGTGGCTTCTTACCCTGAAGACAGTGCGATTCCTCTTGATATAACAGCGGCACTAACGGATACCGATGGCAGCGAAAGCCTGGCGATTTCTATTCGAGAACTTCCTGAGGGTACGCTTCTATCTTCAGGTTCACTGAATCCTGATGGCACATGGTCTCTATCTGCCGACGACCTGGCAGGTCTAACATTAACTCCACCGGCTAACTTTCATGGAGAACTTAGCTTACAAGTAGACGCAATATCAACAGAGTCGACTGGCGACAGTTCAACAACAACAGTGCCAGTTAACCTGAACATCACACCAGTCAATGATCGACCAGAAGCACAAGACCTACAATTTACCATGCTCGAAGATGGGTCGTTAACATTCTATAACTCGGACTTACTGGCAAGTGCTACCGATGTTGATGGCGACGATTTAGTTGTTATGAATGTTGATTATTCAGGGAGCCAAGGAACACTTACCGATAATCAAGACGGTAGTTATACATTCGTACCTTCAGACAACTATCACGGTGATGTCGAGTTTACTTTTGCCGTTTCCGATGGCGAACTTGAAACAACACAGTCGATTGCAGTCAATATTGAGGCTGTTGCGGATTCACCAGAACTGTCCGTTACCGATGGCGCCAACCAGCCAATCGGAGCCGAAGGGATTAAAGTTGATCCTGATGATACGATAGAGCTTAATATATCAGCAGCACTCACTGATATTGATGGTTCTGAGGTACTGACCGTCGGCGCTTCAGGTATTCCTGAAGGGTCTATAATCCGCTATGACAGTGATACCGTATTAAATGATCAAAGTAATGGTTTAACGAGTTATGTTGATAGTGAAATTACTGTCACCTTTGAAGGAGAAGGTGCAGGGTACTTAAATACTGTCGGTTATTATAAAGTTGACGAAAACGGGCAGATTCAAGATGTACAAGTTGTATATGAAAACGCCTCTCAGCTTGGAGGTGGCGGTAATCTGATACCAGGGCAATCAGCGTTCAGCTTTGACCTTGAGCAAGGCGAAAGCTTCAACTTATTCGTTATTCCAAATGGATTTAATCATAATAACTTTAATAGTTTAGGTGATGGTTCATTCGAGTTTAGAGATGCAGATGGAAGTACGGCAACTACAAGTTCAACTGACCCACAACTTATCTTCGTAAGTTCAAATGGTGAAGAAACGCTAATTCGTAGTGAAAGTGGCGATGCGGTATTCCACGGCGGTACTAGCCCTAACCTAAACCAAGACAATATCAACCACACACAGACATACTTCAATTCAGAAAGTGAATTGGTTTATGGTATCGAGGACATGTACAACGGAGGAGATCGTGATTTTGATGACTTCTTATTTACCATTGATCTCGGAGAAGTGAACAGCTCCATCTACCAAGGCGAAGTCACCGTTGATACTACTGATCCTATCATCTTACCTACAGTAGTATTACTTGAACCTATTACCATCGACTTACCGGGAGATTACAGTGGTGAATTTGACCTACAAATCGACGCAACTTCCACCGAGTTGTCAAATGAAGGGACCTCAACAAACTCCCAGACTATTCATATTGACGCAAGAGAACACGCCCCTGAATCAACACCTATCAATACCAGTGTTGATGAAGATGGAAATCTACTTGTGACACAAGACATGCTATTAGCAAATGCTGTTGACCTTAACGATGATCCACTTACAGCAAGTGATGTCGCAACGAACGATCCAAATGCAATCGTTACCGATAATGGCAATGGTACTTTCACGATTGTGCCTAGCGAAAATTTCAACGGTGACATTGAACTTACTTATAACATCAGTGATGGCGAATTCACGACTGCAAACACTCTAAACTTGACTGTCAACGCAGTTAACGATGCGCCGACATCGGATCGAGTTGATTTAAGCGGTGTAGAAGATGAAAGCATTGTTATTTCGCAGCAGGATTTACTGGTTCATGCTGTCGATATCGAGAATGATGATCTTACCGCGAATAACCTTCAAATTGACCCATCATTTGGTGATTTGGTTGATAACCAAAACGGCACATGGACGTTTACACCAACCGAAAACTTGAATGGTGATGTGCCATTTACATTTAGAGTAGAAGATGGTGTTGACGGTACCGAAGTCTCTGGGAATATCAGTTTAGCTGAGGTTAATGATGCTCCTGACGCTCCAACAGTCACATACTCGACAGATGAAGACCAAGTATTGGTGGTTGACCCTGCATTTATCTTATCTCAAGCTTCTGATATTGATAATGACGCGCTTTCCTTGGAAAGCTTAACTGTCCGGTCTCCAGAAAATGCGACGTTACAACAGCAACCTGACGGACTTTACCATTTAGTGACCAGTCAAGATTTCAATGGATTGGTAGAGCTAGATTACATGGTTTCAGATGGGGAGTTGAGTGCCCAAGGCACCGTGAATGTGGATGTCATTCCAGTAAATGATGAACCATTTACTGTGGGTAATGCATTCTTGACGACCAATGAAGACGACGCCTTTACCTTTGATACCTCTGATATGCTCGATCTCTTCGGAGATATAGACACCACAGAACTGGTTATTTCACGAGTCATTGTCGCTGATAGTGAAGATGGCGGTAGTGTTACTGACAATGGGGATGGAACGTGGACATTTACTCCTACTAGCAACTTCGCGGGATTGTCCGAATTACAAGTGATCGCATCAGATGGCGAGTTTGAAACTGCCTTAGACGTGCCTGTATATGTAAGACCTGTTGCCGATGGTGCTGTTATCACAACCGCACATGATGGACCGCTGGTGTTTGATGAAGATACTACCGGTTACTTGAACTTAGATGTCAACCTTATTGATGATTCAGAGCAGCTTAGTAACCTTGTTATGACAGGTTATCCGGTTGGCTTTACGCTCAGTGATGGGCCCAACGTCGTGGAAATCACCGAGGAAGGGCAACTGATTAATATCACCAATTGGGATATTGATAATCTACAAATGACTCCGCCAGAGGATTTCCATGGCAACTTCTTTGTCACAGTAACGGCGACCACCGTCGACTATGGTGATGAAGCTAACGAGCAACCTGAACAACCAGTAGGAGGAGACTTCAATGTTGTGTCTGGGGAAGCGCTTGTTATTAGTCATGACGATCTTATCGCGATGGCGCAAAATGTAGAAGCAGAGCAGGGTGATAGTGTCCAACTCGTGCACTTAGTCGATCCTTCTCAAGGAAGCTTAATTGAGAACGACGATGGTACGTGGACCTTCAGCCCTGCGTCAGGTTTCTCTGGTAATGTAGACTTGGCTTATGTCATTGAAAAAGAAGGAATACTATACGATGAGCAAAGCGACATAGGTGTCTTTGACTCCAGTGAGTCACTGACTAGCTCGCCAATTATAGATGCTATCGCTTATACCGATACCGACGAAAGCGAACCACTCACGTTTACTAACGAAGATATGCTAGCAACGATTAGCTCTGAGGATAATCACGATCTAAGTATCGAATCCGTATCTCTACTTGCAGGAGAAGGACTTATCGAATCAAACGGGCAGGGTAACTATCAATTTACTCCTGCAGAAGGTTTCACCGGTCAAGCCCAAGTAGGATTTGTCGCTAGTGATGGAGAAAATAGTGTTCAGAGTCACTTTAATATTGGGGTTGATAATGAAGTCTCCGTGAATCAAACACTTGCTCAAGCGGATGATGGTTCAATTGAGATAAGCGCGTCTAACGTTTTAACTAACTTAAGCATAGAAGACTCAACATTAACCGACCTAAATTATACCGGAGATCAAGGTGCGTTAATTTCAAATGGCAATGACATGTGGACGTTCTGGCCTGATGAAGGATTTGAAGGCAATATCGACCTTAGTGCTGTCGTTGAAAGTAGCGCTGGAATTGAGCAAACGTACACAACAAGCTTAACGGTAGAAACGGTAGAAACGGTAGAAACGGAAGGAGCTCAAACTCAGCCAGTTGATACACAGAGTACGAATTCAAGTGACGAAGTAAATTCAAACATTGAAAGCTCTGTCGATATTACTGCAGCGCCCGGTGATGAAGTGGAGATTAGCGCTCCAGAAGAAGTTACATCCGTTGATGGTGTCGATTACATAACCGTGACAAATCTACCGGAAGGTGCGGAAATCAATGGCGCATTAAGTGATGGTGAAGGTGGTTACACAATATCAGGAGACTTAAATCAATCTGTCACATTAGTACTCGACGATCAGTATGAAGGTTCTGCGAATCTTTCTTTCCAAGGGTTTGATGACTTAGATACTCCAGTAGAAGGTGCGACGGCAACGCTAGAGCTCGATATTGATGAACAATATTCAATGCAAGCTTCAAGTCAGCAAAACCAAGACACATCATCATTGCAGCAAACTGATGGTGCTGACTGGACACAGAGTGATAATACTCAGGTAGATGTAGACTTTACTGATGATACCGGCAGTTTTGGTACCGATGATAGCTCAGGCCCAAGCACACAATCAGATGTGGATGACAACTTGGTATAGCCACCAAAAAGCAATGGCTGAGTTTGCAATACAAACACAGTCATTGCTTTGATCTCTTGATTTCTAATAATCACATTAACTTAAACGTAGATTAAGTTAATGTGATTATTAGGTATTTTATGGTAAATAGCGTTATTGTTAAATACAGAAAGAAAGCTCAGCACCCAATGTAGCAGGGAACTGCTGAACACTAGATTAATCTTACTATTGTGAAACTACATTTAACATAAGATAGATAATACGCACTGATATTGTAAGCCCCAGATAGTAATGTCACTTTTGAGCTAGATTAAAATGTCACTTTAGTACTGGTTGCTGACTACATTTCATGTACCAGCTTCGGTTACTAAGGACTACTGAGATGTTGATTGCCATGAGTGAAAAAGAAATTAGTCGATTCAAAGTTATTCAAGACGTCTGTGAACATCGTTTGCGTCGTACTGATGCGGCAGAGATACTTTCGTCAAGTTCAAAGGTTAATGAACAAACTACGTGAACATGGTGCGGCTAGTTTAACCCATGCTTCTAGAGGTAAACCCAGTAATCGACGTTATTCTGATTTCTCGCCCACATTTGCACGTGGAAAGATCATAGAAAATCATAATTTAGCTATCTCGTTAGAGACACTTCGCCAATGGATGATTGCCGACAACCTTTGGATCCCGCACTCACAACGAAAACCTAGAGTCTATCAACCTCGTTATCGCCGAGATTGTCTCGGTGAGCTCATTCACAAATCGATGGCTCACACCACGATTGGTTTAAGGACACAGCGACAAGTACTGCCTTTTGGCCCTCATCGATGATACGACTGGCCGCTTGATGAACTTAAGGTTCAGTGAAACCGAATCGGCAATTTTGTCGACGCTAATTAGTGTCATATCAAAGGAAAATATCTGCGCTTGTTCAGTTAGGTGTCATCGTACTCGAAAAGCATCGAGCAAAAAAAACCGCCTACAAACACACAATAGTAAGTAGGCGGCAAAGCTTTAATACGGGTCTAGGTTCCGTGGAACTAAATATGTAGGATTACAAATAGTTGTGCAAACACTATTAGCAAATCTAATTCAACCTATTAACCAATGTCGTGAGACAAGGGAAAGGCGAACGACTCAACAGTGCCAAAACGCCATTCAAGCGTTGGATAAGATGGATTAACATAAACCAATGGAGTTACAGTGTCACAGGGCTAATGCACTAACACTTTGGGATAGAAGCACCATGGGTACGGTGTTTTGGATTGCGCGTAATATGCCCCCTACTTGTCAAATCATCAGGAGTAACCCGTATGCAATTGATGACAGAGCGGCACATCTAGCATCTTCATTAAAGAACCGTAAATCCAGCTTTGACGCCAAATCAAAGCGAACGATAACAAATAGCAAAGATTGAGTGACAACATAAAAACCAAGCCAATATAATAGCCACCCACTATTGATTTTCCAGAAGTAATTAATATAACTCAAGTGTATCATATGACACCTTTTAAATAGGACTTTAATAAGTTACATAAATAATGTGGCAATAATAAATTAAAGCTGATAATAGTGATTGTTATTTATAAATTTTTATTCGCTATTTTTAACCTTAACCCTTTACATAAATATAAATTTCATTATTCTAACGAAAAGGAAATAGAACTATTTAAATAAACTTATAGAAATGGAGTATTCTATGACACTGCCTTTAATGTGGTTTGAAACAAGTTACACTCGTATCAAAAAGTGGGATACAGAGGGTCTTTCACTGCTGGAAGCTGAGACGGCGCTAGATACGTACTTAACTGAGAACAACCCTATCTCACTTGAAATGGCGGACTATGTAGCAGAAAACTGGACATGCAGAAGGATACAAATGCTCGATTCAGATGCGCGCCGCACCCTAATGAAGATATGGGATGAAAGAGAAATTGCAGCACAAGGCTAATGCAGGAATAAATATGGTAGCAGCCTAGCTGCTACCTAGACTTCTTACGTCCTTTAGATTTAAAACTTTGGAACGGGAATACATTACGTATTTTTTGCTGGCTCTTTTTGTTAATTTCTTTAGAGAACTTTAATGTCATTCCTGAGCGTGTTTGGTATACCTTAAAAGTGCCAGAAATATTATCCCTTTCAGCGATATCTTTAAGGTTGTGACTAAATGAAGGTGGAATATGGCCTTTAATATTCGTGACTTTACCATCAGTAACTTGCACAGTGAGTACTGGGCGATCAATCGCGACTAACCAAAATACTAATACAGCGCCAATCAAAATTACATATAGCATTTACTTCTCCTTCTTTGTTAATCATCGCCCAGAAGCTTGCTCAAGTCTTGTTTTAAGCTACTTACGGTTTTTTTCGCCTTTTCGCTTCGTGATGCTTCACTCAATAGATATTCAATTGCCTCTGACAGCGTGCATCCCAACTCATTTGCTCGATATGACAATTTTTCCCAGACTCGATAGTCTAAATCAATCGACTTTTTCTTCGTATGCACCTGTTCTGCGTTATAATGACGTTTTCTTTTTGCGCGGATGGCTTGCTTGAGTTTATTGTCAACTTCCAATGACATATGCTCACTGATCCAATCTAAGACCAATGTCGGCTCATATTCAATGGCTTTAAGTTGTGAAATAGCGTGTTCTATCTCACTAGTATCGACATATCGAGTGATATTTTCGCCATCTCGATGTTTTTTTGACAAATATTGCCACTTCCAACCACACTCTAGATTTTCAAGTTGTTGGTATTTCATTAAAATTTGCCTCTACATTGGTTAGAGTGACAGCGTAACCCACCTTCTTTACAATCTCAACAATTGTGCATTCAAAGTGAGAATCAAATCTCGTTGATTTACGTGCTATTGACTAACTTTAGTCGTGAAATCGTTGTATACTCCATGCAAATCTAAACTAAGCTCTCAAATAATGAATCCAGTCCTTTGGCAAGATGCCTGCCCGCTCTACACCGATTTTAAACCTACTCTAGATAACGTTGCGAACAGCGCAGGGAAATCCCTGTTTGATTTGCAACCCCGTTTGCGACAAACACTTCAGTACTTTGTTTCTCCGGCTTGTTTTTCTAAAGTATTAGTGATCAAAGATGGTGGCAGCCTTACTTATCGCGAGCTTGTTGCCAACGAATTGCGTAGCCTTGGAACGCATGTGGTGGTTAGTGCTGATGTTCGCTCTGAAACATTATTTGACCAATATCAGGTCACCGATGGTCACGTGGAGTCTAAAAAGGGCCTCATTCATCAAGCTGATACTGGTATTCTGATCACATCAACGAACACTGTATTGTCTACGTTAGTGAGCTGGACCAATACCAAAGCCCTACTACAAGGTGCTCAATTAGAAGCGACACCAGTGAGTCAGATCAGTGCCAATATTGAGCAGCCGATCTACAGCTCAGAGTTTAAACTGATTATTATCGGTGATAGAGAGCAACTCGCAGAGCTGGATTATCTAGAAGCTGAGTTTAGATCAGGATTCATGCAATACACCGAACTAGAAAGTGACTATAAGTTAAATAATGAATCAGTTGCGCCATACTTGGGTTTTGTTAAACAGTTAATGTTAGATAATTTGCCAAGCCATACACTCGATTCATCGGGCTACCTTCGCCTCCTGCAAGCCGGAGCTAGAGAAACCGAAGATAAACAATATGTCCCGTTATCATTAGATTGGCACTTAGCTTTGCTAGGAGAAGCATCCTCTTACAGCGACAATAGTGTGATTAACGAAGACCACATAGAGTCTGCGATAATGGCAAAGCGCTATAGAGAGGCGTACTTACCGGCGCGAGCAGTCGATGATATTTTAGAAGGTCAAGTGGTCATCGAGACTCAAGGCGAGCAAATTGGACAGGTTAATGGCTTAACGGTTATCGATATGCCTGGCCATCCACTCTCTTATGGTGAACCTGCTCGTATCTCCTGTGTGGTTCACTTTGGTGATGGTGATATTTCTGATGTCGAACGAAAGGTCGAACTTGGGGGTAATATTCACGCCAAAGGTATGATGATCATGCAGGCGTTCGTCAGCACAGAACTAAATCTAGATGCCCCGTTGCCCTATTCTGCTTCTATTGTTTTTGAACAATCGTATTGTGAAGTAGACGGTGACAGTGCCTCATTAGCTGAGCTGTGTTCTTTAGTCAGCGCCCTTTCTGGATACCCAATTGACCAACAGATTGCCGTCACTGGTGCGGTTGATCAATTTGGTCGAGTTCAGGCGGTTGGTGGTCTTAATGAAAAGGTCGAAGGGTTTTACAATGTGTGTAAACATCAAGGTTTTACAGGCAAGCAAGGCGTTATTCTACCAAAAACAAATGTTCAGCACCTCGCGTTGAGCAAGGAAGTTGTCAATAGCATTAAAGATGGGCAATTTCACATCTGGGCAGTTTCTCATGTCGAGGAAGTGATCCCTTTACTGCTAGGCAAACCATTTAAAAGTGAATCAGAAGAAAGCGTGTTAAGTAAGATAGCAGAACGCATTGAAAACTTTGAAAAACTTGAACTACCAGAAACCTTGTTAGAAAAAGTAAGAAACTGGTTTGTTTAGTCGTGGTCGGAGTTGTTTGGCGTACACGTGTTCACTAATATGCTCATATCAAATATTGGAGTGACTTTAAAAATGCAAAACAGACGTGATTCGTATACTCGTGAAGATCTTTTAGCTTCTAGCCGTGGTGAACTATTTGGTGAAGGCTACCCTCAGCTACCCGCTCCAAATATGTTAATGATGGACCGTGTTACCAGAATGTCAGAAACAGAAGGTGATTTCGGTAAAGGTCTTGTTGTCGCAGAGCTAGATATCACACCAGATCTTTGGTTTTTCGACTGTCACTTTATCGGTGACCCTGTTATGCCAGGCTGTCTAGGTTTAGACGCAATGTGGCAATTGGTTGGATTCTACCTAGGTTGGATCGGCGGCGAAGGCAAAGGCCGTGCTTTAGGTGTTGGCGAACTTAAATTTCAGGGTCAAGTACTTCCTACTGCCAAAAAAGTGACATACGAACTGCACCTAAAACGTGTTGTTAACCGTAAGCTTGTAATGGGTATCGCAGATGGTCGTGTACTTGTGGATGGTAAAGAGATTTACGTAGCAAAAGACCTAAAAGTTGGATTGTTTAAAGACACTTCTTCTTTTTAAGTGAGAGTTTATTTAAAACGGCATCATTGCCGTTTTATTTTCTATTAAACTATTTAGTTATAGTGCGTTAGGTAAGTTAAAAGAAGGACCTCATGTGAGATCCTTCTTTTAACTTACCTAACTACTCCCGACTACTTGAAAAGCCCTGACTGTCTGTCATCTCTCGCATCACGCCAACCACCAAGCCAATAGGACTTAGCATCCATTTGTTGGTATGGGCAAGTTTCCATAGATTTCCCGTTCAACCCTGCTTTATAGCCTTGGGATTGAGCTCGATCTAAACGGTCACGCTTTTGTCTCTTCATAGTGCGGTCCTCGCTATACAAAACTGGCGGCTAGCCAGCCTTTTGATATTAAAGATTTGTAGAGTTTTTATGACTCCTCAATAATAATTGCTCAATTTTTAGCAGAACTCAAGACGTAAAAAAGCTCGTATTTATCCACATAAACACGAGCTTTTCTTTTTATAACACTATTTGTTACGGCGTAACCCTAAGAAGCCCAAGAAAATCATAGCCATCCAACCTAAGCTACCACCTTTACGCTCTACCGGTGGCGCTTCAATAGTACGCGGAGTAATTGAACGTTCGTCTGTATTTGAGATCGGGATCAACTTAACTGCGACCACTTTCTCAGTAGTCTGCCCATTACCACAATATGAGTTGTGACCAGTGGTGTCGTATCCTTGCGGACACTTAATCGCGGTTGCAGCGATGACACCATCGTCGTTGATGTCAGCTGCGTCGATGATGCGATATTTGTTGTTTTCAGCACTAAATGTGCCTCCATTGGTTAAGTCATCGAGTAACCAAGGTTTATTTTGAAAAACGTCTCTTCTCTTAACTATATCAGGGTTATTAGCATCAACAACGGTGTACGGGTATATAAATCCGCGCTGGCGGCGCTTTTTACCGTAGAACTCTGTAGCTTGTTCCGCATCAACCGCACCAACAATTTCATTGAAATTGTTAATTGCGCCCGTCTTACCACCGACACCACGGAAGAAAATACCGCTGTTACCGTTCAATTCGTCAAAATATTGAGCTGATGCGCCACCGCTATCGTTAACTTGTGCCAAAAACATTCGGTTCGCTGCCGCACCATTTTCACGTTTGTCACCGCGCCGCTTGGCTTCACCAATTAGTACAAGTTGCTCATTGATGTCTGTCGCTACAGAGTTAGTGTAGATATAATCATCGCCGTCTTTAATCCGCGAGCGGCTCACTATTGATGGTGACCACGCATTTCCGGCGGATATCGCGTTTCCATTAGGGCTAAATACTGTCGCTTCGACAAAGACATTGCTGCCATCTTGATAGCTATTCATACCAACAAGAACAGGCTTCCCGGTAAATGCCGTCGCGTTTGCACTGATTACGGCTGCTCTTGCACTGCCTTGCATCGCTTTTTTGTCAACATTACGAGAAGTACCGTTATTCCAACCAGAAATAGGGTTAACGGTAGCTCCATCAGCAGACCACACTGCCGCTTTTGAAGCAAATGCAAAATTTTGGCATTCACGCTTTGCCGCAGGGTCATTGCCTGACAAGCAATTATTTAGGTCGCCACCCCAGTTTTTATTATCGTCATTGTAATCAAATGGACCTACTGCGGCACTGCCTACATAGTATGTGCCAGTATCATCACTAAATGAATCCCATGCCATGGTGCGACCCATCTGAGTAGTAATCTGCTTCTCTTGAGTATTGCCGTTATCTGCGAGAGGTTTCAGCATTGTCGTAGTACTACCATCAAAAACATAACCACGTTGACGATAGGCTGTAGCAAGTTTGTTTGAATCTAACTTAAAGTACCCAGAGCTCGCAGTGCCAATGACTTTATCACCATCAAGGCGATTAATGACTATATTTGCTGAATTTGTTTCGGTTGTAGTTTTCCCTCCTGGCGCATAGCCGTCAGAAGTAGGGTTAACCATTAACATCGGTGCCGCAGCGGCTGAAGCCGTATTGCCACTAAAGGCCTGAGCATTAGATTTATATTCCGTTGCGGAAAAAGCATCACGCTCACGCTTTAGTCCACCAATCGAACTAAAGCTATACCACATTTTGTTCGTCCAAGCAGGATCACAGGTTTGGTATCCTAGCTCAGAACGACAGTAATCTCGATTTCGGGTCCAGTCGGTGTAATAGAAGCTAACATCCATATTGAACGGTACTTCATCACGGTAAGAGAAGCCTTCTGAACCGCTCCTAGAGTCACCATACAGCGTATAATCAGTACAAGTACCACCTTGTGTAAAACAGCCCATCGGAGTCACAGAAGCACTCGGTGTACTCTCAATCGCAGAACCATAGAACTCTGTGTACTGCGCATCATAGATACCACTACTGCTAATGCTCGCTGTCGGGTCTATTTCGACAATCTGATACAAAGCAGCATTTGCGGTGGTCGCAGCGAATACGCTTGCGGCCACCATTGAAATTTTAAATTTTGTACAACTCATTTAGGCTAACTTTCCTGTTGCATTGCTTCTAGCTCTTCCCATCGCTCGAAAGCAACGTCCAACTCTTGCTCTTTAGCAGAGAGTTTATCTAATATTGGTTGAGTCTCATCAACGGGTTTTGAGAAAAATTCGGCGCTATTCACAACTTCTTGTAATGAACCCAACTCTTCTTCTAACTGCTCGAGCAGCGCTGGTAGCGCTTCAAGCTCTCTTTGCAGTTTATACGACAGCTTTTTCGGTTTAGAGTTCACAGCACTCGTACTCTTTTTAGGTTCAACCGATGCTTTTTCGACCGTCTTTACGGGTTCTAAATCACGTCTGGCATTTTTAACCTGTAAACGCTGCTGTTGTGCATCATGATAACCGCCAACAAACTCTTCAATAACCCCTTCACCTTCAAAAATCCAGCTCGTGGTCACAGTATTATCAACAAATTGACGATCGTGACTCACTAAAAGCAATGTTCCTTGATAGTTGCCCAATAAATCTTCGAGCAATTCGAGTGTTTCGATATCAAGATCGTTGGTTGGCTCATCCAGAATTAACAGGTTATTGGGTTTTAAGAAAATACGTGCTAATAACAAACGGTTTTTCTCACCACCAGATAAGGCTTTTACCGGAGTGCGAGCACGCTTAGGAGCAAACAAGAAGTCTTGCAAGTAACTAAGAGCGTGTCGTTCACGACCACCTACCATTACTTCTTGCTTACCGTCAGCTAAGTTATCGATCACTGTTTTTTCTGGATCAAGCAATTCTCGGTATTGGTCAAAGTACGCCACTTCCAGTTTAGTGCCACACTTCAATTTACCTGAAGATGGTTGCAGCTTATCAAGCAACAACTTAATTAATGTACTCTTACCGCAGCCATTGGGGCCAATTAACGCGATACGGTCACCTCTCATGATATTAAACGAGAAGTCCTTAACGATTGTCTTACCCTCAATATCATAGCTGAGGTTTTCTGCTTCGAAGACGATCTTACCTGAACGAACCCCATCGTCGACTTTCAGGTTCACCTTGCCTTGCACTTCACGGCGGTCACTTCTTTCTTCACGAAGTTTCTTCAGAGCACGAACTCGACCTTCATTACGTGTACGACGCGCCTTTATTCCCTGACGAATCCAAACTTCTTCTTGTGCGAGTTTCTTGTCAAACTCAGCATTTTGCATTTCCTCTACACGCAGCGCTTCTTCTTTCTCGATTAAGTACTGATCATAACGTCCAGGATAAGACACCAACTGACCACGGTCTAAATCGACGATGCGCGTCGCCATAGAGCTAATAAACGCTCGGTCGTGAGAAATGAAGATGATAGAACCACGAAAATCTTTTAAAAACGTTTCAAGCCACTCAATCGTCGCAACATCTAAGTGGTTGGTCGGTTCATCAAGAAGTAATACATCTGGGTCACAAACCAATGCACGTGCAAGTGCGGCTTTACGCTGCCACCCACCCGACAAATCCGTGAGTAATGTTGCGCCATCAAGCTTCAACGCAGCAAGAATATTTTTGATGCGGTCTTCAAAACGCCATGCACCTAAGACGTCTAGCGTATCTTGAATCTTCGCAAGCTTGTTAATGTTCTTTTCACTAGGGTCATGAGCGACAAGGTCCAACAACGCATGATACGCTTTCAATTGCTGACCAACTTCTGCAAGCCCTTCAGCCACGTAGTCTTCAACCGTCCCTTCTTGGTTACGCGGTGGATCTTGCTCTAAACGCGAAACAACAACATCTTGAGTGATTTGAAGTTTACCGTCATCCATAACGATTTCGCCAGCGATGACTTTCATCAACGTCGACTTACCGGCACCATTACGCCCAACTAAACATACACGTTCATTTTCTTGAAGTGCAAAATCTGATTTGTCTAGCAACGGGTGATCGCCGAATGCTAGTTGTCCATTATGAATGGTAAGTAATGCCATTAAGGTTCAACCATTGTGTTAATTGATGAATATCGAAGGGCCAATTGAGTTCTGAAGAACCATATGAGATCACTGGAATAGTGACCCCGTAACGGCTAAAGAGCTCATCGTTAAATGCTATATCAATAATATCGAATTGTTGAGAAAGCCCGACGCGATGAAGTAATTCGGATGCCATCTCACAAAGATGGCATCCTTCCGTGCTGTATAAGGTCAGTTCCTTTGTCATTATATCTCTTAGCTCTTGTGAGTAATAAGCCAGCAGTTATGAATGTGTTTGTTACGTGAGAAATCAAGTGGCAACGTCTTATCTGAGATGTTCTTCGCCTCTAAGCCGATTTCTGCCAATGCATCGTGATCCATCTTGAACAAACGCTTGTTGTTGGAAAATACTATGGTGCCATCCGTTCTAAGCAAACGCTTTAAGTTTTCCATCAACATAACGTGGTCACGCTGTACATCAAATGATTGCGCCATTCGTTTTGAATTCGAGAATGTCGGTGGATCGATGAAAATCAAATCATAATCGCTATTGGCATTTTCTAGCCACTGTAGACAATCGGCTTGGATAAACTGATGTTGACTTCCCACCTGTTTATTTAATTGCATGTTCTCTTTTGCCCACTCAAGGTAGGTATTGGACATATCGACTGTCGTTGTGGACTTCGCACCACCTACTGCTGCGTGAACAGAAGCAGAGCCCGTGTACGCAAACAAGTTTAGGAAATCCTTGCCCGCTGCCATTTGACCAAGCTTACGACGAGTGATTTTATGATCTAAGAACAAACCCGTATCTAAATAGTCATGAAGATTAACGATTAACTTAACACCGTATTCATTCACTTCCATGCGATCAGATTTCGCCGCCAACTTGTTGTATTGGGAAGAACCCTTCTTCTTCTCTCGCACTTTAATCACAACGTTGTTGGTTTCAATACCCGTCACGTTAATGCTTGCACGAATAATGTCCGTCAAACGACGCTTAGTCTTTTCTTCAGGGATATCTTTTGGCGCAGCGTATTCTTGAATAACAAGGTGGTCTTGATAGACATCGATAGCTACGTTGTACTCCGGAAGATCCGCATCATAGATACGATAACAATCTAGTTCTTCACGTTTCGCCCATTTGGCGATTTTTGCCAAGTTCTTTTTCAATCGGTTGGTAAAGTCTGGCGCGACAACTTGGTCGGTACGCTTCTCTGCAAGCTGCTCTGCCGAGCGGCCTGAAATTGAGTAGTTTTTTTGGTGACACGGTAACGCACCGTTATTTAACTTAAACTGCTTATCAGCACGCATGCGTAAGCAGCTTAACAAGTCATCCGAACTTGAGAAGATAGACGCTTTACTTCCACCAAACTCGATTTTTAGTTGGTTACCGAATTCAGTGTAAAGGGCAATAAGACCAGGCTCAGTACCAAGACGCTCACCATAAGGTGGGTTACAAATAACAATGCCTTCTCCAAAGCCCTCAGGCTTGGTCAATTTACTCGCGTCACCTAATTCAAACGTAATCAAACTATCGACACCAGCTCGACGGGCGTTATCTTTTGCCGTTTGTAGTACCCGAGGGTCATTATCGAAGCCCCAAAACCTGCTGTCAGTCTTTTTGACACCGCGACGACCTTGTACACTGGCTTCTGATTTTATCTCAGCCCACAGCTCTGGCTCAAAGTCTTCGTGCGATTCAAAGCACCAGCTTTTTCTCTTTACACTCGGTGCCATATTCGCCGCTAGCATCGCCGCTTCAATAAGCAACGTGCCTGAACCACACATTGGGTCAAGCATGTCATCACCTTGAGTCCAACCACTTCGAGCAACAATTGCCGAAGCTAGCGTTTCACGCAATGGTGCACGACCCGCTTCCGTACGGTAGCCACGCTGATGCAAACCAGACCCTACCATATCAAGACCAAGAATAGCTTTGTCTTTATGCAGGCGCACGTGGACACGAATATCAGGACTTTCTTTACTGATGTTAGGGCGCGGCAGGCTTCTTTTATTAAAGCAGTCCACTACCGCATCCTTCACCTTCATCGCGCCATATTGGCTATTACGAATTTCTTGGTTAGTACCGTTAAAGTCGACAATAAACTTCTTCGAGCTATGGAAATGATTAACCCAATTCACAGCAGACGCAGACAAATACAAATCCATGTCGTCTTGGCAGGTAAATTCAGCAAGAACTTTAACGAAGCGGGAAGCATATCGGCTCCACAGGCAAACACGATAGATCTGCTCATTGGTCGCTTTAAATTTCACTCCAGCCTGAACAGGATTGACGTTTTCAATCCCAAGTTGTTCAAGTTCACGGGCGAGTAGGTTTTCCAGCCCATTTGAAGTAACGGCAAGATATTGATTCATAGTGTATGTCTGACTGCGGAAAAATGGTGCCAATTATACCTGATAATGTGCCATCCCACTAACCAAACAAGTCGCTTTCATTAGGATTCTCGTTTATTTGCGCAAGCTTTAGTCAACTGAAAACTAACACCATGTGTTTAACAGAACGTGATACACGCAACTGAAATCAAACCTAATTACATACCACTCAGCGATAGTGACTACTTATTCACTGCAAATCTGGACTATACCAGAGTGAATTTGCGACTGAAAGTTACTTACAAATATACATAAACGAGGAATTTATAGTGGCCAAATGGTATTTTCCCGTTCAGTATTTGCTCATTTTTTATCGTAAATTTCTGGTTAATTTTTGTTGATAGTCAAAATCTTGTAGGAGCTACGCTCTAAGAGATAGGAAAAAACGAGTGGGAATAATGTAGATTGCGTTGATACTGAGGAAACATAGGCAAAAAAAATCGACCCGTAGGCCGACTTTTATCGCTTGAACACTGTCATGTTCTTGAGACAAGCACCACTGCTTTCTCTTATGGCGTTGTTACGCCGTCTAACCAACCAGTGCGATTGGTTGTAGTGACGTCATGTAAGAATGAGCAGAAGCCATTCTATCATGCATCACTTTAATGCTTTGCCCGAACTGAACGTCCTTATTTGAGGTCAAGTTGAATGGGTCTAAATCAACTAAGGCGCATAAACTCGCGCTTTCCCCTACTTCCAACACAATAAAGAAACCAGAAGAGTATTGGTTGGTTAACCTGACCAATTCACCTTCTTCAGGTTGAAAGGAAACATCTTGATGGTCGAAGAACCAACTCTTAGGCTGTACTGGCTTATGAAAGCGCTTCGCGGCAACGCAGTATAGCGCTAGCTCTGCTTGTCGCGGCTCAGAGAGGTCTAGGTTCGCAATTTGGTCTTTATAGATTTGAAACGCGGACGCGTCATCAACTGTGAAGTTATTCTGACCCATCGCGCACTCAACTAAGAGTTTACGGGAAAGATTGGTTTTAAAAACCATTTCATCTCCCAAATCCAGCATCAGAGAATTCTCATCCTCATCCATATACCAGATCCATGTATCGCTGGGTTTAAGCATCGTTCCGTCTCTTATAACTAAAGAATAATCAGACTGTTAGGTAAAACGCTTAATTACCTTTTTGGTCAGTTGACTCTAATTCTACAAACGATTGAACAAAAAAAAAGGGGAAAACTATTCCCCCTCTCAATGGTTGCAACTTGGACAGAACTATCAATATATGAACATATTGATGGGCCTCTAACCGATATAGTCAGTATGTGCCCTACAGGTTTTTGACGATCTCTTTAACAAGCTTTGGTCCATGGTAGATAAAACCAGAGTACACTTGAACCAATTCAGCGCCAGCCATTAACTTTTCTTTTGCTGAAACATAAGAGTCAATACCACCAACGCCGATGATTGGCAATTGACCGTCAAGATACTTAGCTAGCAAACGAACGACTTCAGTACTACGTGATTGGACTGGACGACCACTTAAGCCACCAGCTTCATTCGCATGCTTCATGCCTTCGACAATTGAACGATCTAGTGTGGTATTCGTTGCGATAACACCATCAATCTTATTCTTAATCAATGAGTCACAGATTTGCTGTAATTCATCATCGCTAAGATCCGGAGCAATCTTTAACGCCAGCGGCACGTACTTGCTATGCTTCTCTGCCAGCTCAGCTTGTTTCGCTTTTAATTCACTAAGAAGATCATCAAGTGCTTCCCCATACTGCAGAGAACGTAACCCTGGAGTATTAGGCGAAGAGATGTTCACTGCGATATAACCCGCGTGCTCATACACTTTTTCCATGCAGATAACGTAGTCTTCTGCACCCTTTTCAATTGGCGTGTCTTTGTTCTTACCAATATTGATGCCGATAATGCCGTCGTACTTCGCTTTCTTAACGTTTTCGACTAAGTTATCAACACCTAAGTTGTTGAAACCCATTCGGTTAATAATGCCTTCCGCCTCTACAAGACGAAACAGTCGCGGTTTATCATTACCAGATTGTGGACGAGGTGTTACCGTCCCTACTTCGACAAAACCAAACCCCATCGCACCAAATGCTTCAATACACTCACCGTTCTTATCGAGGCCAGCGGCAAGGCCAACTGGATTCTTAAACGTTAAGCCCATACATTCGACAGGACGATTTGGGAGATGTTGACGATAAGCTAAATCAAGAGGAGTGCCGGTAAAGCGCTTAAAATTTTGAATAGCAAGATCATGAGCCTTTTCGGCATCAAGTTGAAAAAAGCCAGTTCTGGCAAGACGGTAAAGCATTGTGCCTCCGATAGATAACCCGTGTAAACGGGGAGGTATTATTGACGCAAACGTTTGAACTTGCAATTGAGAATTCGCTTTTATTTACCAAAAGCAAATGTTTAGCGGAATAAGTAAGCAATTATTAAGTGACCGCGTCACCGAATAGACATCGACATAAAAAAAGCGCCCTATTTGGGCGCTTAGCTAATGGTGTAGCACGTTTCTTTGTATTTAGATGCTCGTCGCACAATTGAGGTTAAGTAAACTCAACTCTCGCAATGCAACAGAGAACTTGGCAAATTCATGAACACTACCTACTTTAAACTCGTTAAGAATATTGTCCCAACGTTGTAAGCTAACCGCGTTTGTCTCCATCCAGTTATCAAGTGACAGGATCACGTCTTGACCCTCCCCGCCACAACCGCATCTCAAAACTTGCGCCGTCAATTGGCGCTGTTGCCAATCTAAATCTTCTCTAAATGCGGCCCTTGCAAGTGCTTGCCAGTTATTGTCTACCGCCTGACCATTAATTTGGTTAAGGAACCAATGCAACGATAGACGGTCTCCAAGGTGGAAGTACAATTTAGAAGCCTGTTCGACATCATAGTTTGCTTCTGCCGCTATCTCAGAGATATCCACCGCAGATAATAGACTCGATAACCTTGAGACATAGCTCGCGAGATCTTTATCAACTCCGCTTTCTATCCAGCCTTGAGCCTGAACATTATGCTCTGCAACTTCTTCATCTACGAGACATGATTCAAGTTTCTGCTCAATCTTAATGACGTTATCTCGATAACGTGCCACTAATTGCTCAACCGACTGTTTTCCAGGGCGGTTACGTAAAATCCATCTCGCTAAGCGACGTAACGTACGTCTCACGATAAAGAGCAATTCGTATTGAGCCTCGGAAGTCGCGATATTATCCAGTTTACGTATTTGCTC
This sequence comes from Vibrio nomapromontoriensis, assembly GCF_050337205.1. Classification (NCBI taxonomy): domain Bacteria; kingdom Pseudomonadati; phylum Pseudomonadota; class Gammaproteobacteria; order Vibrionales; family Vibrionaceae; genus Vibrio; species Vibrio nomapromontoriensis. Next base: position 23,062 of record NZ_JAKJSS010000007.1, read on the forward strand.
AAACGTAAACGCAAAACCATAAATTTCTCTTGATGCAGCGTAAGCATTGGCAATATCAACAACCGTCGCTCCCGTTTCTTCTTGCAAGCGAGTCACAAAGTTGCAGCCCATTTCATTAACCATTTGGTTTGCTAGGCCTGTGGCAATAATCTCAGCTTTAAGCGGATGACTTGGCATACTATCAATATAGTTACGGCGTAACAGTGATGGGAAGTATTGCGTAAGCTGTTGATTATGATAAGGATCATTGGCTATTTCATCCACTACCAGCTGTTCTTTCAATACCATCTTGCCATAAGCAACTAATACCGACAGTTCAGGACGAGTCATACCGATGCCCTGCTTTTCTCGCTCGAGTAAATCGTCATCAGCAGGAATGTATTCAAGCCCTCGATCAAGGTAACCGGCTTTCTCCAATGTATGAATGAAGCGGATCTGCTCTTTCATTAACGGAACACCTTGGTATTCGGTCACGGAGATTGATTCAGCTTGGCAATAAGCATCATCGAGAACAATCTCACCCACTTCATCTTCCATCGCTTCGAGTGTTTGATTACGTTGCTTGATCGTTAGATCGCCGCTAGATACTAAGCTATTCAGGAAGATTTTAATGTTCACTTCATTATCTGAACAATCTACACCACCAACGTTGTCGACAAAGTCGGTATTAACACGACCACCAGCGAGTGCGTACTCCACACGGCCTAGCTGTGTCATACCAAGGTTTCCGCCTTCTCCGACCACTTTTGCTCGTAAATCACTGCCATTAATGCGTAGTACATCGTTCGCACGGTCACCGACATCGGTATGCGTTTCTGCTGATGATTTGACGTAAGTGCCAATACCACCGTTCCACAAAAGATCCACTTGCATAGACAGAAGCATCTTAATGAGATCGTTTGGTGTCACTGAACTCTTCTTAGTGCCGATCATCTTTTGGATTTCTGGAGTCAGCGTGATCGATTTTGCTTTCCTAGGGAATATCCCACCACCTACTGAGATCAACTTAGGATCATAATCTTCCCAGCTTGAACGCGGCAGATCAAACAAGCGCTTACGCTCGATCCAACTTGATGCTGAATCTGGATTCGGATCAATGAAAATATGCATATGGTTAAACGCGGCTTGCATACGAATATGTTTCGATAACAGCATACCGTTACCAAATACATCCCCAGCCATGTCACCTACACCTATAGCAGTAAAGTCTTCATTTTGGCAGTCGATGCCCATTTCACGGAAGTGACGCTTAACCGATTCCCAGCCACCTTTCGCCGTAATGCCCATTGCTTTATGGTCATAGCCGTTTGACCCGCCCGATGCAAACGCATCACCTAACCAGAAATTGTATTCTGCCGAGACTGAGTTGGCTAAATCAGAGAATGTCGCTGTCCCCTTATCCGCAGCAACTACCAAGTATGGGTCATCTTCATCATGACGTACCACACTCTTAGGCGGAGCCACCTCGCCTTCAATGATATTATCGGAAACATCTAGCAACGCGCGAATGAACTGCTTGTAACAGCGTTGGCCTTCAGCAAAGATTTCATCACGAGATGTGAGTTGAGGTTGACGCTTACAAACAAAGCCTCCTTTTGCACCAACAGGAACGATAACGGTGTTTTTCACCTGTTGCGCTTTCACTAGCCCTAGAATTTCTGTTCTGAAGTCTTCCTGACGATCGGACCAACGTAATCCACCACGCGCCACTTTACCACCACGTAAATGCACCCCTTCAATATCCGAGGCATAAACAAATATTTCAAAGGCTGGCACAGGTGCTGGAATATCTGGAATCTTAGAAGGTTGCAATTTAAGTGATAACCAAGGCTTGTGAAGTCCTTTGTCATCTTTCTGATAATAGTTGGTTCGCAGCGTTGCAGAAATCATCTCGACATAACGACGAATAATCCTATCGTCATCTAAACTTTCCACTTTATCTAACTGAACATCAATTTTGTCGATAACGCGTAACTGACCCTTCTTACTGCCTTTCAACGACGGCATAAATCGTTGAGAGAAAAGTTCAACTAAGTCTTTTGCAATTTCCGGATAGTGATTAAGCGTGTCTTCAATATAGTGTTGACTAAACGGAAAGCCAACCTGTCTCATATACCGCGCATAGGCACGTAGAATAGAAACTTCTCGACCTGTTAATCCTGAACCCAAGACTAAACGGTTAAAGCCGTCACTTTCTAGGTCACCAGCCCAAATAGAAGCAAACGCTTGTTGGAAACGATCGCGAGCTTCTCGAAGATCGACCACTGTTTCACTCTTGTGAAGCATGGCAAAATCAAGAATCCAATAGCTGCCGCCATCGCTCTTAATGACTTCATAAGGCGACTCACCAATAACACGAAGTCCAAGGTTCTCTAGCATCGGCATTACATCGGAGAGATGAATGGGCTCATCACGATGATAAAGCTTCAATTTAACTTCTTTTGAATCTGCCGCCGCTTCTTGTGGGCGATAGAACAACATCCCTAACTTGTTACTCTCACTTAACGCTTCTAGACGCTCTATATCTGCAACAGCAGACGTTGGCATCATGTCTTCCTTATACGAACGAGGGAATGCACGTGAATAGACTTTTGATAGCGGTAGGCCTTTGCTTTCACCAAAGTTAGCGACAATCGCTTCCGATAAACGATCATCCCAAGAGGCAGATACTTCCATTAAGTTTTGTTCGATCGCTTTTACATCGACATCCATGTTGTTGTTATCAACCCTTACTATATAGTGCGTTCGAGCTAACGGACTTTCAGAAAAATAGGTGGTGAATTCGACTTCTTGCTCGCAGCCAAAGTAGCTTTTTAAGATCCGCTGTGTATCTTTTCGAAGTTGAGTGTTGTAACGATCTTTACTCACATACACCATACAACTAAAGAAGCGACCAAATGGATCTCGGCGCACAAACAATCGGATCAAATCGCGATCTTGCATTTGAACGACACCCATCCCGATTTCAAGCAATTCTTCTTCTTTTGCTTGAAGCAGTTCATCTCGGGGGTAATTTTCAAGAATGTTTCTTAGTGCTTTATATGAGTATGAACCACTACGGTAACCACTTGAGGCTAAAATACGCTCCATTTTCTCGCGGATAAGTGGAATCGTTGACACGCTTTGGTTATACACTGCTGAGGTATATAGTCCAGTGAAGCGATGCTCACCAATAACTTTTCCATCTTTATCGAACTTTTTTATACCAATGTAATCGGTATACGCTGGACGATGTATCCGGCTTGCTTTATTACCCTTAGTAAGAATCAATAAGAAAGGCTTTTTCGCTTCTAACCTGGCTGAATCTGAAAAGTCCGAAATTTTAACCGCGCGAACACGTTGCTCACTAGAAAACAGCCCTAAACCTTTTTCTTCTGTCGGCTTAAGAATTGACTCACCATCTAGTTGAACCAAATCAAACTCTTTGTAGCCCATAAAGGTGAAGTTATGATCGCCTAACCACTGCAAGAACGCCATGGTCTCGTCAAAACGATCATCTTCTGTTGGCAACATCGCCTTATTCTTAAGTAGATCTTTAGTGATCGCCTTAAGCTTCTGCGACATCGGCTCCCAACCGTTAACCACCAAACTTGTATCTTCAAATATAGTGACTAACTCTTCTTTCAATGCCGTCATTTCTTGCTTATCGCTTAAGCGATCTACTTCAATATGGAAAATAGACTGTAGATGCCCTTTCTTCTCATTGACCGAAGTGATTTGTCCTTTCTCATCACGTTCAAACTGAGTGGGACCATGCAGAGTAATATGACAAGTTAAATCAAGTCGGTTGAGCGCCATTTTGACGGAATCGACAAGAAATGGAGAATCAGGAACCGCAATCTCGACAATGGTATGTGTTGACTGCCAGCCATGTTTACTCACCGCTGGATTAAAGACTCTGACCGAGATTTCATCGTGTTTCTTTTCGTTAAGGTGATGCCAAAGGCTGATGACAGCACCATACAAATCGGATTCATTTCTTTGTAGCAAGTCATCTGGGGACACATTGCTCAAGATATGTTTGGCGAGTTTGGTTACTAACGGTTGCGCCGAGCTCTCAAGCTTCGACTCAATCAATTTGTAAACTTTCTCCAGAAGAACCGGGACAACGGGTTCGCGCGTGGTCATAGTAACGCTCCACTTTCTATTTTTATTGGGGGATAGGCTTGCTTTTATTGTAAAAGCTTTATTGATAAAGAGTTAATAAAATTTGGAATAAGTTGGAGAGAAAAGTTTGATAGTGTGACTGATGTACTTATTTATCTTGCTAGCAAAGCGACAAATTACAGTGAATCTAACCGTAGAAATTTATTGTTGTGGTCAGTTGTCAATCTAAAGCGACCTTTTATACCTATTTGTGTTAAATATGGGCGGAAACGAGCCGCGGGTAATTGGAGCTTTAGCCCGTTATCCGTTACCACTAAAATGTTAGCGGCATGGCCAGCGTAATGCTCGATAAATGCTTGATAACGGATATTCATAGAAAAGTGATAATAGTTCATGATAAAAATAGCCTCCTCACACAAGAACTGTATGTACATACAGTTATTTTACCTGCTGATTTTTAGTCTCTAATGTGCTTTGCTGCCTTTCATTAGCAATTCAGTACAAAACTACGCCATCATTAAGCGAAAAATAGCCATGCAACTGATAAAAATCGCCAGCACTGTATGGATATACAGTGCTGGCGATTAGCTAGTATTAACGTGACTTAACGTACCTAATTAAATGCCTCAAGCCTCAAGGGCCTTAGTCACTTTTTCATACAAGTCGTTCGCTAGGTTATCCATCGCTTTCAGCTTTTCTAATTCAGCAATAATTAGTGCCTGGCGATCAGTATCGTACTTCTTGAATTTCAATAAAGGATCGATCAATCTAGACGCCACTTGCGGGTTAGATTCGTTAAGGCTCCGTAGAATTTCACCTGCAAACTGATAACCACTACCCGATACATCATGGAAGCGACGTGGGTTCATGTTAAGAAATGAACCAACTAGGCTTCTAACACGATTTGGATTACTCAGGCTAAACGCTGTGTGTGACATGCACGCTTTAACATTTTCAAGCGCATTTGAACTTGGATTCGATCCCTGTAACGCAAACCATTTGTCCATAACCAAGCCATCGTGGCTCCAATCCTCACTATAGCGATCCATGAGGTTTTGTCTAATCGGCAGAGAACTACTGTTGGCAGCCACCATCGCGGCAATCGTATCCGTCATATTGTTTGCAACATCAAACTGATTAGACACTAGAGGTGCATATTCTTCCATTGTCGCCAAGTACTGTAAGCAGAGGTTCCGCAGTGCTCGTTTCGCTATCGCAGTATGATTAACGCTATAATCTTGCTGACCCAGAGAATGATACGTAGCTGACAGTTCATCCTTTAGTTCAGAGGCAATAATGTGTTTTACGCCTTTAAGCACATCACAAACCGAATCGACTGAGACAATATCATACCAACCTGCAACCTCATTAAAGCTAGGCAGTGAAAGTACTTCAGCAATAAACGCAGGATCAAGCTGATCGTTTAAGATCACCCCTCTAAACGCATCAATAACAAGCTCTGGCAAGGTAATCGCTTGCTGGTTTAATACTGCTTCAACGTTTGATTTAACATACTTTGCCAGCAACATCTGTCCAGCATCCCATTTAGCAAATTCATTTCGAGCATGAATCATTAAAAATGCGAGCTGTTCATCTGAATAATCAAATTCCAGTTTTACTGGCGCTGAAAACTCTCTCAGCATTGATGGCGTTGGTTCGGTATCAATATTTTCAAAGACGAATGTTTGCTCTTGTTGAGTAAAACTTAAAACGTTTCCTACCGCACTACCATTACACTGTAACTCTAAAATATTTCCTTCACTATCATACAGTTCTACATCAAATGGAATGTGTAGCGCTTGTTTTTCCTGTTGATCTTGTGTTGGTTTCGTACATTGAGTAAGCGTTAACGCATATGTTTGCGCGTTTACATCATAATCCGCTTTCACGCTAACGGTTGGCGTACCAGATTGACTATACCAAAGGCGGAATTGATTAAGATCGATTCCAGACGCATCCTCCATGGCACAGACAAAGTCTTCACACGTTGCCGCAGTTCCATCATGGCGCTCAAAGTAAAGCTTCATTCCCGCTTGGAATTTCTCTTCACCTAGCAAAGTATGCATCATTCGAATTACTTCACTACCCTTCTCATATACCGTTAAGGTATAAAAGTTATTCATCTCAATAACTTTTTCTGGGCGAATAGGATGAGACATTGGGCTTGCATCTTCTGCAAACTGAGGACCACGAATGATTCGAACATTGTTAATGCGGTTGACAGCACGGGAGCCGAGATCTGAAGAAAACTCTTGGTCACGAAATACCGTTAGCCCTTCTTTTAAACTTAGTTGGAACCAGTCTCGACAGGTGACTCGGTTACCGGTCCAGTTATGAAAATACTCATGACCGATAACAGCCTCAATCCCTAAATAGTCAGTGTCTGTCGCCGTCTTTTCATTGGCTAGAACGAACTTGGAGTTGAAAACATTTAAGCCTTTATTCTCCATCGCCCCCATATTGAAAAAGTCGACGGCAACAATCATATAAATATCGAGATCGTATTCTAATCCAAAACGTTCTTCATCCCACTTCATCGAATTAATCAATGACACCATGGCATGATTTGCTCGATCTAGATTGCCCTTATCAACGAAAATCTCTAGTGCAACTTTACGACCAGAGCGCGTTGTATACTGGTCGCGCAACACATCAAAATCGCCAGCGACTAAAGCAAATAGGTAACATGGTTTAGGATGGGGATCTTGCCAAACCACATAATGTCTTTGCGTATCCACCTCACCTTCTTCTACTTTATTACCATTACTAAGTAGGTGTGGGAACGCCACTTTATCGGCAATGACTTTTGTCGTGTAGGTAGCCAGTACATCTGGTCTGTCTAGAAAATAAGTAATGCGTCTAAAACCTTCGGCTTCACATTGTGTGCAGTATGCGCCATCAGATAAGTACAAGCCTTCCAGTGCGCTATTGGCAATTGGCGAAATCTTGTTTTCAATTTTGAGCTCAAACTCAGCAGGTAAGTTTGATAGTTCAAGACCTGATTTTAACTGCTTGTAATCAGGCCACGCTTGACCGTTGATATACACGGCAACCAGTTCAATACCTTCACCATCTAGAAGTAAAGTCGTTGAGTCTGTATTTTGCTTAACAGTAGAGATCGCTGTCACATGAGTTTCACGTTCGTGAAGATCGAAAGTTAGGTTTACATCTGAGATAAAATGAGAAGGCGATTGATAATCGCTACGGTATTTGGCTTTAGGTGCTGACTCCGTCATCCTTTAGTCCTTATTTGTTATAATTAGCATTGTCGCTGTAAATACCGAACGATTATAACCCCATGTATCAACTGATTGCAGATCCTTAACGCAAAAAACGCCAATTAATATTGACGTTTTTTTGGTGACCGTGTGGCTTAGCATTAACGAATCCGGTTAAGTACCGCAAACATATCCCCATCTTCAACTTCTAACGTAAGTTCATCTTGGTTCAAAGTGTAAGTAGCATCATGCTCACCGTCGGGATAAAGCAAAACAATATGATTATCTTCAGTGTAATAAACACCACTGTGTATTGCTTCATTTCCTTCGTTTGAACTCACTCGGAAGGTAAACACAAAGTCAGGCTGCAACACCAAATCCATTCTAGCAATGTCGTTAGCATGTTTGTCATCCCCCGTCACGGTTGTTGATGACCAAATTCCCGCAAGCGCATTCGGTAACGCTTTTGTAAATACGACACCATTTAAGTTCAGCATATGATGATTGCCACTATAGTTATAGATTTGCGGTTCATCGCTGTTCAGTCCCAAAATAATGGTATCTTCATTGGCCGTAAACAAACCTTCCCAATGTTCAATACTGTAGTCTTGTTTTTGAATATCGATATTGAACGAGTAGTTCGAGTCGAGGGAAAGCTTAATCGCCAGAAATGCATCGGGCGATTCTTCTGGAGTCGGGTTTATCAAATACCAGTCACCCAGTAAAAAAGGCTGATCAAACTGGGTCAAATCATTATTGTCTTTACGTGTATCTGATAATACGCCAAACGATACCACACATAAAATCACAGTAATCCATCTCATATGCTTCCCCTTTGCTGTTTACTTAAGCTTAGGCGCTCACTACGAGAATGCTAAATTTTTTGATCTAAATCACAAATTTTACTGGTGAGTATCAGCTTTGAGAACACAAATTTTGGACAAAAAAAAAGCGAGCTCAAGGCTCGCTTTATTATTCAGGCTCGCTTTATTATTCAGATTCGTTTCTATTGCTTAATCATGTCGACCATAATGGCAACTGATTCGTCCAGATACGCATCAGGCACTTCGTAATCTTTTGGTACGTCATCTAGCGTAGCAAAAAGATCATCTCCCGCCGCTTTTTGGCGAGCATTGATACGATCAAGTCGTCGCACATCATGATTATCACTTTCAGCTTGCCTTGTTGCTTCATTTAACGACAATGTCTTGTCATCTTTTTCGGCGTTGTACTTAGCAATATCTTCAGCGATAAATCCAAACTCCATATCAGAGCCAATTCGTGCTTCATGCTTCTTCGTTAATGCTGCAATCATCTCGTCGTTACGCTGTAACACTTGATATTTTGCAGGGTCAATGCTGTCCCAAGGCAGTGCGTTATCTTCTACACTCTCCCCTGTTTCCGCAGGATCGATTGGTGTTGGGAACGCAATATCAGGTACTACCCCTTTATTTTGCGTACTACCGCCATTAATTCGATAAAACTTCTGAATCGTGTATTGCACGTAACCCAATTCTTTATCAAACAAGTCATAGATGTGATTTAGTGAACGGTGCTGTTGTACCGTGCCCTTACCAAATGAATTCTCACCTAAAACTATGGCACGACCATAATCTTGCAACGCAGCAGCAAAGATCTCAGATGCCGAGGCGCTATATCGATTTACCAGTATGGTTAACGGACCTTCGTAACTCACTTTTCCGTCGGTATCGTTATTAACGTTAACACGACCATAGCTGTCACGAACTTGTACCGCCGGACCACTGTCAATAAACAATCCGGTCATTGCGGTTGCTTCTGTTAACGCACCACCACCGTTGTTACGTAAATCGACAATAATACCGTCAACGCCTTTTTCTTTAAGTTCGGTAATAAGTTTGTCGGTATCTTTAGAAAGTCCTACGTAATAGCTAGGAACTTCGAGAACACCAATTTTCTTACCATCCTTCTCAAAGATTTCAGACTTGACTGCACGATCTTCTAATCGAATTTTATCTCTAGTAATTTCAACTACTTGTGCTTTAGCATCTTTACTATCAGACAAAATTTGCAACTTAACTTTGGTTCCTTTTGGTCCCTTAATCAGTTGCACGACATCATCGAGTCGCCATCCAATCACATCAACAATTTCTTTGCCGTCTTGGCCAACGCCGATAATCTTATCGCCTTCACCTAGCTGCTTACTTTTTGACGCAGGGCCTCCAGCAACGAGAGAACGAATAATCGTATAATCGTCCGTCATTTGAAGTACCGCACCAATCCCTTCAAGAGATAAATTCATCTCTGATTGGAATTGCTCAGCAGAACGTGGCGACAAATAACTCGTATGCGGATCAACTTCACGCGCGAACGCATTCATGTAAATCTGAAAAGCATCTTCATTATGAGATTGAGTGATTCGTTTGATCGCATTATTGTAACGCTTACCTAACGTCTCTTTTATCTCATCCCAATCCTTACCTGCAAGTTTAAGGTTAAGCGCATCGTATTTAACGCGTTTACGCCACAACTCATTAAGTTCAGCTTCGTCTTTAGCCCAATTGGCTTCCGAACGATCAAGCTCTATACCTTCATCGACATCAAACTTCATCTCCGTATCAAGCAGAGATAATGCATAGACAAAACGATCGTATCGTTTCTGCATCGATAAGTTATAGACATCAAACGCAACCTGATTGTTACCCGCTTTCAATTGATCATCGAGCAGTGTCGACCAAGCATTAAAGCCATCAATATCCGATTGAGTAAAAATGTTACGGTTGTAGTCGAGCATTTCCAAATAACGATTGAACATCGCCTTGGAAAACTCATCATCTAGGGTGAAATGCTTATAGTGAGATCGTGTAAAGCGAGATGTCACTCGCTTACTCGCGGTTTCATGTTGTGCTTCTGGAGCTAAAGTCGGGATATCAGTTTTCTGATACTTAGCTTCTAAAGCGTGAGCTGAAGACGCTGCTAGCCAAAGGCTAGCAGCAATCAAAGATACTTTTGAACGGCACTTCATGCGTAGGAGTTTCTCCTTTAAGCGCGCAAATGCTCCGCTTTAACAACCATTTGTAGGCCATTGACTAGCTGAACACGCACATCTTCCTTATTGATTTCAACAATGGTCGCAGCCATGTTTCCTTTACCCATGTTTACGTTAACGTCTTTGCCTACGATCATTTCATCGTTATTCAAAGCACGCGTTTCAACAGGTTTGCTTACTTTTGCGTTTTTGCTTGCACTACTTTGTGGTTTACGAGCTTGTGGCTTTTTAGCTTTAGGCTGTTTAGCTTTCGCTTCTTCACGCGCTTTTTGAGCTTGCTCTTTGCGGCGATTCGCTACTTTTGCTTTGCTTTCAGCTAGTGTCGCTTGAGCATGTTCTACATGTTCAGCTTCAAGCTCTCCACAAGCATTACCATCTAAATCTACTCGTACTGCACCCGGTTTAACACCGTGCAGGTAACGCCAAGAAGAAGTGTACTGTCTTAACGCTGCACGTAGCTGAGTTTTACTTACTTTCTCATCATCTTTCAAGCGTTCAGCAAGATCTTGAAATATACCAATTTTAAGCGGTTTCGCTTCACCTTCTACAGTAAAGCATTTAGGGAAACATTCAGCAACATACGCGATAATTTCTTTGCTGTTCTTCAACTTCTCAGTGTTTTCCATGTGGGTTCCTGGTTAATGCGGTTTTCCGCGAAGCATTAAGAAAAATATTCTTGGTATTATAGTGACCTGCTATAGAAAAACCACCAGCAAATGTGATTTTAGACCACGTTTGCATGGGAATTGAGCACCTTTTCTACAGATCTCATGAAGTTTGTCAGTCCAATTTCGTCAATTTCGGAAAATCGATTAATACTTGGGCTATCTATATCCAATACACCAACCACTTCACCATTCACAGAAAATGGAATCACAATCTCAGAATTACTCGCAGCATCACAAGCGATGTGCCCTTCAAATTGATAAACATCGGCAATTCTCTGAACCGTATTGGTTTCAACTGCTGTACCACACACTCCTCTACCTACCGGAATGCGTACACAGGCAGGTTTACCCTGAAAAGGACCTAATACTAATTCACCGTCCTTCATGAGATAAAAGCCGACCCAGTTAAGATCGTCTAACTCCATGTTAAGAAGTGCACTAATATTAGAAAGGTTAGCGATAAAATCCGTTTCTGATTCCGTCAGTGCAATAGCTTGTTTCGCTAGGCGATCGTAATTGTCTAAATTCATTATATTTCCATTAATATAGTGCTTTGATTTTGTTCTAATCCACGTACAATGCCTCAATCTAAATAGGACTTATTATCATAGATATGATCAGTACGAACGACACTATTAGCCGCTCTTGGTTGATAACACAAGTAAAAACTCACAAGTCTCGACTTATTGGCGCAAATTTAATCGCCATTATTGCCACATTAATTAGCGTCCCTATTCCACTACTCATGCCGCTTATGGTTGATGAGGTGTTGTTGGATCAACCCGGTTTAGGGCTAAGTTACATGAATACGCTTCTCCCTCAGTCCCTAGAAACGCCAATTGGTTATATTAGTCTTACTCTCATCCTTGTTGTTCTGATGCGTGCTTTTAGTCAAGCATTCAATATTTTACAAAGTCGTCAGTTCACTCTAGTGTCCAAAACCATCACCTATCAAATTCGTTGCAAAATGATTGATAAATTGGGCCGCATTAGCATACGTCAGTACGAAACAAGGGGCAGTGGTGGCATCAATGCGCATTTAATTACTGACATAGAAACTATTGACCAGTTTATCGGTTCGACGCTTAGTAAATTCATCGTTAGCTTTCTCACCGTCTTTGGCACCGCGATTGTCCTGCTGTGGCTAGACTGGCGATTAGGCCTTTTCATTTTATTGGTCAACCCCGTCGTTATCTATTTTTCTCGTAAATTAGGTGGCATGGTTAAACACCTTAAGAAGAAAGAAAACCAAGCCTTTGAAGGATTCCAAAATCGCTTGGTTGAAACCCTTGATGGTATCTATCAACTAAGAGCCGCAAATCGCGAACGTGAATTTTTACAACAACTCAAAGGACAAGCTGACCAAATCCGTATCAATGCAGACAAATACGCTTGGCAATCTGAAGCGGCTAGCCGTGTCTCCTTTCTTCTCTTCCTCATCGGATTTGAATTGTTTCGTGCGGTTGCTATGGTAATGGTGTTATTTAGTGACTTAACCATTGGCCAAATCTTCGCGGTATTTGGGTATCTATGGTTTATGCTAGGTCCAGTTCAAGAACTATTGGGCATTCAGTTTTCTTGGTATAGCGCGAAGGCTGCCTTAGCACGGATTAACTCACTGTTGGCTCTCGAAGAAGAGGCTAGAACCGTGAGCAAGATAAACCCGTTCCACAACGGTAAACAGGTTGATGTGTCAATTCAAAACGTGAGCTTTTGTTATGACGACGATAAAGATGTACTTCGCAATTTAACGCTAGAGATACCCGCAGGAAAGAAAGTGGCACTCGTTGGGGCTAGTGGTGGTGGCAAGTCTACACTCATACAGTTACTGATTGGCGTTTATACACAAAGACAAGGCATCATAAATTATAATGGTTCTGATAGCCGCGACATCGGTTTTGACATAATTCGAGATAAAATTGCTGTTGTTTTACAGCAACCTATACTATTCAATGACAGCATAAGGCATAATCTGACGCTCGGACGTCACTATGATGACCGTGAAATATGGAATGCCCTGGACGTCGCGCAACTACAAGATGTCACCAGAAAATTGACCGACGGTCTCGATACCGAAATCGGTCGAAATGGGATTCGTCTTTCCGGAGGACAGCGGCAACGGCTCGCCATTGCTAGAATGATATTAAGCAATCCGCAGTTTGTCATACTTGATGAAGCAACATCAGCACTAGACACCTCAACCGAGGCTGCTTTGCATATTGCTTTAAGTGCTTTTTTGCAAAACCGGACAACCCTAATCGTTGCGCATAGGTTGTCTGCGGTCAAACAGGCGGATTTAATTTATGTGTTGGAAGATGGACAAGTTACCCAAACCGGTACCCACATCGAATTGGTTGAACAACAGGGACTCTATCAAACCCTGTATGGTTCGGTGCAATCCGCAAGTTAATCGTGGCGAAATGAACGCATCGTACACGTATTTTGGAGTTTACGATGCGCGTTGTTTCTAATTCACAAGATCCACAAACAAGTAACCAACCCCAGCAACATAATGTGCGTCTATGCCAATGCTGCGAGTTACCGGTCGCCGTCATTGGGCTGGATAAAGGGTATAGCGCCGACTGCCCTCGTTGTGGAACTCAGCTCTACCGCAGTGAACATCATTCTATTAATGGCAATTTAGCGATTGCCATTACTTGCTTATTACTTTTTATTCCTTCTCACTATTTTGACTTTATTACCATCAGATTGGTAGGTGTGATGATTCAAGGCACCTTATTTGAGGGGGTATTAGCACTAAATCAAGAAGGTTACCCCGGTCTCGCATTACTCACTCTTTTTTGTCACACCATTGCACCTGTTGCCATGTGTACTGCAGTCCTCACCACACACCTAGCGCTACGATTTCACTGGTTTAAAACGCTTAAGTGGTCCTTAAGCATACTCACCCATAGTAAACACTGGATGATGTTAGATGTTTTTCTTATTAGCATCGCCATTTCATGTTTCAAGTTGCAAGACTATTCCGACATCTACATTGGTCATGCGTTATATAGCTTAGTACTACTGCAAGGACTGAGCGTTTTGCTTGTATGTCGCATCAGTGTTAGGCGCTACTGGGAGGCATGGAAACCAGAAATCTCTTACCCTTCTTCAATAAAAGAGATTCATTGCCACAGTTGCCACCTTTCTCAAAAAGAGGCCGACCGTTGTTTACGATGTGAAGCTAAGCTTCATCATAGAAAACCCTATTCATTGCAAAAAACCTGGGCTTACCTCATCGCAGCATCGGTGGCGATTCTGCCTGCAAACTTAATCCCAATATCGATTCTCATCACCAATGGACAACGATTAGAAGATACCATCTTCTCTGGTGTTGCGTCCCTAATCAATAACGACATGATCGGTATCGCTATCATTATCTTTGTCGCCAGTATTGTCGTGCCGGTGGCGAAGATATTAGGACTGGGGTATCTGCTTTTTTGTATACAATTTGATAAAGTGAACAATCACCGTTTTGAAATGACCGTCTTTCGGATCATAAAATGGATAGGTAAATGGTCAATGACCGATCTCTTTGTCATATCAATTATGTTGACCTTGGTAGACCGAGGGCAAATTCTTAATTTTACACCGGGCTTCGGCGCGGTAGCGTTTGGTATTGTTGTCATATTCACCATGTTTGCAGCCGAGAGCCTCGACCCTCGCCTATTATGGGATAAAAAGACAACATCCTCTTCTGTATTAGACACTAAGACGAGTATTAGCGGTAATGAGTAACGAGACTAAGCAACCTATGTCGTTCAACCCTGAAGTGAAGAAAGATCGTCGGATTTCACCGCTTTGGATTCTGCCAATTTTGACTCTCATATTAGCTGGCTGGCTATTAGCAAAAGCCGTGCATGATGCAGGTCAGCGTGTTCAGATCTATTTTTCTGATGCCCAAGGTCTTATCGCGGGACGCACGACCATTAGGTATCAAGGGTTAGAAGTTGGGATGATCCGTGACATAAACTTATCCAAAGACCTTAGTAATATCTATGTTGATGCCGATATCTACCCTGAAGCGACCAAGTTACTTGGCGAAGACACTAAGTTTTGGCTAGTAAAACCATCTGCATCCTTATCAGGGATTTCTGGTCTAGATGCACTAGTGTCGGGTAACTATGTTTCCATTTATCCGGCAACAGAGACCAGCAATAGCAAAACAAAGTTCCAAGCATTGGATACTGCACCGGCTGAGCTGGCAGCCAATGACGGCCTAACCGTCACACTCAAAGCTCGTGATCTCGGTGGCATATCCGTCGGTTCAAAAATCGTCTATAAGAAGATACCAATCGGTGAAGTGTACAGTTTTAAGCTGGATGAAGACGCAGAAAGCGTACTCATTAAAGCCTCTATTGAACAACAATTTAGCCATATTATTACTGATAAGAGTCGCTTTTGGAACGTCAGTGGCATTGGCGCCAATGTTGGTTTCCAAGGCGTCGACATTCGTTTAGAAAGCTTAAGCGCCATACTGGCAGGCGCGATTGCCGTTGACTCACCAGATAGTGGCGCGCCCGTCGAGAAAGGCACTTCTTTTAAACTTTATCGTGATTTAAAAACGGCTGGTCGTGGTATCCCTATCTCCATAACACTACCAGACAATAGTAATTTGAAAGCTAACGGTTCTCCGATCGTTTACCGAGGATTGGAAATCGGCCAAATAAATAATCTCGCACTCAATGATGAACGTGATTCCATCATCGCTTCTGCATCTATCGAGCCTGCCTTTAGTGATATGTTAAACGAAGGCACGCTATTCCTACTCGAAGAAGCCAAAGTATCTTTGTCGGGTGTCGAGAATCTATCAAACTTAATTACTGGCAACTTTTTAACACTCGTTCCAGGGACGGGTGGCAAAGCCCGCCAATTCGATGCTATTAAGCAAGAAGAGTTTGATCGAGTAAAAGCCAAATCCATTTCTATTCGGCTGCTATCGGAAAACTCTTTCGGTTTAGAGCCAGGAAGCAGCGTATTATATCGCGGAATTCCTGTTGGCTCCCTCACCTCAGTCGAACTCGTCGACGATCAAGTTGCCATGGACATTGCCGTAGATATTGAATACCGCAACCTTATTAGAACCCAAAATCGATTCTATGTAACAGGAAGTGCCACTGCAGAGCTTACCAAAGCAGGACTCAATGTTACCGTCCCACCAGCAAAGCAATTACTTACCGGTTCGATCAGTTTTGTGAGTGAAGGTAAAGCGACAGAGCGTGTTGAATTCCCGCTATTCCAAACTAAATCATTAGCGGAATTAGCCAAGCACAATCAATCAGGCTCAATGAAACTGGCCCTGTTTGCCAACGAATTACCGCCAATTCAAGAAGGCAGCCCTATCCTTTACCGCAACATGCAAGTTGGTAGTGTAACGGACTTCTCATTAGTCGATGGAGGCGTCTACATCAACACCTCGATTGATAATCGCTACAAGCATTTAATTACCCCTCAAACCGTTTTTTGGAATCGTTCGGGAGTAGAAGTGGAGGCATCGTTGTCTGGTGTTAGCGTAAAAGCTGCACCGCTCAAAACGCTAATAGACGGAGGCATCGCCTTTGACTCTATGCCTGGTATAGAAAATAAGACAGGTAAAAATTGGAAACTGTACCAAGACTTTAATGACGCGAGAAAATTTGGCGCTTCCGTTCAACTGGTCACCACAACTACGGACCAACAAGTCACCAAAGGCATGCCTATTAAATATCAAGGCGTGAAAGTGGGTGAAGTCATGTTAACACTCCCCGACTTTACCCATGAACGTGTTGAGATTACCGCTCGAATACTGCCTGAGTACGTAGAGCAAATCGCCAATTCGCAAGCCTATTTTTGGCTAGTTAAACCTGAGTTTGGCTTGAGTGGTGTGAAAAATTTGAATGCACTAGTCTCCCAATATATTGCCGTTGAACCGGGAAAAGGCAAAACACAAAAGCAATTCAAGCTCTTTGATTTCCCTAAAGTTGAGAATGGCATTGAGTTTACACTGCAAAGCGAAAACCGAGGTTCCATCAAAGAAGGAACCCCTATTCTCTATCGTGACCTCGAAGTTGGCCGAGTAACAGACGTTGAACTTGGTCCCTTTGCCGATAGAGTGATTTCAACCTTTCAAATAAAACCAGAGTTTGCCTATTTAGTTCGCGCCAATAGCGTATTTTGGAATGTATCGGGTGTCGATGTTCAGATTGGCCTTTCTGGCGCCAGCATTAAAGCAGGTACAATGGATAGCCTAATTCGTGGCGGGGTGACTTTTTCAACGCCTGAAGGGACTGAACTTCAGCCAAGAGCCAGTGAAGGTCAGAGCTTTTACCTCAATCAATCCGGCGACCCTAAATGGAAGGAATGGCGAACTGCAATCCCTGCTCCTTAGAAAAGATTCACAGCAAAAAGCCCTGCGCTGTTAAATCACACAGATAAGCCCGCAAACGCGGGCTTTCGTTTTCTGTTCAGTGCAGTTCAGGTTATAATTGAGCAAATACTTTCCAACCAGCAGGCTCCATTTTGCACTCTAACGTCTATATCCCTGACGACTTTCTAACGCACATCGCATCTCAACTACCCAAGCATCTAAATATGGATGACTTTGTTGCCGCTTGCCAAAGACCGTTACGAAAGAGTATCCGTGTCAATACCCTCAAACTGACCGTTGACGCTTTCTTAGCAAGAGCAGAAGAAAATAACTGGTCGCTCACCGCTATCCCTTGGTGTAATGAAGGTTTTTGGATTGACGCCGATGAGAGTCAAGTACCGCTAGGAAATACAGCAGAACACATGGCAGGCTTGTTTTATATTCAAGAAGCAAGCTCTATGCTTCCTCCAAGCGCCCTTTTCAACGATAACGCCAGTTTTGATACTGTGCTAGACATGGCGGCGGCGCCTGGTTCAAAAACAACGCAGATTGCCGCACTCATGGATAATAACGGCATTTTAGTCGCGAACGAGTTTGCCTCTAGTCGAGTCAAAGTACTACACGCCAATATTGAACGCTGTGGCGTTAGAAATGTTGCGTTGAGTAATTATGATGCTCGCGTGTTTGGTGGCTGGCTACCAGAACGCTTTGATGCCATTTTATTAGACGCCCCATGTTCCGGTGAAGGCACAATTCGAAAAGACGCCGATGCAATGAAAAACTGGAGTCTTGAGTCCACCAATGACATCGCAGAAACACAGAAAGATCTTATCGAAAGTGCATTTCACGCGTTAAAAGTAGGCGGTACACTGGTCTACTCTACCTGCGCTTTGAGCTGCGAAGAAAACCAACAAGTCATGCAACACCTTCGAGATACGTTTGATCACGCGGTTGAGTTTGAGTCACTTGAGCACTTATTTCCAGATGCTAAGCTCGCGACAACGACGGAAGGCTTCTTACATGTTTACCCTCAATTATTTGATAGTGAAGGTTTTTTTATTGCCAAAGTCAAAAAACTGGTGTCTACAACTCCGCCAGTAGTGAAAAAAAGGCTGGGTAAATTCCCATTCCAGAAGCTATCGTCTAAAGAAAATGAAGCCGCTACGTTGTCACTGAAATCCGCATTCTCCATCGATTTCCCAACACATAGTCAACTTTGGAAACGTGATAACGATATATGGCTATTTCCAACAGCGCTCGAACCATTACTGGGTGAGTTTCGCTTCTCCCGCATGGGAATCAAGGTCGCTGAGCAACACAAAAAAGGCTACCGTTGGCAACACCAAGTTGCGACATCACTAGCAAGCAGTCAAGCTGAAACGGTCGCGGTGAATCAATCTGATGCGAGAGAGTGGTATATGGGCAGAGATATTCGCCCAGAAGGCTTAAGTGGTTCTGGAGAAGTCTTTGTTAGCTATAACCACATCGTCATTGGGTTGGGGAAATGGGTAGGCAACCGGATTAAAAATGGCTTACCTCGAGAGTTAGTGAGAGATAAAAATCTGTTTTAACCCAGAGGCATAGCGGTTTTGTGCTGTTAAAACCGCTGTGCATATCGCTTTTTTACCGTTTTGTACTACACTTTAGGGGTTATCAACATTGGCATGAACAAGCGATATCACATCAACTAAGTGGTTCATTTTACACTCGCTTGCTTAGCATCAGTACACCGAATAAAGCTATAGCATTAATCGTTGAGTAACCAGTTAATAGTAAGTAACTAACACTCGATTAAAACAGTTAGCGTAGGCTCTCCATGAGCCATTCCCCTAGGCCCAAAACAGGATCAGTTTTGGGCCTCTTTTTCGCTCTTACCTTTCAATAACCAATCGATTGTCACGCCAACAATCGGGATGGTCAAAGGGGATAGCTAAGATTAAGCGTCTTCGCCAACCAAGCGAATGCCATCTTTATCAATCGTGATTTTGCCTTGCTTGAATAAACCACCAATGGTTTTTTTGAACGTACCTTTACTGGTTTTAAACGTCGTAAAAATCGCTTCTGGCGTCGACTTATCACTTAAAGGCAAGAATCCGCCCTTCTTCTCAAGCAAACTCAGAATGCTTTCACTCAAATCGTCCATCTTTGCCGTACCAATCTTTTGTAGTCTAAGATCGATCTTCCCATCTTCACGAACTTGCTTAACAAAACCTTTCAGACGTTTACCAACAAATAGCTTACCAAATACATCCGATTGGAAGATCATGCCCCAATGCTCACCGTTAACAATGGCTTTATAACCAAGTTCACTGCGCTCGGCGATGATTAAATCGACTTGTTGGTTCGTGGTGTAAACCGCAGGCACGTTATCGAGCCATTTGTTGAATTTAGTCGTACCAACAATACGCCCAGAAGCTTTGTCGGTATAAACATAAACCAAAATATTTTGACCAACGACCAAGCGTCCACGCTGCTCACTAAATGGAATCAGAAGGTCTTTTTCTTTGATGCCCCAGCTTGCAAATGCACCAACACTGTTAACGCCTTCAATTGTCATCATTCCCCACTCACCCACCTGTGCTACAGGCTTATTCGTGGTCGCTGCAATCTGGTTATCTGAATCAAAATAGAGAAAAACATCAATGCTATCGCCAACTTTTACCCCTTCAGGAGCGTATTTTTTGGTTAGCAAAATTGATCCATAATCTTTGCCGTCTAAAAACCACCCGAAGTCTGCTTCTTTCATCACTTCAAGCTGGTTCATTTGACCTACATTTATCATTATTTTATCTCTATTGGGATTATTCGGGCGATTATACCTGACTCGCTTTAAGATGCTAGTTTCTGCGTGTTCTGATATGCTTAACGGTATCAATACAAACGGAGAAGTTGTTTGATTTCTGTCGACAAACAAGATGCCATCACTTTAAAAATTGCTCATGCGATGGCTAATACAAAAACCTTAGACTTAGATGTTTTTCTATTCATCCCAGGAGAACTCGACCTCGAGTCACACCAAGTTTCCGAGTCAGACTTTTATCACAACTCGTTCTCTCAAAAGCGCACGTATTTCAGTACAGAAACCCTGCTGCCTCTTATCCACTCTCGACTCGCCAAGCGTGGACGTTTATCCAACACTCAATATCGTGTCAGTTTAAGCTTGTTCGCCTACCAATATGTATTTGCGTTAGACAATGCGGTTTCTTCACTCATCAACTCCTCAAAAGAAGAAGTCACCGCAGACGAAATTGATGAAGTAATTGAGTTAGCCATCGACATTTTGCGTAAGATGCGTCGAGCTGTGCCCTATGAGGAGAGCCTCAAGCGTTATTATGCCAACATCGACAACTACCTTTCTTGGTATACAGGTCAGAAATTTCTGTCCCTTGTCGTTGCGTTACCCAATAGTAAATCATACACACCGCTCAAAGAACGACTCATCACCATTGTTGAGAAAGAACAAGCACACCGAAACCTCAACAATTATAACTCTGATCAAGTTCGTAAGGACTCGACTCGCCTTAGTAATAAGATGCGATTATTACGACGATTAATCGAGCACCCTATTGTGCTACAAGAGAAACTGACCTCAATGGGTAACAACACTAAACGCTTCATCAAGGGGTCAGCAACAGGGCTTGTGATGTTATTCGTTACCACGGCCGTCATTTTAGCAAGAGATTACCTCGGCGAAATCACGGCCTCGTTTATCTTAGTGTTGTCCGTCATCTATGCGCTTCGTGAAGTATTTAAGGACGATTTACGCGACATTTTATGGCGTTGGATCCAACGAGGTAAGCCTAAATGGCGTAGGCGCTATATCGACCCGACGACAAAAAAAGAAGTGGGGAGAAAAATTGAATGGTTGGATTTTGTTTCTTTTGACCGATTACCTGACCGCATTAAAACAATACGTAAAAAACGAGTGGTTCAGAGAGAGGAAAAAATACTTCACTATCGCACTCACACCACCATGGCTACATCGAAGTTCACCAGTGGCTATGACCAAACCCGTGAAGTGATTAACATTAACTTTCGCACACTAACTCGCCTAATGGATAAAAGTAATAACCGTTTCTTCCGCCTACAAGAGGGACAAGTGGTAAAAGAGTCGTTAGAAAAGCGTCATCTCCTCAATTTAATTATTAAGGAGAATAATTACGATACGGAACCGCACTATTACCGTTGGAAGATCATTCTTAATCGTTCAAAAATTGTCGACATTGAAGAAATACCGCTTTAAAGCAACGGGATTTAGCTATCACCTACAATTATCAGTGAACGGTTTTCTTGACGACCTTTTTCAATGATAGCACCAGTAAAAACTCCGCCATGGGCTCGTCACCATGTAACGATGGACATATGGCGGTAATTTTTACTGGACGGTTCACTCGCTCTCCGGTGGCAAGTGTCTCATCTAGCATGCTATCAATTAGCGCCCCATCATCACAGATAAAATGAACATCAGCTTCTGGCCGTTTAAAAAACTTACCTTCTACCTCTTTAAAAGCCAGTGATACCCTTTCACCTCGCTGTTGCGCTTTATTCATCGCCATATATCCACCAGCCACATCGGCACCAACAGCCAGAACACCAAAATACATACTATTTAGATGATTTTTTGTCCGTCGCTTTAAAGGGATTTTAATCTCGACCTTACGCTGATCAAGCTGAAGAATTTTAGGTCGGCATAGCCAAATGAAAGGAACTTTGAAAAAACCAAAGGTATTGAGATATAAGTTAGCTTTACGAAGTGGTGATAACATGTCCTTGTCCTTTACAAGAAAACTCATCCGACCAGTAAACTAAAAAGCAATAGGGATGTCAAAGAAATGTTACAAAACGACACGATATTAAAAAGTTGGAGAATGTGAAATCGCTAAAAGGAAAACGCTGTGGAGTATTAAAATGAAAAAACTATGGAATATAAAAAGGCTAAGGCTTGGATGCCATTAGCCTTTCATTATTTTCAGCTCCTTAACTGACCTGGAATCATTAAAGAGCCAGCCACTACTGTAGTTACGCCGTCACGTAAACATCAATCTGCCCCAACTCTTCCAACTGGAGAGCAAGGTGGGGATAATCATCAAGTGAACCAATAACCACAATCGCTGGTTTCTTCACTTCTTTTGCCGTAACCACGGCATCTCTAACCAACTTAAGTACAGCCTCACTCTGTGGATCATACAAGTGGGCTAACTCGTCTTGATGGCGATCCACGCCAAGTGTTAACTGGGTCAAGTTGTCAATTTTTATCACTAAACCATCAAAATACTGCAGTAAACGCTCTGATAGCAGAACAGCAGATGGCGTATCACAAGCAAATAAAATCTTTAAACCATTCAACCCGCGTGGCAAACCTTGCTCTGCAAGTTGATCAATAATTTTTGCCGCATCACTTAGTGCTCTTACGCACGGTACAATAATCTCGACATTAATTCCCTGTTCTCGCAACGTCTTCACAACCTGGCACTCTAACGCAAACGTCGCACTATACGCCGCTGACGCAAAACGAGAAACGCCACGAACACCAAGCGCCGGGTTCACCTCTTCTGGCTCAACTTTTCCACCTAGCAAGGCACTCATACCATAGCTGTCCGCATCATTTAACTCTATTCGTACCACTTTGTGGCAAGGCTGAACGGCCGACACAATTTCAGCAACGAGAGTTTCAACGAAAAAGTCCGACGCTTCACGCCCCCCGAGTAATGCATTGATAGCGTCCAATTCGACGCTATCGAGTTCATCACCAAGTTGAGCATAGTCAGGATGAAAGAATATTTTCTCCATAATGAGTTCGGCAATTGATACATACAAATGCTCTGCCTCAGCTGTTTCAGAGTAGCTTGGAAAAACATGACCAAGACTCAGTGATGCTAAGGGAATGTTTTGACTTTGTTTCTCGCTTTCGTAACTCATGACTGCTCCGTGCTTTCTTAACTCTAACTAAAAGCAAAATACCGACTCAACCTTATGAATACAAGGCATGATGAGGAATTATCATGAACTATTTTGACCACAGTCCATACATTCCGACAATTGCGTTATTTTTAATCAATTATGTGACCATATTTAGCGGTAATCCCTCGTCAACTAAGGAGATTGCCATTAATAGTTTATTTGACTCGGCATTTCCGCTATCTTTACCGCTTCGAAATTAATACGTAGGCTGCCCCATGCCATTAAAAACAGACGAACTAAGAACTCAGGCACTAGGCCCAATGCCCACTCCGTTGGAATTAAGTACGACTCATCCCATTACAGATGATGTCGCGACAAGAATTGCCGATTCTCGCCGTCAAATTGAAAATATTCTATCCGGAGAAGATAGCCGTCTTCTTTGCATTGTTGGTCCATGCTCTGTCCACGATACAGACGCCGCGCTTGATTACGCGAAACGCCTAAGTGCGATTCAAGACCAATACCGCGATGAGCTTTTCATCGTCATGCGTACCTACTTTGAAAAACCTCGCACAGTCGTAGGTTGGAAAGGCTTAATCACCGACCCAAATCTAGATGGCTCTTACGCCCTTGAAACTGGCTTAAACAAAGCCCGCGGTCTATTGCTTGACATCAATAAGTTAGGTTTAGCAACGGCAACCGAATTTCTCGACATGATAACAGGGCAATACATCGCCGACCTTATCACTTGGGGTGCGATTGGCGCTCGTACAACCGAATCTCAAATCCATAGAGAAATGGCCTCGGCACTATCTTGTCCTGTTGGGTTTAAGAATGGCACCAATGGCAGCGTTAAAATCGCCATGGATGCGATCCGAGCAGCTCGCGCTTCACACTATTTTTATTCACCTGATAAAAATGGTCGCATGACAGTTTATCGTACAAGCGGTAACCCACATGGCCACATTATCTTACGTGGTGGTGATACAGGTCCAAACTTTGACGAAGGCTCTATTGCCTCTGCTTGCGAGCAGCTTGCTTCATTTGATTTGCCACAGCGCCTAGTTGTTGACTTCAGCCACGCAAACTGTGAAAAGCAACACCGTAAACAGCTTGATGTTGCGGAAGAAATAGGTCGTCAGATCATCGCAGGTTCGCATAAAGTTGCTGGCATCATGGCGGAAAGCTTCATCGAGGAAGGCAATCAGAGCATGAGCGACATCAATAACCTCGAATATGGGAAGTCAATCACTGACCCATGTCTAAGTTGGAGCGACACTGTTGATATGCTTAACATTCTCGCCGACGCGGTAAAACAACGTAATAGTAAGGAAATCTAACATGCCATCATTTGATATTATCTCTGAAATCGAGACCGTTGAATTGCGTAATGCTGTTGATAACGCAAATAGAGAGATCACTACCCGCTTCGACTTCCGTAATGTTGAAGCATCATTCACACTAAATGGTGAAGTAGTGAAACTGTCTTGTGAAAGTGACTTTCAACTAAAGCAAATGCGTGACATTTTACGTGGTAACCTGACTAAACGAGGTGTCGACGTTGCTTCTATGGAATCTAAGACGGCTGAGCAGTCTGGTAAACTTTGGCACCAAAACGTTGAATTTAAGCAAGGTATTGAAACTACCGTCGCTAAAAAAATCGTGAAAGCGGTAAAAGACGCGAAAATCAAAGTGCAAGTTTCAATACAAGGCGAGAAAGTTCGAGTGACAGGTAAGAAACGCGATGACTTACAAGCTACGATGCAACTTGTTAAAACCAGTGAGCTAGGACAGCCTTTCCAGTTTGACAACTTCAGAGACTAATCTCCGACCAATACCATTTGTTGCTTATTTAACAGCGACAAACAAATAGATAAAAAAGGGCTTCTGCCCTTTTTATTTTATCCGTGCCAACTCAATGACGTCGTCATTTTCTTTGAGTAATCGATAAGCTGACGAGGTAGGGTCGACAAAGACCACCACTCTTTGCCCATCACTCTTGCACTGGCGTATGTGTGCCGCCACATCAGTAATATCGTGAAAAGAAAGTCGCTCTGCATCACGCCTTACTAAATCCACAAAACCGAATGGACAGGTTTTATCGTGAAATACGATTTCTGCCTCTTGCATCAAGCGTAATGCTCTTAGCGGTAGTAATTCTGGGTCAGCGCCAAACTCAATCCAAGTACATGATTCGGAAAATGTCACCGGTTTCTCTACCATACGCTGATAAACCTGTTCAATCTCTTGATTGTTTACACAACACATCACTTCAGGCTTTCGAAAAAACAGCTCCCAAAACTTACGACGCTCATCAACAGAAGGAAAGCGTTGCTTAATGTCTGTCCGCTTACTCGCGGCAAAATCCGCTAATTGGGCGGTATTCATAGGCAAAACCGTTTCTATTTTTTCGCGTATACCTCGAATGAGCACTGGTGAGGATCCGCCACTAGAAATCGCTATCTGGATGCGCCCTCGGTTAATTACTGAGGGCGTTATAAAATCACAATAAGGCGTATCATCGACAACATTCACAAGAATACGTAATTTTTTTGCATCTTTATGCACTTGATGATTTAAGCTTGGATTATCCGTTGTCGCCCAAACTTGCACGTAATCGGTTGTCATCAATTCCGGCGCATAAAAACGCTGTATCCAATGGCACTTCTCATTTTCTACTAATTGCGCTAGATAAGGCTCTATCTTAGGCGATACGACGGTAACCTGTGCACCAGCACGCAGCAACATATCAATCTTCCGACAAGCAACCTCCCCTCCACCTATAACGAGTACAGGCTTTTCAAGCAGATCCATAAACAGTGGAAAGTAACGCATAAATTTCCCTTTCAAACCGAAATAACTATTCATTCAAACTCACCAGAATGGTGCAGCTTTGTCACCGAGACATTCGTCACAAAACAATTTTTCACTAAATTTTTAACGATAACAAGCACAATATCCAGAAGTTAAATCAAAAAACAAGCATGTATATTAAATTAACGTTTCTTTAACAAATCTACTTCTATCGCACTAAGTTGGTGTTTAGTTGCACTATTTACAAAACTATTACACTTCGTCATTCTAACAATGGTTTAAGGTCGTGTGACAACTCAAAACATCTTTTAAATTAATAATTTGAGAAATCATTAAACATTATCTACGCTTTAAACGGTTGTTACAACTGGTAGAAAATTAGTTCGAATATTAAGAACTTAAGATGCACCAAAATCATGACCAGCATAAAACAATGATTAGCACATTGTATTCAGGATGGACCTGATTTACACGGAACTTACAGGAAGGATACACAATGGCAAAGAACCTCACTCTAATTGCATCTTTGGTAGCTGCTTCAGCTGCTATGGTAAGCACGTCAGCTTCCGCGGCTGACAGCACTCTAGAGAAAGTCACAAAAGCAGGTGTTTTAACTTGTGGTGTGAGTACGGGTCTTCCCGGCTTCTCTAACCCTAACTCAAAAGGTGAATGGGAAGGGATCGACGTAGAATACTGCCAAGCTGTTGCAGCTGCAGTACTTGGTGATAAATCGAAAGTAAAATATGTTCCCCTAACTGCTAAGGAGCGTTTTACTGCCCTTCAGTCTGGTGAAATTGACGTACTATCGCGTAATACCACTTGGACATTGCACCGTGATACGGCACTTGGTCTAAACTTCGTCGGCGTTAACTACTACGATGGTCAAGGTTTCATGGTCATGAAAGACCTTGGCGTGACCAGCGCTAAAGATCTCGATGGGGCTTCTGTTTGTGTACAATCAGGTACAACAACCGAACTTAACTTAGCCGATTACTTCCGAAATAGTGGTATGTCATACAAGCCGGTGGTATTTGATACCGCAGCACAAACTTCAAAAGGTTTTGACGCTGGCCGTTGTGATGTACTGACGACTGACCAATCCGGTCTCTATGCGCTTCGTCTTAACCTTAAAGACCCAAGTGCAGCAGTCGTACTCCCAGAAATTATTTCTAAAGAACCGCTAGGCCCTGTTGTTCGTCAAGGTGACGATCAATGGTTCAACATTGCTAAATGGACACTAAACGCCATGATCAATGCTGAAGAATATGGTATTACCTCGAAAAATGCGGACGAAATGCTTAAATCGACCGATCCAAACATCAAGCGTATTCTTGGTGTTGATGGACCAAAAGGTAAAGGTCTAGGCATTAATGATGACTGGGGTTATCAAGTTATCAAACAAGTCGGTAACTACGGCGAAAGCTTCGAGCGTACTGTCGGTACAGGCTCTCCACTTGCGATTGACCGCGGTGTCAACGCACTTTGGAATGCTGGTGGTTTCATGTATGCGCCACCAATCCGCTAACGGTATCAAATAGCTGAAAGCGAACGTCGCTGTTAGTTATTTGCACTACAACTAGTGCTTTGAAATACATAATGCTCCAAAACAAGGGCGGTTTATCCGCCCTTTCTCAAAGGATTTGAGGTTATAGCTGTATGAAACCTACTAATACTCAAGTCGCACCGCAGAAAAAACCTGCGAAAAGCGCAAATCTCCTGTACAACCCTACCTTCCGTTCTGTTGTTTTCCAAGCTATTGCGGTTATGGCGCTTGGTGCTTTTTTCTATACGATTGTCACCAATGCTCTCGATAACCTTGCCGCTCGAGGAATCGCAACAGGTTTTGATTTTCTTTCTGAAGAAGCTGGATTTGGTATAGGGTTAACGCTCATTGAATACGACGAAACGTTTTCTTATGGTAGAACCTTTTTTGTTGGGCTACTAAACACGGCTCTTGTCTCTGTCCTTGGTATACTCTTTGCGACAGTATTAGGCTTTGTCATTGGTATTGCTCGTCTTTCTTCTAACTGGCTCGTAAGCCGATTCGCTGCCGTTTATATTGAGATATTCCGAAATATCCCATTACTTCTGCAAATCTTCTTTTGGTATTTTGCCGTACTACAGGCGCTTCCTTCGCCAAGGCAGAGTATGAGTTTGGGTGAAGCCATTTTCCTTAATGTTCGTGGTTTGTACTTCCCTGCCCCCGTTATGGAAGCAGGAAGTAGCATCGTCATTGGAGTCTTCATCATCGGTCTAATTGCTACTATTGGCGTTAATATATGGGCTAAAAACAAACAGAGATTAACCGGGCAGCAGACCCCTATGCTACGTATTGCCTTAGGGCTACTCGTTGCATTACCACTGGTGGCGTACTTCATCATGGGAATGCCGATTTCTGCAGAGTACCCCGTACTTAAAGGGTTCAACTTCCGCGGTGGGATTAGCATTATCCCAGAGTTAGCGGCATTAACCATTGCGCTTAGTATTTACACCGCTTCCTTTATCGCAGAGATCGTTCGTTCCGGTATCAATGCCGTCAATCATGGTCAAACCGAGGCCGCAATGTCTCTTGGTTTGCCTCGCACTCGCACCCTGAAACTGGTCGTGATCCCTCAAGCGATGAGAATCATTATTCCGCCTCTCACTAGCCAATACCTTAACTTAACCAAAAACTCATCTTTAGCGATGGCTATTGGTTATCCAGATTTGGTCTCTGTTTTCGCGGGCACAACTCTGAACCAGGTTGGGCAAGCGATTGAAGTTATTGCGATGACAATGGCAGTCTATCTGACCTTAAGTCTAGTCACTTCCGCGTTAATGAATGTGTATAACCGCAAAGTTGCTTTGGTGGAGAGATAATATGTCGCAGCATCAATTTCAGCCTGACCTTCCGCCACCAGCTAACACGGTAGGTGTTGTCGGTTGGCTACGGCAAAACTTGTTTGATGGGCCAGTCAATTCAATACTCACCATTATCGTGAGCTACATCTGTATTACATTACTGTGGCAAGTTGCCAACTGGGCATTTATTAATGCCGATTGGGTGGGTACAACTCGAGATGCCTGCTCACGAGAAGGCGCATGTTGGGTGTTCATCAGTGTCCGCTGGGACCAATTCATGTACGGCTTCTACCCAGAAGCTGAACTCTGGAGACCACAGCTATTTTATGCAACACTCGCGATTTTCGTCGCCTTGCTTGCCTATGAAGGAACGCCTAAGCGCTTGTGGATTTGGTTGTTTTTTGTAAACATTTATCCATTTATCGCTGGCGCACTACTTTATGGCGGCGTGTTTGGCTTGGAAGTCGTTGATACCCATAAATGGGGTGGCCTACTCGTCACACTAATCATTGCACTGGTTGGGATTATCGTCTCCCTGCCAATTGGTGTGGCATTGGCACTAGGGCGGCGTTCAGAAATGCCTATCATCCGCAGTATCTGTACTGTGTATATTGAAGTCTGGCGTGGTGTACCGCTCATCACAGTCTTATTTATGGCGTCTGTAATGCTTCCATTGTTTTTGGCTGAAGGGACAGAAACGGATAAGCTGATTCGTGCTCTAGTGGGTGTGGTGTTATTTAGTGCCGCCTACATGGCAGAAGTAGTCCGAGGCGGGTTACAAGCAATTTCCAAAGGGCAGTACGAGGCAGCGGATGCTCTAGGTCTAAGCTATTGGAAAAAAATGGGGTTAATTGTTTTACCTCAGGCATTGAAGATCACTATCCCTTCAATTGTGAACACGTTTATCGGTCTTTTCAAAGACACCAGTTTGGTACTCATCATCGGTATGTTTGATGTATTGGGTATTGGTCAGGCAGCAAACACCGACCCAGAATGGTTAGGGTTTTCTACCGAAAGTTATGTATTTGTCGCGTTAGTGTTCTGGGTATTCTGCTTTGGCATGTCGAGATATTCGATATGGCTAGAGAATAAACTGCATACCGGTCACAAACGATAAAACGGAAATTCAAGGACGTATTATGACGCAACAAGAAGATTACATGATCCAACTGAAGGACATGAACAAATGGTATGGTGAGTTTCACGTACTAAAAAATATTAACCTAGAAGTTAAAAAAGGCGAGAAAATCGTTATTTGTGGCCCTTCTGGCTCTGGTAAGTCGACCATGATTCGCTGTATTAACCGCCTGGAAGAGCACCAAGCCGGTAACATTTTTGTATCTGGTACTGAGTTAACGGAAGATCTAAAAAACATCGAAGCAGTAAGGCGAGAAGTCGGCATGTGTTTCCAACACTTTAACCTCTTCCCGCACTTAACTGTGTTAGAAAACTGCACACTTGCGCCAATTTGGGTTAAAAAAATGCCTAAAGAAGAAGCTGAGTCAATAGCAATGAAGTATTTAGAGCGTGTAAAGATCCCTGATCAAGCAGACAAATACCCAGGTCAACTCTCCGGTGGTCAACAACAGCGCGTTGCGATTGCTCGCTCACTTTGTATGAGTCCTCAGGTTATGCTGTTTGATGAACCAACTTCCGCACTCGACCCCGAAATGGTACGTGAAGTACTCGACGTAATGGTTGAGCTTGCCGACGAAGGGATGACAATGCTTTGTGTTACTCACGAAATGGGGTTTGCAAAAGAAGTCGCCGACAGAGTTATCTTCATGGACGCGGGTGAAATCATTGAAGAAAACAACCCTATTGATTTCTTCGAAAACCCACAATCGGACAGAACACAAAACTTCTTGAGTCAAATCTTGCACCATTAATGTATCAATCACCAAAAGGCGACGGAAACGTCGCCTTTTTTTGTGGATTCAATCATTTGCAACTCAGACATATTGTGTTACATCTTACTACATACTTAAGCAACTATTTTTATTATGATTTTGTAAAGTGACTTATAATAGGAAAGCTTGATTTTTTGAACAATCGGCCCCATAACTAGTCATATAAGAAAGTTAATCATCTACGAGGAAGATTATGAACGGTCCTATGGTATCTCGCACTTCGTCTGAAGCGAGCGTTCTGCAAACGAACAAAGTATTACGTAACACCTATGCCCTACTATCTATGACTTTGCTTTGGTCTGCGGTAGTCGCTGGTGTTTCTATGGCGATGGGATTACCTCGCCCTGGTATTATTATCACTCTGGTTGGCTTTTACGGCTTACTTTTCTTAACTGAGAAAAACCGTAACAACTCAATGGGGCTTGTATTTACATTCCTATTCACTGGCTTTATGGGTTACACCATTGGCCCACTACTAAATATGTATTTAGGCGCGGGCATGGGCGATGTGATCGTCACCGCTCTTGGTGGTACAGCCTTGTCGTTCTTAGCGGCATCTGCGTATGCGCTGACAACTAAACGCGACCTGTCAATGCTTGGCGGCTTAATGCTGTCACTGTTTGTTGTACTGATTGTAGGTATGATTGCCAGCATCTTTATTCAATCTACTATCATGCACTTAGCACTTAGTAGCTTGTTTATCGTGTTCTCTACCATGGCTATCTTGATGACAACACAGGGCATTATCCGTGGCGGTGAAACTAATTACATTTCTGCAACCGTTACGCTTTTTGTGTCTATTTACAACATCTTCATCAGCCTGCTAAGTATTCTTGGCATTATGAACGACGATTAATTTGTTGACGACCAGTTGAGTGTAAAGCCCGAGTTTATCTCGGGTTTTTTATTGCTTATTACTTTTTACCTATTCAGTTTTCCTACCGCCTAACGGCAACGCCTACTCAATTATCAGGCAACACTAATTACTGGCTTGAAATTGTGTTTTAATTTGCGCTAACATCCTAGCGAGTCCAACATACTGATTGATACTATGATCCAATACCAAGATAAAAGCATTGAAACGGATGCAGAAGGCTACCTACTGAATTTCGAAGAGTGGGAAGAAGGCATGATTGCGATTCTTGCTGAAGAAGAAAATATTGAACTCACCGACGCGCATGTTGAAGTCGTGATGTTTGTTCGTCAGTTTTACCAAGAGTTTAATACGTCTCCTGCGGTTAGAATGCTGGTAAAAGCAATGGAAAAAGCGCACGGTCCAGAAAAAGGTAACAGTAAGTACCTATTTAAACTCTTTAAAAAGGGCCCAGCAAAACAAGCAACGAAATTGGCCGGGCTTCCAAAGCCAGCGAAGTGCCTATAGTTTCCAACTAACACTCTTGCTTACAACTAACGCTCAAAGCTCGGCTATAGGATCTTAAAGCCACGATATAGCTGGTATTCGCATGGCTCTCGCACCACACTTTCAACATGTGCGGTTCTTGGGCCAATCATTAGCCATTGCTCCAATGCGTCAACATCGATAGGTTGGCCACACACCATCACTTCCACTGTCCCATCAGATTGATTCTTTGCATAGCCCGTGGTGTTTAACTTCAGTCCTTCATGGCAAGTGTGGTACCGAAAGCCCACTCCTTGCACACGCCCCTGAACAATAAACTTCTTACAAATATCCGGCATAATAGTATTCCTAATGTAACCACTCTTAGAATATAGCTAATATATTGGCCTGATCTGAGCTTAAACTGTATTTAAGCGCAGTCATTACCGCGACATCATTGCATTTGTCAGCGACATCACACAAAATAGCCCACCCTTTCTTTTGTACTAACACGTAAGGCATCCCATGGCTCCTGCAATACATCTCGTAAAAGGTCGCGACAAATCACTAAGACGTAAACACCCTTGGATTTTTTCACGCGGTATCTCCCGCGTCGATGGGCAACCTTCTCTTGGTGAAACGGTTGATGTCTTTGCGGACAACGGTGAATGGCTAGCTAAAGCGGCATTTTCACCAAATTCACAAATTCGCGCTCGCGTTTGGAGCTTTGAAAAACAAGCGATCGATGTAGATTTTTTCGTGTCTCGCATCCGAACTGCTCAGCTACTGAGAGAAGACATAATTGAACGAGATGGTTTAACTGGCTATCGCCTCATCGCTGCCGAATCTGATGGTTTACCCGGCATTACCATTGATAGATACAATCAATACCTCGTATGTCAATTACTCAGCGCGGGAGCGGAATATCAAAAAGACTCCCTTGTTAAAGCCTTACATATTTGCTTTCCAGAGTGTTCGATTTACGAACGTTCAGACGTATCTGTACGTAAAAAAGAAGGCCTTAAAGAGCGTACGGGCGTCTTACTTGGAGAAGAGCCTCTAGAGCCAGTCGTGATTGAAGAAAACGGCGTGAAGATTAGCGTTGATATCATCAAAGGGCACAAAACTGGTTTTTATCTTGATCAACGCGATAGCCGCTACCAAGCGCAGAAATACACCAAAGGTAAAGAAGTCTTAAACTGCTTTAGCTATACCGGAGGCTTTGGTCTGTACGCGCTAAAAAGTGGCGCAACTCGCGTCATTAACGCGGATGTCTCACAACTTGCATTAGACACGGCAAAGCACAATGCGGAACTCAATGGATTTACCGAGAAGAAAAAGGCCGTATTTTTAAATGCCGACGTCTTTAAGCTACTAAGAGAGTACCGTGATCAAGGCACCAAATTTGATGTTGTTATCATGGACCCACCTAAATTCGCGGAGTCTAAGGCCCAGCTCAACGGAGCGTGTCGAGGTTACAAA
Source organism: Vibrio nomapromontoriensis (assembly GCF_050337205.1). NCBI lineage: Bacteria > Pseudomonadati > Pseudomonadota > Gammaproteobacteria > Vibrionales > Vibrionaceae > Vibrio > Vibrio nomapromontoriensis. Next base: position 56,719 of record NZ_JAKJSS010000007.1, read on the forward strand.
GATATCAACATGCTCGCCATGCAAATTCTGAAACCAGGCGGTACACTATTGACCTATTCCTGCTCTGGTTTAATGGATCAAAATCTATTCCAGAAAATCATCGCTGACGCAGCACTGGACGCAGGACGTTCAGTCAAATTCGTTGAACGATTCGAGCAAGCCGCGGATCACCCAACAGACACAGCCTACCCAGAAGGCTTCTACCTGAAAGGATTTGCCTGCAAAGTTCTGTAGTCAATAACTCGCAATTATCACACTTTCGCGTGAACACTAAACCACTCATCATCACATGAGTGGTTTTTTTATGTCCTATCCGTCTCAATTTTGAGACTTATTTGCAGACTTATCATTGAACAACCGAATTTCTCTACTATTTTCAATAATATGTTTGTATTTTCATGTTGCATTCAAAAAAGATGCGAAGAGTCTTAATTTGGATACACTAACATCGCAGTTCCTATTTGAAATTATGTCATTGGTCACTATAGTTTATCTATAGATACCGTAACCTAATGACTTAACTTACATTATCAAACTGTGGGATTAACTAATGCATGTTCATTATAAGAACCTTATCAAAGCGACCAATTTGCATAAGGGCTAAGGAGAGTCACATTGAACAAGTTAACCATTTCAACTATTGCTTGCTTTATCACTGCTAGTTTACCTGCGGCTAGCCAAACACTAGAACAAGCGGTTGCTACGACATTGGCAACCAACCCTGAAATCAAGGCCGCATACAACGAGTATGTAAGTAAACGATATGACGCCGAAGCCTCGGTAGGCGCCTACAGGCCCAAGGTAGACTTGGATGGTGGTATTGGTTATGAGCGAACTGACTTTGACCGTGCAGACTCGCTTAATAATAGAAATGAGAGCCTTACCAGAAAGGAAGTCGGAATTAGCCTGACTCAATTACTTTGGGATGGTAATGAAACGTTAAACGATATGGACAGAACGGCGGCAGAAGCCGAGTCAGTGCGCTATCAACTTTTAGCTGACGCTTCTGATATCGCGTTAGAGGTCTCTAAGATTTATCTAGAGGCAACCAAAGCTTATGAAATACTCTCACTGTCTGAAGCTAACTTAGAAGTACACAAAAAAATATTTGCAGACATTAAAAAACGCGTGGATTCCGGAATCGGGTCTACTGCCGATTTATCGCAAGTTGAAGCCCGTATTGCAAAAGCTCACGGAAACTTACTTGCTGCCCAAAACAACTTATTTGACACCCACACGCAATTTAAACGTATCGTTGGACAAATACCACTTGGCCTGAAATACCCACAGGCGGACCTTAACGCTATTCCACCAACCGTCGATCAAGCCCTTGAAATTGCCATAGAGCAGCACCCCGTCATTCGAATTTCGCAAGTCGATGTCGACTCAGCTCGTTTTCAATATCAACAAACCAAAGGTGTAAACTACCCTACTTTCTACATCGATGCGGGTCACAATTGGCGTGATGACGCTGGCGGCAACATCGGCACTGATAACGAAACCAGAGCAATGGTTCGAATGCGTTACAATCTGTATAACGGTGGATCTGATTCCGACCGCACAGAAGCCGCAGCTTATCAATTAAACAAGGCCAAAGATTTCCGTGACCGCACGTTCCGTATGGTTGAAGAAGGGTTAAATCTGTCATGGACGGGACTTGAATTCACGGTGCAACAAAAAGAATTTTTAGCTGATCACGTAGATTCTGCATCCGATACCGTTGTTGCTTATCAAAAGCAATACAAAATAGGTAAACGAACGCTTCTTGACGTTCTCAATACAGAGAATGAATTGTTCGAAGCGAGAAAAGGTTATTTGGACGCAAAGTACGCTGAGCAATTGGCTAAATATCGCGTTATGAATGCCACTGGCAACTTGTTACAAGGGCTACGTATTGACACCCCAAAAGAGTGGAATGAAAAGGTGGAGTACTAAATCATGAAACTACAAAATTTACTGTTACTTTGTAGCCTAGTGGCGTTTTCAGCCACCTCAACCGCCACCACTCGTGATCAGGATGAGTACGACTACATACCTACTCCTTTAGCAGACCAGAAAGCAGATTTAATTGACGATGATAGTGACGGCGTTATCAATGCAAGAGATTTATGTGTTGTCACTCCTAATGGCTCAGTTATCGATAACGACGGCTGTGAAAAACATATCGATACCACACAATCAATGGCAATTAGAGTGTTGTTCGATAATAACTCAACGATAATCAAATCTGTTTTTCAAAATCAAATTCGACAAATGGCTGATTTTTTGAAAGCCTACCCAGATACCACGATTGAAATTCAAGGATATGCGAGTATCGTCGGCAACCCAGAAAAGAATTTGGTATTGTCACAAAACCGTGCCGACGTTGTTAGGCAAGCGATAATTAACAATGGAATCGCCCCCGACAGACTGACTATTATTGGCTTCGGAGACACAAAACCAGAAGAATTAGGAAACAATGAATTCTCCCATGCGATGAACCGCAAAGTGGTCGCCTCGGTTGTAGGATATAAGGGCGAAGTAGAAAAACAATGGACAATATTTACTAAAATAGATAAATAGCCCCTTCTTAAGCGCTATTTTTGCTAAGGGCGGTCAAATCGACTGCCCTTTTTAATGTCGCTCATTTAGTTCTTTTGAAACTCGTGCTACTCTTAACGCAGTTATTACTAAGAGTATAAAAATCATGAGCAAATTGACTTCAGATGTCGAGCAAAACCTAGAACTTTTCATTCGTGACACCAAAGCTACTGAGCTAGTTTGGGGTCTACGAAATGAAGAAGGTTGGTTGGCATGTGACTCAACGGAATTCGAAAATTCTGAAGTGATGCCATTTTGGTCTTCAGAAGAAGAAGCAAAATTACATAATGTTGAAGAGTGGGCCGATTTTGAAGTGTTACACATTCCGTTAGATATCTTTGTGGAAGATTGGTTACTAACTCTTGCAGAAGATGGTGTCTTAATTGGTGCAAACTGGAACACGCAGTTAGATGGTAAAGAATTAGAACCATCTGATCTCGCTAAGCTGTACCTGAAATAGAACCCATAACACATAATAAATAGAGGCTTTTGCCTCTATTTTTATGTCAGTACTAAATTACAGACCTATTAAACAATACCGTTTATAATCAATACCGTTTATCCCGCTTGCTTTTTCGTTAACGAGTCTGACACAGCTAGTTTGTTATCCAAGTAGTGCTGTAGCCCATTTTTCCGAAGATCACACGCAGGACAATCCCCACACCCATCTCCAATCACGCCATTATAACAAGTGAGCGTTTCTTCACGTACTAACGCTAACGCTTGATGCTGGTCAGCAAGAGCCCACGTTTCGGCTTTGTCCAACCACATAAGTGGTGTTTCAATGGTAAACGCTCTATCCATCCCTTGAATTAAAGCCGTATTCATCGACTTTACAAACTCATCACGACAGTCAGGGTAGCCCGAAAAATCCGTTTCACAAACCCCTGTAATAACACTCTGTGCGCCAATTTGATATGCATATATTCCAGCAAGAGTTAGAAACAAAATGTTACGGCCTGGCACAAATGAATTTGGTAAGCCATTTTCACCAAGTTCATGTGACACAGGAATATCATCGCGGGTAAGTGAGCTTATCGCGAGTTCATTTAGCAAGCCTACATCCATCACCTTATGCGCGGCAACACCCAGCTTTTTGGCCAATGCTTGTGCGACTTCAATTTCTAACTTATGACGCTGCCCATAGTCAAACGTAATGGCATGTACTTCATCGTACTCCTGCAACGCTTTCACTAAACACGTAGTGGAGTCTTGCCCCCCACTAAATACGACGACGGCTTTTTTCATTCTAGTTATTCCTAATCCTATTACGCGATACTGAGATATTTATGTGTTTGAACTGAGAGACGCCAGTTACGCTTAATACACGTTTCAATACACAGCTCAGTCGCCCGTAATTTTTGGCTGATGGGTTGTAAGGCAATCTCAACATTAGGCTTTAATGTCACACCTACGAGTAGTTCATCAAGCTGGTCTATATTTTTCTGCGTTGCCACTGGGTGCTTGATTTCATTTGCTCTTTCTAGCGCTGATGTCAGAACTGGTAGCTTGCCTTTCATCGCCACCTTTGGTGACACTGTCACCCATGTGTTTTCGGTAACGCTAACCGGGGCTGTACCACTGGTTTCAATCTGACACTGACAGCCAATCGATTCAAATGCCTGCGTTAAAGAAAGTAGATCAAACTCACAGGGTTCACCACCGGTGATGACAATGTGTTTAGCGTTATAGCCCAATGCTTTGTACTGGGTAATCACATCACTCGCGGAAGCAGAGTACCAAGTAGGATCATCGCCTTGCTTTGCAATTACTTCCCCAAATGTGCGTTCATCCCCCTTCTCAGCAAGCCATGTCTGCTTAGTATCACACCAAGCACAACCGACACTGCACCCCTGTAGACGAACAAACACCGCAGGGACACCAGTATAAACGCCCTCGCCTTGAATGGTCTCAAACATTTCGTTGATTTTGTATTGCGTAGTATTCATTAAAAGCTGCTAATCATGACTATTGATAACCGATGTGCAGACCTTAAAGTATGCGTATTAGAAATTCAACACAAAGTCACCACCTAAATGTCTGGTAGTTCTCTAAGAGTTTTTTTATTCTAGCGGCATTGTTTTAATTTAAGGTAAGTTACTGTGTATAAACTCATCGCCATTGATATGGATGGCACACTTCTCACATCTGATAAAAAAATTTCCGTGCGCACTAAGCGCGCTATTCAAGCGGCAAAAGACAAAGGCGTAACCGTCGTACTCGCCTCCGGGCGCCCAATCAATGGAATGCTTGATGCTGTTAATGAACTTGAACTAAATTCACCCGACGACTACATTATTCACTTCAATGGTGCGTTTGTTCAAAAAACGCAAAGCAGTGAAGTTCTTCACCAAAAAATCATAGATGGCCGCAGCGCAAAAGAAATCGCCGCTCTCGCTAAACAGCTTGGTTTATATTGCCATGCATTTAGCCAAGAGTTGGGCCTTATCACCACTGAGGCTAACCCTTACACCGATCATGAAGCCGAGATAAATAAACTCGATATTACCGTGTACGATTTCGACAAATTGGAAGACGACCATAGCATCATTAAAGCCATGATTGTGGGCGAACCAAGTCAGTTAACAGCAGGCATTACGCATATTCCGAGTTCGTTTAAAGATACTTATACTATTGTACAAAGTGCCCCATTCTTCTTAGAGTTTCTTAATCCTTTAAGCAATAAAGGAGAAGGCGTCAGTGTGGTCGCTAAACAGCTCGGTATTTCCCCAGACCAAGTAATGTGTTTTGGTGACGCGGAAAACGACCACCACATGATCCAGTTTGCTGGAAAAGGGGTTGCGATGGCAAACGCGATGGATGCAACCAAAGCCTTAGCCGATTACATCACAGATAGTAACGACGAAGATGGTGTCGCTAAAGCCATTGAAACGTTTGTACTATAGTAACAGTTATTCTAGTAACAACATTAGCGCTGTAATGATTAAATCTATTAGCCAGTACAGCGCTGCCATCAGTCCTAAACCCAGATTAAAGCACCTGAGCAACCAGATTAGGCCAAACAGAATTCACTTGTAACGCTAACAGTTAATCGCAGTAATCGTGCTTAAAATAGACCGTAATCAACCGATACGATGGAGCCATCATGACGACACGCCTACTTCTTAATGGCAAAAAAGCCGCCCAAGAAGATATTAGACAAGCTGTGAACCAACTTCGTACTGAAGGTTATGACATTGAAGTACGCGTGACATGGGAATCAGGCGACATGGACCGTTTAGTGACAGAAGCTTGCAAACAAGGTGTTCAACGTCTTATCGCAGGCGGTGGCGACGGCACTGTTAATGAAGTTGTCGACTCTCTGCTCAGAAACAAGGACGCTAACGTACAATTAGCGATTTTACCCTTGGGAACCGCCAATGACTTTGCAAGCGCTTGTACTATTCCAACCAACTCGCCTTATGACGCACTAAAACTTGCTCTAACAGGACAAGCATTCCCTGTAGACGCCGCACAAGCGAACCAACGACATTTTATTAATATCGCGACCGCTGGTTTTGGTGCACAAGTGACCGCGAACACCCCTATTGCGTTGAAAAACTTCCTCGGTGGCGGTGCCTACACGCTAGCCGGACTCGTTCAAGCGATTAACTTTCAACCCTTTCAAGGTACAGTAAAATATGATGGGCATGTCATTGATAGCCATATTGTCATAGGGGCGGTTTGCAATGGTCGCATGGCCGGAGGTGGTCAAGCTCTTGCCCCTATGGCATATATTGATGATGGTTATTTAGATGTTGTGTCTTTAGAAGAATTCACGCCTTCCGATATTCCAACCGTTCTCGATGAGTTGATACAAGAAGACGACTTTACCGGTCAATTTGTAAAACGTAACCAAGTTAAAACCATTGAATGGGTTTCAGACAATATCATGCCGACGAACTTAGATGGTGAACCACTGGCTGACACCACTATCACCTTTAGCATTTTGCCACTGGCAGTAATGTTGGTATTACCAACGAGCTGCCCACTTTTATTTAAAAATCGTCTACTTTAAACAAAAAAACCAGCGAATATTATCCGCTGGTTTTCAATTCACGCTTTAGCCATAATTGTTATCATGAATAACAATTATGGCTTACTCACGTTACGTTCGTGCTAACTCAACCGTTTCTTCTTTTTGTCCTGCGGCAGGGTCATTAAATTTATTGATATCTAACGAGCCCTCAGATTTAGCTACAATACACGTTACTGCGCTATCACCGGTAATATTAACCGCGGTACGAATCATATCAAGCAGGCGGTCAACACCCATAATCAACGCAATACCTTCAAGAGGTAAGCCTACTTGATTAAGAACCATTGCTAGCATAATCAAACCTACACCAGGAACACCAGCCGTACCAATTGACGCAATTGTCGCCGTTAGGATGACCGTTAGATAATCTCCCATTGTCAGGTCTATGTTAAACGCTTGAGCAATGAATGCCGTCGCCACACCTTGCATGATCGCGGTACCATCCATGTTGATGGTTGCCCCTAGAGGAATGGTGAACGATGAGACTCTATTGTCTACCCCTAAACGGTTTTGCGCCGTTTCCATTGTAACTGGAATCGTCGCGTTTGATGATGCTGTAGAAAATGCAAACATAATCGCATCTTCCATCTTCTTCATAAATGTCAACGGACTAAGGCCCGTGAATGACTTTAATAGTACGCTATAAGTAACTAGACCGTGTAGCAATAACGTTGCCGTCAAAACTAGGAAATATTCGGCCAAATTAAAAATGGCACTGATTCCCAAACCAGTAAACAACTTAGCCATAAGGAAGAAGACACCGAATGGTGCGATGTTCATTAGTAAAGCAACAAGCTTCATTATCACATCGTTCAGATCTCTAAACATGGCTGCAATACGCTCGCCAGGTTCACCCGCTGCACTGATAGCAATACCAAACAAAACCGCAAAGACAATAACTTGAAGCGTTTTGCCTTCTGCCATCGCGCTGATCGGGTTCGTTGGGAACATGTCAATAATCACCTGACCTAGGGACGGAGCCTCTGCAGAAGCAAAAGTACTAGCCGCGGTTAAGTCGGCCCCTTGTCCTGGCTGGAACAACGTTCCCATGGTCAGAGCTAATGTAATGGCAATTGCGGTTGTCGCAACGTAAAACAAAACCGTTTTACCGCCTAATCGACCGAGTGTCGTCACATCTTTCAGTGAACTAGTACCACAAACAAGAGAAACAAAGACCAGTGGCACAACAAGCATTTTAAGGCTGGCAATAAAAATCTGCCCGCCGACTTCAAAAAGACCATTTACAATGTATGCGTCGACAAATCCATTTTCAGCAAATAGGGCTCGAATTGCGAAACCCGTTAAAATACCAGCAACCATACCGATGATCACTCGTGTCGTGAGTGACATTGGTTTCTTTGCATTAGTCATAATTACTCCTTATTTTTATAGTGCTTAGTGATGGCGTCATCAAAAGCGCCTGCAGATTAGCAGCAAGACGCGCCAAATTAGAATGAGAAATTTGTTTCGCTAATCCGCATCGTGACCAACCTCACACTAAAATGACCGCACACCAACAAACCATTAACACAAATGGTCGTATAACAATAAAAATTCAGCGTAAAATTTTACATATGCTTATATTTTATATATTACTATCTTTTAATGATGACATTAGAAAAAATAATATCATCCTGTTTTTAAAATATTACAGGAAGACAAAGCCCAAAAAACCAGCGCTGAGCACTGGTTTTTTGGGTTATATCTCTCTACTAAAATCTATTACATCACTTGTTCTACGTGCAAATCAAAAATGACCGCAGTATCAGCAGGAACGGTTTGATGGGTGTTCTCTTTGTAAGCTAGATGACTAGGTACATACAGTCGCCACGTCGCACCAACATTCATTTCTTTCAACGCCACCATCCATGCAAGTGGTACTTGATGTAGCTGAACAGTCATCGGTTGAGGTAAATGCGCAGATCCATCAACTAACTGCCCATTCAATAGCCAAGTTTTATGACGCACGGATAAGGTACTCTGTGGTGTCACATCTACAGGATGATTTCCTTCGTTTAGAATTTCATACTGAATCCCGGAACTGTGGCTCAATACTGTGTCACGTTGGCCATTCTTGGTGAAGAACTCACGTTCATAATTGGCTTTTTGCTGCTCTAACGTGGTTTCTGCCTGTTTTCTTTGCTCTTCAAGTTCGGCTTTCAATGACTCCGCATTCTGGGGATCAAAAGGCCATTCTTTTTGCAAGAACGTATCCATAATGGCTTCTTGGATAATTTTGATGTTCATTTTAGGAAACGACTTTTTTGCTAACTCCGTGGCCACTTCTCGCCCAAGAATATAGCTGACTTTTTGTTCTAACGTTTCGATATCCATGACAACCTCAATACTTGAAAATACACTTAGTATTTTATGCATTTATTAAAGAGTTTAAAGTATTTTACGGATACACGCTAAGGCGTTACGTATTGCGCCTAGCTCGTTACTGACAGATAGACGAATCGATAAATAGGAAAAGTGATAAGCACTAAACTCAGGTCTAAGGTCTAAGGCCTAAAGGAGTTTTTAAATGCGTTCATTTCACTTTGTGAGGAAATACGTACGTAAGCAGTAAGCAGTAAGCAGTAAGCAGTGTAGAAACCATGATTTAGGCCTCCACACTCACTTTATCTGTACTGCATGTTTTGAATTGCTTTCATTTGATAAGGTGAACTATACCAATGACCAATTCAACTGCCGATTTATGTACTTTCTGAAACTTCAGCCTTTGAGTGATCGGCATTGGAACCTGCCGATGAGTTCTCAATGGGTAACGTTTGCAACACATACTGACCCGGCGCATCGCACAGTACCGGAAACGCTTCATTGCCCACAGAATAGGGAGCAACCTTCTCATCAGCATTAAATTGACTCAACCACTTATCCCAATGAATCCACCAAGACCCTTTTTGATGCTCTGCGTTGTTCATCCAATCATCAGCTGACTCTTCCAGTGTGGAGTTAGTCCAATAACCATATTTCTCCTTTGCAGGATGGTTGACAATGCCAGCAATATGACCAGATTCTCCCAATACAAATGTCTTGTTTCCACCAACCTGCAATGCACCTCGATAGGTACCTTGCCACAAAGCAATATGGTCTTCTTTAGTAGAAACAAAATAACTAGGGATACGAATTTTATTCAGATCAATCCACACGCCTCCTACTTTTACGCCCTTATTTTGGACTAACTGGTTTTCCAAATATAACTTCCGAAGTAAGAAATTGTGCGTTGATGCCGCTACATTGGTACTATCGCTGTTCCAATACAGTAAATCAAAATCAACCGGGCTGTTTCCCTTTAGATAGTTGTCTATATAGTAGTTCCAATACAAACTGTTCTCTCGCAACAAGCTAAACGTCACACTTAAAGAACGACCGTCCATATAACCCTGTTCATTATTTTGCGCTTCAATAGCGCTAACGATCGTGTCATTAATGTATGCTCCAACCTCACCGGGTTGTTCGAAATCCAAAAGCGTAGTGAAAAATGACGCCGACGCTATACGTTTTTTCATGCGTTTCGCAGCATAGTAAGCAACCGTTGAAGCAAGCACGGTTCCGCCAATGCAATAACCCGCAGCATTCACTTGTTCTTGCCCTGTGATTGCCTCGATTGCTGACACGGCTTTAACGACGCCTTCAGTGACATAATCACCAAATTCTATTGTTGCTTGTTCCGCTCCAGGGTTACGCCATGACATCATGAAAACCGGATGGCCTTGCTCTAAAAGCCACTTAACCATCGAGTTCTTTTCTCGAAGATCTAGTATGTAATACTTATTAATAAAAGGCGGAACAATGAGTAGCGGTGTCGAATTGACGGATTCTGTCAACGGTCGATATTGAATCAACTCAAAGAGATCATTCTTAAATACGACATCCCCCTTTGTGTTGGCTACGTGCTTGCCAATATCAAACGACTTAGTATTGGTCATTCTGATCTTAAGCACGTCGGCACTGGCCTCCATATCTTCTTGAAGCTGCTGCATACCGGAGAGCAAATTTTCCCCTTTTTGCTCCAACGTTAATTGAAGTAACTCAGGATTAGTTGCGATAAAGTTGCTTGGCGACAAGGCGTTCAAGGTTTGTCGAGAGAAAAAAGCTAACCTTTCTTTCGCCTTTTCATCAACACCTTCAACCGCATTTATGGTGTCGAGGTAGGTTTGACTAAACAGTACATAAGACTGTTTGATAACGCTGTAAAACGCTTCATCTCTCCATGCCGCATCTTCAAAGCGACGATCACCTTTCTCGACAGATATCACGTCTGTTTTATCATTTTGAAGGGCAGCGCGCTGCCAAATTTCTAACTGTTGCATCCACCATTTCATCTGAACATCAAGCATCGCTGCTGGCTGCTTAGATGCTTTATCCATGAATTCTGCAGTATCCTCTATATTGAGTTCTTGCATCGCTTTTGAAAGCGGATTATTAACGGCTGCCTTGCCCTGCTCGAAATCTTTCCACCATCGCTGGTTACTTTCCTGCAATGTTACAAGGTAGTCCGAAAAGAAGTTTTGAAACATAATTCAAACCCTTTTCTAAAAAATAAAAAAGGGGCACGAGATACGATGTACCCCGAAACCCCTAACATATACTTATATGGCCTAATTAAGCTGGCGTATTAGTTTTAATTGTCTCGGTCGTCAATGTTTCAATATCATCTTTAAACTCTTTAGCAACCTGTTGAAGCTTATTGCTATCATCCATCATTTGTTGTGATAAACGAGTTAGTGACGTAACTTGCTGCGTGTTAAAAACAGTCAAAGAAGAAATATCTTTCACTTCCGCTACAGCTTTCATCTGGGAAAGACCTAATTCACTATACGTTCGCATAGCATTTAGTTGTAACTCGGTCAATGTTTCAACATTTTTTGTCATTAACTTGCTAAATTTCGCATAAGGTTCGAGTGTTTTTTCTGATTGCTCGTTAATTACTTTAAAAATATCTGTGTACATAGTCGCTCTCCTAGAAATAACAGTTCAGTATTTAATTAATAATTTATAGCTGCATTACAATATATAAATTGATTAACAGCGTTTTAGAATAAGTGCCGTACCCATTCCACCACCCACACATAATGTCGCTGCACCATAAGTGTGATTTTCGCGCATCATTTCATGAATTAACGTCACCACAATTCGATTTCCCGATGCACCCAATGGATGTCCAAGTGCAATTGCACCACCATTAGGGTTGGATTTTTCTATAATCGACTCAGACGGCACTGAGCACTCCTCTGCCAGGCTTCTAATAACACCTAGAGCTTGTGCTGCAAACGCTTCGTTAAACTCAAATGTATCCACATCAGATAGCGAAAGTTCGGCTTTATTTAAAGCTTGCTTAACCGCTTCGACGGGTCCTAACCCCATAATTTTAGGGCTTAAGCCAGTTTGTGCCGTTGACACAATTTCACAAAGCGGGGTTAAACCTAATCGCTTAACGGCATCTTCAGAAGCAATCACGACAGCACTTGCTCCATCATTAATACCAGATGCATTCCCAGCCGTTACCGTCCCTTCCTTGTCAAATGCAGGCCTTAACTTAGTTAAGCCTGCCAACGTTGCATCAGATTTTGGATACTCATCTGTTGTAAACTGGGCGGGTTGGCGCCTAATTTTAATGTCAACAGGAACAATTTCATCATTGAAGCGCCCAGCTTCTATCGCGGCAACAGCCTTCATTTGGCTTTCTAATGCATACGCATCTTGATCCTCACGCGAAATATTGATTTCACGAGCGACGTTTTCTGCCGTTACCCCCATGTGGTAGCCATTGAATACATCTGTTAATCCGTCAGATACCAGTAAGTCTTTCGCTGACATATCGCCCATTTTATGCCCAGAGCGTACATTGGATGGTAGGGTAAATGGAATCTGCGACATTACCTCAACACCAGCAGCAACCACGACATCAGCTTCACTCGCCCTAATATGGGAGACTGAGTCCATGATTGACTTCATACCGCTGCCACAAACCATATTCAACGAATACGCAGGAACCTGCTCTGGAATATTCGCGTAGAGCGCAGCCTGTCGCCCAACCCCCATTCCTTGGTTTGCACTAATAACATTACCAACAATAACCTCATCAATGTCAGCTTCATTAACAGCACAAGATGCGAGCGCACCCTTTATGGCCTGAGCCGCTAACTGACCCGCTGAGCAATTTTTCAAACTGCCACCAAAACTACCAATCGGGGTTCGCTTCGCAGCGATGATATATACTTTTTTCATTGCCTACTCTCCTTAAGCCATGTATAAGCCGCCATTGACGGATAGCGTTTCACCCGTAATATACGCTGCGTCGTCGCTAGCTAAAAAGGCGACGGCCGCCGCTATTTCTTCAGGTTTAGCTAATCGCTTAAGAGGAATTGTGCTCTTGATCGAATCAAGCACATCTTCACGCATCGCTTCCACCATCGGTGTTCCAGTATAACCAGGCGCAATAACGTTGACGGTTACTCCTGAGCGAGCACCTTCTGCGGCTAATGCCTTGGTAAAACCAATCATGCCTGCTTTCGCGGCCGAATAGTTAGCTTGCCCAAACTGCCCTTTTTGACCGTTTACTGAGGAAATATTAATAACGCGTCCCCCTCCCTTTTCGCACATCGCCGCAAATAAGGGTTGCGTTACATTAAAGACACTATTTAAGTTGGTATTAATAACCTCGAACCATGCTTCTGCAGACATTTTTTTAAACTGTCCATCTCGAGTAATACCGGCATTATTAACAACTAAATCAAAAGTGCCTTCTTCTTCTTGAATTTCTTCAAGCTTTCTTTGGCACTCGTTCGTATTGGTCACATCAAGCTCAAATAAACGAACTTGCTCATCAGTAAAACCCTTTGATTCAAACCATTCTTTCGCACACTCATACTTACCTGTATAATAAGTCGCGATCAATCGATAATCGTTTTCCACAAGGCGAGAGGATATTGCTGAACCTATACCACCCTTTGACCCCGTAATTAACGCAAGTTTTTTCATTCCTTGACTCCATTCCTAACAACTAACTATTAACCAATCTCAAAATCTGTTCCACTCTATATTTAGAATGATGTTTATCTTTATTATTTAATTTACCTTGCAAATGTTACAACTTTTCTAAACAAATCGATGTTAATAAAAACTTAATATAGATACAGCAATTAAATTCAAACGATAGACAATTAGTAGCGAGTCATCACACATCAGTGTGAAATTGACAACTCACATATTTTCAATTTACCAAAGAAAAAATAGAAACCATAAGATGCTGATAAATATAGAAATTCAAATAGATGTTAGCGATGTGTTTCTTGCTTGTTAAAAGATATAAGCTAAATAACTGCACTCATAATGAACATATCAATTATTACACCTATTAGTTCTAACAATATAAGCGTGTGAATAATATAAGGATTACTATGTGCCATATTATTGGCATCACGAAAGGATGCAACCTGTTACATTTGCTCATTTGGTTGCACTGTTTTGGTGAGACTGGCTGGAAAGAAATACAACACTGATAAATACGATCAAAGTCACATAACCCGTAGGGGGTATGCGACTCTGTTTTAAACACTCATCATTCGATTATGAACCTAACAACTGATCAAACTTTAAATTGACCCACAGCTCTATCTAAGTTTTCACACCGTGATTCCAAAGTGATGCATGCATGCTCCGCTTGCTTAATGATATCTGACATTTTGTGGCTGTCGGAGGCTATTTTTTGAATGCTACCATTTAGCTCTTCACTGACTGCGGTTTGTTCAGTTGCAGCAGTCGCAATATGTGCATTCATTTCATTAATGATTGTAATTGAACTGGTAATTTCCGCTAAAGAGGTTGAAGCCGTCTGAACAAGACTGATCGTTTCATTGCTCGTTGAGCGGCTAGATTCCATTGCTTGCACCATTACCGATGCGCCTTGCTGCAAGCGCTCAATCATAGTTTGAATGTCGCCTGTACTTTCTTGGGTCTTACTGGCGAGAGAACGAACTTCATCAGCAACAACGGCAAAGCCTCGCCCTTGCTCACCTGCTCTCGCTGCCTCTATAGCCGCATTCAATGCCAATAAATTAGTTTGTTCAGCAATCCCTCGAATAACATCCAGCACAGACGCAATATTGGTGACATCACTCGTTAATCGGTGAACGCTTTCTTCGGACGTAATTAACTCTTGAGCCAAGCCTTCAATGGAAGATACGGTTAACCCGATGCCTTCATTCGCATGCCTTGCTTCGTCTGCGCTACGATCGGTTGCTTGTGCTGCCTCGTGTGCGTTTTGACTCACATTGTCGCTCGTGGCGCGCATTTCATTAATTGCAGTGGCGACCATTTCACTTTCTTGCTGTTGCGACTGTGAAGCTCGCGTAATCTGGCTGGCCAAGTTAATCAACACGTTCGTGTGCTCTCTTACCTCAGATGTGGACTCAACAACTTCAGAGACGGTGGTTTGGATGCGATCGACAAATTGATTAAACGATCCCGCTAAATGGCCAATTTCATCGGTCGATTCGACCTTTACGCGCTGTGTTAAATCACCATCACCAGAGGCAATTTCGGCCATTGATTTTTCGAGCACGATAACTGGTGCAACGATGAGCTTCGATACAAAAACCGCAACAACGAGAGCAATAAATATCGCAACGACAGTACCCACTTCTATTGCTAGTTCAGCTTCTGTTACCGCTTGTTCACTGTCAATTCGCGCTTGGTCTTGTAGACGCTCAATCTCGTCCAAAATCACCTTTAAGTTGCTTCTTATGTCGACAAATAGTCCAGTTATCGACTTTTCTCTGTCATTAAAACGCTGATAAGCATCACTAGGAGAGGCAAACAACGCTTCGTATTCACTCACAAATACCTTCGTATCAGCCAATAGCTGTTTTAAGTAAGGAGAAAAACGTCGGTCTAGTACACCTACGTCAATCAGTTCCTGAACCCGGCTCACTCGTGGCACGGCATTGTAAGCGTTATCTTCAAATTCAAAGCGCTGCTTCTCTACTTCTTCTTTGTTGTCTGTTGCAATTATAAACGCATATCCGGCCGTTGATACTTGGTAAAAATCGCGATAGGCATCTTCTAAAGCGTTCATTACCGGCTGAATTTCATTATTTAACTGATCATTAATAGCAGCCTGCTTACTAAACAACGACGCATTGTAAACTACCAATCCACCGAATATCGTCGCCATCAAAATTACCGGTACCATTACCTTAATTTTGAGGCTTAAATTGTTAAACCACATCATGTCACTCTCCAAAAAGGTCCCTTTTGTCTAAATGTGACATTTTTGTTACTCTCTATATTCACGACAACAAATGACACTCGTGGTACGACTTAAAGGACTTGGAACCATGCCTCAAGCTGAACCGTTTCATGCACGTAATATTCGAAAAACGTTGGTGGTGGGTGCCGCAACAATATTGGGCTTTTTGGCGCTATTTTTTTATACGGAATATAGTGTTGAGCGTTCAAAGAATCAGTTGATGTCACTTAAGAGTGATATTTTGACTGCGTCTAATGGCATGTTGTTAATGAGGCGACATGAAAAAGACTTTATCGCTCGAGTGGATAGTCAGTACATTGAAAAGATGCAAGACAGCTACGTAACGTTAACGGAGCAATTAAGCAAAGTTAATGAGCAAATTCAACGCTCTGGTATAGACACCGATTACTCTAACCAGCATGCCCTTAATTACATAGACAATTACGTTCAATCCTTTCTGTCGCTCGCTGACCTTGTTGTCGTTATTCATGGTAGTGACCACCAAAACGGACTCATCGATAACCTAAGGGATAGCTCACTTAGCTTGGGGCATGAGCTTATTAAGAGCAATGACCCCTCATTAGATCATATTGCCTTAACGACGCAAGACTTGATGTATCAGTTTTTTTCCGATTTTGACGTTAAGGTTTTACCACGCATCGATCGTACTTTGAATCAGATGGAAAGCGAAATTGCTGCTCAGCAACATTCTTTCGAATTATTTAATGCCTTTGCTAAATTCAAATTAGCTTTTTATACGCTGCAATCAGCGTATAAAGATTTTGGTTACACTCACAACGACGGACGCCACGGTGACTTACGCACCACGGTTCATCAGCTTGAAGCCAAACTCAATACGCTATTTGACATTTTACCTAACCAAATTACCAATAAAATGGCGACTTACGAAAACTACCGAACCTTGACCACGATCGCTTTGATTGCGGCCATCATTCTCACGTTGCTCTACGTCATTCGCCAAACATCATTACTAGAAAAGCAATTAATAGACGCAAGAGAACACGAAAGGCAAGCTAATCGTGCTAAAAGCGCTTTCTTAGCAAATATGTCTCATGAAATCAGAACCCCGCTGAATGGCATTTTGGGGATGACCGAAATCCTCACAGATTCAAAGCTTAACGCCATTCAAAAAGACTACCTCTCAACGATTAGTTCTTCGTCGCAAACTTTACTAATGCTTATCAATGACATTTTGGATCTTTCTAAGATTGAATCCGGGCATCTCGAGATCTGCCCCCATACCTGTGCAATTAAAGAAGTGTTGTTCGATACGGCTGCACTCATCGTGCCTAAAGCGCAACAAAAATCCATAGAGATTGCTATCGATATTGACCCCCAATTACCCAACTATATAAAAGCAGACGAACAAAAAGTAAGACAAGTGCTTATGAACCTCGCTTCAAATGCGATCAAGTTTACGGAAACGGGCACTATCACTTTTACCGCTAGAATGATGGAACAACAGAGTTCTACCGTGACGATCCATCTTGCAGTTCGAGATACTGGCGTTGGTATTGACCCAAAGAAACAAACACATATCTTTGAGGAGTTTAGACAGGAGGATTCATCAACCTCTCAACAATACGGCGGAACCGGACTTGGCTTAGCAATTTCATCAAAAATGATCACCATGATGGGCGGAAACATTCAATTGAGCTCAACCAAAGGGCAAGGCAGTGAATTTTCTTTTTCATTACAGTTTGAGCGAGACGACCAGCAACTTACCCAGCAATCACACATATCCGTACTGTACATTACCCATCACGCGAACTCGCTGTTTGTTGAAGAGCTGCGTCGATTTGGTTTCCAGTCTACCGTCGTTGCACCTAACGCTTTAGTGTCAGAAAGCGCCACCCCACGACGGGTCGTCATCCTTGATGATATTAAGGTCTACCGTCAACACGCAGCACAGTTAACGTCCCACCCTATCGTTTTTCTAAGAGATAACCAGCTAACCAACGCTCATGATGAACTCGATGTTGCTGCATTTATCACCTCGCCAGTATTTGGCATGAGACTGAGTCACACCATAAGATCAGCATTTGAACAAGAGCCAGCCCAAGTGCCTCAGGCAATCATCGAATCCCTACCATTATCAAACTCCAAGATCCTAATTGTTGAAGACAACAAGGTGAATCAACAAATAGTGTCCATCAATTTGAAAAAGCTCGGTATCGAGTTTGTCATCGCAAACAATGGACAAGAGGCCAGTACAATTTATCAACAGCAACATGAACGTATTGGGCTTATTCTAATGGATTGCATGATGCCCATTATGGACGGTTTTGACGCCACGGTTGCCATTCGCCAATACGAATCTTCTAAAAATTTAGCTCGTAAGCACATCATCGCCCTCACCGCTTCCGTTCTAGATGACGACATACAAAAGTGTTTTGATTGTGGTATGGATGATTACCTCCCTAAACCATTTAAACGAGATGTATTGCTTGAGAAACTAGACAAACAAGTAAATATCCGAGTGCAATAACACACGCTCCAAGGTGTCCGTATAAGTAAACCATTACCTGTCGTTACGTAAAACTTGTCGGACACCGGAGCCTCGAATCACAGCCTAAGCAACAGAAACCGAGCGATATTCATGCAAGATCAAGACTTTCCGCATTCCATCACTCATCTGAGCTGGATTAAACCGTGATCTCGTTTGCCATGAACTTAGCTCAGTGGTCTAATAGATGTTATCTCTGTACCAAACCACTTGATATTGCTGATGGTTGTGCCATTCCCTTTAAACCTGCATCTTCGCTTGCTTAAGGGCTATACCTAATAACTTACCATCACTTCAAGTAGAGTCAGTGTACTTCAGTAATAACCTCCATCAGCCACTCTCTGATAGGAAC
Source organism: Vibrio nomapromontoriensis (assembly GCF_050337205.1). Taxonomy (NCBI): domain Bacteria; kingdom Pseudomonadati; phylum Pseudomonadota; class Gammaproteobacteria; order Vibrionales; family Vibrionaceae; genus Vibrio; species Vibrio nomapromontoriensis. The sequence continues at coordinate 75,476 of NZ_JAKJSS010000007.1, forward strand.
TAAGGAAAGACCATGTCACAGCAACACGAACCCAGCTATTTCTTTTTTGATTATGAAACTTGGGGAATTAGTCCAGCTAACGATCGTCCCTGTCAATTTGCTGGTGTTAGAACAGATATGGATTTCAATATCATTGGTGAGCCTCTTGTCATCTACTGCCAGCCACCCTCTGATTACTTGCCTTCCCCAGAAGCGGCACTGATCACAGGCATTACACCACAATTGTGCATGGAAAAAGGGCTAAGCGAACCTGAATTCATCAAAAAAATACACCATGAATTGGCGACACCAAACACCACTAACCTTGGTTATAACAGTATACGCTTTGATGACGAAGTAACGCGTTATACTTGCTATCGTAACTTTATCGACCCATACGCTTGGAGTTGGAAAAATGGCAACTCTCGTTGGGATTTATTGGACTTAATGCGAACCTGCCACGCGTTGCGTCCAGAGGGTATTGAATGGCCTGAAAATGAAGATGGCTTTACCAGTTTCAAACTGGAACATTTATCGGTAGCAAATGGCATTGAACATAGTAACGCTCATGACGCAATGGCTGACGTCATCGCCACGATAGAACTGGCAAAAAAAGTTAAGAACGCGCAACCCAAGCTGTTTGATTACTTTTACTCCATGCGTAATAAGCGCAAACTCAATGAACTCGTCGACATCGTAAACATGACGCCCCTTATGCATGTATCAGGTATGCTCGGAAGAGAATGTCAATATACCAGTTGGGTAGTGCCTATTGCTTGGCATCCGACTAACCAAAATGCGGTCATTGTTGCTGACCTTGCGAAAGACCCTCAACCTATTTTGGATTTATCGGTTGAAGAATTACATGCTCGACTCTACACCAAACGCGAAGACTTAGCGCCGAATGAGCTACCCGTGCCACTGAAGCTGATTCACTTAAATAAATGCCCAATTTTGGCTCCAGCCAAAACACTCACCGCTGAAAACGCTGAAATCATTGGAATAGACCGCCAGCAATGTCTTACCAATCTCTCACGTCTTAAGCAGAACCCTGAAATTCGTGAAAAACTTATCGGGCTATACAACATCGAACGTGAGTTTGATAACGACAACGATGTAGATACTCAACTCTATAGTGCGTTCTTCTCTCCATCTGATCGCGCGGCAATGGATATTATTCTAGAAACCGAACCGAATAATCTGGCGGCGCTAGACATCTCATTTAGTGATTCAAGAATTGAGCCGTTACTTTTCAGATATCGTGCTCGCCACTATCCTTGGACACTCGACGAACATGAACAATTGAAGTGGGCAAACCATTGTAGAGAACAATTTGAAAACCGAATTGAAGACTACATGCTTGGTCTTGAAAATCTGGTACTAGACAACGAATCTGACGAGCAAAAAATGACGGTATTGAAATCCGTCTACCGCTATGTTGAAAAGCTAGTCTCGTAGAACTTGCCCAACCGTCACATATGGAGGCTTTCATAGCGCATCCATACGTGAATTATCTATGACTGCACGTCATTCAATCACTAACTTTACTGATAACTAGTACTGACCTGTCACTAGTTCCAAACCGAAATGAGGGTGCCATGATCAAAACTGCGCTTCATTATATTTTGTCATTCACTGTGATTTTTGCTGCACTGTTCGCGGGAAACACCATTCAAACCCTGCTCAATGTGTCTATCCCAGGTAGCGTCTTTGGCATGTTATTACTATTTATACTGATGGCTGCCGGGGTTATTCCAGTCAAAGTCGTACAGCCTGGTGCCCATGCATTTATTCGCTATATGATTTTGCTTTTTGTGCCCGTCAGTGTCGGATTGATGAACCACTTCGACACCTTAATTAACAACGCATTGCCTATATTAGCCAGCGCAATTGGTGGCACGATGATCGTCCTCATTGGGCTCTCTGTCTTCCTTGACCGTTTTCTAAAGAAGGGGAATAAATAATGTGGATTTTTGCGACCATTATTGTGTTCTTTTTCGCTCGCTTTATCGCTCAGAAAGTAAAGAACCCATTGTTCAACCCGCTACTTATTAGCATCGTCATATTGATTCCGGTACTGCTTGCTTTCAACGTACCATTTGACACTTATTATCAAGACAACGAATGGATAAGCTTTCTTCTGCAACCCGCGGTTGTCGCCCTTGCCTATCCACTGTATGAACAAATACCTCAGATTCGAGCCAATTGGCGCATTATTCTTCTAGCCTGCAGCGTTGGTAGTATTGGGTCAATGTTCACCGCCTCGCTAATCGCAGTGTGGCTAGGTGCTGACATGACATTAGTCGCAAGCTTGTTGGGTAAATCTGTCACCACCCCAATCGCGATGGAAGTGTCCAGCCATTTAGGTGGAGAACCGGCTATTGCTGCTATCCTCGTCTTACTCGTTGGACTATTTGGTGCCATCTTAGCTTACCCACTCTATCAATTACTCGGTGTGACTCACCCTATTGCCAAAGGGTTAACAATGGGAACCGTCTCTCACGCATTAGGAACCGCAACTTGCGCAGAGAAAGATTCAAAAGATGCTGCATTCAGCTCTCTCGCTTTGGTTATTTGCGGTGTCATAACCTCAGTGCTCGCACCTTCATTTTTTGCATTTTCGCTTTGGCTAGGGCAATTAATGTGAAGCCAGCTCATCGACGAGATGTCCGTTGCTCAAATCGTAAACCTCAGTGCAACAATGGTGTGACATCACTCTAATTGTGAAATGTTAACCATCGTTACATCAAATAGAGTGATCTTCATCACTCTATTTTTTCACTAAGTTACATAGAATGAATAAAAACACATTAGCCAAATTAGAGGAACAAGCATGACGGATCGTTTCGATTCAGTGTTAGCCGAAGCACCAGAAGCTATTAGTCGATACCTAAAGCCTATCGTCACTCACGAAAATTTCGACGCTACATTAACTCCAGCACAGTTCGAGGCGTTATTATCTGTGTCTGGGCTCGCCGATAACGAATTACGCGTTGCATTGCTGCCTTTCGCAGCTGCGTACTCATACGCACCTATTTCCGACTTTTATGTTGGAGCTATCGTGAGAGGGTTATCAGGCAAACTCTATTTTGGTGCAAATATGGAGTTTCTTGGCGCGCAACTTGGCCAGACTGTTCATGCCGAACAGTCCGCAATCAGCCACGCATGGATGAAAGGCGAGACCGGCGTAAAAGACATTACCATTAACTTCAGTCCTTGCGGTCACTGTCGTCAGTTTATGAACGAGCTTACCACCGCTCAAGATCTTGTTATCCAATTGCCTGAACGTGACGCAAAGACATTACAAGAATACCTACCTGAATCGTTTGGCCCTAAAGATCTCGGGATCACTGAAGGATTGATGACACCAGTTAAACACAATAATTCTATTGATAACGTCAGCACCCTAATGGAAAAAGCGCTGGTTGCACTGAATCGTAGCCACGCCCCTTATACGAGTAACCTTAGCGGTGTCTCAGTTGAGCTGAACGGTGGCAGCACTTTTCAAGGTGCCTATGCTGAAAATGCAGCTTTCAACCCTAGTCTACCACCGCTACAAGTTGCACTTGGACAACTGTTGTTGGCAGGTAAATCAATCAATGACATTAAAACCGCTGCGTTAGTAGAGCTCGCCAACGGTAAAATTAGCCACCTTGCTGATACTCAAGCCACATTAGAGGCTATTAACCCTGATATTCAAATTGAGTACGCGACGATTTAAGTTTGTGTTTATCAATAAATATTCAGTAACCTAGTATTTGCTCCTCTATTGGTGTCCATGGCTTCAGCCGCGGACACCCCTACATCTCTACGAATAAACCCTCCTTACTTCCACCAATAAAAACACCAGCGCAAACGTTTGCTTTCCTTGTAAAATCCAGTATGATTCACCCAAATTTTCCTGAAGAATGTGCAAGGATTTTATATGTTTGGTACCGCAACTCGTGAAAGTGCTACCCGTGTGTTATTGCTAGGCTCCGGTGAGCTTGGTAAAGAAGTCGCCATCGAATGCCAACGTTTAGGCTTAGAAGTCATCGCTTGCGATCGATACCCAGATGCGCCAGCCATGCAGGTTGCTCACCGTAGCTACGTACTAGACATGCTTGATGGTGATGCACTAGAGGCTCTGATTCAGAAAGAACAACCAGACTACGTCGTACCCGAGATTGAAGCGATTGCGACAGATAAGCTCGTTGAGTTAGAAAAACAAGGCCTAAACGTCGTTCCAACCGCTAACGCGACTAAGCTGACAATGAATCGTGAGGGGATCCGTCGCCTTGCCGCGGAAGAGCTAGGTTTAAACACTTCGCCTTATCGCTTTGCAGATAACTACGACGATTTCGTCAGTGCCGTTGAATTTGTTGGCATACCATGTGTCGTAAAACCTGTAATGAGCTCATCGGGTAAAGGACAAAGTGTTATCAAAACTAAAGAAGATATTGATAACGCGTGGAAATACGCTCAAGAAGGCGGTCGTACGGGGGCTGGACGTGTCATTGTTGAGGGCTTTATAGATTTTGATTACGAAATCACACTACTGACTGTTCGAGCTGTCGATGGCGTGTACTTCTGCGCACCAATCGGACACCGCCAAGAAGATGGCGACTACAGAGAATCTTGGCAGCCTCAAGTCATGTCAGAAAATGCGAAGAAAGCCGCTGAATACAGTGCTGAGCAAGTCGTCAATGCATTAGGTGGCTATGGTCTATTTGGTGTCGAATTGTTCGTTAAGGGCGATAAAGTCATCTTTAACGAAGTGTCCCCTCGCCCACATGATACGGGTCTTGTTACACTCATTTCCCAAGAAATGTCTGAGTTTGCTCTTCACGTCCGTGCATTTACCGGTATGCCAATTAATGCTATCCCACAGTACGGACCGTCTGCATCCGCAGTTATCTTGGGGCAAGGCACTTCAGAGAACCTTCGTTTCACAGGCGTGAGTGAAGCCGTATCTGCACCGCAAACCCAAGTTCGCTTGTTTGGTAAACCAGATATCGATGGCCGTCGCCGCTTAGGTGTGAGCCTTACGCGTCGCAAGTCTATCGAATCGGCCATTGACGATGCTATCGATAGCGCAAAGCAAGTAAAAGTCATTTACTAAGCATAAAGGCTGTCGAGTTTCTCGACAGCCTTTAATTATTAAGCATTATCGGAAAGATATGCGAGTAAGGCTCGTTACAATAATTGTCTGATCAGCATCCCCAAACGCTCAATAGCCCTGACGACAGAGTCTGTTGCTTGCAAAGAAGCATTCATTCTAAAACAATGCTGAAACTGTTGTGTCGTCGCAAACATTTCCCCTGGAGCGATACTAATATCATCGCTAATCGCTATTTTATATAACTCTGTCGCATTAACATGAGTGGGTAGCACCACCCAAATAAAATAACCACCCGATGAGTAATGTACTTGGGCTTCTTTAGGTAGATATTCTCGCAGCAATTGCCAAATCTGATACTTGCGCTGTTCTAACTTTCTTCTCAATAGCCTTAAATGACGCTCATAATGCCGAGTAGATAAGTAGTCTGCGAGCGTCAGTTGAACCGGTGCACTGGTTGACAGCGTGCTCATCAGTTGGATCTTTTGAATTGGCAAAGCTCGGCTGCCGGCCGCTACCCAACCAATTCGAAACCCTGCAACCAAAGATTTTGAAAAAGAAGCACAATGCAACACGATGCCACTATCATCAAACGCTTTCGCAGGTAAAGGCTTCGCCGCACCATAATACAATTCGTTATAAACGTCATCTTCGATCAAATAGACGTTATATTGCTGAAGTAGCTTAACAAGGCGACGCTTCTTGTCATCTGAAAGGCTAAAACCGAGGGGATTTTGGAAATTGGTCATTAACCAACACGCTTTCACTTGATGCGTTTGGAGAGCTTTCTCTAGATCTTTAAGATCGATCCCCTCCGTTGGGTGCGTGTTAACTGAAAGCGCGCGTAAATTTAGACGTTCAAGCGATTGTAATGCGCCATAAAAACAGGGCGACTCTACAATCACCCAATCACCAGCTTTCGTCACCGACTGCAGGCTTAAATTAAGCGCTTCCAACGCACCCGCTGTAATAACAATTTCATCAGGGTGAATATTCACGCCTTGAGCAGCATAGCGCTTGGCTATGATATGTCGTAACGTTTCATTTCCAGGTGGGAAATTGTCGAGATCATGAGACGTGGTTATTTTACGCGCTGCCCGTACCAAAGATTTATTCACTTGATTCTGCGGATATAAATTGGCTTCAGGATAAGCAAAACCAAAATTTGTCACCGTGTTTTTACGACTCGCTTGCAGAATATCGAAGACGAAATCGTTGATATCAACTGATTCCGTTTCATGTAAGTGCTGTTTAGGAAACAGCGCAGCAACATCTTGAACCGGAGGAGCAACAACATAGCCGGATCGAGAGTGAGAAACGACCCAACCTTGACTCTCTAACAACTGATAAGCGTTCATCACCGTCATTAAACTCAGCCCAGACAGCTCTGTTTGCTTCCGTAACGATGGTAATTTAGTCCCTACTTGCCAGACATTGTTCTGAATTTGCTCTTTAATCTGATTTGCCAGCTCAACGTACTTGGCCAATAGGTACACTCTTTTTCGATAAACGTAACGATCATACTACCTTAAACGCTAACTGTTATACATATTTACTAGAAATCTGTATCTATTATAGCTACCGCTCGCGAGCGTATAATCCAATGGTGTTAGCCGCAACTCAATCACCGATCTTAATCACCGTTCTCAATCACCAATAGGAAGTGCCTGCGATGGAAAATAGCATGACTAATAATAGCGTTAAGAAAGAACTACTTTTGTGCACCATTGCTGCTGCCTTAGTGCTACTCAATATTGGTGCACACCTGCTCTGCACCAAAATGTTCATTGATTTACCTTTGACTGAAATCACTCTCGCCTTGATACCGATGACAATGCTGGCGTTGTGTTTTATCGGCTTCAAAATGGCGGCGAAAGAAGAATAATCCCCTCTCGCCGTTTAAATTGGAATGCTGATTTGCTGACTGCTTCAGCTGGTACAGTTCTGACTGGCTATGCGTCAATTACGATGATTTCGGCTCAGACTATCTTTACTAAAGGTAGTTAAACTGAAGGTAATTATACCTAAAGATAACTAGGCTAATAGCTTACTAAACCAGAGCCTCAATTAGCCAAACTTCCTCAGCAAAACGGGTCAGCCCTTGCTTAATACGACGATGTTCACTGCCTGCTTCGTCTCGCGCTAAACGAGTAATTCGATAGCCTTCATCAAAATACGCGGCAACTTCAGCTTCTGGAACACTATAAGGAGGTCCTGCTAGCTGATCTTGGATATAGTCCAAGGTTACCAGCAATATTTTTCCTCCTGGCTTAAGCACCTGCTTGAGCTTTTCCACATACATCGCTCGTAGATCATGGGGGATGGCTATTAGCGCTGCTCTGTCATAAATCAAATCGACACTTTCAACTGGAGCTGAAAAATAATCTCCGGCATAAATGCTTAGTTCATCAAACTGATACAGCTCAAACTGGCTATTTAAGGTAGTCACTAGAGGGGTATAAAAGTGTTCCGCAAAAAATGAACGAACCGCAATTTGGCTTAGCTCTACACCCTGCACATTGTCATGTCGCGCAGCAAGCCACACTAGGTCCTCTGATTTACCACACAAAGGGACAAATACACTTTGCTCTCGAGTTGGCGTTAGCTTGTTCCAGTGCTCGATAAGTAAGGGATTAACATCATCAAGATGAAAACCAATTTTGTTCGCCGCCCATTTATCGTGCCAAAGTTCATAATCGTTCATTTTATATTCATTTTAGATCTGCATAATGATTAACGTAGAGTTTACAGATTGAGGACAAAAAGTCATGTCTCCTTAGGGTAATATTTCTATGAGACAGGCTTCACAGTTTACTCAACGCTACAAAATATGGACTTGGTAATGCCATTTAAAACCCCATATCATAGGTAGCACTGCTCCACACGTTATAGCACCCTTTTTTACACCGTTTTTGTAACGTAATCAGGAGAGAGCATGAGCATGTTTTTCCGTGCCGCAGCACTAACGCTGCTGGTACTCAGCCGCGCACCAGCATTTGCGGCACCGCTTGATCAATCCAATTCTAACCAAACGAAAGGGAACCAAGAACAGAACCAGATAAGCCCGTCGAACTTTAAACATAGTCTCAGTGGTCTTTATGGTATTGACCCCATTGACAGTCGCGTTGCGCAACCACACGACGACTTTGACGTCTTATACAGTAAATCTCATCAAGCTCAACACGAACTAGAGTCTCTGTGTAAAACGACCGCTCTGTTAACTCAAACAGAGTCACACTTCGCCGGTGTGAAATCCTCTGACCGTGCCTTGAAAAAAATAAACACGGAATTAAACGGTCAAGTTGATCAAATCACCGATCTCGCTCGGGCAACAATCATAGCAAATGATGTATCGTCATTAGTTAGTGCATTCGAAACATTAAGCAGAGAAGCCAAAGTAGTGCGAGTTAAGAACCGATTTAAATCACCTAACCCATCTGGCTATCGTGATTTGAATATCCTTGTCGAGCTTCCAAAAACTCGTATCATCGCTGAAGTTCAGCTACACCTAAAAGCGATTGCTGAAGTAAAAAGCGGCCCCGAACACGATTTATATCAAATTATACAAGGTATTGAGCGTAATGCTGCGTCACATGGACGCTCACTTAACGATATTGAAACCGCTCAAATCACCAGCCTACGACGACAATCAATGGAACTCTATCAAAACGCATGGCAACCCTATATCACCACGCATATTCAAGCTGCTTAATCTTATTAAGTTACCACCTTCCCTAAAACAAAAAGACCACGCATTGCGTGGTCTTTTTGTAACAATCAAATACTAATCTAGTTTGATGTTTTCAACACGAGCCTTCAGTTTTTGGCCTGGACGAAACGTCACAACACGTCGCGCAGAGATTGGAATATCCTCTCCGGTCTTAGGGTTACGACCCGGACGTTCATTTTTGTCTCGAAGGTCAAAATTACCGAAACCAGACAGCTTTACCTGCTCGCCATTTTCGAGTGATTTTCTGACTTCTTCAAAAAATACTTCTACCGTTTCCTTGGCATCCCGTTTACTAAACCCGAGTTTCTCAAAAAGGTTCTCAGCCAAATCGGCTTTTGTGAGCGCCATAAAACTCCCCTCAAAGCTATTTCATACTTAGCTGCTACAATAGCAACACCACATATTTAGTTCGACCAATCAACAACATAACGGTCTTACTTTGAAAAGTGTAAGCCAACCTTATGATTTTCGCCAACTTTTTTATTTCATGGAAATGTCAGGACTTCATTGCCACCAACCAATGGGTTACCATAATTTCAGAATTTAACACCAAAACCCAAACAAAATTACAATTAAAAAAGAATAAACAACTACAAAATAAAATCACATCAGAACAAACATTTAGTCGCACAAATTATAAAAACCTTAAGATAGGGCACACTTTTACGATAAATTACAAGTAAAAACAGTCAGTTGCGTCTAAATGCACAATATGAAACACGTTTAATCCCCTGTTAAATTTTACGCAAAATATCGTAAACCCAACTAGAATTTTAAATTGATTTTTGTATTGATATAAAAAAGACGAACCCAAAAGGGTTCGTCTTTTCAGATTTATGTTCAGTTAGTGTTCATTAATCTCTTAAAGAAGCACCAAATTTTTCTGAGATTGAAGCGACAATCGCATCTACTGAACCAGCTATGTCCGCATCTTCAAGTGTGCGCTCTACAGACTGTAGGCTAAGTGCAATAGCCAGGCTCTTCTTGCCTTCTTCTACGCCTTTACCTACATAAACGTCAAACAGTTTAGCGTCTGTTAGGAATTCGCCACCAGCTGCGATACACGCATCAACGATGTCGCCAGAAGCCACAGCTTCATCAACAACAACGGCGATATCACGACGGTTTGCTGGGAACTTAGATACTGCTACTGCTTCTGGAAGCACGCGAGTGTTGATAGCTGCCCATTCTACTTCGAACACGATAGTACGGCCGTTAAGACCAAACTTACGCTCTAGTTCTGGGTGAACAGTACCAATGATACCCACTTCTCTCTCAGTTTCGAGACCGGCGTCGACTACGATCGCTGCAGTTTGACCTGGGTGAAGTGCTGGGTGCTTAGCGGCTTTAAAGCTGTATGCTTTTTCGTTTGCGGAAAGCTCAAGAATTGCTTCTAAGTCACCTTTAAGATCGAAGAAATCTACAGTGCTAGTCGCCATGTCCCAGTGCTCTTCGCCACGCGTACCAGAGATAACACCCGCAAGCATCATTTCTTGGCGCATGCCGTTTTCAGCCGTTGCTTCAGGGATGAAACGTAGGCCTGATTCGAATAGACGAACGCGAGACTGTTGACGCTTCTGGTTGTGAACAACGGTATTTAGAAGACCTTGGATTAGGCCAAGACGCATTGCTGACATGTCCGCAGAGATTGGGAATGGCAGGATTAGCGGCTCAACACCAGGTACAACCAATTTTTGCTGTTCAGGTTCTACGAAGCTGTATGTGATTGCTTCGTGGTAGCCACGGTCGACAAGAAGGTCACGAACGCGCTTAAGCGGTTGGTTAGCTTCTTTGTGGTCATTCATTTTAAGTGCCGCTTTAGGCGCTTGGTTTGGAATGTTATCGTAACCGTAGATACGACCTACTTCTTCAATTAGGTCTTGCTCGATTGCGATATCAAAACGCCAAGATGGAGACGTTGCCGTCCAACCAGCTTCTGTCGTTTCCGTATCTTCTACAACAGAAACGTTACAACCTAGACGAGTCAGAATTTCCACTACGTCTGTAGATGGGATTTCGTGACCTAGTAGGCTGTCTAGCTTAGCGCGACGTAGAGCGACTACGTTTGCTTTAGGAAGATCAGCTTCAGATTCGCTGCCGTTTACTGGCGCAACTTCACCACCACAGATTTCAACTAGCAGCTGTGTTGCACGCTCCATTGCCGCTAGCTGTAGCGTTGAATCAACACCACGTTCGAAACGTAGAGAAGAATCTGTGTGAAGACCGTAAGCACGTGCGCGACCACGGATGTGATCCGGTGCGAAGAATGCAGCTTCAAGAAGTACGTCTGTCGTTTCAGTAGTAACACCTGAATCTTGACCGCCAAAGATACCAGCGATGGCTAGTGCTTTGTTGTGGTCAGCGATAACAAGTGTGTTGCTGTTTAGTTCAGCTTCGTTACCATCTAGAAGTGTTAGCTTTTCGCCCTGCTCTGCACGGCGAACTACGATGCCGCCTTCGATCTTAGCAAGATCAAATGCGTGCATTGGTTGGCCTTGCTCTAGCATCACGTAGTTTGTGATGTCTACCACTGGGTCGATTGAACGGATGCCACAACGACGCAGTTTTTCTTGCATCCAGATTGGAGATTCCGCTTTCACGTTTACGTTCTTAACCACACGGCCAAGGTAACGTGGACACGCGTCTGTTGCTTTGATTTCAACAGACACTGTGTCTTCAATGCTTGTTGCAACAGCTTCAACTGTTGGCTCTGTCACGTCTGCGCGGTTTAGTACGCCAACTTCACGAGCAAGACCACGGATACTGAAGCAGTCTGCGCGGTTTGCTGTTAGGTCTACATCGATAGTGACGTCGTTAAGCTCTAGAAGCTCGCGAACATCCATACCAAGCGTCGTGCCTTCTGGCAGCTCAAGGATGCCGTCAGACTCTACGTCGATACCTAGCTCAGAGAAAGAACAAAGCATGCCGTGCGATGGAACGCCACGTAGTTTTGCTTTCTTGATTTTGAAGTCACCAGGCAGTACTGCGCCAACTGTCGCTACTGCTACAGTTAGGCCAAGACGACAGTTAGATGCACCACATACGATGTCTAAAAGCTCTTCTTCGCCGATATCAATTTTTGTAACTTGTAGTTTGTCTGCGTCTGGGTGCTGACCGCACTCAACCACTTTACCTACTTTAACGCCGGTGAATTCACCAGCAACAGGTTCTACATCGTCAACTTCCAAACCAGCCATAGTGATTTGGTGAGCTAGCTCTTCGCTGTTAATTGCAGGTTTAACCCACTCGCGTAGCCAAGATTCACTGAATTTCATAGTTTTGACTGCCCCGGATTACTTGAATTGTTTAAGGAAACGAAGGTCGTTCTCAAAGAACGCACGAAGGTCATTTACGCCGTAACGAAGCATCGTTAGACGCTCTACACCCATACCGAATGCAAAACCAGAGTATTTCTCAGGGTCGATGCCAACAGAGCGAAGTACGTTAGGGTGAACCATGCCACAACCTAGAACTTCTAGCCATTTGCCATCTTTACGTTTCACGTCAACTTCAGCTGAAGGCTCTGTGAACGGGAAGAATGAAGGACGGAAACGCACTTCAACTTCTTCTTCAAAGAAGTTACAAAGGAAATCGTTAAGAATGCCTTTAAGTTGTGCGAAGTTTACGTTCTCGTCCACTAACATACCTTCCACTTGGTGGAACATTGGCGTGTGAGTTTGATCGTAGTCGTTACGGTAAACACGACCCGGAGCAATGAAGCGGAATGGCGGCTTGCCGTTTTCCATCGTACGAATTTGAACACCAGAAGTGTGAGTACGTAGCATTAGATCAGGGTTGAAGAAGAAAGTATCGTGATCAGTACGAGCTGGGTGATCGTCTGCGATGTTTAGTGCATCAAAGTTGTGGAATGCATCTTCAATCTCAGGGCCAGACTCAGTATTAAAACCAAGCTCACCAAAGAACTGTTCGATACGCTCAACAGTGCGAGTCACTGGGTGAAGACCACCGTTCTCAATGCGACGACCTGGTAGGCTCACATCAATAGTTTCTTCAGCAAGTTTCGCTTCAAGCTCTGCGCGTTGTAATTCGTCTTTACGCGCGACGATCGCTTGCTGAACCGCACCTTTCGCTTTGTTGATCTCTTGACCAGCAGTGCGACGCTCTTCCGGTGGTAATTTACCTAGGCTTTGTAGTTGAAGAGTGAGTTCACCCTTCTTACCTAAATACTGAACGCGCACTTCGTCTAGTGCGACTAGCGACTCGGCAGCTTCAATCGCAGCCGTTGCGTTAGCAATAATCTCTTCTAGATGTTGCATCGTATCCTCATCTACCTACTGGTAGTGTTCATAACGGTGTTTTTTGATAGCTGTACATAGTAATCAAACACGCCAGCAAAGCCAAATTGATTTGTAATTTGAACGGGTTACTGGGCAAAAAAAAGCCGTTTTTTGTTAATTCAATACCAAATCACTATTTAATTGGAAAAGTTTTCTTATTTCTAGCGTCATTGGCTGAGCTTTTTGGCACGAATAAACACAAAATTTGGACGGCGAGAAAGGGTTTCAAACGTCTCTGGTGCAACGGATTTCATTTTTATATCCGGTACGCCTTCAGAAAAGCGCTCCATAACAAAGCCACAATCACTTAACGCAGAAAAAATAGACGTAAGTGAGCGACGGAAAAAGCTTACTTCAACTGGCTCTCCCGTGGTGTCCCAGTCTTCTGTAATTTGTTCAACCGCAAAGTAGTTGCTGTTATTGTCTGAGGGATCAAAGTCAATAATCGGATGATGGGTTGAAAACACGAATACCCCCTCTTTCTTCAATACACGTGATATATCTAAAAATAGAGGTCTAAGGTCTTCTAAATAGTGAATCATAAGCGGGCACACCACAACATCAAACTGCTCGTCGTGCTCTTTTGGTAAACCTATAGATAAGTCTTGCGCATAAGCGTGTACCTGTTCCTTGAGTTTACTGCGCGTAATGGCAACCATTTCTTGCGACGCATCAATTGCTGTAACGCGTGCGCCTTGCTCGGTAAATAATTGCGCATAAATACCCGGACCACACCCCAAGTCCAACACATCTTTATCAGTGACATCACCAATCAGTGCCAATGTTGTTGGGCGTTCGTACAATGCATTATAAGCATTATCTTGAATGGCCTCGTCATACTTAGTCGCATGAACTGTGTACATTTTACCCATCAAATCCTCACTTACTTACTTACTTATGTGACCCGGCGCGAACCATACTAATCGCAACATGTCTTTATGTTGAATACCCGATTCTATTATCGCTTGCGGGTAATGATCGAGGAAAAAATCTTTGACCACTCGGTCTACTCTAAAACCATGGCGTTGATAAAAGGTTAATTGATAGCCAAAGGTTCCCGTTCCCAACTCTACGCGCGTGACGCCTTCTTTTGCCATGCATTCTAGCGCGGTCGATAACAACTGACTACCTAGCCCTCTCTTCTGCCAGTTAGGGGCTACCGATATATTATAAAGTTCCGCATGTTTTTTATTACCATTCACCCCGATAAAAATCAGAAGTACGGCCACCGTTTGGTTATTATTCTCTTGGCTATGCTCTCCGTCAGATATTACGAACGCAGTGCAGTCATTGCGATAGCTTTCAATGACCTTACGGTCTGGGTCAGCCTCTAAAAGTAGCTCAATGGGTACGCAAGACCCACTACATCTCCTAACGTCTAACATGCTAAATACATCCTAACTCTACTATTGACTTATCTAGGCACTCTATCACGACCAGGTCATAACATTAACTAATTGAAATACCTTAACCAATTGAATTATCTTAAATTGTGTACTAAGTATTAGTTCAATAACATTAAACCTTCACCCTAGAAGTGAGTCAAATTTCATGACAAATAAGAAAAATAAAGTCTTGGTTCTATACGCACATCCGTCGCCACGTCGGTCTGAAGTTAACGCTCCTATGTACAGAGATGCCTGTAATATTCAGGGGGTAACCGTTGTCGATTTATACTCAGAATACCCGACGTACCATATTGATATCGACCGAGAACAAAAACGGCTAGTCGAACACGATGTCGTTGTTTTCCAGTTCCCACTGTATTGGTATTCTACGCCTTCAATTCTGAAAGAGTGGCAAGATCTTGTCTTGGAATATGGGTTCGCCTATGGGCAAGATGGCACATCCTTGGTTGGAAAGCCTTTTTTTTGTGCCATTTCAGCAGGAGGCAAAGAAGAAGCTTACCAAACCGACGGGTACAACCACTTTACTATTCGCGAGCTGTTACAGCCCCTTGAACAAATGGCGAATCTAACTGGATTCATCTACCTTCCTCCATTGGTATTATTTGGCTCTCGAACAGCCAAAGAAGAACATAGAATTTCCAAGCATAGAGAGCAATGGAAAGCGTTGTTGACCTCTTTAGTTAACGATGAATTTGACATTCAAATAGCCAAACCGTTAGACAAACTTAACCACTACTGGCCAAAAGACTCGGAGCAATCCCTATGACCGGATATTTTTTGCAAGCCTTCATTTACCTATTTGCCGCGGTTATTGCCGTACCCATTGCCAAACGCCTTGGGCTAGGCTCGGTACTTGGGTACTTAATCGCCGGCGTGGTCATTGGCCCCATAATCGGCTTAGTTGGCGAAGAAACCACAACCATTCAGCATTTCGCTGAGTTTGGCGTTGTCATGATGCTTTTCCTTGTCGGCCTTGAGCTAGAACCTAAGATGCTTTGGGCTATGCGACATCGTTTGATCGGACTTGGTGGACTGCAAGTAGGTGGTTCAACAGCGGTCGTCATGACGATCGCAGTACTCATGGGATTATCATGGACGATATCACTCACCATCGGACTTATTTTTGCTCTGTCATCAACCGCAATCGTGCTACAAACCTTCAATGAAAAGGGGCTAACGAAAACAGAAGGCGGAAAAAATGCGTTCTCTGTTTTACTTTTTCAAGATATCGCTGTCATTCCTATGCTGGCTTTCATCCCATTACTTGCCTTACCGGAGCTTGTCGCACAGGCACAAACAGCCGTTACCGATGCCGCTCAACATCACGAAGAATTTAGTCTGGTCGCAG
The DNA here is from genome assembly GCF_050337205.1 of Vibrio nomapromontoriensis. Lineage (NCBI taxonomy): Bacteria > Pseudomonadati > Pseudomonadota > Gammaproteobacteria > Vibrionales > Vibrionaceae > Vibrio > Vibrio nomapromontoriensis. The sequence goes on from NZ_JAKJSS010000007.1 coordinate 91,338, forward strand.
GTTTACCTGGTTGGGCGTATGGTTCGGTCATCATTATATCTATCGCTATTGTTGTTGTCGGCGGACACTATCTAAGCCGACCACTCTTTCGCTTCGTGGCGTCTTCTGGGCTTCGTGAGATTTTCACTGCTACGGCTTTAATGCTGGTTATCGGTATCGCAGCGTTGATGAGTTTAGTGGGCCTTTCTCCCGCATTGGGCACCTTTCTTGCCGGCGTTGTATTAGCGAATAGTGAGTTTAGGCACGAATTAGAATCGAATATTGACCCATTTAAAGGGCTATTATTAGGGTTGTTTTTTATCACCGTAGGCGCTGGTATAAATTTTGGTATTCTATTTGACGACATTGCGCTCATTCTCGCGCTGACCTTCGGCGTGATGGCCATTAAAGCAGCTGTCCTCTACGGGTTAGCCTTGATCTTCAAAATCAAAGGCAGTGACCGTTGGTTGTTTACTCTCAGCCTTGCTCAAGCCGGTGAATTTGGGTTTGTCTTGTTGAGTTTTTCCGTACAAAATCACGTATTACCCACCGACATTGCGCAGATATTGTCACTGGTTGTCGCGCTCTCCATGTTTTTAACACCAGCACTTTTCATTTTCTTCGACAAAGTCATTTTGCCGAAATTTGAAAAAGACACCAATGATCGCGAAGAAGATACCATTGATGAACAAGGTAGCGTTGTTATTGCGGGGATCGGCCGCTTTGGTCAGATTGTAAATCGATTGCTTGTCGCCAATAATGTCAACACGGTCGTCTTAGATATTCGCGCAGAACAAGTCGACCTGATGCGGCAAATTGAAACTAAGTCTTTCTTTGGTGACGCCACTAAACCTGACATGTTACACACAGCAAAACTAGAAGAAGCCAAGCTGTTTGTTATTGCTATGGACAACTATGAGGCCAGCGTCGAACTTGTAAAATACGTCAAACATACGTACCCTCACGTCAAAGTATTAGTTCGAGCTTATGATAGAGGCCATGGCTATCGTTTGAGACAGGCTGGCGCCGACTATATCGAGTCAGAAACCTATCACTCAGCTCTCGAGCTTGGCTCAAAAGCCATGCGCTGCCTTGGTTTTCATCCGTTCTTTGTGGAACAACAAAAAACCATCTATAAAACCATTGAAAATAAACACTCGGATACCTTATACAATGGCTGGACCAACGTGGCCGAGGGAGCACGATATGACAACAACTATCGCCAGCTTTTCATGGAGTTGGAAGATCTAATTAAAGACGCCATGAAAGTTGACCGGAACGACAAACATTCTCGAGAACGTGGATGGACACCGCCTCCTAAAGGTTATGCCGACGATTTAAACGAATCAAAAGACTTATGATTCTACAAGAAGCGGGTAGTAATACTCGCTTCTTGGACACACTAATAAAAGAAGATAACGTGAATACAGACACCAAAAACCTCGCTCAACAACTTTTCAAAATGACACTCCCGATGGTTTTGGGCGTTCTCTCCCTGATGAGCTTTCAACTTGTAGATAGTGCTTTTATTGGTCAACTCGGTGTTTTACCTCTTGCTGCCCAAGGTTTTACCCTACCCATGCAGATGGTGATCATTGGTATTCAGGTTGGTCTAGGCATTGCAACTACCGCCATTATTTCCCGCGCCTTAGGGGCAGATAATCAACGCTATGCTCAACAACTCGGCGGTCTCATTTTACTGTTTGGTAGCCTTGGTGTCAGTGCGATTGGCATCCTGATTTGGCTCTTGCGCTACCCTATTTTGGCCATATTGAGTGCCCCTGAATCTGTCTATCCCGTAATAGACAGCTACTGGCCATTTTGGCTGTTGAGCTCGTGGGTTGGTGCAGTACTGTATTTCTATTACAGCGTTTGTCGCTCCAACGGCAACACCGTTTTACCCGGCATGATGATGATGGTCACAAGCCTAGTTAACTTAGCGCTTGACCCACTGTTCATTTTTACCTTTGACATGGGCATCAATGGCGCCGCGATCGCGACTATCGTCGCTTTTGGTGTTGGGATTCTTGTGGTCGCACCGAAAGTTATGAGGAAACAATGGGCAACTTTTGATTGGAGTGATCTCAACATTGTCACCAGCCTCAAGTCTATTTGGAGCATTATGGCGCCAGCCATGGTAAGCCAGCTGTTGCCACCGCTGTCATCCATGCTAGCCACTAAATTATTGGCCACTTTTGGTACGGCGGCTGTCGCCGCATGGGCGGTCGGGTCTCGTTATGAGTTTTTCGCTATTGTAACGGTACTTGCATTAACCATGTCGATGCCGCCAATGGTCGGCAAACTATTAGGCAGAAAGAACCTGCAAGACATCAAAAAACTTGTCAACATCGCCGTTATCTATATTTTGGCATTTCAATTTCTGGTTGCTATCGCCACCTTTATTTTTGCGCAACCTTTAGCGCAGCTAATGACGAGCGAAGATAACGTATATCGAGTTCTGCATTATCACTTACTCCTTGTCCCATTTAGTTTAGGTCCGCTTGGTGTATGTATGTTAATGGTGTCAATTTCAAACGCACTAGGTAAAGCAAAAACCGCACTGACTATCTCGACGCTACGACTATTTGCCTTCTTCTTACCTTGTTTATGGATAGGCTCTCAACTCGGTGGCATCCAAGGACTCTTTTACGGGGCCTTTGTTGGCAACATTTTAGCTGGTCTAAGCGCATGGCTGACTTACAGTTATTCGGTGAAACAGCTCGAGCGGACACTCGCGCAACCGCAATCTTAGGTTTATTTTGTTATTATTCATCGACAATCATCATGTTCTCACAAACTGCGAACACTCAAACCACTATGATTGAGCAAACACCCTTACCAATAGGAACCGGTTATGAAGCGTACCTTATCCACACTACTTGCAGCACTTTGTTTGGCAAGTGTCAGTTTTAATGGACTTGCAACTGAGCGTGCCCAACAAGGCTGGCAGCTCATTGAACAAGGTGCAATGCTTGTGGACGTCAGAACACCACAAGAATTCGTCGACGGTCATATAGACAACTCGGTCAACTATCCTTTATCTGAGATTGAAAAGCACTTTAGTCACGTTGATAAGTCAACATCGATCGTTTTATATTGCCGTAGTGGTAACCGCTCCGGGCAAGCCTATCGCTATTTGCAATCACAAGGGTTTACACAGCTTCATAACGCAGGTGGCCTCGAGGAAATGCTGGCACAAAAACAAGACTAATTTACGCATTTTTACATCAACATTTTTATCATCAGCCTAAGTCACAAGGGACAGTGTTTTCGAGTGACTTAGCACGTTAATACTCAACTACTTTAGCTACTCAACTGCTTTACCCGCTCATCACCTCTCTTTTCACAAACACCGAATTACTTCCCTGACCACAATATCAACAGACTGGATTATACAACCCCCTCACTACACTTATCTCATTTTGCATCGTTATTACGTTACGTTGTTGCGTTGAAGTTCTATTAGGTGAGTTTCTATCAGGTGAATGGTGAGTTGGCACAAAATGGTAATCCTTAATATTCCAGCTCGTTATGATACACCCCAACGAACAGGAGCCCAGCAATGACCTACCGCGATTTTCAAAATACTGACGCATATAAACTACTTCTTGGTACCAACCAACTAATAACAACAGTCGGAATATTTACTTTTACCGCTTTAAAAGCCACAGCAAAATTACTGATTTGGGCTATCAAAAAAACGTATTTCTGGATCGCTAAGCGATAGTTGTAATTAGACTAATCAATATAGGAAAACGAATGAAGAGCAAATTTCTACTCTTGCTAACATTGGCTGTTGGTAGTGCGGTTTCAACGCTTGTCGTGGCGGGACAAACTATCATCGACCAACAGTCGGCTTTGCAAACCGACATAGAAAAACTCGCAAGCCATGCGATACTAAATCGCTTTGAAGAAAGCATCATCCACAGGAAAAACTCTGCGATCAGGCACAACATCGCGGAGTCCCTAACAGACGACGTTGCGGATGAACGCATCCAACAAATAGTGACGAATCAACTGTTCTTTATGCAGACTCTGCTAGGTGCAAATGAGCAAGAACTCAAACGACTCTCCGTTTTATCAAAGAAGGGTAATACCACCAAACGAGATGAAATCCAATTCGCAATACAAAAACGTATTAAAACAATGGACGAGTACTATGCCGAGTTATCACAAACGATATCATGGGGCAAAAAACTCGGTCTTGATACTCAAAAAGCAGAAGCATCCCTCGAAAAAGATTTGGCATCAAGGGCTGAATTTCTCTATAACAGTGTCCTATTCCTCGACAGCCAACTTGAAGACACACGAGAACGCTTAACCTATACGTCAGAGGGCGACAAAGCCGCGTTAGAAGAACAAGCTATTCGTACTTCTGCGCAGATCAATCTATTTATTCTAAGTCTGGAATCGAGTATTTCTTTACTTGAAAATTATGGCGTAGACACGACCGAATATAAACAACTGTTATTTACCGTTACCGGTGACATCAGCACAGACGTGCTTGATTTGAGTGTTCTGATGGGATTGGTGAGTGAATGGGTTACCGCATTTAAAAACTGGGCGATGGAGCATACCCCATCATTTATTGTGAAAGTATTCGTGTTCGTCGTCATCTTGTGGCTGTCGCGTTCATTCGCAAAAATTGTAGGCAAAGCGGTACGAAAAAGTGTCAGTCATTCAACAATGAAGTTCAGTATTTTGATGCAAGACTTCTTTGTTTCCATCGCTCAAAAAGGCGTAACTGCGCTTGGATTACTGATCGCACTTTCACAACTCGGCATCGAGCTGGGTCCCTTATTGACAGGTTTCGGAGTCGCGGGTGTCATTATTGGTTTTGCTCTGCAAGATACGCTATCCAATTTTGCATCTGGGATGATGATTCTTATTTACCGCCCGTTTGATGTAGGTGACTTAGTCAACGTTGCTGGGACATCCGGCACCGTTAATCATATGAGTTTAGTATCAACCACAATACGAACCGTCGACAATCAACGATTAGTGATTCCAAACAATAAGATTTGGGGAGACACCATCAACAATATCACCGCAGAAAAAACACGGAGAGTTGATATGACTTTTGGGATTGGTTATAACGATGATATCGACCAAGCTAAAGCAATCTTCAATGAGATACTATCGCAGCACCCTAAAGTCCTAACATCACCTGCACCAATGATATATGTCCATACATTAAATGAAAGTTCCGTCGATTTCATAGTACGCCCGTGGGTAAACACCGAAGATTACTGGGATGTGTACTGGGAAGTCACTGAAAGTGTTAAGAAGAGTCTAGATAGCAACGGGATTAGTATTCCGTTCCCACAACGAGATGTTCATATATACCAACACAATGCTGAACATTCCACTGAGTTATCAAGCAAAATGAAGCTAGATGCCGTCAATAAACAACTAGCATAATAATTCCCCCACTATCACTGCTCTAATAGGCCATGTTATATTTGGTTCAAAATAGTGATGGTGGGAAAGCTATTCACGCAACGTAAAAATTTAGTCCACGTAGCTACGATATGACAAGCAACCATACTCAATAGCACCAATACACCAAGCAATCACTGAGCGATAAAGTATTTTCATTGTGAATAAGTAAATTATATACTTAACAACCGATTTGGATTTAATATTCAGTAAGTTAACATTGTATTATATCAAATTAGCGTTAATATTAAGCGTAACGTCGAATCCAAACCATGGAAGGAATCATTGGAATTGAGCAACAAGCCCTATCGTTTTCTTGAAGTACTCGCCATACTGTTGGTCAGCACTTGGATTTTACTCCAAGCCCCTCAAGCAGCGGCAAACGAGCTCAAAAAAACGTATGTCGTTGCGGCTCATAAGCACGATTTTTTAGCACGATTTATCTTCTCCACTATCGAACAACATACCGATGTCACGTTCAAGTATTTAGACTACCCGATATTTAGTGAACGACTTAGTGCTGTAGAGAACAAAGAACTCGATTTTGTTGCCAATATTACGTTCACACAAAGCAGAGCAAGTCGCTTTGCCTTTTCTCCCCCCACCAATATAGAGCCAACTTACGTATTTAGTATTGACGGACAGTCTTTCGATAATCTTGGCACCATTGGCACCACCATGGGCACGGCATTTACTGATATTATTCAAAAGTATTACCCTGATAAAAGAGTGTTGGATTTTAATGATAACAATGTTGCCTTTGATGCTATCAATGCAGGGTATATCGATGGGTTTATTGGCACCTTCCTACAGCTAGAAGACTTTCTAAATGCTGGCTTTAAACCCGTACTGATCAACGATCAAGTCACCATTCCCCCAGTGTCGCTTATCACAAACAAGGCCGAAAATATTTCATTTCTCAATCTATTTAGCGATATTATTTTACAAGAGCACGTACAAAAACAATTAAGACAGTACATTGAAAATTACATCAACGATATTGCAATTAACCAACTTAAACAAAAAATCAAGACATCGAACTTAGACTTAAGTAAACCTATTACTATCTACTTAAACCCGCGCCAACCTTACGTATTCTCAGATTCAGAAGGGCAACCGGAAGGCATTGCAGTGGATTTTGCCAAAGAGATATGTACGCTAAATATGCTTACCTGTGCGTTTAACTATGAGCCAAATGAATCATGGTCTACCAGCATTGAAAAGCTCAAACAAGGTGACAGAGATGTGACGACCCCTATCGCATCTTCAAGAGATCGCAAGTCTTTCGCGTATTTTAGTCGACCATTTGACTCTATCGATGGCGTGATAGCAAAACGAATTGGCTATAAAGAAGAAGTGCACAAACACATCTCTGAACTCTTTGCTGAAAAAATCGGGGTCGTCAAAAACGACATATTCGCTCTAATCACCCAGCGCTTACTTCCAAATAAAGTTCTCACTTATTACTCTGATACCCCAGCGATGTTAGCCGGATTAGCGAATAAGGAGATAAATTATGCCGTTACCAATAGAGTAACACTGAACAAAATGTTATTCGATGAGCAGGTATCGAATATCATTGAAGATCGATATTTCTATCCTTTTTACAGTTCTAAGCTTAGCTTCGGTTTCCCTAGAACAGAGCGAGGCGAAGCTCTCATGCAGCTATTTAATCGTACGCTTGACTTCATTGATGCCGACAGCATTAGCAAGCGCTACCTGCCGCCGGCGAACTGGCGCGAACTGCATGAAAAAGAACAAGAAAGGCAGCGTTTAGATGTGATCATAGCGTTACTTATGCTACTAGTATTGGTTTGCGTATTTTTCTGGTTAGTTACCCATTCGCGCGCGAATCGAGATGCTTTAACCAAGCTGAAAAACCGGCACGCGTTGAACCGTATTAGAAAACAAGCGTTAGGCAAGGGCAATTATCTCATCTATATTGACCTAAACAAATTTAAACACATTAATGATACCTACGGGCACAATGTCGGTGACCAAGTATTACGCTGTTATACTAAACGTCTTAATCAAACGATTAAAGGAGATATCTATCGTATTGGTGGTGACGAGTTTGTCGCAATCAGTAACCTTTCAGGTAAGCACCTTGATGATATTTTGCCTAACTTAGAAGCCTTTGAGTTTCTAGTTAGAGGAAAGGAAACAACACTTGCACTATCCGCATCTATTGGCGTATTTCTACCCGATACCAGTAACCTAAGCATCAAACAATTACTTATCTACACTGATTTTGCGATGTACGAAGCAAAAAATGACGAGCAAAAGCAAAGCGTTGTAGTCGATAAACAAAAGCTCACAGAACTCATCGCGATACACGAGCCTATGCTTCGCAGTCGACGGACACCTACGCCCTCTTCAGCACAAGACGCGAATATGTCACCACACTCCTAATGCTATTGTCTGTTTTAATACAGTTGTTACAGGGTAACTCATTTTAGCTTTGTGCTCGTTTATAAAAACTCATTTTACAATAGAGCTATTTCGTGAAAATTCAGGCATAGTCGTCATTTGTTTAGTACTGGTGAATATTTCACCTTAAAACCTATCACCGAAAATATATGTTGTCCTAATGTCAGCGTAAGTGAGCTCCTGCTCTTCCTAACAAGGAATAATCCGTCATGTTGTTTAATCCACTACTGAATCAACCCCGTATTCATTGACGTTTTTTTCCATCCATTGTGGCGTTGCAACTCACCTGTTGCGTAACGCTTAGTTAGGTAAAAAATGAAATAGGATGAATAATAATGACGAATAAACATTGGTCAAAATTTCAGCTTTTGCATGATGTCGTGCAAAACGAAAACATTGAGATTAAAGGGAAACACAGCTATTACAGTGATTGTTGGGATAACGGCTTCGAAGAATCCGTAATTCGATACTTACACGGTGATGCAGTCAGCAAGAAGTGGGATCCGCGTTGGGCGATAGACAAGCTTTACATCGGTGACTATGTCTGTATTGCAGCAGAAGCAATCATTCTTATGGGCGGGAATCATAACCACAGATCAGACTGGTTTTGCCTCTACCCATTTATGGAAGACATAGAGCAGTCATACCAAAGTAAAGGGCCAACAACAATACATGATGCCGTTTGGTTGGGAATGCGCTGCATGATAATGCCCGGAGTCACTATTGGTGAAGGTGCCATAGTCGCCGCCAACAGCGTGGTCACCAAAGATGTCGAACCCTATAGCGTTGTAGCAGGCTCACCTGCCACTCACGTAAAATATCGTTTTGATACTGATACGATTAATACTCTGCTATCGTTAAACATTTACAATTGGCCTGAAGAAAAATTTATGGCTCTCAGACCCTACTTATGTAGCGCCGTTCTCACTCACTTGCAACAAGCTATTGATGACTACGATCTCGCATGCTCGAAGTAATTCGCTAATGTAGGCAAGAACCGTTCGCTCTTTGTTTCTTTTCCACTGAACAACGCACTGATTTCTTTTACCAATCAGTGCGTTTGTTGTACCAGTAATTGCGGCAGCCTAAGTCGCTAACTTGGTCGGTACTTAATTGAACATGTGATTAATTAAATGAGACAAGGGGAAACACACTAGTTATCGAAATTTGCGTTAACATCAATGTTGCCCTTTCCAAAACAAGTTATATTTTTATCCATAGAAACGGCAACTTCAATCACCATGCAAAAATCAGATATTCAACAAACAATTGAAAGCTTTACATCCATTGAGCAAGCATTAGAGTACTTTGACATTGGTTTTGATAGTCGTTTTATCGCGGCAAATCGCCTTCAACTCATTAAACGCTTTAATGGGTACTTACTGTTGGAAAAACCAGATGACTGGTTCTCTGCCAGACGAGCGCTGAAAAACGCTTACTGTAAAGTGCAGCGCAGCCTGTTAGATAAACATACTCGCTCAGCTTGTAGAGGCTGCACCTCTTGCCAAAGAAGGTAAGTCTGAGACAACTAGATACCCCAGCGAAGATTCCTAGCGTTATTAATCATTCCAGTCGCGATGAGCAATAAAAAATCAGCCTCAATATCCCCGGAATTTCAGGCTATTAAAGCTGATTTAGCAGCGGTTAGGCGCTTAGTGAGTTCGAGAGACTAAAACTTCACCACTTTTGCTTTTACCGCAACGCCTAATACGAACGCGCTAATCTTGGTCGTTTAAGTACGCTTGAAGCGACATATTAGTCCACTCACGCATCTTAGCTAAGTAATTTGCCTGCGAGTCCAAAATTTCTTTCGCTAACTCATCATTATCGGCTTGCTCTTTGAGTAAGGTTTCATTTGCCTGTTTAAGTTCATTAATGACCTCAGGCGGGAAGCTGCGAACTTTAATATTGGGGTATTCGGTACTCATTTTCGACCAACTTTGTGCATTTTCATGCAATGCCTGAGTATACATATCAAACGCAGCAACACGGAATGAGGTTTCTAAGATGATTTTTAGGTCCTCGGGCAATTTGGACCACACCTTTTTATTCACCAAAAACTGCGTTTCTGATCCCGGCTCATGCCATGCGGTGTAGTAATAAGGGGCAATTTTTTGGAAACCCATTCTTAAGTCGAACGCCGGCCCTACCCATTCAAGCGCATCGATTGTGCCGCGCTCCAGAGAAGTATATAGTTCGCCGGGTGCTATATTCGTTGGCTTTGCTCCGACCTTAGCTAATACTTCGCCCGCAAAACCTGGAATACGCATTTTTAGACCTTGTAGATCCTCAATAGAGTTAATTTCTTTTTTAAACCATCCCCCCATTTGTATATCTGAGTTACCACCAGGGAATGAAAGTAGATTGTGCGGTGCATAAACTTGCTGCATCAATTCAATACCACCACCGTGGTAGAACCACGAATACTGTTCCATCGTTGTCATACCAAAAGGCATCGAAGAAAAGTATAACGTGTTTGGCACCTTCCCTTTCCAGTAATACGAACTTGAATGGCCTAAATCGTATTGTCCAGATTTCACCATATCAAAAACACCGAGTGGCGCCTTGTGCTTATTGGCAGAGTCAATTCGGATAATTAGTCGCCCATTTGACATTTCCTTGGCAAGCTTAGCCATATTTTTACTGGCGTCGCCCAAGATTGGCGTATTAGGCCCCCAAGTTTCAGCCAACTTTAACCGGTAAACCTCTTGGGCCGCTTGCGCAGTAGAGATGCCCAACGCTACACCACTAACAATAAGCAGCGTGCTCACTCGACGAATGGTATTTTTGAATTCCATTTCTTTGATTCCTTTCTACTTTATTGGATTACTGTTACACCATGAGGGCTTGATGTGCCTATGTCAAAACGTTCATTCAAACTAACGGCCAAGACAAGCCGACACTTCCTCTCTATGGGTATCTAATAACAACGTATTTCACTAGATAAGCTACCTATCGCACTCTTCTCGACCCCAATTTGGGATATTCCTAGTACTCTTTGCATTTTTAAAATTGCGTTATTTATCACGATATTCGAAAAACGAAGAGTACCTATTTTGAAGTTGGTACTAAGTTTCTCAATAATCCGTCTACCACCTATTTCATAGAGGATACACAAGCAATAATGGAAAGAGTGAAGCGTAACTATATTGAACGACTCTTTGCGGTAAAAAATACCGATATGCCGGTAAAATAATCTACACCTTCCGCTGGCAATAGTCGTGCGATAACATGAATAATAATGTCTATGGCTAGGCATGCCCATAGGGATTGGGCAACCCTTACTTGCTCCCTGTCCACTACACAACGTCATATTTTCTCTGATAGGGACTTTGTTTACCTATCTTACGTACTTTCTATAGTGTTTGTTCCGCAACTCTGTTAAAAATAGCAAACTGATTTCTTTATCAATTGAACGCTATGAACTTGTCAACACTCAGTATTTTCATCCCCACTTTTTTCTTTGTCTCTATTACGCCAGGAATGTGTATGACACTTGCACTGACAATGGGTATGAGTATTGGGTATCGTAGAACGTTATGGATGATGATAGGCGAGCTGGTTGGGGTTGCGTTAGTAGCGCTTGCGGCCATACTTGGCGTCGCGGCCGTTATGCTGCGTTATCCAGATATTTTCGTGGTATTTAAAACCGTCGGTGCCAGTTATCTATTTTATCTTGGCATTCAAATGTGGCGTTCAAAAGGCAAGCTTGCTATTTCAGCCGATTCAACCAATGAAAAAGCACACAACGACTGGGACTTAGTCGTGCAGGGTTTTGTCACTGCCATTGCTAACCCGAAAGGTTGGGCCTTCATGATCTCGCTATTACCACCGTTTATCGACCAATCCCAACCTATGACTGGACAAGTGTCTATCATGCTAGGAATCATCCTTCTAAGTGAATTTGTCTGTATGACCATCTATGCCACTGGCGGCAAAGGGTTAAAACGCACACTTGGAAACGCAAACAATGTACAGACCATGAATCGTATCGCAGGCACATTAATGTGTGGCGTCGGGGTATGGCTATTCTTAGGTTAAAATAAAGGCTCCTATAACAGGAGCCTTTGCCTTCATTGCGAACCCATCTCTATGCCTTACCCTTTTATTGAGTCACACCTGCAATAACCGCCGGCTCCCCCTCGACAAAAGGCATACTGCCAATATCAGCACTACCCGTAACTGACGTCGGCACATCAACAGCAGGATCTTGCAGAATGAGTGTGCTGCACTCTGAGCTGGATAACGGCGTCATCAATTCTTCGATTTCTCGAGCTTTAATCACGTATTGCTGAGAACCACCCATTAATACACCATCATTAATTGAGAATGCCGCACGATAGTGACTATTCTCACCGTTTTTGATACTTGGGATCCCCCAAAGGTCACCGTTACCACCGTAATTAATCATAAACGTTTGGCTAGTATAATCGCCAGCATCGCCACTACGGTCATTGAGTGAACTATGGATATAACTAAATTGAATGGGTCGATCAAAGCTAACGATATCGCCATTACCATCTCGTACTGTCGTTAATCGGTTCCACTCGTTTAGCCCCGTTTCCCAGACATAAAACTCTTGAACGATTTGTGGGTCATACATTTTCCACGAGTCCGTTACCGATTGACTTGAAAGTACCATAGGGCCCGTTCTTACCCCCCAATGGTGAGGCGTCGGTTCTAACATGGTTGTGGTAACAGCGGAGTCAAACTCAACTCGCTCGCCGCTTGCGACACTCACCAATGTTAACGCATTATCGCCACTAATTGAGAAGGTATAACTGTACGGTGCGTCATTGCCCGTTTCGAATGGGCTACTTTCCCCCCAATACTCGGCGACATGTTGCGCATCAATGTTACCAATTGGGCAATTGTCAAAACAAGTGAGCGTGATAGTGCCGTTGTTTGGTATTTGCGCATCACCGTTTTGGGAACCGTCGATAAACGTTTGCACATAATAAGTCATGTTGTCTTCACCACTTAAATACTTCACTTCTCCACCAAGTTGCTCCGAATACATATGAAGACTGTCGTATGCGTTTAACGAAATGGCAATCGGTGTGTCAAGTTGAACAATGCTCGGGCCATTATCTTGCCAAGACAACTTAGCAACCTTCACAAATTGCTGATTACTATAATTCACTACCCATTGATCAAACGAACCATCTTGATACACAGCATCATCCCAATATTGGAAATCAATACCGTCTAGCTCCGTTAAAGCCAATGACTTGACACTATTTTTGATAAGGCGACCTGGCGCCGCGACAATTGTGAGTGATTCTTGCTGATTATCACTTTCTCTGATCACACCATCACCGTGGTTGAACTGATGACCGTTTTCCGTCCAAACTCCCCAATAGCCGACAAACCCATAACTATCGGGATTACCGTTATCGGTCGAGTCATAGCGAATTGGAAAACCACTATTGATTTCCACCACTTCGCCCGTACTAGAGTCATATAAATCATAGCGATGGACATAAGCGGTTAACTCAGTTCGGCTAAGGCACTGTGTAGCAGTAACATGATCCCCAGATTTATAAGGCAAATCATCAAAGCCACCATTTGTACTTTGTACTAATACTCTGTTTTCATTAAACGCCAATGCAAAAGATTGTCCCCCACTGCCATTGGAACCTGAATACTCTCTTCCCGTCAGTGCGACACCGTGAGTGCGGTCGTCAGACATGACGACACTCGCGCATTGTTTATAGCTTTCATTACCGCCATGATTACCTTGTTCATATAACGTAAATCCTATTTTTCCTTCTAACCCAGATATCGTTTTGACTTCACCGCCACCGGATTGATTGTTTTGAGCAAAGTTATCAAAAAAATCAAAATTAAAAGTAAAGTCACCAAACGGATTCGCCTCCGTTGCTCCATCTCGTATTTGTGCTTTGAACTTGATGGCCTGCTCTCCTTCGTCACTCTTGCCCATATCAGGGAGCCAAACACTCACGTTCAAAGGGACATCATCTGAAATACGCTCAACAGTGCTGACCGCTTTCATTAATTTCGTTTGATTACCTCCCCCCGACGATTGACCAGTAGCACCTGATTTTTCCTCATCAAAACAAAGTGATTCGTCCGCTAACACCAGGTAAGCCCCCTGATTCGCAAACTCAACACTGTTGAATTGAGCAGTAAAACACAAAATACTATTCACCAGCTCAATCGGCTCTAGCGCTTCATTCCAAACATGAGTTCGTTGCTCCGCTAACGTGTACTCAGTATCCGTATCGTCATAAGCGCCATAAAGACCAAAAGGCGACAACATAAGTAAGATAAGAATTACATTATTCGTTTTCATTGGTCACTACCTCCAGTTGTTCAGGCAGCGTCAGCTGAGAAGTGGGTATAGTTTGATTCTGTGTATTCGTCTTTGAATCTCCGCCACTGCCATTACAACCAACCAATAAGGCGAGGACAAAGGTAATGATTACTACTTGGATATGAAAGATATTCATATTCCCTCCTTGTAAATCATGTCACGATTAAGCGTCTACCAACTGACTTTATTTATAATGTTATTAGCAATAAGCTAGGATAATGTGAGCTAAGGTTTATAGAATAAAATCCCATATAGTTATGGCTTTTCCTTATAAACCACACAAGTAGAAGGGTTTATGTAAGTAAATTACAATATAAGTAAAAATATCACTAATAGTAACGTCTCAGAATATGAGCATTATTAACAAACGGTCGAACTTAACCGTTTGCCATTCGAAACAACCGCATATAACCCCACCTACCATCAATTTGGCGATTAGTTACTCAAATCATCTACCCCTTTAGAGTAGTTTATTTCTGTAATTGATTTACATCATATATTAATTTTCTTTCACAATTAACAATGCGCGTAGACTTGAAGAATAACCCTTAGGTATTAATATGAGCAAGATGAAGCTTGTCGTGATCGGTAACGGCATGGTCGGTCATCGGTATCTTGAAGACTTAGTCGACAAGACCGATGTGTCCAACTTAGACATTACCGTTTTTTGCGAAGAACCGCGCGTCGCCTATGACCGTGTCCACCTCTCCTCTTATTTCTCTCACCATACGGCAGACGAACTTTCTTTAGTTAAAGAAGGCTTTTATGAAAAACACGGTGTTAATGTGTTAATCGGCGAACGCGCGATAAACATTAACCGTGAGAATAAAATCGTTTACTCCAGTACTGGTCGTGAAATCAAGTACGACAAGCTCATCCTAGCAACCGGTTCTTACCCGTTTGTCCCGCCAATCAAAGGCAATGAAAGTAAAGACTGCTTTGTCTACCGTACTATCGAGGATCTTAAGTCGATTGAAGCGACGGCTAAGAAAAGTAAAAGCGGCGTTGTTATCGGTGGCGGTTTACTTGGCTTAGAAGCTGCTGGTGCGTTGAAAGCGCTAGGAGTCACCACGCACGTTATCGAGTTTGCGCCAGTACTAATGGCAGAGCAACTTGACCTTCAAGGTGGTATGCAACTTCGTAACAAAATTGAACGCATGGGCGTTCAAGTCCATACCAGTAAAAATACGCTAGAGATCAAGCCTGAAGGTGAGACTGCGCGTAACACTATGGTATTTGCTGACGGCACAGACCTAGAAGTTGATTTCATCGTATTCTCGGCAGGTATTCGTCCACAAGACAAGCTTGCGCGTCAGATGGGACTTGGCATTGCACCGCGTGGCGGCATTGAAATCAATAACCACTGTCAAACTACCGACGCCGACGTCTACGCGATTGGTGAATGTGCTTCTTGGAACCGTACATTCTACGGCCTCGTTGCTCCAGGTTATAAGATGGCAACCGTGGCTGTCGATCACCTTGTTGGCAACGACAGTCAGTTCGAAGGTGCTGACATGAGCGCGAAGTTAAAACTTCTTGGCGTGAAAGTTGGATCGATTGGCGATGCAAACGGTCGTACTCCAGGCTGTAAAAGTTACGTTTACCAAAACGAAGAACAAGAAGTATATAAACGCATCATTGTATCTGAAGACGGTAAGCAATTACTTGGCGCAGTAATGGTCGGTGACACGTCGGATTATGGCGACTTATTACAACTGAAACTCAACAACATCGAGCTTCCAGAACACCCAGACACCCTAATTCTTCCTGCTCACGCGGGTGCAGAAAAACCATCATTAGGCGCAGATTCACTGCCTGAAACAGCGGTTATTTGTTCTTGTTTCGACGTAACAAAAGGCAAAATAGCTCAAGCTGTTGCTGATGGTCACCACACCATTGGTGATATCAAAGCAGTCACGGGTGCAGGTACTGGTTGTGGCGGTTGTATTCCACTTGTGACTTCAGTACTCAATGCTGAGTTAGCCAAATCAGGTATTGAAGTTAAAAATGACGTTTGTGAGCACTTTGCTTACTCTCGCCAAGAACTGTTCCACCTGATTCGTATTGAAGAAATCAAAACGTTCGAAGAGCTGCTAGAAAAGCACGGCAAAGGCTACGGCTGTGAAGTATGTAAGCCACTAGCGGGTTCTATTCTAGCGTCTTGCTGGGGTGAGCATATTCTCAAGCCTGAGCTGGTTAAGCTTCATGATACCAATGATAACTTCCTCGGCAACATCCAAAAAGACGGAACCTACTCAGTCATTCCTCGTATGGCTGGCGGCGAAGTCACACCACAGGCCCTTAAGGTACTGGCGGAAGTGGCAGCTGAATACAACCTATATACCAAAGTGACAGGAGCACAGCGTATTGGCCTATTTGGCGCGCAAAAAGATGATCTTCCAACCATTTGGAAAAAATTAATTGCTGCGGGTTACGAAACAGGACAAGCGTACGCAAAAGCACTGCGTATGGCGAAAACTTGCGTTGGTTCAACATGGTGTCGTTATGGTGTGCAGGACTCTGTCGGCCTTGGCTCTCGTATCGAGAATCGCTACAAAGGCATTCGTACTCCTCATAAGATGAAGTTTGGTGTCTCTGGCTGTACTCGTGAGTGTGCGGAAGCGCAAGGTAAAGATTTAGGTATCATCGCAACTGATGCAGGTTGGAACATGTACGTGTGTGGTAATGGCGGTATGAAACCTCGTCATGCCGACCTACTAGCTTCTGACTTAGACGAAGCAACATTGATCCAATACATCGACCGTTTCATGATGTTTTACATTCGTACCGCTGCGCCATTACAACGTACTTCTGTATGGATGGACAACATGGAAGGTGGTGTTGATTATCTTCGCGAAGTGATTGTAGACAACAAGCTTGGCATTAATGAGCAGCTTGAAGCAGACGTCGCGAAGCTTATCGGTAACTTCAGTTGTGAATGGACAAATGCGGTTGAAGACGAATCTCAACATAAACGTTTTGCTCACTTCATTAACAGTGATTTACGTGATGACAATGTTGTTTTCGTACAAGAGCGTGAACAACACCGTCCAGCCACTTACACAGAGAAGCACCCTGATGCTAAGGGCGACATCCTACACGTAGAGCTGGAGAAATAATCATGGCCTTTCAAAAAGTATGCGATATCCAAGACATCATTCCTGGAACTGGCGTTTGTGCATTGATTGATGGACAACAAGTAGCAATCTTCCGTCCAAGAAATAACGAAGAAGTCTTTGCTATTAGTAACATGGACCCATTTGCTCGCTCAAACGTGCTCTCTCGTGGTTTGACTTGTGAACACCAAGGGGAACTTTGGGTAGCAAGCCCACTAAAGAAGCAACGCTTTAATCTAAGCACAGGTCTATGTCTGGAAGACGAACGTTTTAGCGTAAAAGCGTACAAGACACGAGTGACGAAAGGCAAAGTAGAAATCTCAGCCTAATTTCAAAGATTAAATAGCCTATAGGGGTTGTCCGTTCTAGCAACTAAGAACACGTTTCAGCCCCTATCACTATTCAATCTTAACTTTTAACTTAAACTTTTATAGGGACAATTCTATGTCTGATGATTTTAAACCTGCACAGTTCGTGCAAACCATGATCAACGTTGGCGAAGCAAAAACAAACACCAGCACTCGTGATCTACTCATCCGTAGTACGATGGCAGGTATCATTCTCTCTCTTGCCGTCGTGGTCGCAATCACCACGATCGTTCAAACTGGCATGGGCGTTGTTGGCGCACTCGTCTTCCCTGTGGGCTTTGTTATCTTAAGTGTAATGGGCTACGACCTTGTAACAGGTGTGTTTGGTCTAGCGCCACTAGCTAAATTTGCTAATCGCCCAGGTATTACTTGGAATCGTATTTTCCGTTGCTGGGGCATTGTTGGCTTAGGTAACCTAATCGGTTCTTTGATCGTCGCTTACCTTGTTGCTGTATCGCTGACAGGCAACTTCTCTCTTGAACTTAACGCAGTAGCAAAAAAATTCATCGCTGTTTCTACTGCTCGCAGCTTAGGTTTTGAAAACATGGGTATGGACGGCTGGATTACCTGTTTTGTACGTGGCATCTTTTGTAACCTTATGGTTTGCCTAGGCGTAATCGGTAACATGACGGCACGCTCTGTATCAGGACGCGTAGCAATGATGTGGTTCCCTATCTTCATCTTCTTCGCATTAGTGTTTGAGCACACGGTTGTTAACATGTTCCTATTCCCACTGGGTATGATTTTAGGTGCTGACTTTGGTATTGCAACGTGGTTAAACTTCAACTTAATCCCAACCATTCTAGGTAACATCGTTGGTGGCTTGGTGATGACGTGTATTCCTCTATACTTAACGCACGCTAAAACAGCACCAGCAATCAATGCAGAGACAGAGACTGCTGTTAATGCTGAACCTGCACTAAGCACTAAGTAGCTGACACTGTAATAATTAACATAATAAGTGCAGTCCCACGCAAGCGTGAGATTGCACTTAACTTGATTTGGCGATAAAAAGTAGCGACTCTATTCAGTCTTTTGAGTGTTACTCTTTATAATCAAATTTGACGGATAGGTATTATATGACCACCACTCCTAACCCAATAACGCGCGGCTTTGTTTCATTGGTTGGTGCAGGCCCCGGCGACCCTGACTTATTAACCGTAAAAGGCTATCGCGTCATTCAAGCCGCAGATGTTGTGGTTTACGATAGGCTTGTTTCAACCGAAATACTTGCCCTAGCAAAACCTAATGCTGAACTTATCTATGTGGGGAAAAAACTCGATTTTCACTGTGTTCCTCAAGAACAAATTAATCAAATTTTAGTTGATAAAGCCTTAGCAGGGAAAAAAGTCGTCAGGCTTAAAGGTGGGGATTCGTTTATCTTTGGCCGCGGTGGTGAAGAACTGGAAACGTTGGCAGAAAATGACGTTAACTTTGAAGTGGTACCGGGCATTACTGCGGCTGCAGGTGCCACCGCTTACGCAGGTATTCCTCTCACCCACCGAGATCATGCACAAAGTGTGCAATTTATTACTGGTCACGTACAAAAAGACGGACGTGAAATAGAGTGGAGTGCGTTAGCTCAATCGAACAACACGTTAGTCTTCTATATGGGCTTAAAGCAAAGTGGTCATATTACCAAACAGCTTATCTCTCACGGTTTAGAAGCTAATACGCCTTGCGCCATTATTGAAAATGGAACACGCAGGGAGCAGCGCGTATTTCAAGGTGAACTCCACACCTTGCCACAAATGGCGAGCGAAGCGCAAAGCCCTGCCCTTATCGTCGTTGGTGGCGTGACGCAATTGCACAATAAATTAAAATGGTTTGAGTAAGCTCATATATCACTGTAGTACCCTCCCCTTCTAATAATAAAACCAGCATTCATCGCTGGTTTTATTATTAATGGAGATTATGGTGCAGGGTTGGACACATCCCCCTCAGGCTCTTCCACCGGAATATACACATCTGAGCGTCGATTTTGAGATCGCCCATCTTTGGATTTATTCGATGCTATTGGCTCTGACTCACCAAAAGACTTCAATGTGGTATTTTGTTTCTCAATACCATACGCATAGAGTTCGTCTGCGGTACTCTGAGCACGATTGAGACCTAAGGCTTGATTGTAAGACTCACTACCGACCCAGTCTGTGTGCCCTTCAACTGTCACCTGAAAGTTATTATCAGCAAGTTGTCGTGCAACACCTGACAACACATCTTTAGCTAGCGGTGTAAGATGATATTTATCAAATGCAAAATGTACCCGTGCGACCAAGTACCCTTTATCCGTCGCCTCACCAAACGAAGCAATGCCGAGATTTGAGATGTAAGTAAGGCAGTCACTTGGATCGGTCAATAAGGATGAGCGTTTTAGTAACAACATTTTTAGTTCATCGTCATTACTTGTCTCAGTCACCTGTATATAACCTTGCCGATGAGAGCCAACCCCCGTTATCTCCCCAATGGTGATCTTGTGGGAATATTCATAGTGCTTAGTTCCACAATATTCATTAATGAAAGTACTGGGGTCCTCTGCTAAGGCAAAAGAAGACACGAATACGCTGGTTGCAATCAATGCATTTAGTTTTGACATTCCTAATCACCCATACAGTCTCGTTACACCTGTACCACGAGATCCTTTTTTAATTAACTCTTCCAATACTTCGATAAAATCATCGGTATCAGTCACATCAATGATGTCTTCATCAACATCGATCACGCAGTCTTGAAAACCACTTTGTTCCGATGCCTGAAAATCAATACCAATAACCGCGATGTACAAACCCGGTATCTCTTCTCGTGCCTTATCACACATCCCTTCTGTCACTAGAGCACTCAATATCCCATTATTGGGGCTTTCCACACCATCACTTAAAACAATCACCATTTTGATTTTTTCGTCATAAGTGGCAAGCTCATCTTCGTCTGTCGTGTCAGGCTTACCAGCAGCAAGATGCTGAAATCCTCTTAACATTCCTTGGAATGCGGCGGTACTACCACTAGCAAACATATCGTCAATTTGGTCGATGTTATCCCTATCGCTCGTCAAAGCGATACTAAAAAACTGGCCAACACTTGAACTCCCATAACCACGATAAAGTTCATTATCCGTGACTCGATATTTAGTTTTTAAATCAGGAAAAGTACTCTCAAACATCTCACTAACGGTAAGTGAAAAGTTCACGTAATCATAAACATCTGCATGATATGAACTATTATCATCGTCCTCATCGATATCAAAGATACTCACCAATCGTTGCGCTTGCTTTCTCTCTCCTGACTTCTGATTTGGACACTCACTCTGATCATCTGAACAATCATAGACTACCTCTGAGCTGTATTTTCTCCATTTATTCCAGTTCACCTCTTCATAGCTTCGTTCAGAATCAGACGTGTCAACATCATCTCTATATCGTAGCTGGCTAACTGCAAATTCAGTGCCTGAATCATTCGTCTCACGCGTCCGAATATTAAAAGGTACAACTGCAATACGATTATCTAACTTACTGGATAGCCCACTTTGGTCGTCATCACTGCATGCATCTTCACCCGTTACAGGATCCGAGGTTATATCAGAACAAAGCAACTTATCTGCTATCGCCTTCACTGACACTTTTAAGTCAGTAATTTTACAGTTTGAGCTGGTACAAGATGAACTGCTTCCCCACTGCCAACCCATTGAGCCAGAAAAGTCAGAAACAAAAACAATGTCGATATTTTTATCACCCAAAATGATTGGGTATTTTTTTGCAACACCAATACCGTTTAAATCTTCAGTTGTATCAAAGGAAGGAATAAGATTGCTTGCAAACCATGAATTGTGAGTCGTCGTCGCATTCACTGAATATTGTATGTATTCATCTTGTGTATCTGTTTGTGGCTGATGAACCCACTCTACGGCGACATTAGAAACTTGAATATTACGTACGTAGTCATGAATATAGGCACCTGAGATCCTCTGCTCATCAGCAGCATACGTATCCCGCTTATCTTCAATCGTTTCAGCTATTGAAGCCGCTTTTGCGGCGTCTCTTAATCGGTTCGTTTCCTGAATGTAGCGCGTCCCTTCTACTGCCCAGAACGTCACTCCCAGAACAGGTACCAATGTAAAAGCCATCCAAACAGCGGCGATTCCCCGCTGCGCCTTCATCTTATTTCGTGTTAGTGCATTTCGGTACTTCATATTACCTCCCCGCCACTACTGAACTAGATGTGATCGTGAAAGTAGGTGTTCCAGAGTTTCCCCAAAAATTTGCAAACCAAGAATCCGCTTGGTCACATAACGTCACTTGATACAACGAATAAATCGTACCTTCTTCTACAGGAGCCAATGCACCTTTTTCAGATATATCGGTAGCTTGACAACCTAATGCCTCATACGGTGCACTTGTATAGACGTCAACGCTCGTTTTATTGTGAAGGGCTTCTATCTTAATCGCCAAATCTGATTCTTCTTTTCCGAGCATTCTATACGCCAACGCCTGCATATCATCTCGGTCAGAATCATTTAATGTCGCGACTCCTCCATAAAACCTTGTTCGTTCTTTCAAAATATTAACTAACGCAAAGCTCACACGATCAAGTTGAGAACGAACCAATAATTTATGACTGATGTCAGTCATAAAAAGGTAAATTCCGAGAAACACGATCAAAACCATGGTCAGCTCAATGGCAAATGCGCCCTTCTGACTTCGTTTACTGTTATTCATTCTTCCCACCCCTCATGCTCAAGGTTTAACACGGTGGTTCTTGAAATAGTCTGTGGTCCGTTACCAAAAATGTTAATAATAGGCGTGTACTCATATGACAACGTCAGTTCAGCTAAGGTATATGCTCCGGTAAACCCTTCATCATCTTCTGATAGCCCAGTATTATTCACAAAGTCGCTGTAAGAATTGAAGTATTTACCTGTTAATGTAAAATTTTCATGCGGAGCCATAAAATTCCATAAATGGCCGTCTCCAGTCACCAAGTCATCAATACGAGTTTTGTAGTTATCATGAGTGCTACTACCCGCATAAAACTGGGTATTTCGCACGGTTTCTCGTAATGCATAATCGACAAGATTGTTCACATAAATGTGGTAACTCGACTCGAATATCATCAACGTCGTAAGAATCAACACCATAGCACCGATTGCAAACTCGACTGTTGTTACCCCTTTCTGACGCTTTTTTTGAGCACACATAACAACTAACCATCAAATTCATAGAGTTGTCTTGAAATTAACGACACTTGCGATTCGGTATAGTCACCATCCAAGAGTTCTCTTGCTTGTCCAAATTGACCAAGTTTGAAAAAAGCTATCGCTAAATTCGCCTTGACCACCTCATTATTTGGATTCTCCTTGAAAACAGGGGCTAACAACTCCGTCACTTGCACATAGTTTCCTTGTGCAAGAAAAATTACTGCCAAATTGTTCTTCACTGTGACATCGTTATGTCCTTTTAATCTCGCCTGATTAAATTCCTGTTTTGCTAATTCAAAGTTGTCCAACTTACTGTATGAAATTCCCGATAGAACATGAATTTCACTGGTTTTATTTCCTAAACTGGTTGAGTGTATATAGCGCTCAATCGCCAATTCACTTTCACCTTTCTTGTCATGAATTTGCCCTCTTAACTGATGCAACTGCCAATTATTCACGCCTTGCTCTAAAAGGTGATCAGCATAAAATCTTGCAGACTCTACATCACCTTTACCGAAATAGACTTCTGCTAACTCTTGTGTCACTTTGAGGTCATCTGGGTTATTCTGAAGGTGCGTTTTATAATGCTGAATAAGTCCTTCATGATTATCTACTCTTTGCATACTCGCCACCAACTCTTGCTCAGTCGGTGCGGTGCTAGTGGCGCAACCAGATAACCACATCGTTGCAATAAGCATCAAAATCCATTTAACATTCATGTTCACTGTCCTACATTAAAATCGACCTGCATCACACCAGGCGCTAGAATTAAAATGACAATCGGAAACATAATTAACAAAATGAGCGGGACACTCATTTTGGCCGCTAGTTTCCCTACTTTTTCTTCGATATTTAGTAATTGTATCCGTCTCATATCTTCTGCTAGATCACTTAGGATATTAGCCACAGACGTTCCATAGTGAAGGTTTTGAACAATCGTAAGTACAAAGCTCTGAACCTCTGGAGCAGGAAGTCGAATGTTTAAGTCATGAAGCGCTTTCTCTATACCGTGTATTTTGCTGGCATCAGACGTTTTTTTAATTTGATAACTTAAATGTTTATCAAACGCCGATAGTTCCTTATGTAAATAACTAAACGACGCTTCAATTGTCATACCAGTCTGCACACAAACGGACATCATATCGAGCAAATATGGTAAACTCCGAGATATTTTTTTTACCATGTAACGCTTCCGAGCTTCTAATAAAAAGTCAGGTACAATAATAATCATAACGATAGAAACCATCAGAGCCGCAAGCTTATTGACAACCGTCATTTCAAGAAAAAATATTGCAACACTCACTACGACAGCGACCACTATTTTCGATGGTAAATAATATTTGGCGAGGCTTTTGTTGTAATAACCAGCATCGAGTAGTTTCTGCTCCAAATCTTTTCTTTGCTCTTTAGCAAAACCAATGATAATTCGATTGGATTTAACCGGTACTAATGGTTGGTTTTTCATCATTAGCCCAGACAGTCTCTTCTGACGAGTGTGCGTACGAAAAACTTCAGAAAATACAAATACTACTGCAACGAAAATTATGAACACACTTATTAACATCATCATAATTTCACCGCCTTAACCAGTAACCAAACGATGAATAGTCCGAGCAACTCACTCCCTACGACGTAATACAAGATATATACACCTTTTGAGTCGTAGAGGATAAATTCAATATTGGCAGGGTTAACTTGGTATAAAATGAAAGCAAAAATTAACGGGATAGCTGCGACAACTTTTGCAGATATTCTCGCCTCTGACGTCATTGCCATTTTTTTACTTTCCATCGTTCTTGCGTCGACTAGCACTCGGATTAACCGAGCGAGAACACCTCTAAGCTGCCCTCCTCGACTAATATTTGCCCTTAAAGTCACCGTAAAAAAGATAAACTCAGGATATGGAAAGCGTTTACTGGCTCTTAACAATACTTTTTCGGGTGACTCACCTAGCTTCAAGCGATCCCCCATATTTTTAAACTCTCTTCCTACCTCATTATCTAAATTCTGTCCAACAAAGCTAATCGCTTGCATCAAACTTTCCCCTGCTGAGACCGCACTCATCAGGATATTAAGGGCATCCGGAAAGGTTTGCTGAAACTGCTTTCGACGACGCCCAAGTAACCATTGATAACCAATGAACGTGAGGGCCAACATAACTAGGATTGACACCACTAGTGCATTATTTTTCAAAAACTGAAAGCCTATGTACCACGCAACAAAAGCACTAGCAGCGAGGTAAAGCATCACAAATAGATTCGCTTTTGGTCCTAGCGATTGTGCCGAAAAACGGTAAGATTCTCGTGCACGTTTCAACCCCTTTTTGGGAACCAACGAACCGACATTAATCGCAGAAGCTGACTCTTCACCTATTTCACCTTCAGGGAAATAATCTGCAATATGATGCTTCTTCCCAGTAATAAGCAAGATAGCAACAACACCAAATAGGAAAAGCGACAGCCAAATCATCATAATTTTGCTCCTTGGAACGAGCTCATTAACTCTTCATACAAGCCATAAAATTGTGCTTTTTTAACCAATTCAGAACGCTGCATAATACCTTCGGTGACATACTTTCCTTTTACTGCTTCACCGTAGCCCGACTCTTGGTACTCAAATCGATAAAGCTCCTCCATTACAACACTTTCGCCTTCTAACCCAACGATTTCAGAAATACTGGTAATCTTCCGAGTACCGTCTCTTAAACGGCTTATTTGAATAATGATCTGAACAGCGCTGACTATCGAACGACGAATAGCGTCAAGAGGTTGATTCAAATTAGCCATCATGATCATTGACTCTACACGACTTATCGCATCTCTCGGAGAGTTGGCATGCAATGTTGACATCGAGCCATCATGACCTGTATTCATTGCTTGCAGCATTTCGAATGCTTCGGGACCACGACACTCCCCTAGGATAATTCGGTCAGGTCTCATCCTAAGTGCATTAATGACTAAGTCCCTTTGTGTGATGACACCGGTATGTTCAATGCTTGCCGCTCTGGTTTCTAACCGCACCAGGTTTGGTTGCTGTAAACGCAGCTCTGCCGCATCCTCAATGGTGACGATCCGTTCATCTTCAGTGATATATTGAGAAAGTGCATTTAACAGTGTTGTCTTACCCGAGCCTGTGCCTCCTGAAATGAGTACATTCATTCGACAACGTGAAGCTATAGACAAGACTCGCGCCATATCCAATGTCATAGAACCAAAATCTACGAGATCTTCTACGCCGATATGTTGTTCACGAAACTTACGAATTGAAATGGAAGTTCCATCGAGTGCGATAGGAGGAATGACAATATTAACCCGGCTGCCATCTTCTAAACGGGCATCAACCGTAGGAGAAAGCTCATCAACGCGTCGCCCAACTCGAGCAGCAATCTGTTTTGCTATTGCTAAAACTTGTTCTTCACCAACAAATGAAATGTCAGAACGATGGATTTTGCCATCCCGCTCATAAAAAATATCAGAAGGACCATTAATCATAATGTCGGTAATCGTTTGGTCTTCTACCAGTGGTTGAATTGGTCCTAAACCAAACAATTCATCCATCATACTTTTTACTAAACCACTTTTCATCATAGCGGTTATTGGTCTTTCAAAACTATTGGCTAATACGTCCACCGCACTTCGGATTTGATTTTCGATTTCCCGCTCAGATAACGTTTGAATTGCTTCAGGGTCAAGCGCCTCAAAGATCTGAGAGCGAAAGGCGACATAAATTTCTTTATTTGAAATCATAATATGCCCAACCTATGTAGTAGACCTTTTTTACTAACAGGCTGACCATTAACAAGACGCACCAATTGCTCAATTGAGTGATTGATATGCTTATCATGCTTATATGCTCTTTTCCCGTCTACATGGAGGTGAGGTAAGTTTTTGCAATAATCAAAATCTAAATCTACGCTCGAACCGAGATACTTCTCCAATTCATTTCGCTCAATTACAAAGCTCTTATCGGGTCTATGATGGTTCACAGCAATGATAATTCGCGTACGCTTTCGCGTCGCGTCACGGATCGAGTCAAGATTAGATATTAGTGATTTCGCTTTCCTTACCGCAGCGACCGAAGGTTCGATAACAAGGGTAACCACATCGTAATTTTCAATAAGTAACTTGCAATCAACCTGAAAGTCGACACTTCCTGAAAAGTCTTCCACGATAAAGTTGGTATTCCGAGTTAACAAATCACATAACGCTTGGTTGTAGTTAAGTAGGTCGGCTTGAGACGCCTCACCTTGAAGAGATAATAGGCGTAGATCCCTCGCTACTGGATGCAGATAGTTCATAGCACCATCAAGATCTAACTCGTGCATAGGCACTGAAAATTCATCTAATGTTCTGGGTACATGATCGGTAAGGCCAAGCAATACGTCGATATTACTGTCATTGTATTGATGGTCGACTAAAATCGTATCTACACCGCTGCCCGCCATTTTTGCACTTAATTCTGCTGCAATGAAAGACGTACCAATCCCCCCTTTACTACCCACTACAGCGACCCTCTTCGCCCGTCGCTCTTTACTCACACCTGAATAGGATTTGAGGTCGTTATGAACATGCATAACAAATTCAGCAAATTCATACTTATTAATTGGCCAAAAAACATAGTAAAAACCCATTTCTTTGAGTGACCGCAATGTCGAAATAGCATCTTCCTGGCCAATAATCACCACCCCTTTATGGGTAGGCAACGTTGCAGCAATCGCTTTTGCATCCTCAATAACGCTCGCCGATTCGTTAAGCTCAACAATAATCAGGTTGCTATCTTGCTTGGCATAAAACTGGCTATCGACTTTATGTGCATCAACGCTATTGGGAACATCCCATCCCTCAAATTCAAATAACTCCTCAACTAAAGCTCGACATTCATCGGTCTGAAAAACTAACGCACATCCTGCAGGCCCTGACGTGCTTGATGCGCTTTTCTTCGGTGCTTCTGTTTCAGGAAGCCTTTTTTTAATATCAAACATTAGATTCCCTCCACCAAACGCTCTTTATGAGCAACTTGCTGTACTCGAGCTGCCTCAGAAAAACAATTTCGACTCACGTCGTCTGATTCAATTTTTGAAGGTTGGCATGGCTTCATTATTAAGGTATGGAAAATAATCGTAACCTTGACGTCACTGCTTAAGCCGGTGTTACGCTTAGTCGTAAAAACTTCCGCACGATAGGGCAATAACTTCTTATCTTTTAGCGATGCCTCAAGCATCGATTTTGCGCGAGCGTCTTTATACTCAATGGTATAAGAGGCTCCTGAATCAATGTCATCAACTGACTCAAAAATTTGCGACAACTTTTCTAGGGCTTGAGGCTGAGTTTTAGCGGAAAATTCGTAAACATGCTGTTCCGGATAAACCAACAGTTCAGCACCCTTACCGTTGTAATATCGTTCACTACAACCGGAGAGGAAAAATATTATGAGCATTCCTTGCCATAGTTTCATTGGATGAACCCTCCTTTTGACAACAATTCAATAGTTGGACTATCTCCGCTATTTGTTTCTTCTGGCTCAGAGATGTTTAACCACCTGCGCAATGTATTGGTTTTGCTGATATACGGTAATTGGATGTCTTTTTTCTTCATCGGCTTAACCAGATTAACCGTCGCGACGATTAGTAGCTCTGTTCGTCTTCTATCCGTCGACGATTTTCGAAAAGCAGCGCCGAGAACCGGAATGTCGCCAATAATTGGGGTTTTTTGAATCTCCTCAAAATCGGTACTGCTCATCAATCCACCTAGGACAAAACTATCCCCATCTCCAAGTTCAATGGTGGTCATTGCTCGGCGAGTCGCAAGTTGCGGAACTTCAATTCCGGCAGCCCGGATGTATCGTTCTACCTCACTCACCTCAGGGAAAAGCTGCATTCTTATCTTTTCTTCAGATAAAACTTTCGCGGTCAAATCAAGTTTGATACCAAACTCTTTAAACGTGATATTGACATTATTATTTGTTGACACGACAACCGGAATTTCACCACCAACTAGAAAACTTGCAGATTCACCCGAAATCACCGTCAAATTGGGTTCAGCTAATACTTGGGCGATATTTTCATTACCGAGTGCTGTGATGAGTGTTGTAAGATCCGCAGCTTGAAATTGCTGGAATAGAAATTGACCGACATTTGCCCCGAGCGATGACCAATCAACCCCAACCGTTTCAGCAAACCGTTCTGTCACTTGTGCGACAGATATCTTCACGTTAACCTGCTGCACGGTCGCTACTTCTAGCTGTTCAAGGATGCCGTCCCACGTCATATTTCTTGCAAAGATCATGCTTTCAGGCTCTTCTAGGTCAACATTGTCAGTTCGAAACTCTAGCTTTTGAGTCTCATCCCATCTTTCGGTTTTTTCTCGACCGAGTAACGTTGCCACCATTCTGTAGATGTCATCTCTTTGTTGTTCTGAGTGAACAATGCCGCTTACCGCAACTTGGTTTCCGACAGATTCAATTTTTATATCAACTTCAGAAAAGTGCAGCTTGATCTGGCGACGAACTTGACTTAAATCTATGTCGGCAATAATTCTGTCCGACATAAGTAGTTTTTCAGATTCGCCGTACACCATTAAGCGAGCTTGACCTACCGCTTTTGCGAAAACGACAATCGTAGTTTCGTTAATAACGTTATAATCGACTACCTCTGGGTCACTGATAAACACTTTAGTTATACGGTCATCTAATTGAATATGTTTAGCATCATTGACCGTAATATATTGTTGACCGGCATAAGCACTAACTGCACAGGCAAATAATAATATTGCTGTGAGTGTGCGCATCCAGTGCACTTGATAATTGTCATCCATTACAATTCACCCTCACGTCCGTTCTTATTTTTTGAACCACGCATTTCTTCTATACCAATGTAATTGCTCATTACATTCCGTACATCGGCGTACACCGGTTCTTCATATTCTCGACTTCGATACACTTCAAGGTGCATCGTTCGTTGAGCAAGTGCTAGCCTTGCAACTTCTGTGGGAGGGATTTCGATAATAATAGTAGTAAAGCCATCATCACTTTTTGCCGCTACTGGTTTCAACTTGGACTCTTCGTCTTCCCCACCCATATTGAGCACTTTGATATTTTGTAAAAATAATGTTGCTGTTACCCCTTTGAATCGTATCGGTTTTTCTACCGCTCCAGATAAATTGGAGCTCGGGGAACTGACGGTAAGAATATCGATACGCTCACCAGGTCGTATGAAGTCACTGATTAGATTTTTATTACTAACAACGAGTGGATAAAGAGTCATGCCTTCAGAGACAAGTAAATCGATATAACCGGGATCATTTTCCCGCGTAATATATTCAGGAAGAACTAAGGAACCTTGCAAAATGTTTCGATTAAATAGCGTTGAAGGACTAAAATCCAGCTCTACATCTGAGCGTAACCCCTCATCTAATGCCACTGTCAGGGGCATTTGTTCACGCTTCAATGCGTCCGTCGTAATAACCTCTCCACGGTCAATGTTCTGGTTTGCGCGCCATACCGTTATGTATTCGACAGAATCTTCTTCGAGCCGTGGCGATTCCTCTTTAACAACAATAGGCGCACCTTTATTGCTGTTTAACACGCTCTCATAGATTCCATAGCCACCAACTAATATAGCTATGAGAGCTACGAACATAATTATTCGAGATCTCATACTCTCACCTATCAAATATATAATTTATATATTGTGCTAAAGAAGCCAAGACTTATCGCGATACCATAAGGTAATCCAGCTTCTCCACCTTCTGGAACAAATCTAAGTACGCGGTATTTAACTAGGTATAATATCGATAACATCCCACCGACAATCGCCACATTAAATATTGCATCACCAAGATAGTGAATAGGAATGGCTATAGAAAACGCCAACATAAGTTTAACGTCACCGCCACCAAGAATATTAAGCCCAAATGCAGTGAGGACAATAACACTCACAATACAAAGGCTTAATAAATGCATGGTTAGTTCCTGCTTTGTCTCCAACAACAATAAGATGGAACACATAAAAATAATAACGCCAAATATATTACTAATTTTTCGCAACGCTACATCACTTGCGCAAACTAAAGCACTAGTAATGAGCATCACGAATATTAGCATGAATTCAATAGATTCAAATTTGGCTAACAAAATAGCTATCTTTCTAAGAAGACGCTGTAGAAATGTTAGTTGCGACGGTCCCAAAAGCAGTTTCTAGGTTTGCGACAAATCCGCCATCTGCCGTTAACACCGCAGCTAATAACACGGCCATCGCTACTGCAATTAAGCCATACTCAATGGCCGTTACACCGCGTTCATCTACTTTAAGCCCATTAATAAAGTTAGTCGCTTTTACATAAAGTTCAGTCATCATGGTAATATTCCTTCTATCAACTGTTTGCACTTAGCATTGATAACTGTAGGTGTCAGATCACTGTCTCAAAAGTGGACAGTATCGATCTTTCCGATAGGCATGATTAAAAGTTCAGTATTACACTTAAACCTAAAGACCTAGAAAAAAATAGAAACACTTATTTTTTAAATAGTTACTGAATAAAACTAATTTTTCTTTGCGCATTAACGGTTAAAAACGCCTTAAAATTATGTGACCAGCATCACACTTTTATAAATGTACCCGTCACTCTCCACTGTGAATGTTACGCTTCTAGTATGTTTGATTTATAAGACAGGCGTTGAAGTTATGAAGTTGCCATTTGACAATCTAGTTTCATTTCACGCCGTTGTTAGCTTTGGATCATTTAGTAATGGCGCAAGAAAGCTCGGAAAGTCGCAATCAACCATCTCTGGTGCAATTAAAAATTTAGAAAATGAGCTGGACTACCCTTTGATTGATCGGAGCAAGAACACGCTAACTCTTACGGATAAAGGGCAAAAGATTTATCACTTATCAGCACCTATCATTTCTAAATATTTTGAATTGGTGGATATTGCAGAATCGCTTCATAACAGCGATACAAAGAAAATCCGCATTGGCATTGACCCACTTGTATTCAATGATGAAGTAAAGCAAGTACTTATTGAGTTTTCTGAGACGTTCCCTGGGACCGAACTCACTGTTTTCACTAAGCCAAGTCATATACTGGGTCAATATGTACACAACCACAAAGTCGATATTGCTATCGGTAACCCCTATCATAAAACAGAGCTGTCTTTTAATATTGATGAACTCTTTATGGTGAACTGCAGTTGGGTCATTCATCAAGATGTTTCGACGGAATCGGATCTAACTTCAATGCGACTATTATTAATCGATGGCTGCGAAGATTTTGTCGACCTCTCTAGCATTTCTCGGCATAACATTTGGATTCTTGATGATACAACAACGATTCTCGATCTTTGCTTGGCGAAAAAAGGAATCGCATTCTTGCCCCACCACCTTATTAAAAACCATGAACGACGCTCCGAACTGATCACATTTTCAGACGACATGAATTTGTTTGGTAAGCAAATATATACTTCACTATTTTGGCCATTACATTCAGACTTTACTAAACAACACCAGTGGATTCATAACAAATTAAGAAAAGGGCGATAGTTCCATAACCATCATAAAAAGAGCGGATTGGTTTCATAACCCACTCTGCATGTACAGCTCATCATTTTCAAAAATAAGACCATGAACATCTGCTACAACAACTATCATTACTATTAGTTGTCACAAGTAGGAAAATAGGGAATGGTCAAGTTAACCACTCTTCACAAATCAACTTCCCCAGAAAAATATTTGCTTATAGTCTTCATTGGCTTTAGCGGTTTTTGTTTAGCTGATGACGTTAGTAAGTCGCTTTCAAGTAAGACACTCCCAGGCATACACACCAACGTTACCAAGCACCTTGCACTAAAACCACAGACTGATTCCATGAGCAGCAAGCATCATCGAATATACAAAGGAAGTGGTATTGAGCAGTTACGAGGTGGTTCTTCATTACTCCTAAAAACAGGAGGAACAACCAAATCGACACTCCCACACTCAAAAGTTAACGCCTATTTGCCAATTATCCACAGCGCATCAAAGTCCTGGGGAATTGATGCCAGTCTCATACTCGCCGTTATCCATGTTGAGAGTTATTTTAATCCAAAAGCTAAGTCTGATGCGCCCGCATTTGGTTTAATGCAAATAATGAAATCAGGTGCGGTTGCAGAGATATCTGAACGCTATTTCGCTAACGCCACTTTTACTACAGAACAGCTTTATATGCCTAGTGTTAATATTAACATAGGAACTGCATATTTAAGTGTCCTCCAGCAGGTTTACCTAAATGACATTCACTCCTCTCGTTCAAAGGAATGGCTGGCAATAGCAGCGTATAATTGCGGGCCCTCGAATTTGCTGAAGTACTTTAAACGCACGAACTCCGTAGAAAAATTCTCTCATACTGTGAATAAAATGAGTGAAGAAGCACTCTTTGACTATTTAACCACTGAGTTTCCAATTAGCGAAACAAGAGGTTACGTAAAAAAGGTAATTAACCACAAAAGCACGTATCGCCACATCCATCAATTTAATTAAGCGGACTCTTAGCCAGGTAACTAGCTAACAAAATTCATTTCTTTAAGTACAGATGGTAGACTGACTTATCAACTGCAATACTTTCAACTTTCTTATACTGATTGATAGCGTCAACAAACTCAGGGTAATCTAAGAGTACGTTGAGTAGCTGTGTTTCTCCATAGCGCCTCACCGTTTTCTCTCGTAGCTGTACGACTAGAACACGAGGCTGATTTAAGTTAATGTCGTCCGTAATCGTCTGTTGTACAAACCGAATCGTTTCGCGATGCTGACTATTTTGTGGCTCCGTTATTGCTATAGGCAACAACCAAAAATTAGGCTGCCTTGCGAGCCAAGAAAGTCCTGAATGTACTGGGATTGTGTGATGAGGGAGCATATTAGTTGAAGCAAGGAAAATTATATTGTCTCCTCGTTCTGTATATTTATCTACTTTTTTAGACAAATTCAATACATCGGGATCCACAAACATTTTATCCGACAAGTTTTGCTCTTTAGCTGTAAATTGATGCCAAGCAATAGCATAATCCACTTGATAACTTCTTTTCATATCCTCATGTTTAAATATAAAAATAGGACAAAAAGACAGCAGCAATAACACCAAACTCCTAATTGAAAAGTCATCGACAACATCCTTAAATATGATAATTACTGCCATATAAGCCAGAGTAAATGAAAATACAAAAGCCGGTATTAGATGGTAGCCAAATGCTGTCCTCCCTATAATAAATGCGCCTAATGATGCTATAAAGAATAGAAACACAACAAATACCAACTGGCTATAGCGTGGCCTTTTCTTCAAAAGGTAGTAAGGTATCAACATAACTAAGAAAACAACTGATGCGGTCATTAACACATCAATAAAATCTGGGAAGTACCCCCCATAATACGTTCTAGCCAGCGGGACGATAAAGTCGAAATATTCTGGCTGAAATACAACCACAGCAAGTAAGTAGCAAGCACCGAAGAAGCCTATCGTTATTATCTCTCTCCACCTATAAAATAATGCGTGATTTTTCATCATATAAGCCTCAGCCAATATCAAAACAAGCAAGTATTGAGGTTTAAGGCATATGGATATTGCAAGCATTAAAAGTGAAATCACACTTAACACTCTATACTTACCGGTATAGGAAGAACGAAGAATTTCTGTTAAATAAACAACCAACCCTGCGGCAATAAGGTGCTCACGTTGACCAAAACTTATTTGCAATATTGAAAACAATCCAAAAGATAGTGACAGAGTAAACAATACTTTCCTATTTCTGTTTAAGTAGGATAGATTCAACCACGAAAGATATAATGCGCCTAGTAAATATAAAACGACCCCTAGTCTAAGTGATGATATATCACCGATAATACCCATATAAAATGGCACAAGGAAAACTTTGTAAATATAGATAATTAGTGGTGGGTTAACTTCGTAATACTCATTGTAAAAATGGCTCAACCCAGTATTTTTTGCCATTGTTAACAAAAAGGAAACATCGCCATTGAGTGGCATCAGTGCTTGCACCATTAATGTGTCAACGGCTAATATGGCGACGGCGAGTAGTAGTAACATCCCTTTTACTTTCTCTGACATTGGCACTTCTCCAATTGTGCAAGGCTAACTCATTACATTAAGCAATAGCAGCATCTGCCCAAAATTCAACGAAAGTAAATTACGCAGTAAGCCATGTCTTCAAAACGCTACATTTCCGATAGTTCTCTACCCTATTCGCATTAACCTTGCTACTGAACAACCAGCTATAAAAAAAGCCAATGGTTACAAACCATTGGCCTAAAAATCTGAGTTTATTCTTGGAAATTAATTACTTAATATTCAAGAACGCTGCGCCACGAACACCACCAGAATCACCGTGTTTCGCTTTGACAATTTTCGGGCATTTCGCTACCGACATCAGATGCTTAGGAATACGCTTAGGCATCTCTTCGTAAATGAGAGCGTAGTTTGACAATCCACCACCCAACGTTACTACGTGCGGATCGTTACCGGTGAAGATATTCGCCAAACAAATCGCGAGTAATTCCATAAACATGTCAACAAACTCTGTTGCAGTGGTATCACCCGCCTCACGTGCTTTAATGATATCAATCGCTTTCTTCTGCTCACCATAATAATGGGCGTATAGAAGCTCAAAACCACGACCAGATAAATAGTTATCTAAACAGCCTTTGTTTCCACAACCACATTCTAATAAAGGGGCGTTTTCACCAAGATGGAACCACGCATCAATAGGAAGACGCATGTGGCCAAGCTCACCTGCGACGTTATTGCGGCCAGAAAACACTTTACCTTTGTAGATAAGACCGCCGCCGAAACCCGTCCCCAAGATGAGTCCCATGACAGATGGTGAATCTTTTAATTCATCATCCCATGCTTCTGACAAAGCAAAGCAGTTCGCATCATTCTCTAATTTGACTTCACGACCAATTAACGCTTCCAAATCTCGTCGAAGTGGTTGCCCTTTCGCACAGGCAATGTTCACTGTTAATACTGTTTCGTCGTCTGCATCTTCCATCCCAGGCAGACCCAGACCGACTTTACCTTCAACACCAAACTCACTGTCATATTTCGCGACTAGACCTGCAAGCGTATCAAGTAAAACTTGGTAATTGTCACTTGGTGTTGGGACACGTTCAGTTGCCACTCGTTCTAGGTTTTCGTTGAATGCACCAAACTCAATTTTTGTGCCACCGACATCAAAGCCGTAATACATACAAAACTCTCCTTGCTAACCCAAAATTCGGGTGAAAAATAAATATCTTCGGGCATTATCCATATCCCTACCCCCTCAAACCGTGACTCAGCGCTAAGTTATCTTCTTGTCTAACCTAGTTGCTCAACAAGTCAGCACAATCTCAAAAAGTTTAGAGGGATGTCTCGTTTCCGATCATGGCAATATACTTATGCAGATCTGGTCTTGTGTGATCGATTGAATAACGGGTCTTGCTCATCATGTAGCTTTCTCTAAACGCCGCAAACCAATGGTCAAGTACCTGCGATGCCTTTGCTTCGCCAAACTGTTCAAAGACCAAACTCGCCACTTCAGCCGTTGCTAAGTGCTCTTCAATACTTGATTTTCTCATTACGTAGTTCGATATTGCTTCAGGCTTAATTGAGCACACTGGAAACTCATCTAGATAAGGCGATTTTCGAAAAATACGGCGGGCTTCGCGCCAGCTGCCATCTAAGAAGATAAACAATGGTTTTTTAGCTGTAGCGATTGCTCCATGCTTTTTCTCAAGCGTCATCAAGCGCGACTTGTTATCGACGTAATCTTCGGGAAACACGACAATTGGTTGATATCTTTCATCGCTAAGCAATGCAAGTAAGCGGGAGTCGGGTTCTGTACGTCTCCAAGCATAGGCATACCCTTCTTTTACTGTATCTAGAATTAGACGCCCGGTATTACTGGGTTTTAATATCTCCGCGTCAGAGACTAGCAGTAACACTGCTATGTTGGACTCAACATCTGGTTGGTATTGGCAAATACAATACTGCTGCGCAATTTGACACTGAGGACAACGTTTAACCTTCGCGCCGCGCGCATTAAACGGTTTGGTGGCAATAGCCAATCGATCATTATAAAGTCGGTGGAAAGCGTGAAATCTCATTTTCATGGTAATCTTAGGGCAGATGCCGGAATTCTAACCCTGCTTATCCCATTTAGACAAAGGAAACCGCAAATTGATGGAAAATAGCGACGCGATCCGTCTACTCATTTTTATCACAGTGCTTGTTGCTTGTGCGGTATGGGAATACCAATCACCAAGAAAAGACCGGACTCGAACCCGTCAACTTCGTTGGACCAATAACCTTGGCTTAGTTGGGCTCAATTCTATTCTATTAGCGACGATCATGCCCTTACTAGCCATCGACGCGGCTTATCTGGCTCAGCAAAACAACATCGGTTTATTCAACCAATTTGACGCCATCAGCCATTCTGAACTTGCCCAGTGGTTGCTTATTCCACTCTGTGTCGTGCTGCTCGATGGTGCAATCTATTTCCAGCATCTCATTTTTCACCGTGTGCCTATTTTATGGCGCCTACATCGTATGCATCATTCGGATCGTGATATTGACGTCACGACTGGCGCTCGGTTTCATCCCATCGAAATTATATTGTCGATGATCATCAAAATCGCACTAATCCTGTTACTCGGTGTACCTCCACTCGCAGTGTTGCTGTTTGAAATCATTCTCAATGCTAGCGCAATGTTTAATCACAGTAATGGCTTTCTGCCGTTATCCGTTGACCGACCCCTTCGTAAATGGATAGTGACGCCCGATTTTCACCGTGTACACCACTCTATTATCACCAAGGAAACGCATTCCAACTTTGGCTTCTTCCTGTCTATTTGGGATCAGCTTTTTGGTACCTACCGAGCGCAGCCCGAAAAAGGCCATCAAGATGTCATCATCGGGATTCCCCAATTTTCCGACCCTAGGGAACAAAGGCTAGACAAGATGCTCACCCAGCCTTTTAGAGAGCCCGACTCGTAGAGACCTTAGCTTATAAAAACTCTGCCTTTATCACTTAGTGCGTATTCTGAGCCAGTCGGTATTTATGTAACATCGCCTGCTGATGCCCAGCAATATCGGCGACTTGCTCTGCACTCTCAACCATAGACTCTAACTGCAAGTTAGCGTTTTCAGCTTGCGCACTCACGTGAGTAATAGAGCGCCCTACTTCGGCTGTGGCCCGCTCTTGCTCTTCTGTGGCAACAGATACTTGTTCAACCCGTTGGCGGATCTGAGCAATGGCGTTTTCAATGTCCTCAAACGAGGTTTTAACACGCTCACTTGATACCAGCGCCTGATTCATTTCATCTCGCGACTCAATGACAGACTGACGCGATTCTTGGGCGGCTTCTTTAAGCTCTGTCATCATTTGACGGATGTTTGTCGTTTGGCTGGAGGTGTCACTCGCTAGCTTTCTCACTTCATCCGCCACAACCGCAAATCCACGCCCCATATCCCCAGCGCGCGCCGCTTCAATCGCCGCGTTTAACGCCAATAAATTCGTGTTATCTGCAATGCCACTAATAAGATCCACCATTTCTTGAATTTGCTTCACTTTTGTATCGAGCTCATCCATTGACTCTGCATTACTGGTTAACGTGGTTT
Organism: Vibrio nomapromontoriensis; assembly: GCF_050337205.1. Lineage (NCBI taxonomy): Bacteria > Pseudomonadati > Pseudomonadota > Gammaproteobacteria > Vibrionales > Vibrionaceae > Vibrio > Vibrio nomapromontoriensis. The sequence goes on from NZ_JAKJSS010000007.1 coordinate 129,836, forward strand.
CCAATGAGTGTAAACGCTCTCGATTTGATTCCACGGCCTCCAGCCCCAACGTTGCAAAGCTCTCGGCCTGCTGTGAGTCGCTCAACGAAGCATTGGTAACAGAAGAAATTTCATTGATCGAGGCTTCTAGTTGCGTCACGGTTGTCACCATGCCATCTAACGATGTGTTTTGTTCACGCATACTATTGCGGGTTTCTTCTGCCGCACCATGACTGATTTCCGCAGTTTGATATAAGGTTTCACAATTTCTTGTCACCATTTCAATCGAATCGTGGGTAGACTTCGTGACGTTATTGAGTTTGAGCGCAATATTTTGAATCTCGCTCGGCCCCGTCAGTGCCACCGTGTTGGTGAGGTCATGCTCAGTCAATAACTTCAGCTGATTGGCAATATTTTTAAGAGAGCGGTTAACCCAACGACGCAGCATGAAAAAGATCAAAATAATGACAACAATCAAAATAGCGGTTGCGACAAAAAGGCTGTAGATGTTGAATTGAATCGTACTGCTCACCACCGCTTTACTGGCATCAATCAGCGATGATGCGGTATCGGATACCTCCGACAACAATTGAGTAGTTTCATCTGCCAAAGCAGTCGCTCGTGATAACTGTAATTGCTGCTGCTCCACCAGCTCCAGTCGAGCTAAAATCTGACGCAAGACACCATTAGATTGAAACCCTTCTTGAACCATGCCAAACGGCGCAGTCAAACTTGCAAATTCTTTTACTTCTGGATGCCACTGAGCAAAATCGTCAAAGGCTAAATCAATACCTGCAATTCGGTTTCGCATTTCACGGTATTGCTTCTTTGCTTCTGAGAGTCTGTCTTGCATCATAAGGACTAAGAACGTGCTTTCCATCGAACTTGCACTGGCAATGAAACGACTCGCGGCATCTGCAGCGGCTGGATTATCATCAGATAAAATTAGACTAATACGGTTCATTTCAGGTCCGATGGAACTCAAACCATAGCGAAAACCTCCCACCTCTTGGTCTATCTGCGCTTTCATTGCGACGATACGAGCCTGCAATTCAAGTATTGACTGCGTCAGTGACTGAAGCTCAACAATTTTGCTACTCAGTAACTCCTGTTGCTCAATTGTCACCGCTTGGTTGTATAGGTCGGCGATTTCAAACAGCTGTTCAGACTTGATTGTGCTCGCATCAACAAGTTCCGTAATACGATCTTGTATTGCGGCCAGCTCCTCACCCGAATTAGTTTGTGTCCCATAGCTGAGCAACTTAACTTGCTCCAACACATCTTGTGTTAAGCCTGCGTTGTTCATTGCTAACGGTAATGCGCGGTTGGAAAGCGAGTCAAATTGGCGATTAACTTGGGTAAGGCCATTCGCACTCAACCAACTTAGTCCGACAAAGAGCATTACAATCAGAAAGAATATAATGCTGAGTGAGCGAATCAGTGAGGTAGAACCTTTCCTTGCTGTCGAGCGTGTCATGCTAAGTCCGTTACATTAAGTCACACAAAGAGTGTCTTCTCATCTTGGATGATCATTAGACAACTAGTTGAATTAGTATAGAATTACTAGGAATAGTAGTTATTCTCAATGACAGATTTATTACACTTTTATTGAATGAAGATGACACATGAAGATTCATAAGTTATTGATAGTTTTCAGTATGGTGGCCGCTTTGTCAGCGTGTTCGTCTTCACCTGACCGTGCCGCTCACACTCAGCAACCCTACAATACAGCGGAAAACGCCCCATTTTTAAACGAATATAAAAAATGGCAGGGTGTCCCTTATCGACTTGGCGGCACGAATTTCAGCGGTGTGGACTGCTCTGCTTTTGTGCAAGCGGTTTATAACGATGCCTATTCAGTAAAACTACCAAGAACCACCGCTCAACAAGTTAACATCGGCAATAAAGTGAATTATAACAATGCACAAAGCGGCGATTTGGTTTTCTTCAAGACGGGTTATAAAACAAGGCATGTAGGCATTTATTTAGGTGGGAATACATTCATGCACGCATCCACGTCTAAAGGGGTGATTTTATCTCGTTTAGACAACCCCTACTGGGCGGCTAAATTCTGGCATTTCCGTTCCGTCAATTAACGATTCAGCTCAGTGTCTTGGTACAAAAAAAGAGGCTAAGCGCCTCTTTTTTATATTCTTAAATCGGGATAAACCTACGTTTAATCGCTAATCGTATTTTGCGACTGCGGTATCAAATAGGTTTTTAACTAATGCGATATACTCTTCAAGAAATGAGACTTGCTCATTGGTCGCGTTTCTATTCCAAACACCAGCCAACACCTCTTCAAGATCTTGAATCACCAAATCAACTTCTTTCAGTAACTTAAATCGTACACTTGAGTGAAGTTCTGGATTTTGTTCAAACAAAACCATGATATTCGACGCCACCATATCAGTCGCGACATCTTCAATGGTTTCTGCTCCTGTGTCCCCCACCTTCGAGGTAAACACATCCAAATTCATGGCTAAATGTTCTATCAATGCTTGATAGCCGTCAGTATTTACCACCACGACTGCTCTCCTAGCAACGGTAAAAATATAAGGTAAACATACCAAAGATAATTAACGTATGTAAGCTTTTGATTTAGAAAACCTACGCTATATTTCCGAGGTATGCTTCACTTCACATCTATCATTTCTATACGTTGTATCGCCTTAATCGATAGCAAACGGTGTTTTTTATTAACCAGTAGACACTTTTATCATTAAAATCATAAAGTTAAAGAAAAACCTCACATAAAATCATAGTATACGCCCAGCTATGCATAATACGCATTTAAATGAATAAAAAACCGCCAGTTTATAAATAGGTATCACTATGAAAACATCGTTACAACTCGCTTCGATTCTCTCTATGATTGGGTTATCGGCAACATGTGGAGCAGAAGACTTTTCTCACCACGTAGGTGTTCGTGCTGGGCTATGGAATCAAGAGCTTTCTGCGCTAGGAAATAAATCAGATGGGCAAGATGTTGCGTGGGGTTTTGAATACGTTGCATTAAAAACGATTAACGATTCTGGGAGTGTCAAACTTGGTCTCCACACTACCGCAGATATTTCTAGCGTCTCTCACGCCGGGGGAACCACTGACAACCGAATCTTTACCATTGCTCCCGAGGTGGCACTAAACCTCATGAGCAATTTTGATGCTTATGCCAAAGCAGGGCTAGGTTTTTGGAACACAAAATACAAAGTAGATGGGCAATCTGATACAGACAGCGGCAATGATTTTATCTACGGCATAGGCCTGAGATATGCGTTAAAGACTGGCGCCTATTCAAGTATTGAATACACCCATTTCAAAACAGATAGCTTGGGTCTCACACAAGACAATAATCAAGTTCTACTTTCTCTAGGCTATCGATTTTAATCCTGTGCTTCTTCAATCGCCAACGTTCTCGCTGGCGATTGAAGTCTACTTTGTCCTACTACCTATCTGCTACCATCTAACAAATCCCTTCGCCTAAACGATACAAATCGGCCTTCTAATTAAACAACTCAATCACCAATTTATTATCTTTAACCACTAAATTTGGTTCGGCGGATTTGAGTAATGCCTCTTGGACTTTTGAATTATCCAGTTTATAGACAGGATACTCCGATAACGCGTAGCCAATCATAGACACGGCAGGTTTAATCAACGCTTTGATTTCAGGCGTCAGCCTTTGTTTGCCCTCATCAAACTGTTCCAAGCGCAGTGATTTTAAGAAAATTTCACCACTCTCCGCTTGATAATCAGGAATCGCACTGAATTCAAGGGCTAGATCTAACCCTATCTTTTCTGCATTGAGCATTTGAACTTCAGCAGTGGTATTAGCAAACACAGAGACTCGTTCAGCATCAGTTCGACCAATCTTAACCTCTAAATCGTCAACGGAAACCTGAGCATACATGACGTTCTCTATTCCTATCGACTGATTGAAATTGACGTTGTCGTGCAAATAGTCCGTCATGTCTTGCTCTGTAATACTGTAACTTGTACAACCTGAAAGTATTAATGCTGCACACATCAGCATTCGCCTTGCTGCTGTATATTTAACCATGTCTATTACCTTTACTACTGTTCTTCCTGTATTACTGTACTCTATCCTATGCCCATCCGCTTCTTTTAAAGTAATACGCTTGCAATGATTGCGTTAGCGTTCCAGAACTTACATAAAAAAACAGCGGATATTGTCCGCTGTTTTTTATCACCGTTTAACCTGTGTTCTCAACAGGAGAGGCTCACTACTTCATTGTTGAATAAAAAGCCGATATGTTTTCCATATCGACATCATTTAATGCGGCCACCATGGCGTTCATCGTAGGATCTTTACGGCTTCCATCTTTAAACGCTTTCATTTGTTTCACTAAATACGCCTGTTTCTGTCCTGCTAGATTTGGGTATAAATCTGTTGGGGAAATACCGTTTACACCATGACAAGCGATACAGGTAGACGCTTTTGCTTTACCAGCTGATGCATCAGCTGCAATTGCGGAACTAGAAGCCATGAGCCCTAGTACTGTGGTCGCGATAACCAAGGTAATACCTTGTCTCATCGTTTGCTCCTTACAGTTAATAGTGATGATTGCACAAAAATAAAAACGCACCGAGAGCCCTACACCCTCGATGCGCCCTCATTTAAACGATATTCCTTGGTGCAAAAGAGAAAGCGCGGAATTCATTTTTATACTTCGATTCACCTAATTTTTTAATATTGGCAACCCCCATTTTAAAGTTGTAATTACCACTAATTTGGTCGACAACTCTTGTTGTTAGGGAGTTAGATGGCTGCCTCATATCAATCATGTTGGCATATAGCGCGCCCTTCTTCACCGCAGGTGTCACTATCGCCACTGCCGTTACCGCGGCTTTATCTAATTTAATGTGACCATTTTTCAGCAACGAACTGAACTGAAAGTCATCACTATGAACCCCCAAAATCGTGTCTTTAAAATTAGCTACGCGATCGGAATACATCATCACTTGGTCACCAGACTCAATACCCCGTTTTTTCGCATCATCTGGGTGGATCTCCACCCAATTCTCCGGCCACCGTTGAATCACGTACGCTCTACGCTCTACGTCATCAAAACCCGACTGCCAAATCTCGTTGATGCGCCCATTCGAGAACCAAAGTTCGTCATCTTTCGGCTGTAACCACTCATAGAAGTCACTAAATAGACCCCAAGGGTGTTTTTGTATATTGACCTTACCAGTTTGGCTATTAAATGCCGTGAGTTGCTTCTTGAGTACGTTTGCCCCTTGAGGGCCATCTGTTAGTCCTTTTTCTGCCAATTCTTCCATCGACATTTCGGTGTCATGCAGACGTTTCGTCCCCACCAGTTGCTTGGTGTCATAGTTATAGAACACGGGGCCTTGAATCCCTTCTGTTCCATACTCCCGCAGTTTTTCATGCAGTGTTTTACCTTCCTCATGCGCGGCTACTTTGATCATATGAAAATCTTTGCGACTTCCTCGGCTAAAGCGTGATGCTTCTTCTGCAACATCATTTGACTCATTCCAGTCAAAGCCGTCGTACCCCATACGAGTTGCCAGTTGCGAAACAATCCACCAATCAGGTTGTGCTTGTCCCGGTGCATCGGCAAATTTTTGGTACAAGCGTAACCGACGCTCTCCATTGGCTCGCATAAAGTCTACCTCGCCCCATGTCGCGGCAGGGAAAACAATATCGGCAAATTTAGCGCCAATCGGGTCTCTCAGGTAGATGTCTTGGTTTATCACTACCATGCCGCCAGAGTCCGCTCGTTTTTTCAATGTATCGATAATCTCTTGCTTATCATAGCTATACACTTGATGCGGATTGGCAGTCACCAATTCCCAAAATTTCTTTTGAAGCCCTTGGCTACCACACATAGCTTGGATCCAAGTTGTACCTATCACATGAGCAAATCGAGTATGTCCAGAATACAAATAACGGTCGGTATCAATCGAGCGGCGACGACGTCCAGGCACCTTCTCTGGTGATTTGTTACGAGGTAACTTACCTCCTGATTGTCCACCGCGCTGATGCCCCCCGAAGCGACCCACTACTCGTCCTTCACGGCCTCCGGCACCAACTACCGTCGCCAGCGTTGAAATGGCATTGGTATTACCGGTATTGTTTGACCAATAAAATCCTTTCTCAATACCTATAGAAGTTTTAGGGCGAACGCCATCAATCGGTTTGGCCAACATTTCAGCCGCTTGATAAATCTTCTTAACATCAACACCTGCCATCCCAGCCGCATATTCAGGATCAAACTCCTTCTGCTCTAGGTTCCATTTCTTATAGCCTTCAAATCCATCCGTTTGAAATTTGCCCCAAGTGGTTCGCCACTGCCAAGGCGTGTTACGTGTCCCCTGCCCAAAACCTGAGCTACTTTCCCATTTATTGTTCACCCAGTTTTGAATCCACTCGCTGTCCTCCCAACCATTTTCAAGGATCACACGAAGAATCGCGCCAATAACAAGGTTGTCGGAGCCAGGGTTCAAATCAATGTGCAGACCCCCTTGCTTCTTAAGCCAAGCAATGCCCGCGGTTTCACGGGGGTTTAGCATGACCGTTTTCATGCCACGTTGTACTGCAGGCATGATAAATTGCGTGAAGATGATCGTTTTCGTTTCGTAGGGGTCTGTGCCACAAATCATTAACGTGTCAGCGGCTCCCCAGTCATCATAGCTTGGCCCAAAATTATCAAAGCCGGCATCACGAAAGCCCGGCGTGGAGGTGACATCTGATGGGGTATCATGGAATGAGAAGTTAGCGGTATTGACATGACGAAGCGCGTATTTAGTAATAGCGTAGGTATTTTCTATATATTGATAAGAATACGTTTTTACCCCATACGCATTAGTACCATGGGTATCAATGACATGACGCCCAACTTCGGCGGCAATATCAAGCGCAAACTCCCACGGCACTGGCTGCAAACTCCCACCAATTCGCACTAAAGGCTGCGTTAAGCGGTCGCGTGTACCTGTCGCAGGGTTATACAGCTTTTGCGCCAACAAACCGCCACGCATTGACGAGTCACCCGTTTTGTTAACCGCTTTGGTGTCTTTGTCTGGAACAATCACAATATTGTGTGGTTTACCATTATGCATGACAACATTATGTTGAGCTGGTGCAACCCACGCCTGTAAGGGTGCACTTGGAAAGTTAACTCCGAACGCATTTTCATCGGCTTTCAATCCACCATTTTGCTGTTCGAGTGGCCAGCGATATACCTTATAGCCGCAAGCCACAATGCAATAGTCGCACGCTGTTGTGATCACCTCTGCATTCGTTGGTGGAAGCGGCGCGTGATCCTCAGGAATATAAAAGTTCGTGGTCATTGCTAGGCCTCCTGCATCGCAATAATGTTGTCAGTTCGACCAAATAGCAGCCCCATAATACCTACGGCAAATATCTCATCACCTTCCAGCTCTAGTAGTACCTGAGGTAAGCTTTCATACGCCTGACCCGAAACGATAATACCGTGACGGCGCATATCAAAAGTCGATAAATGGAACGGGCATTGCCCCAACACACGGTGCTCACCCACAACCTTATATTGTCCGTTCAGCGGGCCTCCTTGGTGGGTACACATAAGTGAAAAACCGACGACATCTTGTTTAGGTCCTAAACCGCCACCCGCTGGCACACCCATTTTCACCAACAACCCTTGTGAGTTTGGCCCGTCATCTGGGTAGTTAAAGTACAACGGTTCATTGGTCTTAAGTTCGCTAAGCTTACCAAGCAACTTTCTTGGATAACCTACGACGCGAGCTTGAGTACTTTGCGCTTGTGCGGTACCTGGAAACAATGTCAACGGCATGACTGCTGCGGTACCTGCTGTCGCACCGCTGTACATCAAAAAGTTACGGCGTGACATCATGCATTTACCGTGTGCCTCTGCGCTCTCTTTTTTGCTCAATTTGTCTGCATTAACACTCATTTTTTCACCTCCGCCAGCTCTTCTTCGCTGAATAGACGTTGGTATTCAGGCAACGTTGGGTAATCCATGGTAATTTTCTCTCCCGAGAAGGCCTGTAAAAACGCCAGCAAATTTTGTTTTTCTTGAGTCGATAGTCCTAAAGGTTGAATAAGGGAACTCTTGGTCTCTGGGAAATCCGTTGTTCTACCATCGTTTGCTATGCCACCGCGGTCATAAAAATCAATCACATCGGCTAACGTTGCTATTGTTCCGTTATGCATATATGGCGCGGTATATAACGTATAGCGAAGGCTTGGTGTTCGGAATTTTCCTTTCATCTCCTTACGCTTGCCACGGAAGTAAACGCCGGGATCGGCCTTGGTTGAACGATACATTTTCTCGTTCGAGCCCTTAGCGTACAGTTCATAGCGGAAGGTGATCTGCGCCATTGGGTCATTTTCCCAACGCAGATTTGTCGGTACCCCAACGTTGTAATATTTCTGATCCGATGCCAATGCGCTATTGTGACAGGCGATGCATTTCGCTTTGCCTTCAAACAAAGACTTACCTGACAGTTGTTGCTTAGAAAGTGCCGATTTATCACCTAATAAATACTGATCAAGCGGCGTATCTTTTTGTACTAAAGTGCGTTCAAATGCGGCAATCGCTTTCCATGCATTGCTAACTTTTGGATAGTTATCGCCAAAAATGGCATTGAATTGTTCAACGTATTCTGGAACCAGAGCTAACCGCGCTTCCATAATGTCGTCTTCACCATTACCTGCTACCCCTCCTTTCGCAGCGCTTTTAGCTTGGCCTTCTAATGATTTAGATGATCCCGCCCAAAACAGTTTTTGGTAATACGCTGAGTTAATGATGGTTTGACTATTACGCCAGTGAACGGTGCCGGGATAGCCTAGAGACAGATCCGCAGGGAAGTCCCAACCCAGAGCAGGATTGTGACAAGCTGAGCAAGGTGTCGAGGTATCCCCTCCAAGCCGCCCATCAAAAAATAGTTGTTTACCCAGTGCGACTTTTTCTGCTGTTGTTGGGTTATCTGCGGGGGTCGGCACTTCTCCTAGTGGCGCTAATGATCGGTACGATTTACCGTCAAGCTCTACTGCAGGTAGCGCGGCCGCGATTTCGTCAGCATTTAATTTCGTGCTTTTTTCTTCCTGTTTTGCACATGCAGGCAGTGCCGTGAGCGCCATTAGCATTGCTGTCATTGCAGACAAGCTGATAGGATTCATTTTCATCTCGTCCTCCTTAATTTTTGGCATTGCGCCAATCAGAAATTAACTCATAGTTAAAATCTGGCTGAGCCCAAACATGTTGTTCTGAAGTTAAAGGCTCACCCGATAACGACTCTAAAAATGCAACTAATGCCTTTTGCTCTTTCCACGTCAGGTTCAATGGCTTAATTCGGGGATCTTTATTGCTGTCTTCACCTCCACCGTGGTTATAAAACGCAACAACGTCGACCAATGTTTCAAGCATGCCATTGTGCATATAGGGAGCGGTGTATTTCAGCTCACGCAGAGTCGGCGTGATGAATTTCCCCATGTCGGTTCCATCGGCCTTGTGAGTTTGTACATGTGCCCCAACATCGCGTTTTAAGTTCATGTAATTTTCGTTACCCATAAACATGTTGAACGCGATAAACGTTTGATGACGCATAGGGTCACGAAAAATATCAAAGTTTTCCGGCACTCCTGTGTTGTATGGGTTTTGATCGGTAAACAACGGTCCGTTGTGACATGATGAACAGCCAGCTTTACCTTTAAATAGTGCAAAGCCTTCCTCCGCTTCTGGAGAGAGCTCGTTGTTGTCAAACGCATTAGGGGTAGAGGTCAAGGTTTTTAGGTACTCAGGAATTGCTTTACGAACGCTGCCGTTTGAAGGTTCTCCGTATCCAGCCTCTTTAAACATCTTGACGTAGGTCGGATCTTGTTTGATTCGCTCTTGCATCAAACGCATATCCATATTCATTAGCCAATCTTCGGTGATGTTTTCGCGAGTGACATCATTTAGGTTGGTGCCGATGCGTCCGTCGTGAAACCAAACCTTTTTATGAGTGGTATTGATCAATGTGGGGACATTTCTAAAACCTTTACTGCCCGTATACGCAGGCCCCAAAGCCTCTGGAAATGAGTAACCATTATCTGGTTGATGACACGACGCGCACGATAGCGCCGTATTACCCGACAAACGAGTATCAAAAAACAGGCGTTTTCCCAATTCTGCTTTAGCTGCGTCTATTTTTATTGTGGGCAACGGACCAAATGGTTCAGCTTCCGTTTGAGACCACGCCGAAAAAGAGACGCTGACTGTAGCAGCAAGGATCAGCAATTTTTTCATTATTATGCTCCTTAGCTTCCAAGCTATCGTTGCAAAGGCTTTTCAAAGCGTTATACAACATTTATTTATTTCGCCTCCCTAGCTAGAGCATAAATTGGACCAACTTTCTCATTTGCAATTATATATTTAAAAACAACAAGTTAGCCTATTGGTGACCTTGATCTCATTGGTAAAAATTGAACGTTTTGTTGAATTTATCATTACGGCATCTGAACGAATCGTTTAATTACTCAATAGCACTGAGTCAAAAGATTGATGTTCATAGCCTAACCCATTGATTATTTAATATTTATCTAATCATTCATCGTCGGCACGAAACCTGCTTATCTACTATCACTACGATCGCGGCTAACTTTAGAATAGGGATGCACTGATGCAAGATGTTGAGCACATTAAAACGGATGAAATACCTGCCGAGTCTACAGCGTTACAGCAGTCTCAAGCAGTATTGATAGAGTTACTGACAACGGGTGATGATGCCCAGAAGTGTTACAGCGCCCGAGCAGTAGCGCAAGGAAAGGTCGCTGCGGCGGAGTCAATACTCAATCAATGCTTATACGCAAACGATCCAGATGTCGTTATAGATTGCGTCTCTGCGCTGTCGGCGATGAAACTGGGCGATGTCACGTCACTAATAGATATTGCCATGCACCACCCCGATGGAGACGCTCGGCTCGCTAGCCTAGATGCGCTTGCCCCTCATTCAACCGACACTCGGGTAAAACAACTCTTAGAAGATATGGCGCTAGGTCGACAGCACAACGATCAATGGGGCCTAGCCAGTGACTGGGACGATTGGTGGGATATTCAAATAAAGGCCGTTTCCATTTTGGTCGAACAGACCCATGAAAACAGTCTGCCATTCCTGCAACAATTACTACAACAATTGCTTCAACAAGATCCAGAGCCGGAATTAGAGGCACTAATCTACAACGGTATTGCGAGGTTTAACCCCGAGTGGATCATCGACCAACTCCCCCATGCTGCACTAATGCAAAAGCGCAAATTGGTGAAGTCTTTAAGCCATAGCAATAGCCAAATCGCTAAAGCGCATTTGTATAAACATTTACGTGATGACGATGCCACCATTCGTAAAAATGCCATCAATGCGCTTGCAGAAAAACAAGCAAATGAATACTTCTGGGACATCGTAAAATGTTTAAAGGACGAGTCATCACTTGTTCAGCAACAAGCAATCGTAGCACTAAAAACCTTCCATGAACTTGAACAGCTCGATCGCTCTCGATTGGTGGGCTATCTCAAAGACGCGCCTGCCAATGCTTACTCCCAATTACTGGCACTATGCGTATCGCAACCACTCACAATAGCCGATCTTGATACTCTAATTATTACCGCGCGCCACGCCAACGCCGAAGCGTTGGTCGCATTGTTATCTCATTGGAATAATTTGAATTTCAACTCATCCCAACAGCAGCAACTTCTTGATCTTCTTATCCTCCGAATTGAAGAGCGTACTACCGCAGTCCATACCCAAATCCAACTCATTCGCCAGCTCACATTATTTGCCGGCCATGAACATCTCTCACTGCCTTTACTTGAAAAATTCATCAGCAAAGAAAATGAACAACTAGCAACGCCTTACTATGATAGCAGTGTCCGACAGGCGAGCTTTGATACTCTGAGTCATTCCACTCACCCAAATAGTGAACACCTAATCAAAACCATACTGTTTGGTACTCAGGCTTACCCCGACGCCATCGAGATCAACGAAATCACGGAAACTGATCCGGGTTTGGTCACGCTTCTTGAGCAACATGAGCAAAAGCTCAGCCAACCTATGGTCAATACGAACTCTCCCACTTCCACGCTAGGAATGATCCAACAAGCCAATGTTGAGTCAACATTAGTCACCCCAGCGCAACAAAATGACGACCAACAAAAAAACATTATTGACATGGTTGAAGGCATGGACGACACATTCGAGCAATACGCCGACATCGTTAAAGCCAATTTTGATAGTGCCGACCAGCTAGAACTTAACCGAAAAAAAATCGCTCGCTTACCCAAACTAGCGAACCGAATATTATTACTAAAGGCTCTAGGGCAGTCATCTCACCCTATGGCGGCGCAGTGGTTAATTGATTCCATTCTCGGTTCAGAGAGTCACGAGATGCGAGAGATTTTTTACTCACTCGCTCGCCTTAAAAAGCTCTACCCTAAAGAAAAGCAAATTGATAATGGTATTGGTGCGGCAGGGAATGCGCTTTATCACGGTGACGCCCTCCTTAAACAAGCCGCCGCTCAGTTCTTAACTACAATGCCAACTAGTCACGCTCTACCAGTGTTACTCATTGGCTTAAACGACGACAACGAGCACGTCCGACTCACCTGTTTGACATCTCTAGAGCCACATCTCGCAAGAATAAAACAGGTTCAGCGTGTTGACGTAGAGACTGCCATTAATAATGCGTTATCTGACTCATCCGGAGGGGTACGAAAGCAAGCGTTAAAACTTAGCTTCATGGTGCTAAAACCCGAGCTCTCCAACAAAGAATCCTTATCGCCATTGCTAGAACTCGCGTTGAATGATGAGGAATGTCATAGCATTGCCAATCTGGAATTTAAACGATTTGGAGACGATATAATGGCGCTGATTAATGCTCAATTGATGCAGTTGACCCATCATCGACAACCTAATGCGATTAAGCTTTTAGGAGAGTTAATGGGGTAATTTTCCCAAGCAATATATAGAGCATTACGCTCGCGCTTTGAATCAACACGGATAGCAAACGTAACATTGGCAACACCAAATACTGAAATACCGTGTTATCTAAAAGGCAGAGCAAACAGCGAAAATTCGAGAGTCGCCACAGATGCGCCTCTCGTTTTTTATTACCATTCTCCATACAAACACTATCTGGTTTCTTCATGAATAATGAGCTTGCTTCACCCACAAAGCGCATGTTTTTGTCTGAATGGTTACTTTGGGCGATTCCTGCCTACATTGCGCTGAGTGTGTTGATGAGTTTTCATTATCTACTGAGTATCGAAAACGACAAGCAATACGCACTGCACAATGAACGAGTCATCGTGAACCTTATTGAAGAAGTATTGGGGGAAACGCTTGTTAGGATGACGGCTGATGCTAAAAATCTCTCATACATCACCAGTGAACTCATTGCCAATCAAATAAATCCGAAAAAAGCGTTAGCGCAGTTTTATCGTCAATCCAGCGCCAACAACCCTAACTACGACCAAATCCGCTATATCGACAACTTAGGGCATGAGCAACTAAGAATAAACAATTATGATGGCCACATTAGTATCGTGCCTCAAGCAAAGTTGCAAAATAAGGCACACCGTTACTATTGGCAATTCTCTAACAATTTACAACCAGAACAAGTCTTTATCTCGCCGATGGATCTCAATATCGAGGGAGGAGAAATTCAACAACCAATAAAACCTACCATCCGTGTTGGTACACCCGTTTTTAGCAAAGATGGCCGACGACTCGGCGTCATTATTTTAAACTACAAAGGACGCCAGCTAATCAATAAACTATTTACTGTCGCGCCCAGTTTTACCAACCATGTCTACCTCTATAACCCACAAGGTGCAGCGGTTATCCACCCAATCGACAAGGGAAAAGCGGACTTTGTTATTAACTCAAACCGGGATATAAGCCATGAAGTGCTCTCTCAACTGCAACAGCAAAAAGAGGGACAAACCCTATTTGAAAACAACTACTACACGTTCAGTCAAATTAGTGCACCAAACAATGGTGATTGGACCATCATTTCTGTTTTCCCCGTCGACCGATTCAACCTCTCGCGCGCCGCCTTTAGCAATCAGTACACCATCGTTTACTTTATTGCTTTCCTAATTGCGACCATCGCTAGTACCGGTTTTTGTCGCTATCGAGTGCAAGGTCGCTATTTACGACAACAGCAAGCCTACGAGCAACAGTTCCGTCATACATTGGAAAATATCCAACTCGCGGCGGTCACTATCAACCCACAAGGCAACATCACTTTTTGTAATGACTTTTTTTTAAGCATGGTTGGTTACCAAAAACAAGATGTTGTGGGCTTTAACTGGGTAGAACGTTTTATTCCGGTAGAGCTTCAAGCACAAGCTCAAGAAGCACTGGAACAAGCGCTTCGACAGCAAACACATCAACCTCATAGTGAAAGCGTAGTCCTAAGTCACTCTGGCGAAATTCATTTAGTTTCCTGGACATCCACATTTACTAAATCTGATGACAGCGCGATATGTCTAACTCTTATTGGAGAGGATGTAACAGAGCAAAAAATGGCGCAAGACCAACTTCAACAACTTAGTCATGCCGTAGAGAGCAGCCAAAATTCGGTGATAATTACCGATCTGAACAATAAAATTATTTATGTAAATCCAGTCTTTTGTGAATTATCAGGGTATTCGCGAGAAGAAGTTATTGGTCTAAGCCCGAAAATTTTACAATCTGGAGAAACGCCAGCCTCCGAGTATAAATCCATTAAGCAGATGCTGAGAGCCGGAAAAGAATGGCGCGGTGAGTTTCATAATAAAAAGAAAAATGGTGAGCTATATTGGGAACGAGCCCGCATTTCCCCCGTCAAAAATATTGAGGGGCGTCCCCTTTATTATGTAGCAGTAAAACAAGATATTAGCGAAGAAAAGCGTCTAGAAAAAGAAGTGGCACGTCAAACGAGAGATCGTATTCAACATGAAAAGCTCGCCGCGGTCGGTAAAGTCGTTAACATGATTGCTCATGATTTACGTAATCCCTTAAGTTCGATAAAAATGGTATTGCAAATCCATGCTCGTAACGAGAAAAACGAGATGTTCGACATATCCCTCGAACAAGTGCGCTTTATGGAAGCTATTTTGGAGGAGCTGCTCGCCTATTCAAAACCGGATCAATTCAAACCAGAGTGGATCGATATAAATAAGCTGCTAGAAACCACCCTAGCAAGCCAACAAAAGCTGGCAATGCAGTCCAACGTCGAATTACTGATCGCCTTTCAACCGCACCTACCCACCATCTATGCTGATCCCATCAAGCTAAGACAAGCCATTCAAAATATCTTACTGAACGCGATGCAGGCATCGCAATCGACCATAGATAAAAAACCAACAGTGAAACTCAGTACCAACATCATGATCACAGATTCGGGCACTCAACTGCTCATCGATATCGAAAATAACGGACAATCCATTGATCCATGTTTAACTGAAAAAGTGTTTGAGCCATTTTTTACCACCAAAGCGAAAGGTACAGGGCTCGGACTTGCGATTGTCAAACGCATTATCGACTCACATCAGGGGCAAATCACCCTGTCACCAATATCACCCATGGGTACACAAACTCGGATCCGCATACCAACAGCGCCGCAGGCCGTCACCCCAGTAAAGGAAGCCGTCAATGGGTAAACTATTAATTGTTGATGATGATTCAGGGATAAGTCGTACTCTGCAACTGCATTATCAAACCCAATCACACACCGTCGAAGTCGCACATTGTGTCGACAGCGGTGTTGCCATCGCCCAATCCCTGCAACCCAATGTCATCATTCTTGATATTCGTATGGAAGGAAAATCCGGAATCGAGGGCTTACCTGAATTTAAAGCCGTTTGTCCTAGCGCACGAGTGATTATGATCACGGCATTTCATGACATGGACAGCACCATACAAGCCATGCAACAAGGAGCCGACGAGTACATTCACAAACCTATCGATATCGATGAGCTCGACCAAGCGGTTAACACCGCCATTAGCTACCATGCATCCAACTACCAAGAAGCAGTGGCGATTCCTGATACGTTTGGCCACTCGATGGTTGGTTCTTCCCACGCAATGAAAGAGATCTATAAGACCATCGGTAAAGTGGCACTTACCAACGCCTCAATTATGATCACGGGAGAATCAGGGACCGGTAAAGAAATGGTCGCGCGAGCCATTCATAACGCAGGTCGACCGGAAGGCTCCCCCTTCGTGGCACTCAATTGCGCCGCACTGGTCGAGAATTTACTAGAGTCTGAGATGTTCGGTCACAAAAAAGGCGCCTTTACTGGCGCAGTTTCCGACCAACCCGGCAAGTTTGAGCTTGCCAGTAAAGGAACGCTCTTTCTTGACGAAATTGGTGAGCTATCACTACAGATACAAGCCAAACTACTTCGCGTATTGCAAGAAAAAGAGTTCACTCCCATCGGGTCAAAACAAACAATAAAAAGCAGCGCGCGAATTATTTCTGCCACTAACCTTAATTTTGAGCAGGCGATCAAAGATAAAGCATTTCGTGAAGACCTTTTCTATCGCTTGCAGGTGGTGTGCATTCACATCCCTCCATTAAGGGAGCGACCCGAAGATCTCGAAGAATTGATCCCGGCGCTGCTCGCTCGCAGCAATAAAGAACTTGGTACTAAAGTCGCAAAGGTAGCGATCGACGCAATGACACTATTATGCCAGTACCAATGGCCGGGCAATGTTCGAGAGCTTGAAAACACCCTCACCAAAGCGGTTGCCCTTTGCCCCGGTGACATTCTTACTGTCGATCTCTTTGATGACTTAAAACCAAGCCGATCATCCGTTGCAGAGGTCATCCAACAACCTCAAACGACAAGTTTAGAAGAGATGGAATACCAGCACGTTCAACATATTCTAAAAAGTGTATCTGGGCACAAAGGAAAAGCCTGTGAATTACTAAAGATCAGTCGACCTAGACTGCAAAGGATTCTAGAAAAGAGCCCTAATGCTCTATCTTGAGTAATCGCCCTTCCACAGATAAAGGAACGATCATTCATTCCTGTAGATGGCCTCAAGATGCAAGGTTCCGAGCATCTCGAGGCGAGTTGACTACAAACCCTTCTGTGACTTACCTCTCATGTCTGTTATTTGTTGAATAAGTCTGTATAATCCGCCGCGTAACAATCTGTACTTTCAATTCTGTCGATTAGCGCTGTTATTGACGCCAATCGTCATTCTCATACCTAGGAATACTTCTTTGATATCTACCGCTAACATCACCATGCAATTCGGCGCTGAGCCGTTATTTGAAAACATTTCAGCTAAGTTCGGTAACGGTAACCGTTACGGCTTGATCGGTGCCAATGGATGTGGCAAATCGACATTTATGAAGATTCTTAGCGGCGCGCTGACTCCAAGTTCTGGCAACGTATCCATTACTCCAGGGTTAAAGCTGGGTGTTTTAAGCCAAGACCAATTTGCGTTTGAACAATACAACGTGATTGATGTCGTGATTATGGGTGACCGCAAACTATGGGAAATCAAGCAAGAACGTGACCGTATTTACTCATTGCCAGAAATGAGTGAAGAGGACGGCATGAAAGTGGCCGAACTCGAAAGTGAGTTCGCTGAAATGGATGGCTACACCGCAGAAAGCCGAGCGGGAGATATTTTGATCCAAGCCGGTATCGAAGAAGAATTTCATTTCGGTCTGATGCAGCAAGTTGCACCGGGCTGGAAGTTACGTGTCCTCCTTGCCCAAGCGCTATTCGCTAACCCAGATATCCTGTTGCTCGACGAACCGACCAACAACTTGGACATTCACACCATCAACTGGCTGGCGGAAGAGCTTAATCAACGTAAGTGTACGATGATCATCATTTCGCACGATCGTCACTTTCTCAACTCAGTTTGTACTCATATGGCTGACATTGATTACGGTGAGCTTCGCATCTACCCAGGTAACTACGAATACTTCCTTGAAGCATCAGGGCTCATTCGTGATCAACTACTGGCAAGCAACGCAAAAAAAGCAGCGGAAATTAGCGAACTACAAGATTTCGTCAACCGATTTGGTGCCAATGCTTCCAAGGCAAAACAAGCCAGTTCTCGCGCTAAAAAAATGGATAAAATCAAGCTTGATGAAGTAAAGTCAACAAGCCGTATTAGCCCGTCGATTGATTTTGGTGAAGGTAAAAAACTTCATCGCCAAGCACTAGAATTGCAAGATCTTGGACATGGCTTTGACGGAGAGGTGCTATTTGAAAAAGGCAACTTACTCTTAGAAGCTGGCACTCGTTTAGCCGTTATTGGCGAAAATGGTGTGGGTAAAACCACACTGTTACGTTGCCTTGTAAACGAACTAGAACAAAACCATGGTGTAGTAAAGTGGTCTGAGAACGCATCAATTGGCTATTGCCCGCAAGACAGCACAGCCGATTTCGACAACGACCTGAGCATTTTCGACTGGATCTCTCAATGGCGCACCGTTAAACACGATGACTTAATGGTCCGTGGCATTTTAGGTCGTTTATTGTTCACTGCAGATGATGCTAATAAAAAGGCTAAGAACTGTTCAGGTGGTGAAAAGAACCGCCTATTATTTGGTAAGCTAATGATGCAAGACATCAACGTATTAGTCATGGATGAGCCGACCAACCACATGGATATGGAAGCCATTGAAGCATTAAACAATGCCCTGAAGAAATACGAAGGTACATTGATTTTTGTCAGTCATGACCGTGAGTTTGTCTCTTCTCTTGCGACATCAATCATCGATGTTAAAGACAAGCAATTAGTACAGTTCCAAGGCACCTACAACGAGTACCTTGCACACCAAAAGAAGATGCTCGCTATTAGTTAATACTTAAGTAACTAAGTACACGCGCACTCGAAAGAATAAAGGAGCAATGACACTATGTGTCTTTGCTCCTTGTTGTATTTAGAGGTAACCGCCACCTGTTACATCATTAACCCAAACTAAGAGATAGCCGTAATTTCGACTCATCATGCCCTTTCAACCCGCTATCACCTTGTTCCTCTCTCAGTAATCAAATAAAACTCGCATGTTTTAATCACCAAAACCGCTCAATCTCCAAGCTGTGCCGATTATCACTGTATACCTCGCGAGGTTGTTCTAGAATACTAATAGTATTGATTAATGGGAGTAGCGTATGTGGCAAGCGATTTCAGACCAACTATCAGACACGCTGATGTTCAAATTCAACATAAGAGAACGTGTAAAAATGGATGGTGGCGACATCAATCAATGCTACATGATCAGCGATGGTGAACAGCGCTACTTTATTAAAACTAATCACAAAGACTTTCTGCCTAAGTTTGAAATAGAAGCAGAAAACCTCCACGCACTGCGTGAAACCAATACGGTCCAGCTGCCAGAGGTCGTGCTCATTGGCAAAACAAAGGAGTGTGCGTTTTTGGTCCTCAACTACATTCCGGTTAAACCCTTGGATGTCGCGGAGAGCAGCCATCGCTTCGGTGTGCAACTGGCAAAGCTACACAAATGGGGTGAACAAGCCGAGTTCGGTTTTGATCAAGATAATTACCTAGGTGAAACCTTGCAGCCAAACCAGTGGCATAAAAAATGGTCGCGCTTCTTCTCCGAACAACGCATCGGATGGCAACTACAATTGCTAAAAGAGAAGCAAATTACCTTTACCCCAATCAGTGAGTTTGTAGATTTAGTTAATGACCAACTCTCGGGGCACAACCCAAAACCATCGCTATTACATGGTGATTTATGGAATGGCAACGTCGCGAATTCCGCATTTGGTCCGCTTTGCTATGATCCCGCAAGCTACTGGGGGGACAGAGAGTGTGATTTAGCAATGACTGAGCTATTTGGTGGATTTCGTCCAGAGTTTTACCAAGGCTATGAAAGCATCCTCGCTATTGAACCGATGTACGAATACCGAAAACACATTTATAACCTTTACCATGTACTCAATCACTGCAATTTGTTTGGAGGACAGCACTTAGACGAAGCGGAAAGACTTATTTCAGCCATCCAGTCTTCGTAGTTTTTCCTACCGCTATAGCCTACGTCTAAATCGTTATACGTAGGCTATAGTCGAATCGATATCGACCCAGCTCAAAGTGAAACAACGAAACGGGTAATGACTTGTTGAGCGCCTAACCAATAACTAATGTCAGCGCTATAAAGAACATAAGCGTACCAACTAGCCCTTCCAGAACTTTCCAAGACATTGGCTTACTAAAGAGTGGTATGAGCAAGCGAGCTCCGTAGCCTAGTGAAAAAAAGAATATAAATGATGCCGAAACCGCTCCAATGCCAAACGACCACTGCTGCGGTGCGTATTGGGTTGATATTGAGCCGAGCAGTACCACGGTGTCCAAATAGACATGTGGATTTAGCCAAGTTAACGCCAAACAAATCCCTATCGTTTTCAATAACGAGCCTTTAGACTCGCCTTCGGGATCAAGTTTATGCTGAACGGTAAACGCAGAGCGAAAACTCTGAAAGCTATAAACAAACAAAAATAGAGCACCGGCATACCGAGCGATAACCTCCACCGATGGGTACGCTTGAATAAGCACACCAAAACCGCCTACCCCGGCAGAAATTAGCAAAGCGTCCGATACCGCGCACACCAAGCATACGAAAAAGACATGATGCTTCTTAAGCCCTTGCTTTAGAACAAAGGCATTTTGTGCACCAATGGCAAGAATTAGCGAAATACTTAACGAAAAGCCAGTGACAAATACATCAAGATTGATAGGGAGCATTTTAATCCTTTAAACACGCTTATCCGCATTGCTTAACGAAGAAACTTCGCATCACAAGGAATCCTCGAAGAACAGCATAACGCTGTCGTCGTAAGTAGCAATTAAGCGTCGTTTTCATGACGCGTAGAAACAACCAGATCATCGTCAACAAACATAATCGAAAACACAATAGGTCGACAACAGACATAGCAATCTTCAATATACTGCTGCTCTCCGTTTGAGCAATCAATGGAGGTTTCAAATTGCTCACCGCAGTAAGGGCACTCTACATAACGAAATCGAATAGCATCCATATCCTTTCACCCTATTTAACTTATTGTGTCGCGATCTGTGATCAATAAACCTTCTATAGCTGTTTTGTCATAAAAACACTGTTGGGATCAAGCGTATAATCTGCAAAGGGTGGACACTCTACAAAGCCGAAGCCTTGATATAACGTTCGTGCTGGATGAAAAATGCTTCCGTTCCTGTTTCGAGACTGAGTCGATTAAGACCTTCTTGCTTAGCTGCTTGACATAAATGAACAACGAGTTGCTTCGCGATACCTTTGCCCCGTGCGGAAGTCGCAGTACGCATTGACTTAATTTCACCATGCTTCCCATCTAACACTTTAAGAGCAACACAGCCAGCAAGCTCACCTTCAACCCAAGCAGACCAAAAGGTAATATCTGGGTTTTGTAATCCGGTTAAATCCAATGCATGAACGCTATCCGCTGGAGAAGTGGCGTACATGTCATCAAGATGCTCTTGTAATAGACCTTGAATTTCAGGCCCTTGTAAATCGTCCTTAATTATTTCCACGTGTATATCCTTATACGTTGAATTACCTCAATTAATGTTGCAGCGATGATATCACTACTACGTATGTCACCAAAACTATAATATTTTTTCAAGCTCCCCCCCTCCCTCGATCTTCGTTTTATCACACAACAGAGTGACATCTTACTACTCAACAAATATTGACATAGCGGACTACGACATGAGTGACGCCGATACAATCAGCCACCATGATATGCACTAGGGTTATATCTGAAATCCATTGGTATCATTTGTAGTTATTTCACTTAAATTGCTAGCCTATCCATACCAAAGCGCAAGGATGTGACTCAAAACTCATAATATTAACTTAAGGCAACGACTATGAAGAAATTAACCATTATTGCAGTCACTCTTGGACTTACCTCCGGATCGGTATTCGCAAATGATACCTCTGGTTGGCGGTTAGGTGGCGGTATTGGCGAGTTCACTTCAAGTATGTCGCTCGATAATAGCGACGAGCTACTTAAAGATAGTGACGCCAAGACCTCATATGTGTTAGAAGCTGGCTACGAATTTAACGACATCATTGGCTTAAAATTGGCGCTACAGTCAGGTGAATGGCACAACAATGTCGCGCAAAAAAACGGGGAATACACGGGTAAAAATATACAAGAATTTAAAACGCTTATGATTACTACCGATGTCGGCTATACCTTTGAACTTGGCAACTTTGATATCAAGCCATATGGTGAGCTAGGAGGATTTGCCACCAATGGTTCTTCAAACTTAGAGCGCCACTATCCAGACCGTACGGAAACGAGAAACGGTATCTATCAAGGACATGGGATAGTATATGGTTTAGGTACCCGTATCACGTACAACAATAATTTTTATACAGACCTCAATGTGTTGAAAACGAGTTCTTCTATGGCACGTGAATACGGCGAGTGGGATCAGGGTATCGAAGAGCCAGTACAGGCGCGTATGACCATCGGCTGGAAATTTTAAGAGTAATCTCACTTCAACTGTACAGCAGTGATTCAAAATAAGGCAAAGCCAACGCTAAGCCTTATTTTGATAGCATGATGACGAGACTGTTGTATATCACCTCTTAATCTGACACTCGGCCTCTGAGCGCCTTAGTATTTCCTTTACGTTTCTTCGCATCCATTCTACGCGTTTGTGAGTTTCGAGTAGGTCTTGTTGCCCTTCTCGCTTTTTGGACGACTGCGGCAGACACGATAAGCTGTTTAAGACGCTCTAAAGCATCTTCCCTATTCTGCTCTTGAGTTCGATAAGCTTGCGCCTTAATGATAACAACGCCTTCTTTCGTGATTCTCGTGTCAGATAGCGCTAACAGCCTTTCCTTATAAAAATCAGGCAGCGTTGAACGTTTAATATCAAAGCGTAGGTGTATCGCTGAGCTCGTCTTATTTACTTTCTGTCCACCGGCCCCCATAGATCTTATTGCCGTAAGCTCTATTTCCCACTCAGCTAATTCAACGCTATTAGAAATTTTCAGCATAGTGCCGCTCTAGTCTGTAAAAATATTGACATGTGAACCTTCTCACCACCACGTTATTTCCCGCACAGGAGTTTGCATAAACATTTGTAAGCATGGTCGGCGTTCTAGACGCTCGCTTAGCTAAACGTAGACACATAGAGTGCTTCAACTTTGTCGCGAGCCCACTGGGTCTTTCTTAGAAACTTAAGTGAAGACTTAATCGACGGGTCATTGCTAAAGCAATTCACATTGATGTGGTAATACAGTTCGTCCCAACCGTAATGCTCAACCAAACGAGTAAGGATTTTTTCTAGTGTAAGGCCATGCAATGGGTTGTTTTGTTGGTGGCTCATAAACAAGCGTCCTGATTATATTTTATGGAGAAAAGCGTTGGTCGAAGTTGGAGGTTACGATAACGGTTAAAAAGCAATCTAACCTACTATTTAATAGCCACGAACTGGCAAAAACGCTTGTGATGGCACAAGCTTATTATGAATTGGGGATAGGATCAAAGCGAATGATGTATGTTGGCATTCCAAGCGATAGAATTCTACTGCCGAGCCCGCAAGTAAAGCTGCAAAGCATAGGAAGTAGGCTCACTCAAACAGAATGAAATGCCTTTGAAGATATGAACAAGAATAATGACATTCTATCGACAATCATCGCTACAAAGCATAATCACACGCAGCAGTAGCGAATGAGTAAACAACGGGAGCGATAGTGCCCATATTCGCTCCCGAAAATACTAAGCAAAAAAAGAAACATAAAAGGTAAAATTGCCAAATATTTTTTTGATTTAGTCTTATTCGCTATTTTCTAACCCAATGCAAAGCAAATCAGCAGCTAGCGCACCAGTACTCACCGTTATTCCCGCCACCAATAATACTGCCACATACTTACTAGCCAAAATACATAAGCCCAAGGTATTAATAATTTTTTCCATATCGTTTCTCCTTCGAAACAGGGTGTTGTTTTAATTACATAAATCAATAAACACACCCATTTTAGAACAACGGATATATGCAATTTGCGAGCCCCCACAATGTATCGCACTAGGATATTATAATTCTTACGTAAAAAGAGAAAATTGCACAAATTTACAACTAGTAACAAAACATCTTATAAACCAGCCAAGGTTCAATAAAAAAGCATGACCCGAGAAACGAGGCATGCTTTGTGTTCGAGTTACCTAAAAACGCCATTTATGCCGTTACTTAGTCAGCGACGTTTCGTTAGGCTTCTTTCTTATCAATCATGTGTAAATGAACGTCTTGCTGCGGGAATGGGATAGAGATACCTTCTCTATCAAAGCGCAGTTTCACTTCTTTCGTAACATCCCAATATACATTCCAATAGTCGTCCGTCTTCACCCAAGGTCGAACAATAAAGTCAACTGAAGAGGTATTGAGCGTGTGCACTTTGATCATAGCCTCTGGGGTACTAAGCACTGAAGGATGAGTAGTAACGATGTCCGTCAGTACCGCTTCCGCTTTTAACAAATCATCGCTATAGCCAATCCCGAATATCATATCAACACGACGAATCCGCTCATGGGTCACATTTTTAATCACATCACCCCAAATCTTGCCATTCGGTACGATAATAATTTGATTATCAAAGGTACGAATAGTGGTATTAACTAAGCTCATGTGACTGACCTTGCCATCTACGCCACCAGCAAAAACAAAGTCCCCAACGTCAAACGGGCGATAAATAAGTAACATCATCCCAGCAGCAAAGTTGGAAAGTGTATCTTGTAATGCAAAACCAATGATGACACCTGCGATACCAAAACCTGTCAACACTGGGGCTAGATTAAGGCCAATCTGCGACAAACCGACCATAATACCGATAATCCAAACGATATTACCAGACATAGAAACAAAGAAGTTTTGCATCAGATGAGAAAGCTTAAAATTCTTCGTTACTACTGCCTTACTCACCACCTTACGTACAAGCTTGACAATCATGCGTGTTGCCATCAATATCAAGATAAAGATGAATACTTGGAACAGCTGTTGAGGGGCATTCTCTGCTAACCAAGTTAACCCCGCACTCCACCACTCATTTGCCAATGAGAGCAGGACTTTTACATTTAAGATATCTTGGGTGATGCTACCAGTGACTTGGAATATTTGACGCTTATATTCCGAGGTTTCCAAATCCATTTCATCACCCAGCACAATCAACTTCTGCAGACTATCGGTTTCAATCGATAACCTTTGCGTTGTGATTAACTGTGTCATCTGGAGTGCTGCTTTTTCTGATTCTGGTGCAGCTGCTATTTGAGTCGCGACTGTTTTCACTTGTTGATCAAAATATTCAATTGACGCAGAAACTAACCTCATCCGTTTGGTGATAAACAACGATAATTCTTGTTCTAATTCAGAATTGGGTTCACCGAGTTTTTGTAACCAGGTCAAGTTCTGCCAACTACTCTCATAGGAAGAGTCTAAATATTCTAATAACTCGCGGTACGTATTGAGGATAGACAGTTTTTGCTCATCTTTTGCTGCATTAAACTTCTCTGTGATCTTTTTGATTTTTTCCTCAAGATACGTTTTTGCCCCATCCGTATACTCTTGCTGCAACGCGACTTGCGCACTTAAAATCGGCTTTGGTAATGCATCATTATCAATACCTGTGGCGATAATATCCCTTAGTTCATTGTTTTTATTAAACAACCTAAATTGGATCGCATCTTTTTGATCCCCTGTAGAGAGCTTTAACGACTCTGCGAGCTCTTGAATCTCTCGATTAACACGATCAAATTCCCGCTGTTCTTTGGTTAGCGGTACAGGTTCATTTTCTGCTTGCGCGTGGGCATATGATAAGAAAACACCGTTTAATCCAATGATGAATAACAATAAGACTGATTGAAACTTTACCAACCGTGACACCTTCATTCCCGACTCCTTGATGGGCTTAACTCCCCTCGGCATGTGCCGAGGTATTCGCTATCTATTCATGCCATTGTCATAAAGCTAGATAGCTATATCAATAATAGATTAGTTTTATTCGAGGATAACCCCAATGACGGAAAGATTACTCGCCAAACTGGCCTCCTTCGTCAAAAATCATTTAGGGATATGTATTTTTATGCCCTTTATTCGAATTAGTTGCGTTTTATTTGAACTATGCTTAGCGATGATAACTTCAATTTACAGCGCTTTTATTTAAGTAAGGAGCGAGATATGGGCATCATTTCATGGATTATTTTAGGTCTAATTGCCGGAGCACTCGCCAAATGGTTAATGCCTGGCAACGATGGCGGGGGTTGGTTAGCCACGATGGGGCTAGGTATTGCTGGTGCATTTGTCGGCGGATTTATTGGTGGATTGCTCGGTTTTGGCGGTGCTAATGGTATTAATATCGGCAGTATTATTACCGCTACCCTCGGTGCTTTCATCCTTCTTTTCGTCTACAACCGTTTTATTAAAAACTAACTTGAAGATTAAGCCTAGACAATGAGCTATGAGGGCGTTTCAGTTACTGAACTCGTCCCTCCCTTTCTCGCTTGGTATTGAATTAGAATTGACACGGCAATGTCGTAAAGGTTAGTCCTATATAGCACTGACTGACGCTAGATATTCAAATTCGCCGAGGCATTGAAGGAATACATTTTGATTTCTTTACGATCTTCCCACCCTAACGAACGATAAAACTGCTGTGCGTTTTCGTTTTCAGTGGTAACAAAAAGATGCGTTTTATTAATACCAATCAATCCTAAAGCTTGGGTCGCTTTTTCAATTAAACCTCGGCCAATTCGTTTACCACGATGCTTATCCGCTACCGCAAGATGTTGAATATAACCTCGACGCCCATCCGTCCCTACTAACACGGCACCTACAATATGACCTGAAACCATGGCGACATAGCTCAAGTTTGGGTTCTGATCTAAGTATTCGGTAATACTTTCTCGGCTATCAGCCTCGCGCAATTGCATGTTTTCTGTATCATTCCACAGCCCAATAACCGAATCATAATCGGTTGATTGCATTTCTCTATAGGTCACACTCACTGAGTAACTCCTTTTAACTCAATAACCTCAACGCGATACCAGGGTATCCTTTTGATATACAAAATAATAATTTAGAAAGATAGCAACGTCACCGCTGCCTCATGGCGACAAACATCTACAGAGCATAAATCATGTCATCATGCCATTGACCATCAATCATGTAGGCATCAGGCACTCGTTTTACCAAAGTAAAACCACACTTACTCAGCACCCGTTCAGACTGGGTATTTCCATAGGTCACCGTCGCCTCAAAAGCGATATCCGGAAGGTGAAATTGCGCCCAGTTTAACAGCGCTTGTAATGATTCTGTCGCAAAGCCAAAGCCATGACATTCAGGTGTCAGTAAATAGCCGACCTCAGCCTTATTACCATCAATAATAAAGCCGGTAATACCAACCTTCTTGCCTGTTTCTTTTTCAACAATCGTTAAACATAACCAATGAGATGCGGAAACATGCCAAGGGGGTAAGCGCTGTATAAACTTCTGATGAATTTCCACATCTGTTGGTACATCAAAACATAAGTGAGTCACCCGCTTATCACTGTGAAGCGCTTCAAAAAAACTCTCATCACTAGCGTTGATTTGACGCATACGAAGGCGACTACTTTCAATACTTATTTTCATAATGGTTGCTTCAGAAAGCTAGCCTCATGATAATTGTCTCATCGAAAAGGACGTTATACGCCGACGGGATAGACTTTCTCGAACGTTTCCAAAACAAGATCATCCTCAGTAGTAAAAGTTAAACCTAACTGCGAAGCATAGCTCTGGAAGAAGTTGATATGGGACGTACGCCAAGATGGATAACTGCGATCGCCCTCACCCTCCATAAAAGCGAATTCAGGCGTCACACTATCAAACGCGCAAATCGCCACACTGGTCACTTTAACAATACACATCGGCTCTTGATTCCAGTTAAGCACTATAGATAATCGCCCGATCTCTGGAAGTGGCTCATCATCCACCACATACCCGGCTTTAAGACTACAGGTTGCGGTTTTTATGCCTTCATCAATTAGTCGCGCGCATTCATTTGCGTTGTATTCGTCGGCGCAGAAATGCTCTGCGATAACCGCAGGAACCGCCGCTCGCTCAGCTTGAGAGAGTGTGGATAAGTATTCTTCTAAAAATTCACTTTGCTTGGGTGTCATAATCCTTTACTCAAAATAAACATCCTTTACATCGATATTACAATGAGTTGCGCTAAGCTGACTAGAAGAAATTTGTCATTTACGTCTAAACTACACCGAGCCTCCATCATGGCTATTGTGATCGCCTTTAGACCGTGAGACTCGATAAAACATCAGCACGACAAGTATCAAAGCAATAATAATCGGTACTCCCCACAACAACGCATTTTGTTTGGTCAGTGACGGCTGATAAAGGACGTGCTGCCCATACCGAGCAACCATATAATCCTTCACTTCTTGCTCTGTTTTCCCTTGCTTTATTAGCTCAAACACTCTTAGTCTAATATCTTTCGCTACAGGCGAATTTGATTCAATCAAGTTCTGATTTTGACACATAGGACAACGCAATGTTTTTGCTAATGCTATTGCGTCCTTTTGTTGTTTAATCGAGTCAAATTCAAATAACTCCACCGATTTCGAATTGGCTGATGCCGGTGAGATGCTAAAACAAAACGTCGCTAACAGTAATACTGCAAAAGCAGACACCCAAAAGCCTGCCCCATTTATCGCGTAAACCTGACTACTTCGCACCGTACCCTCCAGTTATTATTGAGCGATTGTTTTACATGATGCTCGGACATTATCCTTCCCTCGTTGACTAACTAACACGCCAGCAACACCCATAACCATAAGCAGCGCACCCAACCAAATCCAACGGATAAATGCCTTAAATTGAATCCGCACCGCGTAATGTCTGCTATCAATTTTTTCGCCTAGAGAGATGTAAATATCGCCGTCCCAAAATGCAGTCATAGATGGCTCAGTCATATTCATAACACGTATCGGGTAATGGCGTTTTTCCGGATGAGCCAACCACACTTTTTCTATATCACTTTCCTTATCATGTAACGGGCGTATTTCAATCACTGCTCGCTCAGCACTGAAAGAAGGAGCAACATAGAGATGTGTATCAACATAATGAAGTTGATAGTCACCGAACTCAACTTGGCTACTAGGACCTAGCTTTCGCGTTATTTCATACGAGTATTCACTGTTCATAGCAGCGCCAAACGCAACAATTGCCAGTCCAATATGAGCCACTGACACGTACACCATTCGTTTAATGTGAGAAGTGGCTCGACTGCGGTAAAGTGCGATCCCATGGGTCACAATAACCCAAAGCGCTCCCCATGTGGCGAAAAGTGCCCACATTGACCATTCAGCGCCAACAGATTCGTTGTGATAGACGTAGTAGCTAACGATACCACCAGCAAGCCCCAAGGTCATGACAGCTAACCCTACAAGTGTTGGACGCAGGCGATAAGGCGCTGCCGAATCCCACTTTAGCAATGCAGAAAAACCGACAGCAAACAACGCAATAATGGCCAATGGCGCAATGAGAAGATTGAAATAGGGTGCACCAACCGAGATGTTCCCTAGCCCTGCTAGCTCATATACCATTGGGTAGAAAGTGCCAAATACGACAATAGTCGTGGCTAAGGTAAATAGATTCGCACACGCCAGAAGTAAAAAGTTTTTGTTTAAGACGCCTCGTAACGTTCGTGATTGAATCGAATCAATACGTTTAATCAGTATCAAAAACGATAATATAAAAACCAACGACAGTATCCCCAATAAGGTAAAACCCTTACTAGGGTCAACCGCAAAGGCATGAACAGAGGTAAGCACGCCAGAGCGGACAATAAACGTACCCAAGATGCTCAAACAAAACGTCACAAAGGCCAGTGAATAGCTCCAAATGAGAAGCTGGCTCTTCATTCGAGACGCCAGTAAGGTATGCATCAACGCCGTCGCGGTTAGCCAAGGCAGTAAGGAGGCATTTTCAACAGGATCCCAAAACCACCATCCTCCCCAACCCAATTCGTAGTACGCCCACCAAGAGCCCACTGCAATGCCCACCGATAGAAAAACCCACGCATTAAGCGTGTACGTTTTCGCATCATTTAGCCATGTTGACCCACTTTCATTTTCCAAGAGCGCCCCTACGGCGAGAGCAAGAACAGAGGCGAAGCCAACATAGCCGATATATAACAAAGGCGGGTGGATGATTAAGCCAATGTCTTGCAGCATTGGGTTCAAATCACGACCTTGCGTCAATAAGATCGGATTTAGTTCAAATGGATTGGAAGCTAAAAGGGTAAACCATGCAAAAATGGCGATAAAGGAAAGCATGATCCATATGGCATGAAATCGATGCCCTCTCTCCGACGAGTGTGCTTTCGACAAACACACACACCATAGTGACAGTGTCACCACCCAAAATAGCATTGAACCCTGATGCCCACCCCATGTTGCTGCTATTTTAAATGGTAGTGGCAGTTGGCTGTTCGAGTTCTGTGAGACATAACTTAACGCAAAATCATCAATGGCAAATCCGTATGCCAGTATCACCATCGACAATAGTGAGAAAAACAAGGCAAGAAAGCTGCTTAAGCGAACGACTCGCACCAGATCCGCCATCAAGTTTGATCGAGATACTCTACCTGTGCAGATGAGTCCGCACGCCGCTCCTAAGGTACTGACTATAGCGGTACAAATCAGTGCGAGTAATCCAATATGACCAATCATAAAACCTCAATCAAATAACAACAGTGAAAGCCCATACATTTTAAAACACACCAATTTGAAACCATATGTTCTAAAAAATATCTGCTTGAAAAAAAGATGCCGTCATTCCGAAAAGAACGACGACATTCATTAGCTAGCGTACACAAACAGAGTTAAACAACCGTCATTTGTCCTGCGTACAATACAAATGTCCTTAACATCAATACACCTAGCAGGCTAAGTGATGTCACAACCAAAATAAATCCATGATTATGTTTAACGTTATCAGAGCTAAAGAAGTTCATTGCCAGTGGCAACAACATCCCTAGACCTATCACCCCATACCAGAACCAGTTCGACCAAAAGCCACCGCCGATAGCATTCCAAGCCGCTGCTTCGTTTTGACCACCACTAAAGATAAGGCCAGTAAAGAAAGTCACGATCACAAACAATTCAAACAATACAACCGGACGCTCAAAACTATGTACCCACTTCACACTCGGGCTGTGTGCATCTTCTTTAAACACTAAGATACCAAACAACAAACTCGCGGCGGCGCCAGAGGACAAACTAGAAAATAAGAAAAGAATCGGTAGAACGGGATTATTTAACATTGGGTAAGTCTTCAATGCAGACAATAAGAAGCCCGTATAAGCGGCGAGAACGATCGCCAACACACCCAAAAATATCTCAATTCCATTTTCGACTTTTTCTAATTTGATCAGGATAGTTTCAACAAAATCAAACTTCCCTCCTAAAAAGTCCATAATCGGCTTGCGGAAAATAAGTCCAATCCACACGAACAAGACGGCCATATAAACTTGGAACAAAATCACGCCCATCGACATTACTGAAGTTGGGTTGAAGTAAATCATGATCTTCCAAAACTCTAACGGCTTCGTTAGGTGGAATACCAAAATCAATAGCCCGACGATAATGCCAAATGGCGCTAGCCATGCCATAGCTTTCAATATGCCATTATCAGCTGGATTACCTTCGATCACGTTGCGCTTCAAATACAGGGCAATCATAACTGCACCCGCCGACATACCTGCCAAAAACAGATAAATAGCAATGATCCAATCCCATACTAAAGAGTCAAAATGAAATGCAGTTTCCCAAATACTCATGCTACACCTCCCCCTTATGGAACGGTACTTTATAAAGCTTAGGCTTAGTCCCTAAATGCGCTTTATCTCGATAGACCGCGTTAACCGTAATTGCCTTGCTGATATTGCTCTGTGGATCGTTGAGATCACCAAATATCAACGCTTTTGTCGGACAACTCTCAACGCAAGCTGGTAGTTTGCCTGCGGCTAGGTTGGTATCGCGACAGAAGTTACATTTATCTGCAGAGTGGTCTTCTGGGTTAAAGAAGCGAACTTGATAAGGGCAAGCTGCAAGACAATATCCGCATCCCACACACTTTTCTTTATGGACATCAACAATGCCGGTTTCTTCATCTTTATATGCAGCGCCCGTTGGACACACATAAACACAAGGTGGATTTTCGCAATGCTGACAAGAAGTTCGGGTAAAACGGTATTCAACATCTGGGTACTCACCCATCGGCTCTGAGCGATTAATCTCCAATCGGGAAACACCCTCAGGCACGTTATTCACTTCACGACAGGCTTCGGTACACGCAGTACAACCAATACAGGCATTTTCATCATGTAACATGCCATAGCGTTTGGTTGTTTCCGCGCTGTCCGCTGAAGCATTCGAATTCGTGCTGGTAAGCACCGATGTTGTTGCAACACCCGTCGTAAAAATAACCGCACCAGATCCAGCTAAAAAATTTCGTCTAGAACAACTCATATCATTTGCCCTCCTCTTCACGCAGTTCGTTGAAGTCTTTATGGCAATCGACACACATTTTAATCTTCGCTTTATGGTCGAAAGATAAAACTTTGGCTTTTTCAGCATGAACGGAATGGCAGTTGCTGCAAGTTAAGTTTTTAGCATGAACGTCATGCGTCCAACTGTCTTCACTTAAATATTTAGGTTGGTGGCAATCCGTACAGAGCTGGTTCGCTTTAAGTATCGCTTCAGGTGAAAGCCATACTTTATCTGTGCCGGGCTGCGATTGAGCGTCGTGATACTGAATCACTGTAGAAGCGCCATCACGGTGATCAGGTCCAATATCACTGTGGCATTGAGTACAGTTCACCTCCTTTCCAATGATAGAGATTGCGTCCTCTCCATGGGATCCAGCCAGTGTCTGCTTTGAGTCTTTGTGACATTGAATACATTTGTAATCTTTGTCGCGAATCAACTCCACCTTATACCGTTCTTCTGCTGCCCCTTTAGTTGGGAGCGCGGCGTCATCGGCAAAGGCATTGAGTGAAAAACCATAAATAGAAAATGCTAGAAGGGCCTGAAGCATTATCGTTATGGTCAATTTAACATTGCCCATCGTATCCTTTCCTTAAACCTTCTCTACCAGATAGCTACTGGGAGTTCGGTCGATAATTAATACTTTTCCCCAAGTAAACATGAGAAAATGCAATCAATTCTTATTTAGGATGAGCCACAACGCTTCACAGTAAAATCATATTCCTCACTGTTACTTTTACCTACTTCTTTAGGGCTATTTAGTGAGCAAAGTCACCATAATTTATGTGTGTAATTTTACATAACCCAATGTTTTATAATGATAATTAATATCAACTTGCTCGCAACAGCTACCCCTTTAGGGTTGGTTCTTGCGAGGTATGACCAAGATCACTGTCATAAATTGATCTAAAACAGGAAATAGGACG
The DNA here is from genome assembly GCF_050337205.1 of Vibrio nomapromontoriensis. Lineage (NCBI taxonomy): Bacteria > Pseudomonadati > Pseudomonadota > Gammaproteobacteria > Vibrionales > Vibrionaceae > Vibrio > Vibrio nomapromontoriensis. Next base: position 163,308 of record NZ_JAKJSS010000007.1, read on the forward strand.
ACATGTAATAATTTATGTCAATTTGTGGCGTATTATTACTATGTCCTGTGGTTAATCTTTAAATCAATCATTTACCATAAGTGACATCTCCAATTCTTATTACGGAAAAGCCCCACAACGCATTTCAAAAATTAGAATACGGAGATTACACTGTGAAAAAGCATTGGATTATTAGTTCCGTTGCATCGCTGGCAATACTAGCTGCTGCTAGTGCACCGGCTTTTGCAACAACAGAAGATGGGTTGGCAGATCCAAGAAACCAAACCTATGAAGAAAAGCACCCAGATCAATATAAGACCTGGAAACAAACCAGCGAAAGTGAACAAATAGAAGACGCACTTAAAGAAGATCCCAATATGGTGATTCTATGGGCTGGTTATGGCTTTGCCAAAGACTATAACAAAGCACGCGGTCACTTCTTTGCCTTAGACGACGTGAGACAAACACTACGTACTGGTGGGCCAACTGATCCTAAATCGGGTCCCATGCCTATGGCATGTTGGAGCTGTAAAAGCCCAGACGTCGCTCGTGTGATTGAAGAGCGAGGTGAAGACGGCTACTTCGAAGGTAAGTGGGCGCGTTTAGGCTCTGAAATCTCCAATCCTATTGGCTGTGCTGACTGTCATGATACTCGCAGCGAAAAATTCCAAAATGGCGAACCTGAACTGGCCCTTACTCGCCCATATGTTGAGCGAGCTTTCGAAGCAATTGGTAAGAAATTTGACGAGCAATCTCGCTTAGATAAGCAGGCTTCTGTCTGCGCACAATGTCATGTTGAATACTATTTCACCGGTCCTAATAAGACGGTTAAGTTCCCATGGGATCGCGGTACTCAAGTTGGTGAAATGGAAGAGTACTATGATGGTATTGAGTTCAAAGACTGGCAACATGCCGTGTCTAAAGCGCCAATGCTAAAAGCTCAGCACCCGGGCTACGAAACATGGCGTGAAGGTATACACGGTAAAAATGGCGTCGTGTGTGTTGATTGCCATATGCCGAAAGTAACGAAAGAAGACGGCACCGTTTATACCGATCATAAAGTGGGCAACCCGTTTGATCGCTTTGAAGACACATGTGCAAACTGTCACACGCAATCGAAAGAGCAACTACAAAATATTGTTTCCTCACGTAAAGCTCAAGTACTCAACATGAAGCTCACTGCAGAGAAACAACTTGTTGCCGCTCACTTTGAAGCTGGCGCCGCATGGGATGCTGGTGCGACGGAAGCTGAAATGAAGCCAATCCTTATGGATATTCGTCATGCCCAATGGCGTTGGGATTATGCTATTGCTTCACACGGTGTACACATGCACGCACCAGAAGTTGCACTAGAAGTTCTGGGGACATCCGTAGACAAAGCAGCCGATGCCAGAACGAAGCTTATTCGATTACTCGCGAAAAAAGGTATTACCGAACCAGTGGAAATCCCAGATATTTCAACCAAAGAAAAGGCGCAAGCCGCTCTGGGTATGGATATGGATAAGATGAATGCTGAAAAGCAACACTTCCTAGATACGGTTGTACCGCAGTGGGAAGCGGAGCAAAAAGAGAGAGAATCGAAATATTAAACAAAGCGTGGTCAAGCCATTGGCGACTCGTGTCTACAATCTATAGACAGTGATGTGACCTATTCGATTTTTTGCCAAAGCCCTAACCAAAAGTTAGGGCTTTTTTTTCACATCTAATATAACCTTTTATTAATAGCGCCTTAACTTATAAACGCTATATTTAAGTTGACGCTAGCATTCACCTCACAGGGTACCATTACTCAATAGGGTCATTATGAAACTACGCTTACTCACCGCTTTATTCCTTCTCAGCGCCCCCGCTTTAGCGGGTGATTATAACAGTGTCACCGTTGGTACCACGAGTGATGGTGGATTTGGTGTCGGCCTCTATCACGATAGAAACCTCAGCTTTGGCTTCTATTCAAATTTATCCGGTGGTACAGGACCAAACAATGATGATTTTGCGTTGAATATTGGCGTGGTGAAATCGCTAAGTGATAACATTGCTGGCTATGTCGGGGCTGGCGTGGCCAATCGCAGCATCGAAAAAGTCAACGACCTTCCGTTTAAAGAATACGAATCAGATTTGCGTTTTAACGGCAATATTGGCTTACTATTCAAGACAGGGGTTACCGGGTTCACCGCTGATGTAGGCTACAACACAGGTTTGGAATCAGCATTTATTGGCGTCGGTTACACGTATTAGTCTAGATACATGTATGCCTTGATTATCAGATTAGCGATAGCGATCGGATAAAAATAAGCGGACTACCAATAATTTTCACTCGCAAATTGACCTGGTTTGCGGCGTAGATGTTTTGATAAGCCTAATTCCACAAGTGTTGCACTGGTATCTTTAACCATTTGTGGGTTACCACATAAATACACAAAACTTCTTAAGGGGTCCAAACTTATCCCTACCTTATTTTGAATGTCGTGACTTTGTAATAGTGCTGGAATTCGACCTCGTAAGCTTGGCTCATGGTCTTGCCTTGAAACAATCGACAGGTAATTAAATGCGCTACCCAGTCGTTCGCGTAGTGCTGACGTAATCTCAGGATAAACCAATTCATTCGCCGTGCGCACCGCATGCACTAATGTCACTGACTCGAATCGTGTCGCGATCGAATCATCTTCTAAAATTGATAAAAAAGGCCCTACCGCCGTCCCTGTTGCGAGCATCCATAACTCACGTGCATCGTTTGGTATTTCGTCCAATGTCATAAAACCCGATGCTTGCTTGCCAACAAAGAGTGTATCTCCAACATTTAACGCCTGTAACCTTGGTGATAGTTGCCCTAAATCATCGGCTACGATAAGAAATTCTAAATGTTGGTGTCCATAAGCATGTAACGGGTGGTTGACCATTGAATAGGCACGTCTTAGCCAGTTCCCCTGTTCGTCCAACAACGCCAATTTAGTAAATTGACCCGCTTCATAAGGCAAAATAGCAGCCGATACCTCTAAACTAAACAGGTTTTCCGCCCATTGTTTTTTTGCTAGTACCCGCCCTTCGATTAGACCATTTGGTATACCTTGCATTCGTTACCCCCCACCAAAACCAACCGTTATGTCTCATAGCTTAGGTCGTTATTCTCAAATACTTAAACTACAATTTGAAAATAAATGAGTAATTAATACAAATCGTTGAAAGATTTTTCTCATCTCACGGTCTATATATAGTACGTGTTATCGAAGGAACTGTGACTAGACTTATGAAACCCTGTTTTCCCTCTCTTCCTCAGTCGGCTCAGAGCCACAGTCCAGTAAAAAACTGGCTGGTTCAGTATCGCCAGCAACCCATCGACTTCACAACAGAGCAACAGATCGCCCTTGCGCGTCTGTTACCTTTGCTGATATGTGGCGAGCAGTCCTCTCAGTGGGTATTTCATAACGAAGTTCAACGACAACGTGACAATAATCCTCTCCAAGAAGCGGTTGAAGATTTTGAATCAATCGTTGCCGATGAGCAGTATCACGAAAAAGCACTGGAGCTAGTGCGCCTAACGCTACCAGAGCCTGCTGATATCACCCAAATTAAACGTCGCAGCCAACGTTTTTTCGCCGCTCTGGGGTTAAGACAGAACTTTGATATTCACTTTGCGCAAATTGCTTGCTTGGACGCGCTTGTTTGTCGACTCATGCTAGCGATTGAAAAAGGCAACCTAAATAGCGACCATCCGTTTGTTTTACTGTGTCGAGCAATTAAGCAAGACGAAGCAAAGCACGTTACTTTATCTAAACGCCATGCCCTTGCGTTAGGCTTTGAGCACTCTCAATGGCCATCACTTAAAAGCAGTATTGCTGAACGTTTATACCATCTCCTTGCGAGCGAACGCACCGCCTTCGAAACAATAGGCGTTGAACTGGATACTATTTTTGATTCAAAGGAAGGCAATCAATGAGCACTGTTTTTTTACCCGGCCAAGTTAAGCTACTCGCGGCGAGCAATGCCTTTCCTGACCAACACCTCAACAATGAGCAGTTGATTACCGCGCTAGAGAAACTATCAGGAAGACGCTATGCCAAAATTGCCGCACGCATAGCCCCTTTTCTCGGTATTCAGCAGCGCCACTTTAGCCGAAGTATTCATCACCTAGTTAGCCAACCAACGCCCTCAAATTCAGATCTAGTGGTCGAAGTCATGCAGCGATTGATGATTCAATCACAAGTGTCTCTGAGTGATATTGACTACCTGATCGGTCATACCACCACGCCAGATACCCAACTCCCTCCAAGCATTGCATGGGTCACGGAAAAGCTAAAATTTCACGGTCCATTTATGGAGTTACGACAAGCGTGTACGGGTTTTGCTAGCGCATTACAAATAGCAATTCCTCGTATCGCTATGTTAGGTAAACCTATCGCAGTCATTGGTAGCGAAACCGGCTCGGTCTACTTTGATTTTAACGAGTCATTTTTAGACCAATCTCAGTTAGTCAATTATATGCAAATGGGGGATGGCGCAGGTGGGGTCATCCTTGGGCCTGACGATGGTTCGCAGCGCGGCATCATTAGCGAGTGCTTCATGGGACAAATTGGCACCGACATGGCGCCGGGACTTTCTTTAGATGGCGGCTCTTTATCCGTACACACCCAAAAAACGATCGCCCGCTTTCACCATAATGCGACCAATGTTAGGCAAAGTGGCGAAGCGTTGTTTAACGCTAGCATACAAGCTTTGGCTCAGCGTGGGCATAACGTTCAAGACTTTGATTATATCATTCCGCACCAAGCCAGTGGTCACATTGATAGTCAACTTAGCGAAGCTCTGGGAATTGACTGCTGTAAAGTCATTAATGATGCGAAGAATTGGGGAAACCTCGGTTCTGCAGCAATTTGGGCAAGCTTTGGCAAACTGGTGAACAGCGGCATGCTACAACCGGGAAACAAAGTCGCTATTTTAGGCGCAGAAGCCACCAAGTATATGTATGGTGGATTCATTTACCGCCATTAATTCCCAGTTGTACTTCATCGTATACAGTAGGCTACACGACTCTCTCCATTGAAACCTTGACTCATCGCACCCAAATAGAATAGCATTCTGTAAAAAATAAAGGGGGATGTATGAGTAATAAAAGTATTTGTGCTGGGTGTAATAACCCATCCAGTTTTACTAGAGTTCGTCGGACTAGGGTTGAAAAATTATTTAAAGCGTCCAAACAAAAATGGTGCTGTACTCATTGTAAAAAAACCACTTTTTTTACCTTAAAAGAACTCATCGACGCCAACTGACCACCTACGGTGTCAACAATTTTTGGTCGGTAATTTTAAAGCATACTTTTCGCTTGATTAATTTTTTCGATGAGAGCAGCTCGCTGAATGCCCGGTCGGTTAGAATCTAATATTTTCGTCCACTGTACAATTGCGTCGGCATAGCGCGAGTTCAAAAAATGATCCGAGGCAATCAATAATAACGCTGTATCGTTCAGCTCATCCATTTGCAATGCTTTATCTAAAAAACTCAACACATCTGGCGTCATAGTTTGCGATTCAGAATAGTATTTTGCCGTAGCAATAGCAGCGTATTGTCCAGCGTAAGGATTCTGCGACAGCCGTATGGAGTAATCAAAACAGGTAATGGCGGCATCAAACTCATTAGTTTGCATGTACATTTGCCCCAAAGTGAACCAATCTTTACTATTATTGGGGTTTTGCTTTAACGCTTGTTGCAACTCAAGCATCATGGTTTCACCATTTTTAAACACTGCTGGCTCCTCGAGTGGCGGTATATCCGACTTAAGCTGACTCCAAACCAATAGAGAAAGACCACATACCAGCGCTGACAGCGTGGTCGAAACGCCTAATATTCGCCAACGACCACTAGATAATTCAGGTTCTCGTTTCACCAATCCGACATAACAAACTAACACGATCATCAAGAAACAAAAGACAACAAATAGTGCGAACGACATACTTCAAATACTACAGAACAATACTAGATAGTCACGAGTATACCTCGCCACACTATAATTACTGTGATACTCGGTCGAGATTCGTCGCCTCCCTAATAAAAGTAACAGCATCGAGTAAATGCTAAAACCACCAGCTAAAAAGCTAAAACAAACGACGCTTAAGCCCCGCCCTTTCCAGAACTCGAGTCGAGATCTCCTCAACAGACAATGAAGAGGTATTAATATAAGGGATCGCTTCGCGACGAAATAGCGCCTCTACACTTGCCAGTTCCTGTAAACACTGCTCGGTACTGGCGTAATCACTACCAGCTAAACGATTCTCTCTTATTTCAGTAAGCCTCTCTGGGTCAATGGTTAAACCAAACAATTTGTGGCGATGGATTTCAAATGCAGGTAGTAAGCGTAAACGCTTGATGTCATCATCAATAAAGGGATAGTTGACCACCCTCAAACCAAACTGCATCGCCATATACAGACTGGTTGGTGTTTTACCACTTCTAGATACTCCCAATAGAATAATGTCTGCTTGTTCAATATTCTTAAGAGACACCCCGTCATCATGCGCTAAGGTATATTCAATAGCGGCAATCCGATCAAAGTACTTATCCGAGTCTTTCGCCACACTATGTGAACGTTGTAATTGAGGTTTAGGCTCCATGTTTAAATCGCCTTTTACCTGAGCCACAACGCTTTCCAGGACATCATAACAATGTGCGCAAGACGCCATTAATTTAGTTCGTATATGTGGCACGACAATCGAGAAGAACACCAAGGGTTTAACACCATTACGTTCATATGATTGATTAATTTCCCTAATGAGTTCATCTACCTTATGGTCACTTTCTACAAATGGAAACGTCTTTTCTCTGGCGGTAACCGAGAATTGCCCCAAAACCACATGCCCCAATGTTTCACAAGTAATCGCTGTTCCGTCAGAAACGTAGAATACGTCACGACTTTGACCTAAATTTTTCATTTTATAGTTAAGTTTTCAGATTATTTTAAGTAGGATGCGTTACATAATATCGATAACAAACCCTAGCATTCAAGAACGTTCCCCCACAGTTTTGAAAAATAAAGTTATCTATTTTTCGACTGAATACGTAAACGATTGCTTATTACCCTACGCTGCAATGTTTCTGGAGATAGACATGCAAAATAATACCCTCTGGTTCGATGGACTTTCCATGGAAGATGTCGACAAAGTCGGCGGCAAAAACGCGTCATTAGGCGAAATGGTTTCTAACCTTTCTAATGCTGGTGTTTCTGTCCCAAATGGCTTTGCCACAACATCTCACGCGTTTAATCAATTCCTTGACTTTGAAGGCCTTGATGAGCGTATCCATGGACTGTTAGATGAACTAGACGTTGATGACGTCGACGCACTGCGAAAGACAGGCGCAATGATTCGTCAATGGGTACTCGATGCCCCCTTCCCTGCGGACCTAGAACAAGACATTCGTTCTAACTACCGTGAATTAATTAATGACAATCCAGCACTTTCTGTCGCGGTGCGCTCTTCTGCTACAGCGGAAGACCTACCTGACGCCTCATTTGCCGGACAACAAGAAACATTTTTGAATGTGCATGGTATTGATGCCGTGCTCGAAGCGACGAAACACGTCTATGCCTCGCTCTTTAATGATCGAGCTATCTCCTATCGTGTTCACCAAGGCTTTGACCATCGTGGCATCTCGCTATCGGCAGGTATTCAACGTATGGTTCGTTCAGACCAAGCGTCATCAGGTGTGATGTTTACGCTTGATACCGAATCTGGTTTTGACCAAGTCGTGTTTATCACCTCCGCTTGGGGCCTAGGTGAAATGGTTGTCCAAGGTGCGGTGAATCCCGACGAATTTTATGTCCACAAGCCGTTACTAGAAGCCGGTCAGGCACCGATCGTTAAAAAGACGTTTGGCTCTAAACTGATCAAAATGATTTACTCCACAAATCAAGAAATTGGCAAACAAGTCGATATCGTTGATACCACGGAGCAAGAGCAAAACCAATTCTCCCTGACGGATGATGAGATCAAAGAGCTAGCGAAACAAGCGATGATCATTGAAAAGCACTATCAGCGTCCAATGGACATTGAGTGGGCAAAAGATGGCATCGACGGTAAACTCTATATCGTGCAAGCTCGACCAGAAACCGTTTGTTCTCAAAACGAAACTAATGTTATCGAGCGTTTCCAGCTCAATAGCAAAGCCGATGTCTTGGTTGAAGGCCGTTCAATCGGTCAACGTATTGGTAGCGGACCTGTGCGCTTAGTGGACTCACTTGATCAAATGTCGCTAGTACAAGAAGGTGACGTACTCGTAACCGACATGACAGACCCAGATTGGGAGCCTGTTATGAAAAAAGCGTCTGCCATTGTGACCAACCGAGGCGGTCGTACTTGTCATGCAGCAATCATTGCTCGTGAACTTGGCATTCCTGCGATTGTAGGGTGTGGCAACGCAACGACATCCTTATCGGATGGTGCAACGGTTACAGTATCTTGCTCAGAAGGTGAAACCGGCTACGTTTATGAAGGCGAACTTGATTTTGAAGTCCGTCGTTCAGCGGTCGATGAATTGCCAATGCTACCGACAAAAGTCATGATGAACGTCGGTAACCCAGACCGAGCATTCGACTTCGCGCAATTGCCAAATGAAGGCGTAGGACTTGCTCGACTTGAATTTATCATCAATAAGATGATTGGCATTCACCCGAAAGCTCTACTTAACTTTGACGCTCAAGACGATGAACTTAAAGCCGAAATCACACAGCGTATTCGTGGTTATCAGGACCCAATCGACTTTTACGTGAGTAAACTGACCGAAGGTATCGCCACCATTGCTGCAGCATTCTGGCCGAAACGTGTCATCGTTCGTATGTCTGATTTTAAATCTAATGAGTACAGCAACCTCGTAGGTGGCCGTGATTTCGAACCACATGAAGAGAACCCAATGCTGGGCTTCCGTGGTGCATCTCGTTATATCTCTCCGGTTTTCGAGGACTGTTTTGAGCTTGAAACTCAAGCAATCAAACGTGTTCGCAACGAAATGGGGCTTAAAAACGTTGAAATCATGATTCCTTTTGTCCGCACACCAAGTGAAGCAGCATCGGTTATTGACCTACTTGCTAAATTTGATCTCCGCCGTGGAGAAGAAGGACTAAAAGTCATTATGATGTGTGAATTGCCATCAAATGCCGTGCTTGCTGATGAGTTTTTGAAGTATTTCGATGGGTTTTCCATCGGCTCAAATGATATGACACAGCTAACGTTAGGACTAGACCGTGATTCCGGTGACGTCGCTCATCTGTTTGATGAACGCAACCCTGCGGTTAAGGCTATGCTGAAAATGTCAATTGATGCTGCCACAAAAGCAGGCAAATACGTCGGAATTTGTGGTCAAGGACCATCGGATCATGACGACCTTGCGGAATGGTTAATGCAACAAGGTATCAGCTCAGTTTCATTGAATCCGGATACGGTTATCGACACTTGGTTAAAGCTCGGCAAGGTCGCCGGCCATCAGTAACTACGAGTCATTACTCTATTCGTAAGCAAGTGATATAGAGCAACTCAAATCTGTTAAGGCGTTAGCAACTCGCTAACGCCTTTTTCTTATCTAGATTCTGACCAAACCGCAAACTCGTTGCCACTTGGTTCTATAAAGTGAAATCGGCATCCACCCGGAAACTCAAAAATCTCACGTATAATACGCCCCTTGGATAGCACCACTTTGTCATAAGTTTGTTCAATATTATTACTGTAAAATACTAATAAGGCGCCCCCCTGCGCTGAAACCGAACTCAAATCGGCCTGATAAAAGCCACCGTTCATACCTTGTCCTGAAAACGCACAATACTCGTCGCCATAGTCTTGAAATTCCCATCCAAATACCGCATTGAAAAAGGATTTAGTTGCCGTCAAGTCCCGTGCGGCAAACTCAACGTAGTCTAATTTCTCATGCATACTCATGTTCACTCTCTTAGCTGGGCAACCTTTACTCATGCACTCGATGAGCGGGTAACAATTTAAGAAGGGTAAAGTATAGGTTCTTGACCAATAATTAACCGCTACTCACATCACTATTCCGGTAGCCTGATCCTGTGGTAACGAGCAAAGCGTGGAATACCGTTTACCGTCCACCCATTGTGCTTAAACGTTATCATATCGCCAAGTTTTGGTGGATTACTGCGTTCTACATCGGTAAACCCCGACCCAATATAAAATCGAGCACCATCATTGAGCTCCACCAAAATCGCGCCCATTTTCCCCTCATATTTCCCCTTACCGGGCTTGTAACCAACGACAATCGCTTCCGCATCTTGCACATTTTTCACTTTAACTAGTGAAGCATTACGTCCTGGGTGATACAACTCACCTTTTTGTTTTAACATTAATCCTTCGCTCCCCGCACTGGTCAGCGATTCTAAGTAATGTTGTAGATCTTTATGAGTGTCAAATGACATCTGTTCAACACATCGAAGGTGGGTCCCTGAGAGACCTTCACAAAACGAATTAAGGAATTGATAGCGTTGTTCAAACTTCCCCATAAGGCCTGGAGCATCAAACAACATATAGTGAATATCTAACCACTGTTCGTTGTTAGGAACCGTATCTAAGACCGTCTGTTGCACCTTGGAAAACTGACCTCTACCGGCCCATAATTCCCCTTCAACCGATATATCAGGCAATTCACTAGTAAACCAATCTGGCGCATTAAGTACCCGTCCAGAACGCGTCACTAGTTTGCTCCCAGTCCAAATAGCACGGACACCATCCAGCTTTTCGCTGACATAATAGGAAGAGATATCTAATTCTTGGTGATAATTGATGGCATTAACCACGGCAGGTTTCGCTTCAACGAACTGCACCGGCTCAGTAAAAGCGACAGAGGAACAAACAAGTAATGCAAGTGTGGTTAACGGAAATAGCGGGGACTTTGGCAAAAGAAGACATCCTATGACGATAGACTGTTTTCTCAATTTAGAGGTAATACTGACGACTATCAGCCTACTCGACTAACAATTACGACTCATAGTGAATGATTTTTTGAACGGAAAGTTATCAATTACACAATTCTTAGGCAGGGTTCAAACTCAACAAACGTAAAATACCCTCACTAATTTCACAATAGCAAACATTAGTGAGGGAGGCATACGAGTAAAATGAGGTTATTGGATACCGAGCTCTTGTTTCAACGTAGCGATATGGTTGAGATCCATATTGTGTACTTTGAGCATCTGATCGATTTGACTTAACCTAGATGTCACACGGTCATGGCGATCACAAGAATCAGATTTAGCGTCCCATGATGTGCCGGCTAAAAACAGATCACAGTCTTTTTTCAACGACTTACTCTCAGGAACAAGTTTCGCTTTCTCTTGCTCAAGCTTCGCTACTTCTGTTTTTAACTCACTTTCACGTTTGAACAACTCTTGAGATTGTTCAAACATCGAGCTTTGAATGTCGGTCTTACGGACTAATTGACTGTTCTTTTCTTCTTGTGTGACGATAGCCTTTTTCTGATTAACTATCTTGCCTTTAAGACTGGCATTCGCCTTTTCCAACTGGGCGACCTTTTCATTCAGCTTATCTAGCTCCTCTTGATGCTCGGCAACTTTAAGTTCAACAGCTTGGCGTAGCCTAAGTTGAGCATCGGAGTCCGCTTGAGCCAATTGCTCGGTAAGCTCTGAGTCCTGTTTTTGAGTGACTTTCAGTGTACTTTGGTACTGAGTATCTAGCTCTTTGTAACGCTGTTGCCAATCATTTTGAGTAATCGTCGCACCAATCAACCCACCAGCAGCAAGACCTAAAGCGGCGGCGATGCCGATGTACAAGCGAGCACGCTTGTCCTTTTGTTCAATGACAACAACATCTTCATTGTGTTGTTCTTGATCTTCCGTTTTGTTTTCCACACAAACCTCTTATGGCGCTTGTACACTCAACTGGGCAAATATTTAGTCGTCGAGATGATAAGTTCTCGAGATAGTAACTTAACGAATTAATTCGGTAACCACTAATGTTGCGACGTAAATAGCAAAACCTGACAACAGGGTGATGACCACACCTTGCTGAACCTTTTCATTCGTTCGGTAACGAAAAAGCAAAAAGGCTAACGTTACCAAAAATGCAATGGCAATTAAACGAGTCATAACACCTCCTTTAGCGACAAGGCTAAGAAATGAACAAAATAGCGTACTTCCAAGGGGTTAACTTGACTCTACACCACTCTAACTTAATGTAAGGTGCGTTAAGTCAGAAACTTGTTCAAATATAACAAATGGCGAAGGCTTGCACTCGAATAAGTGAAAATAAATTGTAAATTTATTCATGACTTATCTAATTAACTGCGCTAGGATTGCATTCGCAGATTATCTACAAGATAGATAATTGTTCCGATGAAGACAGCAGGAGAGCGGTTATTAACTAAGTTTTTACACTTAGTTAACTAAACCCACCGAAGAAGTAAATCTTTCAGGTGCTTTATTCTGAGAAATCAGACTTCGAATTATTCGAAGCGTAAAGTGAGGACTGTTGTTGGAGGAACCTCTGGAGAGAACCGTTAAATCGGTCGCCGAAGGAGCAAGCTCAACGCAAACGTTGAGTGAAACTCTCAGGCAAAAGGACAGAGGAGAGAAAAGCTATATTGAACAACTCATCGTTTTCATGAGTAGTCATGTATTTAGAGTACCCCGTCATCAAGCGGCCTCCGAGTGTGACTGCCCTTTCTCTCTTCTCCTTAAATTTAGTTTTATTAAGGGGAAATCATGAACAACCTACAATCTACACTTCAAACCATCGACAATTTTGTCTGGGGACCACCATTACTCATTCTGTTAGTCGGCACCGGTGTCTATTTTACGCTCAAGCTCGGTTTACTGCAGTTTCGGTATTTACCCACCGCACTTCGCTTAATATTTTCCAAAGAAAACTCCAATAATGGTGATATCTCTAGTTTTGCAGCACTGTGCACCGCCCTTTCCGCAACGATTGGTACTGGGAATATTGTCGGTGTCGCGACCGCAATTAAACTCGGCGGCCCTGGCGCACTATTTTGGATGTGGCTCGCGGCCGTATTTGGCATGGCAACGAAATACGCAGAATGCTTACTAGCGGTTAAATATCGCACGACTGACGACAAAGGCCAAATGTTAGGTGGCCCAATGTACTACCTTCGTGACGGTGTTGGGTCTCGCGTCCTAGCCACTATGTTTGCCGTCTTCGCGTTGGGCGTGGCGTGCTTTGGTATTGGCACCTTCCCACAAGTTAATGCGATTCTTGATGCCAGCGAGATTTCCTATGGTGTATCACGAGAAGTCTCTGCGATCATCCTTACTGTTCTCGTCGCTTTTGTCACATTAGGTGGCATTAAATCCATCGCGAAAGTGGCTGGTAAAGTCGTACCGGCAATGGCAGTGTTTTATGTAGTTGCTTGCATGAGCGTCATTATCATCAACGCTGACCAATTATATGGCGCTATTGAGCTTGTAATTGTCTCGGCATTTACCGGAACGGCAGCAACAGGTGGATTTGTGGGCGCCAGCATCATGCTCGCGATTCAGTCTGGTATCGCTCGTGGTGTTTTTTCCAATGAAAGCGGACTTGGCAGTGCTCCTATGGCGGCAGCGGCAGCACAAACAGATAGCTGTGTTCGCCAAGGGCTTATTTCTATGACGGGAACGTTCATCGATACCATCATTATTTGTACCATGACGGGACTAGCATTGATCTTAACCGGAGCTTGGCAAGGCGATCTAGCAGGCGCGGCAATGACCACTCATGCATTCGCTATTGGACTTAATAACGACACTCTGGGCCCACTTCTGGTCTCTACTGGCCTTATTTTCTTTGCCTTTACGACAATTTTGGGCTGGAACTACTACGGCGAACGTTGCGTCGTTTATCTCATGGGAACAAAGGCCGTACTACCGTACAAAATCATCTTTGTTGGCTTAGTAGCATCTGGCGCATTCTTACATCTAGATATGATTTGGATTATCGCCGATATCGTCAATGGGTTAATGGCAATTCCCAATTTGATTGGCCTTGTACTGCTAAGAAATGTTGTCATCGAAGAGACTAAGCTGTACTTCGCTGATAAGTCATCAGGTAACACACTGGCCGTTAATCACTAACGCTTGGTTCCGTCCTTAGTAAGGACGGAATACACCTAACAAAAAGGTCTGCTTTATGCAGACCTTTTCACTATATAAACATAATATCCGCAACACTATCGATCGCCGCGTCAGCCGCTCCATTTAATTGACTGGCTAAATTGGCCATCAGCGCAGAGCACGCTGCTATTACTGCAATAATCATTTGAACGCTCCTCTTCAGTGGAGTCGTAGATTAATACAAGTTTTAAAGCAAAATTTGCCTTTATACGCCAACAGTGGAAGTATGGCTCTTGAGTCTTCGAAAGCAAGTCTCCTTCGAAGAGGCAACAATACCATTAGAAATAACGGCTAACGACATTGCTGATTACGAAATAAAATCATAACAACTGCTGGCACGATTATGATGATGGGGACGACCAAGGTTTGCAGTAGTAGTGACCCTATCCCGCTATGCGCTACAGCATCTTCCAAATGAAAGTAGCCAATCAACAAGGCTAAAATTACCGATAGCGAATATAACAACTCTCGCAAACACATTCGTGAGCGTGGTGGACAATAACTACTTGCGACGGCAAAGAGCAACATGCCAACACAAAGGGCTAGCCAACTCAGAAATGAAGGGAACTGCCATATATACGCAAAAAGTGCCGCAACGACAGTAAGCACAACCCATACAGTGGTGCGCGTAAAAGTATAATCTTCACTCACTGTAAGACTGAAATGATGTCGAATAAAGTGCCAGCCTACTAGCGCGCCAATAATTGCGCCCGCGAGCATGTCGGATAAAAATGCACCACCACTAATAAACTGATAAAACGCAATGATAATAGTGACAAAAAACGCGCCAATGGCAAACTTGCCAAGGTGATTAGGTTTAATTTGGCTCACGACTATACTCGAAATACAAATCCAGTTCGCCATCAACAAATCAGGGAAGCTGAATCCACTACGTTCATTGTAATTGAGTGTAGGCAGGTAGGCATGCGGTACAGGGAAGCTAAAACCTTGCTTTGCTACCAAAATAAATAATGAGGTTGCTGTCACCGCAAACATGAGTTGAGCGGTAAAGTGTCGCCCCCACAACCAAATAAACAGTGGCAAGAATGCGATAAGTAACAGGGGCTGAATTAATACATAGAGGATCTTTCCACCCAGTAACACTACCTCTTGAAGTTGTTTTGGGGCATTCACTAATGCTTCTTGTGTACTTGATAACCAAGACAACTCCACTTGATGGATTCGAGGCGCTGAGCTGATTAAATTATCAATATAACTAATTGGCTGATTGCTTAATGACAAAAACATGTCCTCAACCAGAGGCCATTGTTGCGGGTAACGGTATTCCTGTGGCGACACAGTTTTTGGGCTGAGTAAATTAGCACTGCGAACTTCCACACCAAAGTGAGGTGCGAAATAAATAGGTAGCTCTACACCACGCCCATAGTTAGTTTCGCTATAAGCAATGATATCGGACTCAACTAAACACTCATAAAATACCGCTCGCTGCGTTCTTCCTAGTTCTCTGCCAACAACAACTACTAGACCCGCTTCTTCCCAGGTTTCTCGCTGGGCGGCTAATCGTGGGTCCTCATTATTCTCTATCGTCCCACCGGGAAGTGATAGCTTACCCGTGACTATTTCATCAACAAGTAAAATTCGATCATCGCTGCGAACCAAACATAAAGCACCTCTCACCGTTGGGGCTAACGGCGGATCGTTATGTACAAATGGTTGTCGGAGGCTATCCGATAGTTCATTAAATGTAGTCACTGGCGTCTTAGACGACGTCACAAATGTGCTGTCCGAAGAAGCAAAGCTCTGATGTATTGTTAATAACGCCAGCAAAAGCGTAAAAGCAATATGGCTCAAAATTTGAGTCACAAAAGTACCTAAATTATATTTTTTTTCTAAGACAATGAATATGAGGGGAAAATCCCTCTTTATTATATAGATTAAGTGCCGCTCGATTAAAATTCCACACTTCAACCATTATTTGCGATGCCCCAAGTTCACTTAAACGTTGCTCTGCCTCGGCAAGTAACGCTTGTGCATAGCCGTGTTGTCGGTAACTTGGCAGGACAAACAGTTCATCGATATTCCCCACTAAACAAGCGCGACTAATCGGGGATACAAGTTCACAAAACTGCGCCGTAACAAAGCCAACGATTTGATTGTCAAAGGACTGTGAACCATCAACGGTGAGTACTAGGACCAAACACTCAGGTGAGTCTAGATAACGGGCAATACTCTTTTCTTGCTGCACTTCTTCCGCGGACTTGAAATCTTCTGGCACGGCTTTGTGATGATACTGATGTAATTCATACATAAGCTCATTCAACGTTTCCAGATCGTCTGCTTTCGCAGAACGGATAGTAAAGGCTAAATCGATCATAACGGGATTAAATGTTGCAAAAAAGAGAGCTGTTTACAAATGTACGCCTAGTGTGAGGGTTTTGTCAGGTATGTGCAAATAAAAAAACATAAGGAAATATGATGGCCGACACTCTTGGGACAGTATCACACAAATCACTGACTATACTTACCAAAAAGCCAAGGAAAACCAAGATGAGACAATCACTACTGTTATTACTATTTTCGTTATTACTATGTCCGTTATTACTATGGTCCCCCTATTCATTGGCCACATTGCCAATGAAGTGCTCGTTAACCGCGACAAGCGACCACTTTTGGTTTTATCAAGAGCAACTGGTTTTTCAAAGTGAACAGTTCGTCATTTTCCAAAATTTTAAAGGCAGAGTCGTCACACAGATTGACCTAAAGACCGGAAAATTCAGCCGAACCACATATATCGGCGAACCATTTACGCCAAAATATCAAATACTATTTGGCAGCTGCGAAGAACCGAACCATATCCTTAAAATGTGGCACATGAATTCGGTTCCTTACGACAATTAGTTTCGACGCTTCGTTTAACAACGGGTTAGTCTGTATGCAGTGCTTTTTCAAGTTCGGACAAACTGCTCGGATCATCTATTGTCGATGGTACGGTATAACTCTCACCATCAGCAATTTGTCGAATGACACGACGTAAAATTTTGCCTGAACGCGTTTTTGGCAAACGCTCTACGACCAGTGCATGTTTGAAACATGCTACCGCCCCTATCTCTTGGCGAACTTTGCCAACTAATTCATGCTCTAGTTCACCATTGTCCACGTTCACACCGTCTTTCAATACCACAAAACCTAGTGGCAACTGCCCTTTTAAGTCATCATGCACCCCTACCACAGCGCACTCAGCAATGGCAGGGTGACCGCCAACGATCTCCTCCATTTCTCCAGTAGATAATCGGTGTCCAGCGACATTTATGACGTCATCGACACGACCCATGATAAATAAATAGCCATCGTCATCCAGATACCCGCCATCACCTGATACATAATAGCCTTCAAATTGACTCAGATAGCCCGATTCAAAACGATCGTGATTTCGCCATACTGTAGTCAAACAACTCGGTGGCAATGGCCGTTTCAGCGAAACAAAACCCTGTTGATTGGCTGCGACTGGTTCACCTAATTCATTTAATATCTCGACCTTAAATCCCGGGCTTGGTTTAGTGGAAGAGCCCGCTTTAATTGGCATAGCTTCAATTCCGAGAGGATTACAAGAAATAGCCCAACCAGTCTCGGTTTGCCACCAATGATCGATAACAGGTTTTTGGGTATGTTGCTCGACCCAATCAAGAGTCGGTGGATCAAGTCGTTCACCTGCCATGAAAATGCTTTTCAGTCCACTTAGGTCATAGTTTCTGAGCGCTAAACCGTCAGGGTCTTCTTTCTTAATCGCGCGAAACGCCGTAGGGGCTGAGAATAAGACTTTCACATCATACTCTTCACAAACCCGCCAAAACGCACCGGGATCGGGGGTTCTTACCGGTTTACCCTCAAACAATATAGAGGTGCAGCCATGAATAAGTGGTGCATAAACAATATACGAGTGCCCCACTACCCACCCCACATCCGAAGCCGCCCAAAACACGCCATCGGTAGGCATATCGTAAACCGTGTTCATTGAATATTTCATCGCCACGGCATGCCCACCATTATCACGCACCACACCCTTTGGCTTACCCGTTGTTCCAGAAGTATAAAGAATATACAGCGGGTCAATCGCCAGCACGGGTACACAAGCATGTGGCAGAGCTTTCTCGTACTCAACTTGCCAATCTAGATCGCGGTCTTGACCTAACTCGGCTTCACATTGCTGACGCTGAAGCACAAAGACTTTTTCAGGTTTCCATCGGCTGTCCATAATTGCTTGGTCAACCAAAGGTTTATAAGGCAGGACTTTATTAATCTCAATACCACAAGAAGCGGTCATAATGACTTTTGGTTCGGCATCTTCAATCCGTACAGCAAGTTCACTCGGAGCAAAACCACCAAACACCACCGAATGAATCGCTCCAAGTCGTGCACACGCTAACATTGCCATTGCAGCTTCAGGGATCATTGGCATATAAATAACAACACGGTCGCCTTTTGTAACGCCTTGCTTAGCCAACATTCCTGCAACTTTCGCCACTTTATTTCTTAATGAATAGTAACTAAATTGCTGCTTAACTCCCGTAACTGGTGAATCATAAATAAGTGCGGTATTGTCGCCGCGGCCTTGCTCACAATGATAATCCAATGCCAACCAAGCGGTATTCATTAGGCCATCAGGGAACCAACGTTCAATACCATTTTCATCTTTTTCTAATATGGTTTTTGGCGCTTCAAACCAATCAATCGCTTTTGACTGATGCTGCCAAAACGACTCTGGTTGTTGCTCGGCCCACTGATATTCTTTTTGATATGCAGACATAATGCGTCCTCCAATATGTCTAATTCATTGTATCCGATGGCACGCGAACCCAACCTTCCATAAGGATTCTCGCACTTCGACTCATGATAGCTTTATCGACAGTCCAACCTGCTGATGCTTTTGACGCGGTCGCGCCGACTTTTAACGTCCCAGACGGATGACCAAATGTCACCGCCTGCCGAGCACCACCTCCTGCTGCCAGATTGACCACCGTTCCCTCCACACTTGCGGCACAAGCGATAGCAACTGCTGCCGTGCCCATCATTGCGTGATGCAATTTTCCCATAGACATCGCTCGTACTAACAAATCAACATCATCAGCACTAATTGGCTTTTCGCTAGATGAGAGGTAGCTTTTAGGCGGTGACACAAATGCCAGTTTCGGAGTATGTTGTCGGGTCTTTGCTTGTTCTATCGAATCAATCAGGCCCATTTTCACCGCGCCAAAAGCGCGAATGCTCTCAAACTTGTCGAGCCAGTTTGGGTCACTATTAATATCATCTTGTAGCTCATCGCCATTTAAACCGAGTTCATTGGCATTAATGAAAATTGTCGGAATACCCGCATTTATCAACGTTGCGTTGAAAGTGCCGATGTTGGGAACGCTAAGATCATCGACAAGATTACCTGTCGGAAACATAGAACTAGTGCTGTCACTAGGATCGACAAACGCGACTTCGATCTCCGCCGCAGGAAATGTCACGCCATCTAGCTCAAAGTCTCCCAACTCTTGTACTTCACCATCGACAATAGGGACGTTGGCAATAATCGTCTTACTGATATTGGCTTGCCATATTCTCACGGACACAACACCATTTTCAGGAATTTTCTCTTTATCGATAAGTCCGCTATGAATGGCGAATGGACCTACCGCCGCAGATAAATTGCCACAATTACCACTCCAATCTACAAACGCCTTATCAATGGATACTTGACCAAACAGATAGTCAACATCATGTTCTGAGCAAGCACTCTTAGACACAATTACCGCTTTACTGGTGCTTGAGGTTGCACCACCTAACCCATCAATCTGCTTAGCATAAGGATCTGGGCTACCAATAACGCGCATCAGCAGTTTATCTCGCGCCTCACCTGGTTGTTGGGCTTCTATCGGCAGGTCTTGCCGATTAAAAAACACCCCTTTACTCGTCCCACCGCGCATATAGATCGCAGGAATTCTGATTTGTTTGGTCATAAATCCTCCTACTGCGCTAAGAAATCTTGAGCGAAGCGTTGTAAAACACCACCGGCTGAGTACACCTTCACTTCATCTGCGGTATCCAGTCGACATGTCACGGCCACATCAAGCTTTTCACCGTTAGCTCGTGTGATCACCAATGCTAGATCGCAACCCGCTTTAATTTCTCCTACGACATCGTAAGACTCCGTTCCATCAATCGCTAAACTCTTTCGGTCTGTTCCGGTTTTAAATTGCAGTGGTAATACGCCCATACCCACTAAGTTGGTACGGTGAATCCGTTCAAAGCCTTCCGCTACAATCGCTTCAACTCCCGCTAAGCGCACACCTTTCGCAGCCCAATCTCGAGATGAGCCTTGCCCATAGTCAGCACCTGCAACAATAATCAATGGCTGTTTGCGAGCCATATAGGTTTCAATCGCCTCCCACATGCGAGTCACCTTGCCTTCTGGCTCTATGCGCGCCAATGAACCTTGAACGACAACCCCCTGCTCTTCCACCATTTCATTGAATAGCTTAGGGTTAGCAAAAGTAGCTCGTTGCGCCGTTAAGTGATCGCCTCGGTGCGTCGCGTATGAGTTATAGTCTTCTTCAGGTACACCCATAGTGGTTAAATACTCACCCGCGGCACTACTTGCTAAGATGGCATTGGAAGGTGACAGATGGTCAGTGGTAATGTTGTCACCTAAAATTGCTAGCGGTCTCATCGCTTGTAGTGTGCATTTCCGAGCTAACGCCCCTTCCCAATAGGGCGGTCTACGAATATAGGTACTTTGCGCACGCCAATCGTAAAGTGGACTGCTAGATTTTTCAGCTTCATCCGGTTTAAACATCTGGATATAAACTTGATTAAATTGCTCAGGCTTGACGTGCTGATTCACCACCGCATCAATTTCTTCGTCGCTTGGCCAAATATCAGCCAGATAAATAGGCTGACCCGATGCATCAAGCCCAAGCGCATCACGCTCAATATCAAATCGAATCGTTCCCGCCAACGCGTAAGCGACAACTAAAGGTGGCGATGCTAAGAACGCTTGTTTCGCATAAGGATGGATACGCCCATCAAAATTTCGATTTCCAGACAATACTGCTGTCGTGTATAGATCGCTGTCGACTATCTCTTTTTGAATTTTGGGATCAAGCGCGCCACTCATGCCATTACACGTTGTGCAAGCATAGGCCACGATACCGAACCCTAGTTTCTCTAACTCAGGCAGTAATCCGGCGTCTTCTAAGTACAATTTAGCGACTTTGGATCCCGGAGCAAATGAAGATTTCACCCAAGGTTTACGAAGTAACCCTAACTGGTTGGCTTTTTTTGCGATAAGACCAGCTGCTACCACGTTTCTTGGGTTACTCGTATTCGTGCATGAAGTAATGGCTGCAATGATGACGGCGCCATCTGGTATGTCGTCAGAATGTTGTTGCCACTCACCCGCAATACCCTGCTGGGTAAGCTGCGCAGTGGGTAAACGTCGATGCGGATTAGACGGCCCTGCCAATGTACGTTCCACAGCAGACAAATCAAACTCCAACACCCGTTCATAATTAACATTTTCTAGTGTTTTCGCCCATAAACCTGTGTGTTTCGCATACTGTTCAACAAGCTTAACTTGTTCATCATCGCGTCCGGTGAGCTTAAGGTAATTGATAGTTTGTTCATCAATATAGAACATTCCTGCCGAGGCACCATACTCTGGGGTCATGTTTGATATGGTTGCCCGATCACCGATCGTCAGTTTCTTAGTTCCTTCACCAAAGAACTCTAAATAGCTCGACACGACACGCTGAGCACGAAGAAACTCCGTCAGTGCCAAAACAATGTCCGTCGCAGTTATCCCCGGTTGACGTTCTCCAACGAGACGCACGCCAACTATATCGGGTAAACGCATCATTGAGGGACGACCTAGCATAACCGTCTCAGCCTCAAGCCCTCCAACACCAATAGCGATGACGCCAAGTGAATCGACATGCGGAGTATGGCTATCGGTACCCACACACGTATCGGGGAATACAATACCCTGCTTAACTTGTACAACAGGGGAAAGCTTCTCTAGATTGATTTGATGCATAATGCCGTTACCAGCAGGTACGACACTGACATTCTCAAATGCGGTTTTGCACCACTCAATAAAATGGAAACGATCTTCGTTTCTACGCTCTTCGATAGCACGGTTTTTTTCAAAAGCGTCCGCTTCAAAGCCCGCATGTTCCACCGCTAAAGAGTGGTCGACAATAAGCTGGGTCTCTACCACTGGATTGACACTTGCAGGATCGCCACCCTGATTGGCAATGGCATCGCGTAGGCCCGCTAAATCAACCAACGCAGTTTGTCCAAGAATGTCGTGACAAACGACACGCGCTGGATACCAGGGAAAGTCTTTATCTCGACGTCGATAAATAAGCTGGGACAGACAACCTTCTAACTCTAATGGGTCACAACGACGCACCAGATTTTCGGCTAATACCCGTGACGTATACGGGAGCTGCTCATACGCGCCCGCTTCAATATCATTGACCGCCGAACGCGCGTCATAATAATCCAGCTGCGAATTGGGGAACGACTTGCGATATTGATAGTTAACGGTTGGGTTAGAGTCACTTGTTTGATTAGACATATTCCACATCCTTTGCCTTACCGGTTAATCACGCTCGTCAATAGCGACCCATTCTCTTGCATCAGGCCCTTCATAATCCGCACTTGGCCTAATAATGCGATTATTAGCTCGCTGCTCGTAGACGTGCGCAGCCCAACCAGTTAATCGACTCATAACAAAAATTGGTGTAAACAATTTAGTGGGAATATCCATGAAGTGATAAGCAGAAGCATGGAAGAAGTCAGCGTTACAGAACAAACCTTTCTCACGTTTCATTACTGATTCAACTCGAACTGAAACGTCATAAAGGTACGTATCCCCAACCGCTTCAGATAACGATTCTGACCAACGTTTGATCAATGCATTTCTTGGGTCACTCTCTCGATAAATGGCGTGACCAAAGCCCATAATTTTGTCTTTATTAACCAACATTTGCATGATGTTGGCTTCCGCTTCTTCAGCGCTACGCCAATCTTGGATCATATCCATTGCCGCTTCATTTGCCCCACCGTGCAGTGGACCACGTAAGGTGCCAATCGCAGCTGTGACGCATGAATGAATATCTGAAAGCGTTGACGCACAGACTCTGGCGGCAAACGTGGACGCATTAAATTCATGCTCAGCATATAGGATCAAAGAGCAATGCATGACTTTCTTATGCAGCTCTGAGGGTGCTTTGTCAGTGAGCATTTTAAGAAAGTACCCACCAATACAATCTTCCGTATAGTCTTGGGTGTCAATTCGCACCCCGTCATGGCTATAACGATACCAATAACAAATAATCGCAGGAAATAACGCTAACATTCTTTCTGTCGCAGATTCTTGCTGTGAAAAGTCTAATTCCTGCTCCAAGTTGCCTAGCATAGAGCAACCCGTTCTCATTACATCCATCGGATGTGCATCCGCAGGAATCAGCTCCAACGCTTTTTTGAGTGATTCAGGTAAACCACGCAACCCAACCAGTATCGTCTTATATTCATCCAGCTCTTTTTGATTAGGTAAATGACCTCGAAGTAACAGGTGCGCCACTTCTTCAAATTGTGCATTGTTAGCAAGATCGGTAATATCATAGCCTCGATACGTTAACCCCGTTCCCGACTGACCGACTGTACATAAAGATGTGGTACCCGCGCTCTGGCCTCTAAGACCTGCTCCACCTAGTGTTGAATTAGGCATATTGAACTCCTTTTCCCGCTCTTGTCCTTTATAGGATCTATTATCACGGCATCATGTTATTGGATTAATTTAGTTAAATGGTTTTCTTACAATTCGTCTATTTCACGTATCATTTCTGATCAGCAAACAACTGATCTAGCTTATCTTCGTAACTGTGATAATTCAGGTGTTCGTACAGCTGGGCTCGTGTTTGCATGCCTCCCGTCAACGCCTCTTGATTACCGACATCTAGTAAGTGCTGGTATACGTTTTCCGCCGCTTTGTTCATCGCTCTGAATGCTGAAAGAGGATAAAGCACCATATCAACACCAACGCTCGCTAGCTCGTCACAACCAAACAGAGGGGTTTGACCAAATTCAGTAATATTGGCAAGAATAGGTACCTCTTTCCCGGTTGCCTCGTTCAGCGCCGCTTTAAACTGCTTGTAGTGTTCTAATGACGTCATCGCTTCGGGAAAAATCATGTCTGCGCCCGCTTCCACATAAGCAATGGAACGCTGTATAGCTTTATCCATTCCCTCTACTGCTAGCGCATCAGTTCTCGCCATGATGACAAAGCTATCGTTCACTTTGGCGTCCACGGCAGCTTTAATGCGATCAACCATTTCTTGTTGGCTTACCACTGCTTTGTTCGGACGATGTCCACAACGTTTTTGCGCCACCTGATCCTCAATGTGAACGGCAGCCGCGCCCGCTTTTTCTAATGCTTTAATCGTACGCGCGATATTAAAAGCACCGCCAAAACCGGTATCAATATCCACAAGTAGAGGTAAGTCACAAGCATTCGTGATGCGTTCAACATCCACTAACACGTCATTAAGTGTGGTAATACCAAGATCTGGCAATCCATACGACGCATTAGCGATTCCTCCGCCAGAGAGATAGATGGCTTGATGCCCAACGTTTTTCGCCATCATGGCGCAATATGAGTTCACCGTTCCGACCACCTGTAACGGGTTATTATTAGTGACAGCGTCACGAAATAGTTGACCTGGGGATACTGACATTTTCTGTCTCCTTGTCTTTTCAATGCTCTTATTGTCGACAACTAGAGCACTACGATTGATTTTGATTAACTCTTTAGACTTTTTTCTATTAACACTTTGCTTCTTGAGATATGTCGCCTCATCAATAGCTCGGCCAATTCTTGATCTCTATTCTTTATGGCGTCCAAAATAAACAAATGTTCTTTTAGCGCCGCCTCTGGGCGAGACTGGGTTCTAGGGGATTGATAGCGATACATCCTAAGTAAGTGGTAAAGCTCATTACACAACAAATTCACTAACTGACTGTTTTGACTTGCTTTGATAATTCGATAATGGAAGTCAAAATCCCCATGCTGATGAAAATACGATGCTCCATCTACTTCGTCGATGTGCTCCGAGTGCCTTGCTAATAGCCCTTCCAGTTCACTCACTTCTTGATCACTGATATGCTGCGCGGCCAATCTTGCCGCCATCCCTTCTAAGGCTTCACGAACGGAGTAAAGCTCTATTAACTTCTCTTGAGACAATGTGATAACCCTAGCGCCTACATGCGGGATACGTTCAATAAGGCCAAGCCCCTCTAGTCGCATGATAGCCTCGCGTAAAGGACCACGACTCACTTCAAAACGCTTTGCCAATTCCGGCTCGGATATTTTGCTACCGGACGCAATTCTTCCCAGAACGATCTCTTCTATAAGGCACTCTGTTAAATTCTCTGACTTAGTTCCTTCTTTAGAAGAGACTTCATCGCTCATTACTAGACCTACATTCATCTACGCTATCACCTATTAAAAAAGCCACACTGTTGACAATCCCGCTAAACACCTGGCTATTTAAGCAACGATTTGCGTCAAATTCAACCACATTGTCGACAATATAGACTAATGTCTAACATTTACATATTGCCATGAACTTTATGAACAATATTTACCCTATGCCCTTTATTCTCAATATCGACGCTTTATTGATAACCTTGTAACAAATACATAACCTTTGACTAACCCAGAGAGGTCCCGTCAGGTGAGCAAATACTGGCAGACAATAGTCAACATAAGGAACGTGAACATGTTTAAGGCATTAAAACCAACACTCGCTGCTTCAATCGTGGCAGCAACACTGTCATTTGGTAGCTATGCAGCTGATCTTGAAAAAATTCATTTCATCATCCCTGGTGGCGCAGGCGGCGGTTGGGATATGACCGCTCGTGGAACCGGTGATGTATTGGTAAAAGCGGATATTGTCGACAATGTTTCCTTTCAAAATCTATCCGGTGGTGGTGGCGGCAAAGCAATTGCTCACTTAATCGAAACCGCTGAACGCCAAGAAGATACGTTGATGGTGAATTCCACACCTATCGTGGTTCGCTCACTAACTGGTGTATTTCCCCAATCTTTCCGCGACTTAACGCCTGTTGCGGCAACTATTGCTGACTACGGCGCGATTGTCGCCCCTGCAGATTCACCATATAACACATGGGAAGACGTAGTCGCAGACTTCAAAGAAAACCCACGCAAAGTAAAAATTGCCGGCGGTTCAGCACGCGGCAGCATGGACCACCTCGTTGTGGCGGCGGCATTTAAAGGCGAAGGTTTCGACCCTAAGAAAGTACGTTATATTGCCTACGATGCGGGCGGTAAAGCGATGGCAGCACTGTTATCTGGTGAAACTCAACTACTTTCCACAGGCTTAGGCGAAGTACTTGAAATGTCTAAATCAGGCCAAGTCAAGGTGATAGCAGTAACGGCACCTAAGCGCCTAGAAGCGGCACCCGATATCCCAACACTCACCGAATACGGTAACGAAACCGTCTTTGCTAACTGGCGTGGATTCTTTGCGGCGCCAGGCGCAAGCGAAGAGAAAATCAAAGAATGGACGGATGCTTTGTCGAAAATGTACACCACCGACGAATGGGCAGTTGTTCGTGACCGCAATGGTTGGATTGATAACTACAAACCTGACCAAGACTTTTATAAATTCCTAGAAGATCAAGAAAAGCAAATGGGTACACTGATGACAGAACTCGGTTTCCTGAAAAAATAGTCATTGCACCTATACCTGTGACCCGGTAAGTCATTCTCCGGTCTACCGGGTACTTATTTAGAGGAGTAAACCTCCTCTAATCTTTATTTTTGCCGTCCATAAGACACAACAATGAATCCTTCAATTCATTGGCGTGACTAGCTGTACTCCTTTGTTTATAGGGTATCGCTGACAGAGTCTTTGGTTGTGAGTCCTCAACTGCTTCTCTGTTAACTACCCTCTTGGGTCGAATGCCCATCGGCCCCTTATGGACGGCTTTTTCTTTGCTTCATTTTTGCAGTTTATTTGATTATTCGCTGGAGCCAGTTATGTCAAATTTCACCTTAAAAACGTTTACCAAGCAGAATTTACTCTGCCGTGACCGTATAGGTGCGATGATTTTTCTCATTTTATGTCTTGGATACGGATACCAAGCATCGCTTATTCCGATGTTTCCAGGAGATGAATACGAACCTTTCACCGCTCGTACATTGCCTACTATTCTCACCTTTATCGGTATTGGCTTATCTCTACTGCTACTCGTCACTGGACAACCTGATGAGAAAAAAGAATCTGAAGCCAATATGAATTGGCTCCTACTCGGTGGGTTTATCATCTTAATGGCACTGTATGGAATTGGGCTGACCTATTTGGGTTTTGTTCTCGCCACCGGTTTTTTCCTTATGTTCGGATTCTATCTACTGGGAGAACGACGTAAGAAAGTCCTGTTCGGCGCATCATTTCCTTTTGTGATCGCTTTCTATCTCATGCTGACTCAAGGCTTAGATATCTATCTTGAGCCAGGCATCATCTTTACTCTTTGGTAGGATCCATTATGTTAGACGGAATTTTACAAGGCTTATCGACAGCCATCATGCCAATGAACATCATGATGGTGATCGTTGGGTGTTTTGTGGGCACCTTTATCGGCATGCTACCGGGCTTAGGTCCTATCTCTGCTATCGCCCTAATGATCCCAATCACCTACGGACTAGACCCTTCTTCGGGGCTAATCCTTATGGCTGGCGTCTATTATGGTGCTGTTTTTGGTGGTTCAACCTCCTCCATTTTGATTAATGCTCCGGGTTGTTCATCAACAGTGGTAACCGCATTTGATGGCTACCCTATGGCGCAAAAAGGCCAAGCCGGAAAAGCGCTGGCACTCGCAGCCTACTCCTCTTTTACCGGTGGTACCCTTTCTGCCATCATGCTGTTGATCGCAGCCCCTGCATTAGCGCAAGTCTCACTTAGCTTCCAATCATCGGACTACTTTGCTCTTATGTTACTTGGACTTTCTGCTGTCGCCGCGTTTGCTGGTAAAGGGCAAGTCATTAAGGCTTGGATGATGACCATCTTAGGGCTAATGATTTCGACCGTTGGCATTGATAAAGGTGTGGGGGTTGAGCGCTTTACCTTTGGCTTAACTGATCTCATGGATGGCTTTAGCTTCCTGCTACTTGCCATGGCAACCTTTGCTCTTGGTGAAACGTTAATGGGCATTCTAAAACCCGAACAAGACACCAGAAGTGAAGAGCAAAACCTAATGAGCGACATTGGTAGCATGAAAGTGACCAAAGAAGAATTTAAAGAAGTGGCTCCTGTGTCCATTCGCTCTTCCATTCTTGGTTTCTTCACCGGTGTGTTACCAGGCGCTGGTGCCACAATCGCTGCCTTTTTATCTTATGGTATGGAGCGAAACCTAGCACCAAAAGAAAAGCGCGACGAATTCGGCAAAGGCAGTATCCGTGGGCTCGTTGCTCCGGAATCTGCAAACAATGCCGCCTCAAGTGGCTCGTTTGTTCCACTGCTCACTTTAGGTATTCCTGGTTCTGGTACGACAGCCATAATGCTAGGGGCGCTGATTGCCTATGGTATTCAACCCGGTCCTCGCCTTTTCGTTGAGCACCCTGACGTCTTTTGGTCTGTCATTATTTCAATGTACTTTGGTAACGTCGTGCTTGTCATACTGAATCTACCGTTGATTCCATATATATCTAAGCTACTCGCGGTACCAAGAACCGTTCTACTACCCATGATCATCTTTTTCTCAATCACTGGTGTCTACCTAGTTTCGTTCAATACCATGGATGTATTTATTATGATTCTTGTGGCGATGGCTGCCATTGCGTTGCGGTTAGCGAAGTTTCCGCTTGCGCCACTTTTACTAGGGTTTATCTTAGGTGGGCTAATGGAAGAAAATCTACGTCGCGCATTAATGATTGCAGATGGAGAGCTAAGCTTTTTATGGGATCGCCCTATCACATTCGCCTTTACCTCGTTGGCTGTCGCGGTTCTCATCGGCCCAGCAGTTATTTCACTCATTAAAAAGTTCTTCTACCAGCCCAAAAAGGTAGAGTCGTAAAACATAGAGCCTTCCCTGTCTCATTCTCGATAACAGGGAAGGCTCTACCTTTACGTTCATTGTTCTTGATTCTATTTACTAAGCTCGATTCTTCTGTTCATCTGGACAATTTTCATTTTCTATCGCGCAATGCGACAACCACTTATTAAGTACATCTCCTAACGCTTTCGAATTGATTGGTTTACTCACGTAATCGTCCATTCCCGCATCAAAACACTTGTCTCTATCTCCTTGCATCGCATTGGCCGTCATCGCGACAACCGGTATTTCATGGTTGATATTCTTATTACTGGTATCGCGAATGTGCTGGGTCGCTTCATAACCATCCATTTCTGGCATCTGACAATCCATGAACACCAAATCAAAATTAGCCTGACCTCGCAGTGCTGAGAGCGCTTCTAAACCATTTTTTGCCTTATCGACACGAATGCCATATTTTGCCAATAATGATTGCAGCACCACTTGATTCGTTGTGACATCGTCGACAATAAGAACATGCGCTTGATATTGTGTTTTTTTCGCGGGACTATGTCGGGTAACAAACGTTTCTTTCGGGCTTTGCTCATCCAACCCCGATACTTTTTCCAACACATTGAGCAGATCCGACTGCTGCATTGGCTTAGTTAAATAGCCACTAAATCCCGCACTTTGCAAACGCTTCGCATCCCCTCTTTGCGCGACTGAAGAAAACATAACCAGACGAATACCAGAAAGGCTTGTATCGGCAAAGATATGTTCTGCAAGCTGAATGCCATTCATATTAGGCATCTGATAATCCAAAACGGCGATAGTAAAAGGTTGTTTTTGTTTATTGGCTTGCGTTAGCGCGTGAAGTGCTTCTTCACCACTACTTGTCACTTGGTGGTCTATATTCCAGCATTTTAGTAACTGTGTAATCAAGTTACGGTTAGTCGCTATGTCATCAACGACCAGAATTCGTTGTTTTTGAAGGTCGCCTGTCGGTAAATAATCAATCGCTTTTTCAGATGAGTTTTCAAGCTTGAGAGTGAACCAAAACGTTGACCCTTGATTCGGTTGGCTGTATACCCCTATTTCGCCTTCCATCATTTCTGTTAATTTTTTGCTAATAGATAGTCCTAAACCTGTTCCACCATATTTGCGTGTTGTGGAGCTATCCGCTTGCGAAAAGCGTGAAAATAGCTTGTGTTGCTGTTCATCGCTGATCCCTATGCCCGTATCTTTAACTTCAAATAAAATGGTACTGTCTTTTTCGCGCCTTTCTTCGACACTGACATACACCGCCACCTCACCCTTCTCGGTAAATTTGATCGCGTTATTAATTAAATTATTCAATATTTGGCGTATACGTCCTGGGTCAGCGCGATAACATAACCCCATCACTGGGGTCGCGGGACACACCAGCTGAATTCCTTTTTGCTCTGCCGCGAAATAAAGCGTGCCACCAATATCCTCAACCACTTCACCCAAATCAAAATCCAGTAGCTCAAGGTCAATCTTACCTGCTTCTATTTTAGAGAAATCTAGGATGTCATTAATAATTGAGAGCAGTGACTCAGCACTATTTTTCGCGGTTTCCGTCATCCTTTGCTGCTGCTCATCCAACTTGGTATCTAATAGAAGATTCGTCATCCCAATAACGCCATTCATTGGTGTTCGAATCTCGTGACTCATTGTGGACAAAAAATCACTTTTCGCTAATGCCGCGGCTTCTGCTTTCTTTGTTTCCTCTTGCAATTTTTCATTGTAAATCCGCATTTTTTGGTCACTTTCAAGCAAACTTACTGCCATCTCTTTCAAACCACGGGCCAATTTAGCGACTTCATCTCGTCCATGTTGATTCGAGCCAACGCTGAGCATATCTAGCCCTTGTTCTAATTCACCAAGCGTCACTTTCTTGGTTGCGCTTAATAGTAAATACAGCCGCTGTTTTACTCGATTCGATGACCATATTGCTACGAATAATGACAATACGGCCGAAACAAGTGTCCCTGCGATGAGCACTAAGGTTGTTTGGCTCGCCGACCGTTCAGACTGCACACTTCGAATCGCAATCAGTTTGTTTTCCACTTCAATAAACCCGGCAATTTCTTTGCGGATTTCATCAATGATGTTTTTACCCGTTTCTTGCTGAATTAGCGTTATGACGCTCTGCATCTCAGCTAGTCCTTCTGAGACGCGGCGTCTTTGGGCAATTTCTTTTTCAGCCGCTTGCTCAAGCCATTGGTGATGCAGTTCATCAATCCCTTTCAGCTTTTCAACTTGGCTTGGATTATCACTGACTTGTTCAGACAAGATCTGTAACTTACCTTCCCAAATACTGAGTGATTGATGAAAAGGTTCCAAAAACAATTCATTGCCGGTAATTAAGAAACCGCGCTCTCCCGTTTCCATATCAACCGTGAGGCTTAATAACTCTTGAGCACGAGCAATAGCTTTATGAGTATGCGTCACCCAATGGCTATCATCGACCATTGATTGCGTATTCTCAAACACAGCAATTGATACTGCCAACATTAAGAAGACAGGGATGGAGAAACTTACTAGGAGTTTTTTTTGTATGGATATATTGTCAAACCAACTGTTTATTATAGACATTATAAAATCTTGCTTAATATCAATAGTAATTTCAGTCTAGGATATATCAGTGAGTTTTTTAGTTAATTGACTCAATTATACTCTCGCATTTACAATAACTACCGGTATGACAAAACGCCAATACCGTCAATACCGAGATAAATTTCCCTAACCTCTGACGTAATTCGATTAAAAGTGTCATCAGGGGTAGTAATAACGCCACTGCAACGGACGTGCATAAACCCACCCACTCAGTGACGCGTTCCATCACTGACGTTGTTAAGTTACATACTGAACCGAGCTGGGCTCCTTATAAATACAAACCACACCGAGTACATTTTTATCTGAGTCTTGATATTGAGCAAACACCTCCCACAAATTGTTTTTCCTTTGCCCCATAATCGTTACCGACGTACCAGGTGCGTACGTCGCGCCATCACTCACATTGCCCCGCCCAAACGAAACTTCATAGCTTTGCGCCATATGTTGTTGAACTTCAGGTCCATGTACGGTATCCGTGGGTTGGATATGAGTGAACTCAATGCCATCTTTGTTCTTTCTTACCGCAAATGTGCAACCTGATAGCTGAGTCGTACATAAAAAATTAGATGTATTGTAGCTATTTACCCGTACAAATGAATCGGAAGTAAGTTTATCGAAAGAAGTGACCGGTATATGAATACAACTTACAGGCCCTCTCGTTGTTCCATAATCCATTGTCGAAAAACGACGACGAACTTCCTTACTTGCCATCCCTTTAATTCTTCCAAATGAACTATATCCAGTATCGGATAAATAATACTGAACCGCTTTTACCTTGCTACCAGCACCAGAAATGGTGATAGGCACACGATTTAAAAACTCTTCTAAGTCGCTATGCATCAGTTCGTAAGCATTTTGTAATGACAGTGGCATACCTATTCCTTATAAGCCTATTACTTCTCATGAATTAACCCTGTAATTAAAGCACGATTTAACTTACAGAATTAAAGGCAAACAAATTATGTGACATATTTCCAAACATCAATGAAACAGCATGTGTAATTTAAGTGGTACCTGTGCGGTGGCAAGAACCATAAGGGATTAACCTAGGCATTTGCCCTTAATGATTGTACGGCTACTGCCTAGCTTTCTAGATATAGCTCACAATCTCCATTTCATTTCACTATTTAATTAACTAGATGCTAATCTTAGATAATTATCAAGTGGTTAAATCAGGGAATATGATATGGCCGAACCGTATTTAGCGTCGACCAATGAATTGACAGCCAAAGACTATCAAAACAATGAATACCTCGTTTCGGAAGCTGCTGTCCAAGAGTCTTTTTTTGAGCCCTATAAAATCACATTGACCTTATACGCTAAAGGATTAACCGCCAGTGACCAGCTCGGTCAAAAAATGACGCTTAATCGGTACATTTTCGAGTCTGGTAAACAAAAACTCATCCGTAGTTTTAATGGTTATATCACCAATATTATTAATAATGGTTACGACGAAACAAAACAATATGCCTCCTACTCAATCACCTTACGCCCTTGGTTTTGGCTTCTAAAACTCACCGAGAATAGCCGAGTTTTCCAAAATAAAAGCACCAAAGATATTGTGTCATCTATCTTCTCTGATGCTGGTTTTAGTAGCTTATACTCGGCTAATGCCTTGCCTGCGACCAAAAGGGAGTATTGCATTCAATACAATGAATCAGACTATGATTTTGTCTGCCGTCTCCTCGCTCAAGAAGGCATTCAGTTTTTCTTTGAACAGACGGAGTCCGATCATAAGCTCATTCTACAAGACGCTGAAAAGCCATTTACCAAAGCAGACATCAATAAGTTTGACATGGCCTCGGAGCCCTCTGGCAATAACCCTTTGCTCCAGTCGTGGCAATCTTCCCACCAATTTCATGCCGCAAGTATTGAGCTCACTAACTATGACTATAGCCAATCTAAGTTAATCAGTAGTAAAGCAAATAAAACAACCAATACCGTCGCCAATAACAGCAAATTATCTCTCACCCATTTCGCCAGTGAATCGATTACTGGCGATATGACGGACTTAACAACAATCGTGAAAAAGCGCGCTGAATCTATGCAGAGTCACTACAGCCAAGTAGTGACTAGCAGTAACACTGACGCATTTTATGTCGGTCAATACTTTTCACTATCTAGCCATGCCGATAGTAACCAACTCGGCGACTACCTTGTTGTAAAACAAACGATCCACTACCACTCTGGAAATGGCGGACAGGGTGATTGTAAAAGCGAGGTGGTGGTCATCCCCAATGCCACACCATTCCTACCGAGCCCTATCTCTAAGCCCCAAATCCAAGGCTTACAAAGTGCTGTTGTCGCAGGATCAACTCAAGGTGAAATCAATCAAGACGAACAAGGTCGAGTCAAAATACTATTCCAATGGGATAGCGAAACTAGCGGCGATAGCACAAGCTGTTACGTTCGAGTCGCCCAGCTTATGGCAGGCAAAGGCTATGGCAGTCAGTTTATTCCCAGAACCGGACAAGAAGTCTTAGTGAGCTTCCTGAATGGTGACCCAGACGCACCAGTGATCACAGGTTCAGTCTATAACAGCCAGCACTCCCCCCCCTACAAAGAAGCCAATGCAACAAAGTCTGGAGTAAAATCCATGCTCAGTGGCGAAAGCAACGAATGGTACTTTGACGATAAAAAAGACAACGAATTATTCTATCAGCACGCAGCAAAGGACTTCACGCTCGAAGTAGAGAACAACCTTACCGCAACCATTAAGGGCGAAGTGGCTTACAAAGCCACCAAGCAAGTGACCTATACCGCTGAAGATGCGATGACGTTTACTGTGACAAAAGCACTCAGTTCTAAAGGCAAAACGGTGACCATAGAAGGTGAGGACTATTTAGAGTTAAAAGTGGGTTCGAGCAAAATAACCATTAGCTCTTCCGCCATAAAAATTGAATCCAGCGCAATAGATATCAAGGCTTCGAACGGCCTAACATTAAGCGGTATGACATTAGATGCCAAAGGGTCAACGTCTGCAAAACTTTCGGCGGCCTCAGTCACTGTTGACGCTTCAGGGAGTGGGACAATCAAAGGGGCGAGCTTAACCCTAGATGCCCAAACTACGTTGACGGCACAAGCGAAACTGTCAGCTGACTTTAAATCAAATTTAAAAGCTTCAATTAATGGCGCGGTCATGACCGAAGTTAAAGGCGCGATCGTAAAGGTGAATTAGACGATGAATTTACAAGTTGAGTACAAAAAAATCCCATACGTCAGTGCAGAGCAAATACTTCCTTTGTTCACACCGTCGGAAGATATTGCTAGCGTCATCACCAATACAGCCACTATTCGAGACGTTATCAATGAACTGGAACAACAATCGTTATACTTCGATCTTGTCCAGTTTCTAGCGCATGCATTACCAGTTCGCGAAGCGCTGTTATGGTCTTATCTATGCGTCGAAATTAGACACGATGTTTGGAGTACGACACAAGGGTCATGTCTTGCTGCCTGCAAGCAATGGATATTTGAACCTTCTGAAGAAGCCCGTCGTCGCTGCGAACTCTTTGCCAACCGACTAGAGCTGCAATGTGCCCCTTCTTGGCTTGCGCAAGGCGTCTTTTGGAATGGAGCGGGAAGTATTGTTTCCCCTGAACTCCCGAGTGTATTACCCGATCCAAAACTGTATGCAAAAGCATGTTCTGGCGCAATAAATATGGCGGCAGCCATGCCTGAATGGAGTGGTCAACTTGCTTACTACAAACAAGCTGTTAAATTTGCTCTCAATATTGCCAATGGAGGCTTAGGAAACGAATGACATTGCCCGCATCGCGCATGACCGACATGCATGTTTGCCCAATGCAAACACCTGCCGTTCCACCAATCCCTCATGTGGGAGGCCCCATTATTGGCCCGGGTGTACCCACTGTCCTAATCGGAAATATGCCTGCATCAGTGATGGGAGATATGTGCACATGTGTCGGCCCACCTGACTCTATCATTAAAGGCAGCGCAACGGTGCTGATATCAAATCGACCCGCTGCGAGGTTAGGAGACTCGACCTCCCATGGCGGTACAATAGTCGTAGGAATGCCCACCGTATTAATAGGTGGGTAAATCCTCATCAACGGGCAGATAAAGCCTTGTTTTTAGTCATGTTATTAACATTCCCTATGTGACATTGCTCTAAAAACCGCCTTGTAATGCGCAGTTATTACAATTTCTATTCTTTTTTCGAGACTTTTCCCAAATCACTTCTACTATTAGCTTAATAATGTAATAGCTTTGTTAATACTTTTGATAATAGTTGCACCCTATTGCTAAGTCTAAAGTTTAATTAACGATGTTTAAGTGAAACATTGTCAAAGGAATGACATGAATAGTTTTGAAAACCTCATCGCTCCAATTTCTGCCACAGCTCCGACTGGTAGCTACCTAAAACTGGACCGAACTGAATATCGAGCAATCAGAAACCAATACAACGCATCTTTGTCGTCTTTTAGACAATTAATTGAAACGGCAGAAGCATTTAATGACGCTGATTTAGTGGAGACTAACCGCCACAATTGGTCAACATTCCGAGACACTGTTGAGTTGGCACTGTGTCAGAAAACGAAAGATCTTGAATTATTAAGTTGGTATATCACGACCCTAGTCTTCAGCAACAATCCTCTTTCTGAACTGGCTAATGGATTTAACCTATTAACGACTTACCTCGACAATTTTTGGGACTCGCTTCACCCAACATTGCCGGATAACAAACTCAACTCAGACTCCGATGAAGCCCAACAAAAAGAACGAGCAGAGTTTAGGATTAAGCCGTTACTGCAATTTATAGGCGATGCTCCAGACGCTGGCGCTCTATTTATGCCAGCTCAATTCGTCAGCCTTATTGGCGACATTAACTATTCCTCCTACCTTCACGCCGAAAAGACTGGCTCACTTGAGCAGTTAAAAACGCAGGCCCATGCGCAGTTGGACGACTCAGTGAAGGACAACATTGATGCTTTGAATACTATTTTGGCGGAACTATCACGATTGGATTCATCGCTAGAAGCACACTGTTTAAAAGCGCAAATCACCCCAATTAGCGTCAACTACTTAAAAGACATTTTTCAAGCACAACTTCATGCATTACGAGTTTTAGTCGGAGACAAACATAATTTGTGGGCAACGGAAACCCAAACCGTGACTCCAACTCCCTCTACAGCAAAGCCAATTACGGAAAATCCTGGTGACACCGCCCCATCAGAAAGCGGTTTCTCTGCTCCTAATCAATCGTCTCCCGGACACTCCGAGCAAGCTCTAGCTTCTGATGTGCAAATCCATAATCGAGAGCAAGCCTTCAAACAGCTCAGTGAACTGGCGGCGTATTTTAGAACAACCGAACCACATAGCCCTACATCATACTTATTAGAGCGCGCTATCCAGTGGGGACACTTATCGCTACCGGAGCTCATGACCGTACTCATGGGGCACGACCAATCTGCCTTAAATCATATTGATGCGCTGATCGGCGTTAACGATAAGCCAATCGAACTCACGGCACTATCGACGCAAAGCCAAGCGCATAATGTCACAGAAAGTATTTCAACAGCGACAGACGTAAGTCCCAATCACGATGCAGTTGGCTCAGCATCGACAAACAATAAACCCGAAGAAAACCCAGCCAATAAAACGTCTGAAATTTCAGACTTCAATTGGTAATTGTTTTAAGCGAAACGCTAAGGAGAAAACAAATGGCTTCAATTTTTATGAGAATCGACGGAACAAAACCAAAAGGTGCTGCAACTATTGAAAAAATCGGAGGCAAGGACGGCTTCTTCTCTATTAACAACGTGTCATGGGGTGCGGTACGTGGCGTCGGCATCGACGTGGGCAACGCCAACAACGCTGACCAAGGTATGGTCGCTCTCGGTGAAATTTCAATAGGTCGTGGTTGCGATGGAGCCACCCCCTATTTGACCACATTCCTTTATGCTCCTGGACCTGAAGGGAAGACCATTGAAATCGTTATGACTAAACCGAACCGTGATGGTTCAGGTGCAGATCCATACCTAATTTTAACACTCAAAGAAGCTCGAATGTCTAGCTATACCATGACAGGGACTGATGGTTCATTACCTAGCGAAACCTTTGCGCTTACCTATACAGAAATCTCCAAAGCGTACTACATCGAAGGAGAAGGCGGAAAAATAGAGAAAGGTCCAGAAGTCGGCTTTGATGCAACACAGGCGAAAGTCACTTCTACGGCAAGCTAATTTAATCAAGGAGAGATGTTGTGGCACTAAATTCTCAGCATAAGCGCGTTAGTAAAAACCGCGTAAGTATCACCTATGACGTCGAAACAAATGGCGCAGTCGAAACCAAAGAGCTTCCCTTCGTAGTAGGCGTCATCGGCGACTATTCGGGACACAAAGCAGATAAAGAAGATGTTGAAGATCGCACGTTTTATAACGTAGACAAAGATAACTTCGACACCGTCATGAAACGCGTGGGCCCCGAGCTTTCAATGAAAGTGGACAACGTACTCGCTGATGACGACAGTCAATTTGAAGCTAGCCTCACCTTCAACTCAATGAAAGACTTTGAGCCAGAAGCCATTATCGACCAAGTAGAACCACTAAAAAAACTAGTGGAAACACGTAATCAGTTAAAGGTCCTATTGTCAAAAGCTGACCGCTCTCGAGATCTTGAAAAACTACTTAAGGAAGTACTGCAAAGCGCCGACACCATCAGCGCACTTTCAGACGAGCTGGGTATTAAAAAAGAGGGAGATGAATAATGAGCACTGAAGCAGACGTTCAAGGCCAAAGTGCCGCCGCAGAAGGTTCATTGAGCTTTCTCGACCGAGCAATTGAAGCCACAGTACAAACACCAGCAGATACAACTAAAGAACTGTTTTCAGTATTGGCGCAACAAGCCTTATCTGGAACGGTGACTTGGGATAAAAATCTCACTAAAACCATTGAAAACGCCATCGGCGAAATTGATAAAAAACTATCAAAACAGCTTTCGACAGTCATGCAACAAGACGACTTTCAAAAACTTGAAGGTTCGTGGCGTGGACTGCAAAAAATGGTTAAGGAAAGCGACCTCGGCCGCTCACTTAAAATTAAGATGGTCGATTTCACGCAAGAAGAGCTATTAGAGCAATTTGAAGACGCCCCTGCTATTGATCGCAGCCCACTATTTAACTCCTTATACCAAGGCGAGTATGGTACTGCTGGTGGCGAACCATACGGCACATTTATAGGCGACTATGAATTTAGCGCTAAAGATGAAGACGTCGCCCTATTAAGGTATATGGGTGAGGTTGCCGCGGCCTGCCACGCTCCTTTTGTGGCAGCAGCTAACGCGCAAATGTTCGAATTCAACAGTTTTTCTACTTTCGATGAAGGTAAACCCGTTGCCGCTGGTTTTGATTCGCCCGCCTATGCAGCATGGAACTCGTTTAGAGAAAGTGATGATGCTCGCTACGTGACTCTCACCCTTCCGCGAACACTCGCTCGCCTGCCATACGGTAGTAAAGGACTGAGTACTAATGTCTTTGCCTATGAAGAACTTGATACCGATATGGATGGTAACCCGAATCCAAAAGGTAACAATGAACTTGTATGGTCTAATGCCGCGTATGACCTGGGTTTAAAAATGACTCAAGCCTTTACCGCTTATGGTTGGTGTACTGCGATTCGCGGCTTGGACAATGGTGGTAAAGTTGAGAATCTACCAAACCTCACCTACAAAACGGAAGCTGGCGATCTCATTCAGCAATGTCCAACGGAAGTTAATTTAACCGACGAGCGTGAAAAAGAGCTTAGCGATTTAGGTTTCTTGCCTGTTGTCCATTACAAAAACACCAATTACGGTGTATTTATCGGCGGACAAACAACACAAAAGCCAAAAACTTATACAGACCCAGAAGCGACATCGAATGCAGCAATATCAGCCCGACTCCCTTACATCATGGCCAGTGGACGTATTGCTCACTATCTAAAAGTCATGGGACGAGACAAGTTAGGCTCAAACCTTGAAGCTAACGATGTTCAAAGAGAGTTACAGCTCTGGATCGACCAATACACTAACGCTGGTGCTATTGGTAACGATGCAAGAGCAAGAACGCCTCTTGCTGAATCGCGTATCCAAGTGGTCGAACAACCTGGAAAACCGGGCGCATACTCTGCTATTGCGCACCTAAGACCATGGTTGCAGCTCGAAGAGCTCACCACTTCAGTTCGCATGGTTGCGAAGATACCTGGATAGGTCCATAAGCCGTAGTGTTTATTCACTACGGCTTTCTTCCTATCTGTTGTAATTGCTGTAGTAGTTGATGACGATGTTTAAATCAGACTGGCAAAATAAATTTAACGCTCTGGATCCTAACAAGCATACGTTCTTGCGTGATGCCGTATTACTGATCTCTGAATTAGTGCCGCTAAAAGAACTGAGCGAGAACCATAGAAAACCAAACATTACCTCTATCGTCAGTGCACTCATTTTGGAATTAGACCGACGCCTATCTAAACAGCTCGATACCGTACTTCACCACCCTGACTTTCAATCTTTGGAATCTAATTGGAGACAAGTTCAATACCTTTGCCACCAGCCAGTAAGCCGTCAGAGAACTAAACTCAAGTTACTTGATATGAACTGGCAGGAGGTATCTAAAGACCTCAATCAATCATACTCAATAAAACAAACACGCTTATTTAATTTTATCGGTAACCACGAACTTAATACACTCGGTGGGCAGCCTTTTGGTTGCATC
This sequence comes from Vibrio nomapromontoriensis, assembly GCF_050337205.1. Taxonomy (NCBI): domain Bacteria; kingdom Pseudomonadati; phylum Pseudomonadota; class Gammaproteobacteria; order Vibrionales; family Vibrionaceae; genus Vibrio; species Vibrio nomapromontoriensis. The sequence goes on from NZ_JAKJSS010000007.1 coordinate 203,816, forward strand.
GCTTTTACAGAACCCGTTTCGATGGATTTGAGCCTCAATAGTGATTTCGATGACATGTATACACTTGGTCTCATCAGCCAGCTTGGCGAACAAACATTATGCCCGATGTTGAGCTCCCCTAATCGACAGTTTTTCTCTGATACCGGCGCCGACTGGCTGACCAATACCACGAGAATAAAAAAGATACTTCAAAGCCCCGACTACATCGCTTGGCAAGAGCTCCGCATGATGCCCAGCGCTCGTTTTCTTGGTTTGGCGATTCCAAGCATCAAGCTACGAGAACGCTACAACCATCGCCGAGCTGGCTTTCTCTATCAAGAAAGCGCCGAAACACTTTGGGGCACGGCATGCATTGCTTTCCTAGGTATTATCATGAGGGAGCATCACAGAATCGGCTGGTTTGGCTTTCTCAAAGCTCGCTGGAACGACCGAAATCAAGGCTCTGTCATTAGTTGGGACGGCGGTGAACAAAGTGACATGTACCAAGAATGCGATACCTATTTGTTTGGCAAAATTGCGACCTTTTACTCCAATCAAGGGTTTGTCCCACTCACTCGTAATAACCTAACCGGAAAGCTCCTATTTAATGGCAACAACTCGGTATGGGCACCAAAGGATAATGATAACGACAAAGTGCTGGCTCAACTGCAGACGACGCTTATGTGCTGTCGCATCGCTCATTATTTGAAAGTTCAAGTCAGAGAAATGATCGGTAGCTTTACTGACATTCGTGAGTGTGAGCAATTTCTTCGTAACTGGATTGAAAAGTTTTCTAGTAATGTGAGCTATGCCAATGAAGAAACCCTCGCCAAGTATCCCTTGAGCAAAGCACACGTTTCCATCAACGAATCACGCACTAATCCCGGACATTTTTCTTGTACCCTTAAAATCGTTCCTCAGTACCAGTTTGACCATTTTAATGGCGAAGTTGTCCTCACCACAGAGCTTGGGGAGATGATGAAATGACCTTCTATCAAGCGTTTATTAGCCCAAACGACTCTAGCAAAGACGATGAGTTAGAAGACATTCGTTATCATCTGACCAAACTATTAGAATCAGAGGCGCCTCTCGTTGCGATATCTAGCTATTACAAAGCGATCCGTCGCTCAAATTACGCCTTTGGAATAACCGATGTACAGCTACTCAACGCCAATCTTGACCAAGCACAACTCGCAAAACGGCTCGAATCTTGGCTAGTCACGTTCGAGCCAAGACTTTCTGATGTAAGCGTAGAAATGGTTGAACGCAGAGAGGGATGCAATTCGATTTTATTTACGATTATCGCTCGCTATGCCAGTAAGAAAGGCACGAAAACACTCATCTTTGATTCAAAAATAGCGTTAAGCGACTTCAGTGCGCAGCTCTCAGAGGAAGATTATGACTGACCCATTACTTCGTTATTATGAAAGAGAGCTCACCTTTTTAAGAAGAGCATTAGGGCACTACTCTGATGAACATTCTCAATTTGCTTCGGCTCTCAATCTTCATCAAGGGCAAATCGAAGACCCGAGTATCGCGCGCCTATTGGATGGCGTCGCCTTACTCAACGCCAAAACTGAAATGGCGCTAAAAAACCAGATACCCAGTATTGTAGAAAGCATTATCAACGTCATCTACCCTTCACTGAGTCAGGCGACGCCAAGTGTCGGTTACGCTGAATTAACAACATCAGATCCTATCACTGAGCCCTGCCAGCTTCCTAAAGGAAGCCGTTTGGCATCCACTGTTGGAGCACGTGAATGTTTATTTCAAACCGTTGATACTTTACATATTAACCCATTCACTATTGACGACGTCATCGCATCAACTGCACCCTTTCCAATCAAAAAACCAGAACACGCCGATCTCGCTAATGGCTTGCTACAAATTAAATTGACGACCGGTGATAGCGATACGTTGTTCTCAATGCTCAATTGCCAAGAGTTTGAGTTTTTTGTCAAAGGCTTTGCTAATAACGCAGAATCCCTCATTGAGATGTTGTTGGCAAACGGTTTGGCAATTTCAATATCGGATAGCAAAGGAAATACACACGCACAAATTGAACAAAGCTGCCTTAGTAATCGAGTATGCGACCCCACTTTTCATTTCTTGCCGCAAAAGGGTCAGCAGTTTGATGGCTACCAAATGATTAGAGAATTTTTCTTATTTAAAGAAAAGCGACAATTTTTCCAATTAGCTCGCTTTAAGCAAGCAATGACAAAAATTGATGACAGCGATGTTTTTATCAATTTTTTCCTCACCGACATCCCTGCAGAGTTTTTAAGGCTCTTTAATACTGATGTCATTAAACTCAATGTTGTTCCAATTATTAACTTATTCACCCAAACAAGTGAACCCATTGACCTAGATGGAAGAAAACTAGCATACCCCATTGCTGCTGATGCATTTAATGACTCCCCGACCGAAATTATCGATGTCCTTTCTGTTCGACAAATTACCTCTTATGGTGATAAAACGCTCACACCTATGTTCGGTGAAAAATATCATCAAAAAAACAGTGATAGAAACCAGGTTCCCGTCTATTGGGAGGCAAAGAAGAACTTAGAGAAACAATTTGAACTGGTCGTTTCTAATGCTAACTATCACAATGAAAAAGCGATTTTAGTGGCGAGCTTACTATCAAGTAACGGTAAGCTAGCTTGTAGTGTATCGGGTGAGCTTGATTCATTAGAAAACATCGATCTACCCGGTGCGCTGACTTTGCTGTATCCCCCTTCCGCTCCAGTGGAAATAGAAACCAGTGAAGACAACCTGAGTCAGGTCATTGCCTTACTTTGTTGCAACTTCAATTCATTACTTCGTAGCGAAGACCCGACAAAGCAGCTAAAGGATATGTTCAAACTATTCTCCTGTGATGCAAAGGACTTAGATGAAATTAACACTATCCACAATATCAACTTCAAAACCCAAGTCTCGACGCTTCGCGTACACAATAAAAATATTTTCGTTCCCGGTACTGAAATCTACCTAGAGCTAAACACCGATATGCCACACCATGCATTTACTCTGGTAGTTAATGAATTCTTTAAGCAGTTTTGTAGTTTTGATCGTTATGTTCAACTTCACGTAAGTCAGTACGGTAAGCAGCACCACGGAATCACATTTCCAAAAGCGCATGGAGGGCAGTTATGTCTGTGAGCAATAACATGACGGTACATAAAGTCATGTCTCTTGAGCAAACAACATCAAGCGTGGGTACTCCGCTTAGTCCCCCAGCGTCGAATAGAGCGGATAGATACCTCATTGATGCCCTACACAATGACCCTCAAAGTTTTGACTTTACCCAAGTGGTCAGATTGCTCACTGCACACCATAATCACCCTGTAAAACAAAGTCGCCTTGTAAAACTTAGTGACTCTGTAAAGCATAATCACCCCGTAAAAAGTAGTCAGCCTGAAAAACGTGGCAACCGATTATCAATACATTACCAAGCCGCAGCGATGCCAGATGGAGACACACATGAGATTTACTCCGTAGACTCCGATCATAATGGTATTCATCTTACCCTCGCAATGTCAGCACTTTCTGGAGTAAAAGGCGTCATTCCAGACTATATCTACGAAGAGCTATTAACATCGTTACATCAAGAAGAAAGCGGACTACAAGCATTCTTAGATATTTTCAATCACCGCTTTTTTGAAATTACTTACTCATTGCGCACTCAGCGTTGGCTGCTTTTGCAACAAGAACAAGATGCGCACATTTACGACAGACTCGCGAAAATATCTGGATTACCAAGTCACGCTAAGTCGCTATTTCGATACACCCTTTTATTTGGTCAAAATTCACGAAACCTGAATGTACTTAGTCAAATATTAAATGACTACTTTGAACTCCAAATTCACGTGGGGGTTATTCACTCAGAAAAAAGAAAACTGCCAACAAATGCTCAATCTACTATCGCAAAGGCAGCAAATCTTCGAAACAACAACGCATTAGGCCAAGGCTTACTGTTAGGGAGCCAATGTGAGGTACCAAACAGCGGAATCCAAGTTTACATCGAACCTATCGATAGACAACAAGTGAAACAATTACGCTCTGATCATCGCTTAGCAAGCGCGGTCAAAGACATCGTCAGGCATTACCTAAAAGATGATACTCCAGTCATGGTGTATTTACTTATTCTTCGGCGATATTTAGGTTCTCCGATACTCAGTCACCAGCAGCAAAATGCTGCGAGGCTCGGTGAGGTAGATTGCCTCGCACCAGAACGATTTCCTGATAAAAAAGTAAAAATACGCTTACGGTAAGCAAACACACGACAAATTAAAGATACGCAGGCTAGCCTTTGCCACATAAAGGCCTAGTCGGTTTAGAAAGGCCGTATTTGGCATAAATAGACCGACTATAGCTAAAAAGAATAATGAGAATACAAGGAAGGATTCATGGCACAAGTAACGTTAACTAACTTAGTGAGTAAACTCTCCCCAGAACTCAAACAAGCACTTGAGATTTCAGCTGGCGCCGCAATGAACCAGGGGGTACCGGCTATTGAGATTGAGCACTGGCTGCTACAACTCATTTCTCAAAACGACGACGCTCTTGCCCACCTGTGGCGTTCGCAAAACGTACACGTCGAAAAAGTAGTCAGTGAGTTGACGACAAGAATCGGTAGGCTTCCCAAAGGTAATGAAGGTCAACCTACCCTTAGCCCACAGCTTACCGAGCTAATTAAAGACGCTTGGATGTTAGCATCGGTCAATTTTGGCCACTCTCAAATCATCAGTTTGCATCTCATCCACAGCCTACTGCAACAAAACGTGATGGGCATGTCTACACTACAACTTGAAAGCTTAAATGGTATCTCTTCAGAAGCGCTTCAAGGACTCATTGCCAAAAGTAACGTTCAAAAATCATCCAGCACCAGCAACACAACCAGTCCATCTCCATCCGGTGGTGGGGATGCACTAGCCAAGTACACCATCAATCTCACTCAACAAGCACTTGATGGTAAGATTGATCCTATTTCAGGACGCAATAGCGAAGTTCGTAAAGCCATCGATATCCTATGCAGGAAAAGGCAGAACAACCCTATTTTTGTTGGTGAGCCGGGCGTGGGGAAAACTGCCGTCGTCGAAGGACTTGCATTACGTATCGCCGCTGGTGATGTACCGTCCGCTATCCAAGGCGTTCAACTTCACTCACTCGACCTTGGGCTTTTGCAAGCAGGTGCCAGTGTTAAAGGGGAGTTTGAAAACCGCCTCAAAGATGTCATTAATGAAGTTAAAAACGCCGAAGAGCCTATCATCGTATTCATTGATGAAGCGCATACTCTGATTGGAGCAGGTGGCGCAGCCGGACAAAATGATGCCGCGAATCTACTTAAACCCGCCCTTGCGCGTGGCGAATTTAAAACACTCGCGGCGACCACATGGGCTGAATATAAGAAATACTTTGAAAAAGATCCCGCGCTCACTCGCCGGTTCCAGCTGGTCACCATTGAAGAACCAAGTGCAGAAGATGCGATTCAAATGCTTCGCGGAGTCGCCGATTCATTACAAGCCCATCATGGTGCATTCATTACCGAGTCTGCGATTGAAGCCTCGGTCAATCTATCTATTCGCTACCTGCCCTCTCGTCAACTTCCCGATAAAGCGATCAGCTTACTCGATACTGCAAGTGCACGTATCGCATTAACACAAGGGGCAAAACCTGAAGTTATTGAGACGCTTGAGCAACGTATTCGTTACGAAAAAAATGAGCTCGTAGCATTACAAAAAGAGCATGACTTATTTGGAGGAAACCAAGAAGCGCTTTCCACCATACAAGACTCGATTAAAAACAACGAAGAGCAGTTAACTCTTTTGAATGACCAGTGGAAGCAAGAAGTGGTACTGGTTGACCAAATAAAAACATTGCAACAAGACATCAGCAATCAAACCAAAAGCCACAACGAACTCAATGATGATAGCACTGTAACTGGCACTGATACTGATACTGATACTGATACTGATAGCATTAACGATATCTCACTCCCTGCACTACAAGATCAACTTACTGCTCTTCGAAGTAACCTAGCGGCATTACAAGGTGAAAACCCGCTCGTTCATGCGCTTGTCGATGAAAATACCATTGCGGAGATCATCGGTAGTTGGACTGGGATACCCGTTGGCAACATGCTTAGCGATGAGATTAAAAAATTGCTGTCACTGGAAGAGCAACTCGACCAACGTGTTATTGGGCAAACGGCCGCAAAACAAGAGTTAGCTAAGTCGATTCGAATTTCCCGAGCAGGCCTTACCGATAATAGAAAACCCATTGGTGTGTTTTTGATGTGCGGCCCAAGTGGTGTAGGTAAAACCGAGACCGCAATGGCACTAGCCGAACAACTCTATGGCGGTGCCAATGACCTGACCGTTATCAACATGACTGAGTTCAAAGAGGAACACAAAATATCCATGCTACTTGGTAGCCCTGCTGGCTATGTCGGCTTTGGCGAAGGTGGCGTCCTCACTGAGGCCATTCGCCGCAATCCCTACTCTGTTTTACTATTAGATGAAATGGAGAAAGCTCATCCTGGTGTGCACGACCTGTTCTATCAAATCTTCGACAAAGGCCATATTAAAGACAGTGAAGGACGAACCGTTGACTTTAAAAATACCATTATCATCATGACATCCAACGCCGCCGATCAAGCGATATGCGACGCGTGCGAAGGTAGTGGTAACGATATAGACAATAACGAACTCCTTGAAACCATTCGCCCTGAGCTGCAGCGATTTTTTAAACCTGCCTTTTTAGGCCGTACCACCATCGTTCCATACTACCCTTTAAATGATGATGAACTGGCAAAAATTACCGACATTGCCCTCAACCGAATTAAGAAAAAACTCGCAGAACAGTATCAAGCTACCTTCCGTTGGGATGAGAGTTTCGTGAATTATGTCATCAGCCGAAATAGTGATCCAACGACTGGAGGTAGAGCCGTTGAACAGATAATTAATCGTTCTCTCATGCCTAAATTGGCAGAAGAGTGCATTCTCCGCCTCAGTCGAAACGAAGATATTAACCACGTAGAAGTTTCAGGAAATCAAGGAAAGGACTTTGAGCTTATCATTCAATAAGTAATGCTCCGTTCTTAACGTTGAGGTTTTCGTTGTATTGGCATGAACCTCAACATTAAATCAATATCGCAAGTGTATAGGGCGGCGCCCTAGCTAAAAGGAATTAGATTGGTGTTTAGAAGGAATAGACATGTTCACAACACTTAAGCAGCGCTCATATCAGGATGCGTTTAAGTATTGGGTCTTCGTTCTCGTGGGCCTAATGACTAGTGGGGCTCTCCATGCCAGTGTCATTGGGCCATCAAGATTAATGCTCACGACTCAAGACTGGTCCCCTTATCAGTATTACCAGAATGCAAAAATGCAAGGGTTAGCGATAGATGCTGTTAAATGTGCGCTTGGTTCAATGAGCCAACCCTATCAACTGACCATGACGAACTGGTCTGACGCACAATTACGAGTGCAAAATGGAAGTCAACACGGTTTTTTTATTGCCTCTGACACCCAAGAAAGGAATGAGTATGCGACGCTATCCACTCCTATCGCAGAGCAAAAAATCAACTGGTACTTTGGGTCAGGCGTTGAACCTACGATAACCGAATTGTCAAAGCTCAATTTGAAGTTTTCTGCAAAGTTTGGCTCCAACAAATGGTTTTGGCTTAAAAGACAGGGATTTAACGTAGTCAAACAGCCCAGAGATGCTAAAGTTTTATTAACACTTTTGAAACGTCGCGAAATTGATATTGTGCTTGAAGATCAGTTAGTTTTTTCTAAAGAGCTAGAAAGTGCGGGACTTGCTAACGACTACTTCCGCTCCAAACACTTGGAAACCAAAAAAATGGGTGTGTACTTTTCGAATCAATTTTTAAACGAATACTCTGGGTTTCTCAACAGTTTTAATTCCGCGGTTAAGAAATGTAAGGGCTAATTATGACCATCAGTATACATTTAGTTTCCATTCCAGAGCAGGAAGCGGTCACCTCTCGAGTCGCCCACCTACCCGTCGATGGCGGAACCATTGGGCGATCTCCTGATTGCAGTGTCGTACTGCCCGACCATACGACTCGAATCTCACGAAAGCACGCAGAGATCATTCGTACCTCTGCTGGTTATTTCTTAAAAGATCTAAGTAACAATGGCTTATCTCTTAACGCACAGCCATTGCAAAAAGGGGTCGACTACGCGATTAATGATGGCGATGTGATTAAAATTGAACACTACAGCCTATTAGTCAGCACACTTGTTGTATCCCAAAATGCACCATCATTAAAGTCCAATGACAATGAGCCAACGTTCTCGCTGAATCTCAACAATGACGACACCGATTTTTTAGAAGAGCTCACCACGGAGTCAATGCCACGATCTCGTGAACCCCAACAATATTCATCAGACAATGTACTAAGCGATGACCCTTTCGCATCCGACCCATTTGAAAATTTCTCAGATGAAGAAATCTCAAAGTTTGAAGAAATCGATACGGTGTTGGAACCACTGCCGATCGATAACGGCAATACAGACAATAACAACGTTGCATTCATTCCTATTGAGCACAATAGCGACCACATTGTCAGTTCACTCAAACAACTGATTACATTATCTGAAAAGAATCACGATATGTTGCAAAACCCTTCGTTCCAACACGAGTGTCTTTTTAACGCGCTAGAACAAACCATTGATACCTTTCTGGATGAGTTTTGCCCACAACAACTAGAATCTCAGTTCAACGAATATGTTGGCTCATCAATGTTCGTCAACAAAGACAAACGATACTGGCGAATTTATCGAAAGCACTTTGAACGAAGACAAAAAAACGGAGACTTTAAGCGACAGTTCAAAGCCCTATTTATTGAAAATATGCAGCGCTCAGGAGAAGAGTCATGAGATGGCCCATATTCGTTAGCACCTTATTATTCGCTTTGCTGTCTGGCTGTTCGTCCACCACGACACCTGTGACAACAAGCTATGCATTACAAACCGTAAGCGACGATACCATTAACCCTTATCGCTCAACGGCAGCCAATCCCGTCGTCGTAAGGCTTTACCAATTAAAAAGCAAAGAGAGCTTCAATCAAAGTAGCTTTATTGCCCTTTACAACGGCGATCTCCAAGCCCTAGGAAGCAGCTTAATTGTCAAACAAGTGCTCCCACCAATGATGCCTGCGTCCACGGTAAATAGCACTTTAGACATCAATAAAAGCACGCAATATCTAGCAGCACTAGTGGAATACGCCAATTATCAGCAAAGTAACGGCAAAGCAATTGCGGTGGTACCTACAGATGGCGAGAGCAGTTTGGTTCTTCGCCTATCCGGACTCAATGTCGAGTTGGATGTTGTCCCACCAGAATCCAGTTGGTGGCAGATCTTTTAAACAACAGACCAACAAAATGATCGCAAATTTAAACGACATATATTTAAAGCGACATTCACTTTACACATCCGGTTATGATGTACAGTGCCAAACAAACCAGCAGTTAACTGCACAATGACACGTCATTAGTACAGGCAACCAATTGAAAAGGATTTTCCGTGGACGCACATAAAAAAGTTGTATGGAAAGAAGGCATGTTCATTGCCCCTCAGCACTTTCAACAGCAGGATCGTTATACCCAAAATTATGTTGGGCAAACAGTAGACACCTTATCGCATTTCGCGCCATTTTTTGGTTTGACCCAGCTATCAATGAATACCGACCTGCTTAAAATCGGTAAATTAGCCATCACACAATGTTCTGGTGTTTTCCCCGATGGCACGCAATTTAATCTGACCAAAGAGATCACGCTTGATGTTCCTGTCGGCGCCATAGAGAACACCATCTACCTGGCGTTACCATTGGCTCTACTTGGCAACAATGATTACAACGAAGACGAGAAATCGTCGTCTCGATTCATTACCAAATCCATTAATGTTTTCGACTCCGCTAGTGAAGAAAACACCAGCCTAGAAGTCGACGTAGCGAGACTTAACATTCAACTTCTTTCTGAGCGTGATGACCGTTCAGGCCACTCCGTTATTCCTATTGCGCGCATCCTCGAGTGCACAGAGTCAAACGAAGTCATTTTAGACAGAGCCTTTATCCCTTCCTGTCTACACTATGGCGCGTCAAGATATCTATCCGACAAAATTAAAGAAACACAAGCGCTACTCACCAGCCGAAATCATAACCTAATCAATAGAATTCAAGCAGGTCAGTCTCAAAAGAGTGCTCAATCACTCATGATCGATTACTTGTGGCTGCAAACACTCAACAGCTGGATGCCGTGGTTTGACTTAATTTCAAAGAACCCTCGCTTCAATACTTATGATCTGTATTTACAACTTAATCGTTTTCAGTCTGAGCTGCTCGCATTGTCACCTAAAGCCGCGACAGAAACGCAAGAATTAAAAATCGACCAGTTGTATGTTAGCTTCAGTCCGCTGTTTGCTAACTTAAGAAATTTACTCACATTAGTTCAACAAGATTCCGTTATTGAGTTCCCTTGGGATACCAGCTTGTTCGAAAAACGCCGACTATTACGAACCATCATTAAAGATCCACAATCGGTTCAAGAACGTCGTTTTGTATTGAGTGTTAAATCCTCACTCAGCACCAGTGAACTGAGCAATAGTTTTATTTCTGCGACAAAATTAAGCAGTAACACTCGAATTGTCGAACTGGTCAAAAATGCATTGTCTGGTATACAGATTTCTCTTCTTCCTGTCGCACCTAGTGAGTTAAAGCCCGTTCACGGCACCACATACTTCGAGTTAAATACCGCTGATCCTGTATGGAGTGAAATGCTATCCACACGAGACGCTCTCGCCCTGCATGTTGATGCTCGTATACCCGATCTTGAAGTCCATTTGTACGCGCTGAGGTAACGAAATGCTCGAGTATTTGGATGAAAAAACGTTAGTTTGGGAACAAACACCAAGCCAAAAGACAACAGAAGTTGACTCAGACAAAGCCGTGAAATTCCGCAGCCCAGACCCGGCTCAATCGGAGTTTCTAAAGCATTTTGATAAGTCAGAAAACCAACTGATCAACATCAGCGGCGAGCTCATTGGTATCACGTTAAAAATCAACGCTCTGCCGGAGCCAGATGATATTACAGAATTGAGGAGCCAATTAACTCACAAAATAGGAGAGTTAAAGGAACGAGGGAGCCAATTAAATTATCCGGTCGCCGTCATTGATAAACTGTGTTTTCTATTCGCGGTTGTGCTGGATGAATTCATTATTTACACCGATTGGGGCGATAAACGCAGTTGGGAAAATAAGACCCTTCTTAGTGAGTTATTTGGTATGCGTAATGGCGGTGAGTTGTTTTTCTCTGTCACAGACAAAGCCATGCGCCAACCACATAAAATGATCGATTTATTGGAAATTATTTATCTATTCCTCAATATAGGTTTTAAAGGCCAGTACCATTCTCAAGGCTCTGAACAGCTGAAAAGTATGATCTACCAACTCGAACAGGTCATGAGCCAATATAGACAAGCTAACGGCGTCCATTGCAACACCAAAGTCCCACAGCCTAAAACTCGTCGCCCAAGCAGAAAGCGCCACTATGCGATAACAACCCTATTGTTCGTGACACTTATCGGCGCGACACTGTTTCTGACTCACTTTTGGTACCATAAAACGCTCCCTCAAAGAGCAAGAGACTTTACCTATTTATCCGATTTCAGCCAACGCTATATCCTTTCAGGGCAAGCTCACGATATCGTTTTTATATCGACGGATAAAGATCTGGCGACCCCCCCTGTAAATGCGAGCCGAGCGGAAATACTGCCTATAAAAAATAGCGCGTCGACAGATAGCAAGTTAACGAATAGCAAGTTAGCGAATAGCAAACCAACCAATACGCTTGTTCCACAACACCCATCAACCGCTGGCTGGCTTGTTCAAATGGCGACATTCTCAACCCAGAAAAACGCAGAGAAATATATTCACAGTCTATCAGCAACAAAATATGACCCTCGAATTGACAGCTATAAGCAATATTTCAGGGTTGTTATCGACGTCGGCTCAAAAGATGAAGCGAACAACGCAAAGACGTGGTTAAAGGAAAACCAAAATATCGATGCCATTTTGGTTCGTAGCAGTAAAACCGTAAACACTAAGCCATTACATAACTAAAACACCGTTGTCGATACACAAGGAAGATGTTGCAATGCCAGATGATAAAACAAGTAAGACAAAAAACTACAAGCCTCTTATTAGCGGTGTTTCCACTGGTTTTATCTTATCTATCGTAATGATGACCACTTTGTGGTTTACCCCTGCCCTACGAAGTTACTTACTGATCGCGATTGTCACTTGTCTCGTCCTTTCTACCACGTTAGGGCTCATCGTATTTTGGGTGTCTAAAAGAAGTCAAAGCCGTGACAACGAAGAAGATAACAAACAAAAAGAGTTGATCGCACGCCGAGTGGCATTGCTAGAAAAACACTTTGTTTCCATGCTAAACGTGCAAAAAAACAATAAACCTCTTCAAAGCCGTTACGACCTGCCCGTTTACTTATGGTACAGCGACAACCCAACAAAAGACAAAAATGTGATTACGCAAATGGGCTATGAGGCCTATCGACTCGATGAATTTGGCAATGACATCGAATTTCCAATCCTATTTTGGTTGAGTGAACATTCGATCCTTATCTCGGTTAGCCAAGGAGAAGACCAACACCCAGAATATATTGCAGCCCTATTAAAGTGCTTAATAAAATGGCGACCAAGGCAAGCAATTAATGGCTTACTGCTTGCCGTAAGTGCCGAACAACTATTAGGGCAAAAAGCGCTCATTAAACAACAATCCGATCAGCTTAAGAGTGTGTTTACCAAGCTTAATCGCTTATTGGGCTTATCGGTCCCTACTTATATTATTATCACGCATAGCGGTGCGGTGAGTGATTTTTGTCAATATTTTTCTGGCTTTGACGATGCGCGAAGAGAAGAGGCCTTTGGTGCAATGATGCCCTTCCGAAAACACGGTGGTATCGATGCAGATTGGTATGACACGGCTTATGATACTCTGATCGGTCAACTCACCGCTAATATGACCAATGCGCTATCTGGCCAACTCAACTTAGAGTACCGAAAATCCATTGCTAGTGCGCCTTTGCAGTTTGGTTTGCTAAAGCAAAATTTATGGCTAATGCTCAATCGACTTTATGGGCTAAACCAACTCGGTGAAGGTCTGATGTTTCGTGGATTTTTCTTTACTCATGACGGCAGTCATGATGAAGAAACCGATATTTTGGCCGCGACAATCAGTCATGATTTAGGGCATGAGTATTACCACCCAACAAACAGCCAACCCATTCAGCAAGTTTTGTTTTCTCAGCACCTTATGACTCACGTGTTATTGCCTGAACATAGGCTCGTTGGTGTTAACCGCAAGAAAGAAAACAGGTTAATCACGTTACAAACGGTCTATACGCTATCATGTCTTGGACTGTTGATTGCCACCCTCGCCGTCATCAAATTTGACTTCGACTTTCAAAGCCATAGAGAAGCTCGTGCCGATGCGTTACTAGAGCGATACAAAGAAGCCATTACCGCTTCACCTTATGATATTGAAAACTTAGCTGACAACGTGCCCAATTTGTATTCATTACATAAAGTCTATCAGCTCTACCAACAGCCTGAACCATGGTATGTCCTCCCTTTTATGCCGTCATCAAGCATAAAAACGGAAGTAGAAGCCGCCTACTTTGCCGAACTACAGTCTGTATTGATGCCCTCTTTAGAGAAGTCGATTGCGAATGATTTATTTGTGTACGTTAACTTAGAAGAGCAAGCAACCACGCTCTCGTTGCTCAATAACTACCGTTTACTTTTCGACACAAACAAGAAAAACACAGAAGAGCTAGAATCCTATTTTGTTCACTCTCTTGAAGCGCAAAATTCTGGCTCAGCGGCGACTATTGCTCAGCTAAAAGTTCTACTCAGCGATGCGTTTAACCGACGACTGGTACCCTTAAAATCCAACTCTGATTTAGAACAACTCGCGAAAGGCGTGATCAATCGTACTGGTATTGAAACACTGCTTTATAAGCATATAAAAAGCCTGCCTGCATTTAGCAAACGAATTGATATTCGTAGTGAGCTCGGCAGTAATTTCGGCCAGCTCTATCGCTTTGAGTCAGGTTACGTCGGCTATCTTGTCCCTTTCTTATATACGCCTAATGGCTTCATTGAGCTTGATCTCTCTATTGATTCACCATTACTTAAAGAAGCGTTGTCGGCATACTCAGGGGTAGCAGGAGACTCGCCCAGTGCATTAGAACTTTATCGTATTAGCCGCGACTTAAAACAAATGTACCAAAATGATTACATCAACTACTGGAAGGATTTTACTAATAATGTCGCAATGCTGCCGATAAATGATACAACGGCACTCAGCCAAAGCGTCAATTTGCTCTCAACAGCAAATAATAACCCTCTGGCAAATTATTTCTCGGTACTCAGCAAATATACCAACGTTTCTCTACCAACCACAGAAACGGCTGATAGCGCTAGTGCCAGTAAAAGCAGCAACAGCAGCAACAGCAGCAATAATGTGTCGAGTGAAACCAATGACGCTCTAATCGATGAACAAGATAAAATTGAATCTGCGCGCATGATTAACGCCAGTTTCTCTACTTACCTCGAATACGTTACACCAGCAAAAGACTCTGTTAAACCCATCGATACATTGTTAGCAAAAATCACTAAATTAAAAGCCTGGCTCGACTCGTTTTACCAATCTGAAGATGCGAGAAAACTCGCCTTTGATACCCTTGCACAGCCAATGCAAAGCACAAACCCAATTGCTGATTTAGACGCTATTACGAGTACTCAGCCCGAACTGTCGAAACAACTCATTACTTCACTGACGCAACTTAGTAACGATTCGATTTTATCGCTCGCGCACGAACATTTAAATCAGAAGTGGAAAACATCGGTTATTCAAACCTATCAAACGAGTATTGCTAACTATTACCCATTTGATAGTAAGGCAAAAACCGATGCGAGTATCGCTGATGTTCAGGCGTTCTTTTCCTCAAAAGGGGTCTTTAATTCCTTTAAAAACACTTACCTGACGCAATTTTTAACCGCTGCAGAAGGCGACCCCTATTTACCCGGCTTTCTGCCTCGCTCTGGATTGATGATTGCTCCGGAGGTGTGGACAATGTCCACCAAAGCTGAACAAATCCGCTCGGCACTCTTTTTAGCAAAACCTGATACCGTATCAATCAACTTCCAGCTTAAAGCGATTGATATGAGTGCCTCTGTCACAGAGTTTATTATCTATAACGACCAACCTTTATTCACCTATCAACACGGTCCTTCGTTGTGGAAAAGCATGAGCTGGGAAGGAGAGCAGCAAGCAGAAGACAACCTTAACTTTGAACTCAAAAACAATGTGACGTCTTTGGCTCAACAAAACTTCAGTGGTAATTGGAACTGGTTTCGTTTGATCAACGACAAAACGGTAAAAACCGTCAGCCAAGGTGCGGAAATTTCATTAGGTGATAGCAGTAATTCCGTCATGTTATCGGTGAAGACGCAGGGGCAAGTTAATCCATTTGCCCCCGGATTCTTTACTGATTTCAAATTACCGTCGGATTTGTAGCTATGGCAGTGGTAGACACTTCCAACACTAGCCTCAAGGCATTACTATCCAGCCTTGCCAGCGATTTTGATGATAGCCCTCATTGGTTGTCTCATAATGTTTTTCGCTGGCATCATAAGAAAGTCGGCTGGTTGAAAGGGCGATGCTTAGCTAGCACTGACGCTGAGCAAACAAAACGCTCTCGATTGACTACAGAACACGACCTAAATATGTTGTGCAATCCGGGTGACCATCGCGTCAGGGCTATTTACGACAAAAACCATATCCACTTAGGTTTCGTACACTGGATTGATGGCGATACCCTTGCAAGCCAAGTTAAACAGGGAACAATACGCCATCGATGGCTGCGTGATATCGAGCGAGCACTCGAGCGTTTGCACCACAGTGGTTTCATACATGGGGATATAAAGCCGAGCAACATTGTCATAGCCCCTAAGCAGGCCCATCTGATTGATTTTTCAACTGCCCTACCCATTGGAAAGCGATTTAAGCAATTACCACTTAGCGTTGCTTCTCCGTCCTATTCCTCACCACAACAAAAAACATTACAGGGGTGTGTTTGCCCCTCTGATGATTGGTATGCATTGGCATTAACGCTCTGCGCTGCACTTAAACAACACCCTTACTATCCAAACGATACGACGTCGCTATCGCCCTCACTGCATTACCACGCTTTGCAACTCCCAAAGGAGCTACCGGCTCGTTACCACATGATCATCCGAAACAAACTCCACGCTTACCATACCGGCAAGTAATCTCGTAATTGCCCGCTCACTCCCTATACTGTTTCATCGATATCTACGCAGGCAAACGTATGAGCACTATTTTCAAACCCGTGACAAAGCGACTAAATAACGTGTTTCTTTATGATGACCATGCCGCCCAATAGTAACGACACTGTATATCGTCTCCACCAGCGAACGTCGTATGACAGCAAGCGACATCCATTTGCTTGCTGTTTATTTCGGTTGAAAGTCTATATGTCACGGCTTCGATTAAGTTTCATTGGGCCACATCTAGCTCGGCAGCGACTGGCCTATCTGCGCGTAATATTGTTCCTTGTCTTGGTCAGTCATATCACGGTCGCTCATGCGCAGTATCGTCCACCCGAAGCAATGATTAGACCACACTTAGCGAAACTCTCCCCTTATCAGCAACAAATCTTAAACAAATTTGAGCAGTTCGAGCCTCTAGTGTCATCGATATTCCAACAATTGAATCAGCGCTCCCTACCAGACTATTTCATTCTGGTCCCTATGCTTGAATCGTCATTCAACCCTAATGCTGTCTCACACGCCAACGCTGCCGGCTTATGGCAGCTCATGCCAGCTACAGCCCAGCGCTTCGGGTTAAACGTCAGTAAAACTAACGACCAACGTTTTGACATTGCATTAAGTACATCGGCTGCGTTGCAATACCTCTCATTCTTGCACCAAAAATTTAATGGTGACATAAGCCTAACATTAGCCGCTTACAATGCAGGCGAAGGACGGGTTCAGCGTGCCATTAAACGAGCAGGTAGCACGCAATTCTCACACCTAACATTGCCGCACGAAACCGTAAACTATGTCCATCGCTTTTATGCGTTGCAGCAACTGGTCGATATGTCTGAGCTGAAATCAAAACCCTCTACAGGTTTCATGCTTTTTGTTACCGACCAGCAATGGCAAAAGGCAGCATTGATAGATCTCACCCCACTTCCACCATTAATTACACTGTAAGCGTAAGCAAAGCTCTGCTTAGCGCAGTTCACCAAAACAACGTTAACACCACAATGCTGCAGCCAAGAAACGTCGCAAAACAGATAGGAATGACAAGGTGCTTATCTCTCTCGAATGAAATGAAGCCTGCTGGTTGGTGAACGACAAAGGTCACAAGCAAAATATTGTATAGCGCTAATAGAATTCCAATGATGAACACATCAAAATACAGCAAGCTCGTCACTAAATAGACGTAAAAGCCTATTAAGCAATAATCAATCACGACAAGCCACGCTAAACACTTTCGCATGTTAATGAGCCTTTGCATCAAGTCAGTCATAACGGTTCATTACCTCAAATGAGGTCACTGGTTGGTTTTTTAGTGCTTGCTGTATCGCTTCGCGCTTCCTTTTCTCCACCTCTGGAGATAGCTGTTGTTGAGTGAGTGGTGCTTGCTTCTCCCTCCCATCGGGAAGGAATACGGTCTTATAAACATCGCTCAGCTGACTCAACGTTTCGGCGGTGAGAATATAGAGTTCGATACGGCGATTAATCGCGGCTTTAGGGTTGTTGATATCAACCGGTGCGGTATCACTCATTCCTGTGACTTGAAAGATGTGACGCTCTTGCAGCCCTCCGCGGTCCAGATAATATCGCGCACTATTGGCACGGTTGCTCGATAACTCCCAGTTAGTCATGCGGCTACCCTTATACCGGCTCGCATCCGTATGACCAGTAATGATCATCTTGTTTTCAATACGCTGTAACAGCTTAGCCAGATTCAACAAAAGATCTTGATAAAATGGGGTCACTTTAGCCCCTCCCCGAAAGAACATAGGCCCTTTGTCAGAATCAGCAATCACCAACTTCACCCCTTGAGGGGTAACTAAAACACTCACACTGCCTAGCCCATCTACACTGGCAAGATCTTGTTCAATGCGCTTTGCTAACACCTCTAACTCTTGCTGACTATTGAACTCACCTTCTAGCAGTGAAGTATCGTTAATACGATGCAGCTCTGCGTCGTAGTGCGAGGTGGCGACATGAGGAAGCGGTAAAGGATTAATCGAATTGCCACCACTTTCCACCATCCCATGATGCTGAATAGGATCATTGCCATAGGAGAAATAATTAAGCAGTTTTTTTTGGTCATCAACATCAACGACCTGTAATATCCAGAGCACTAAAAACAGGCACATCATCGAGATCATCAAATCGGCCATTGCCACCTTCCAACCGCCATGTTGCAATGGATCTCGTTTCTTTTTGCCCTTCTTCGCAATAATAATTTGTTGTTCCATACGTGCCTCTATTAACCTGATGAAGGTTGTTGTCTTAGCACATCAACCGCTTTCTCAAGCTCAACAAATGACGGCTTGTAGCGGGTCTCTATATTCTTCCTTCCAGCATTCGCGCACATATGTGCCGATTGCCCTTGAGCATAAGACGATAGAATGGATTTAACGCATTGCAGTGGAGCAAGCTGATTTTCAGATACATCCTTAATGCTGCTCGACAAGGGGCCTAATACGCAATAGCAACCAAACACCCCTGTGAAGGTTCCGACGAGGGCGGCGGCAATATTTTGTCCTATTTCACTGATCTCGCCATCCAAGCCTTGCATCGTAAGAATGATGCCCATTACCGCCGCCAAAATGCCCAAACCAGGCATCGCTTCAGCAGTGGCGTGGAGCTTTTCCGATGGCTTGGTATATTCATCGTCCAGATGTTCAATTTCTTCTTCAAGAAACGCTTCAAGTAAGTGGTGCGATTGTTTACCAGTAATCACTTGCCGAAACGAATCAATAACAAATTGTGTGGTTAGTGTATCCCGCGTTATCTGTGGATATTTCAAAAATATCTTACTTGATTCTGGGTTTTCAATATGAATATCTAACGCTTTAATATTTTGCACACGCGCGATATTAATTAGCTCAAACATCAATGACAATAACTGCTGGTAGTAATCTTTATTATAAGGTGTAGCCCGAAAAGAAATACCAATCTGCTGTGTCATTAACTTTAATGTACTAGAGGTCGTTGACATTAATAAGCTTGCGAATGCAGCACCGAAAATAATAATAATTTCCGAAAGCTTGAAAATAAATTCAAACTTACCACCTAAGTAAATAAAGCCTCCAAAAATGACGCTTATCACAACAATAACACCAATTATCTTTTGCATGCGCCACTCTCCTTCATTCTGCTTTTCAGAATGTCCAAACCTCTATGTTTTATCCGATGCACCTTTATTTCGTTAATATCTAGGACTTGTGCCACTTCTTTGGTGCTCAAATTTTTCACGTACACGAGATATAAAATGCGTTTTTCTCGTTCAGGCAACGTTTCTAGCACTTGCCGCACTTCACTTAGTAATACATCTCTATCGGTATCACTGCCTTTAGCCATCACGGAATCAAGCTCAATATCATCTATCACATCAACCAGCATCATTGCCTGTTGAAAATCATCATCTTGAATACCAAGGTGCCTACAAATCTCATTCACCGCCGGCTCCCTCCCTAGCAGCTGCAATAGTTCCCTTTCCGCCTTTTTGATCTTATTAACAAGCTGTCGCTTATCTCGCTCCATATAGTCTCGTCGACGAAGCTCATCAATAATTTCGCCTCGAATACGCACCGCGACGGCACGTCGAAAATCATCGTTAGCAACATGGTCAAACTTTCTCAATTCAATGACCAAGGTCATCATGGCTGTCTGCTGTAAATCTTCAAACGTCCCTGCGTCCACCACATAGCGATATTGATATAACAAGCCATTAATTAGCTTTATGTTCTCTTGCAACACCAAATTTTCTAACGCTTGCAGACTTTCTCTATCATGAGTTTGGGTATGCTGATAACGCGGCTTCATTAACATAATGAGCCTACTGAAACACCGCTTTGGTCACTAGGACTTCGCCGACTTGTAGTGACGGTAGCTCATCTAAATCGTCTTTTAAATCATCTTGAATCACATAGATAAATTGCTTGTTGTGAAAATACGCAGCATCCTTAACGCTGAATTTTTTTATGATCCTATTCTTAATAACACTTAATTGATGGTGTAGGTATGCACCATTTTTTTTCGGCGTATAGAGTGAGACATCGAGCAATAACAAACTTTGCCTTTGCCCCAAATTTATCGGTACTAAAACATTATCGACTTGAATTTCAGTATGCTCGACCATCTCTGGCTCTAGCTCACTTGGGCTTAACCACGCTGTTATCGACTCTACCGTCAGCACGTCGTTTTGATACAACACAAAACCCGATACGGACAACGCAACCGCCACAATAAATGTCACGACTATCTTTATCATCACTACACCCTCGCAATATACACGCGGAATTCACGTAGTATTTGACCGCTTTGGTCTGTGGATTCGGCCAACCCATGGATTAAGTCATTGTTATCACGGCCATTTCCTGACTCAGGCTGCCTATTTTTTTGGTGTTCTCGCTGTTGTAGGTCGTGTTGCTGCAAGTCTTGTTGTCGCTGCGCCTGCTCTTGTAACAGGCCTCGCATCGACTCCTTATTTGCCAATGCGATATTCACTTCATTTAGCGCATTGCTTTGCTGAACCAGATCGGCTCTCAAGCGATCTGATGTTGCAATAATCGCTTCTCGTGTTAATGGTGAACTTGCGCTAATTTGCAGCGTCAACTTGTCACCATCGACACGAATAACCATATCGACCTTGCCTAGTTCTGGTGGATCAAAACGTATACGAACCGTTTGATTAACACTGTCAAAATGCAATTGAATTTTGTCGCGAATTGCATGATAGATTTGACGTTGAGCCTCAGGTGTCAACGGCTTTTCTGTTTCTAAGGAAGGTGATAGTAGCCGCGTAATTGTGCTATCCAACATCGAATAATTCGAATCCATGCTCGAAGCAGACATTGGTACTGGCGTGGTCGTAAACTCTGATTTTACGGGCGTAGCTTGAGTAGTCCCTCCCATAAATGGCCGCCCCCTTAGCGTCGATACATAATACGCATCATTCAGCCCACGTTCTGCCATCCCCGCATTGACTGGTGCTACCGTTCGAACCATTCCATCTGGGTACCCAGCCATCCACTCAGAAGTGAGTTGATGGCTTAAGGCGTTACTTCTAGCGTTCGAATCCTGCCATTCATTTGTTGCCATAGTCATATAGGGCAATTGACTATGGCGAGAAACTTGCTGTAACGCAGATTCAGCCAGCTCAATCACAGAGTTTCCTGTGTAATGATTTGACGCATCGCTTTTAGGTAGATAAGTACTGGAAAGAGGCCGTAAGTCTGCCGATGATAGGTCTACCGTTCTAGAAAGCTGATCACTTAACATAGCGTTGCTTAAAGGCGAATGTTGGAGTGGCGCACTATCATCCAACACTCCACGCTTTTCCATATTGCTTAGCTGATGCGCAACATTAACCGACATGGTATGACTGACACCGTCTACGCCCAATGAACCGGAAACTTGTTGTAGCACAGCGAAAAGGCTTTGAAACGATTGTGCTAGCGGCGTCATTCTTGTCTCACCAAGTGAGTGTTTTTTCATCCCTATAACATGGTCTTGATGTGGAGACGTGAGTAACGCATTGTCTTTAACAGGCTCGCCTATTTCAGCGATTAAGCTAGAAAACGTGCCATCACTTTGTACTTTCGTATGCAAATCCATTGTTATTCCTCCACCCTAACTTGGGTCTTGGTATAGGCTTTATCTCGATTCCTCAAACACATATTATGAGTCAGACGCAGCCTAAGAGCCGCTTGTTCCGTTTCTACTAACGCCCGACACTTTTCATGTTCCTGACGCAATTTGACCACTATCGGTAGAAAGTCAGCATCATGCTGGTTGATGTTCGGTAATATCTGCTCCACCAGCTGATTGAGTTTTGCTATTTCAGTAAAATCCCGTTTCAGTATGGCCGATTCAAACTTGGAGACCATAACCGTAAGGTGCTTTGGCGAGATAGTGACTTTAGTGCTTGGACTCTTATTGACGGCTTTCATCCAGCCACTCCATCGCCCCTTCCCAGCCTTCTTTCAAATCGACGATAACGACAATTAACTTATCAATCAGTTCAACATTCATCTCTTTAGATGCTTCAAAAACGGTCGCTATTCCATGCTCATACAATGCATGTATGTTCTTTATCAGATCCTCTCCACTAGAGAGGTCTAAGGAAGCATCTAAACCTACTAATATATCAATCGACTTTTGAGACGCTTTGGATTTAAGCTCCAAATCCTTATGTTCAATGGCGTATTTCACACTTTCCAACTCTTGGATTAAGCGCTCGTGTAACATATATATCAGTTCAAAATTTGAGGACACCGATGCATTGGCACTCACTTGTACATTGGCATAATTCGCTTGCTGCTGTTTCCCTAAAAGCATGTAACCACTCCTTGTTTAAACGGTAAATAACCCAGATACTGAATCGAGCTGGCTACCCAATGTGTTTAACTGTGTAAACTGCGCTAAATAGCGGTTGTAATAAGTTTCGTAACGACTATCTAACGTTGTTAGCGCGTCGTTAATTCGCGATTTCTCTTCCTCTAATATATCAATACGACGATTTAACGAACCGCTAGAAAAATCAATGTAGCCATCAAGTTTGCTGGTAAAGCTGGTAAATACCCCCTCTTCACCGGTAAAAATAGCCTCAACGTCTACCGTTTCTGCCGCTTGTTCGAACACACTTCGATCCAAAGACAATTTGCCATCACGGTCTATCTCTAACCCAAGTTCAAATAAACGCGTACCACCATAATCGGCTCGAATAACGCTGCCTAACTGATAACTGATGTTTTTGATCGTGCTGTCTGACGCCAGTATTCCTCGGGCTTCATCTTCTCCACCTGAAGCTGTCAAGTTTGCTATCTTAGACACCGCGTTATTATAAGAATCAACAAACCCTTTCAGTGCATCCATCGTTGCACTAATATCGTCACCAATCGCTAAATTAGTCGGCTCATCGCCAACACTATTAGCTTTAACAACTGTGAGATCTACACCTTCCATCAGAGCGTCAAATTGGTTCGTTGTACTCGTAAGTTCAGTACCGCCTTCGCCACCAATCGCCAGTACGGCATTTTGACCAGTTT
Organism: Vibrio nomapromontoriensis; assembly: GCF_050337205.1. NCBI lineage: Bacteria > Pseudomonadati > Pseudomonadota > Gammaproteobacteria > Vibrionales > Vibrionaceae > Vibrio > Vibrio nomapromontoriensis. The sequence goes on from NZ_JAKJSS010000007.1 coordinate 227,219, forward strand.
TTAACGGCGTAGCACTGGCGAGTGCGACATCACTCTCCCAGCCACTGGCCGCATCTGCTGTAATAGTGAAAACCGAATCCGACCCTTCGTATTCAGATGAAAATAAAACTTTCATGGCACCTTGTGACTTCACGAGCGTCGCTTGTATCGAATCATCAAACTGGCCATTAAAATAAGTGACAAATTCACTATACGTTACGTCTCCACTGACGTCGGTATCGGCATCCATGATATCCAGATTGGTCGTCACGCCACCTTGCGTCACGGAGAATGTACCGGCCGATGCCATCACATCATTGGGATCCGTAGAGTTGGCATCCAACACAACTTGATGATTCTCAGCCATCTGTTTAACAAAGACATCGAGGTCAATATCGTTCACACCATATGATACCGATAAAGACACATACTCATCACTAGACGTCGTCGTTGAGGTCTGCGTCAACCCAGCCCCTGCTTTCGTAAACTCATAGATTTTGTCATCTAGCTGTTTTAACGCCGTTTTGACCAAACTGATCGCCGATGTCTGAGACGTAATATTCGACAGCTTTTGGTTATAACGTAGCTCAAATGGCTGGACATCTAAGCTTGCAAAGCTACTGGCTAGCTGAACTGCATCGACGTTCATACCTATCCCTCGCAGTATAAAAAATCACCTAGGAGACAGGAGGGACAGCAAACCCTCCTTTAGCCCTTGATAACATTACCCTAATAAGCTCATCGCTAACTGAGGCACCATTTTCGAAGCACTCAACATGGAGGCGCCAGATTGCATTAACATTTGTGATTTCGACATTGCCGCAGACTCGGAAGCAAAATCCGTATCCATAATTCGCCCTTTCGCCGCAGAAATGTTTTCAGACATGTTACCCAAGTTAGTAATGGTGTGATCTAACCGATTGATATTCGCACCAATGCTCGAACGCGTGGAACTTATCTCATTGATCAAAGTCGCCATGGTATCAATAGCCGTATTAGCGCCCGCTTGAGAGCCAATAGACGCAGCGCCAGATGCCCCGTGATTTGCGACGATAGTAGCGTAATCACCACCAACCGCTGTTCCAAGTACGGTGTCGTTAAAGCGTCCACCCGCATTTGCGGTAATAGAAGCATCAAGAGAAGTAGTTACTTCACCATCAACTAAGGCCAAGTCAGCAACCGCCGTTGCATCTGCTGTTGCGGCTGCTTCGACTAAATTTTGATAGCTCGTGTAAGTACCTGTCACACCAGTACCATCCACACCGCTTGCAAGAGAAGTCGTTGTACCACCAGTAGCAAAGTTATCTCTTTCTTGAGCAAGGTCAGCATCTGCATTCTGCATCGCTTGCGAAGTTCGTGAGGTTGACTGTGTCGCAAAGCTATTCAATGTTGATACCTCTGACTGAAGATCAACAGATAAGGTTTCACTGGAGCCTGCCCCTATCTGAAAACTCACGGCCCCCAAAGCAAAGTTCCCCGTACCGTTCCCCAATAAGCTTTGACCACCGAAGTTAGTATTTGTCAAAATGCTCTGCAGCTCACTACCCAACGATTGAAACTCTGCGTCCATGGCATCTCTATCCGCTTGAGAGGCGGTACCATTGGCAGATTGTGTGGCAAGATCTTGCATTCGGAACGCGATATTGGTCATCTCATCCATCGAACCCTCTACGGTTTGCAGCATCGAGATAGCATCTTGTGCATTTCGTGATGCGACACCCATCCCACGGTTCTGAGCCTCTAATCTGTTTGCTATCTGTAGACCTGCCGCATCATCAGCAGCAGAGTTAATTCGAAAGCCCGTCGATAACCTTTCCAAAGACTTCGTCATCATATTGTTATTAGACTGCAAAGTATTTTGAGTCACCAAGCTTGCGTAGTTAGTTTGTACTGATATAGCCATCTGATGTTCCCTATCTGTGTTTGCTGTTCACTAACTGCTAACGACAGAGGAAAAATTCCATTTCATCTTTTTTTCAAAAAAAACTCACTTAAAATGTAAATTGCAAGTATCAAAAGTGAGAAGTGGTTGAAAAATATCCTAGTATCTAATTTAACGATAACCACTAAATTGGCTGTTATGAGAAAGGTAATTCAGGCAATCACTACTCGGTTGACCATCCCCATCGTTCTATTAATGATCTTGGCGATGGTGATTCTTCCCCTGCCACCACTACTACTCGATACCTTCTTCACCTTTAATATCATGTTGGCGATTGTGGTCTTACTCGTCGCCAGTACCGTCACTAGAGTGCTCGAATTTTCTATTTTCCCTTCGCTATTGCTCATTGCGACGCTACTACGCTTAACGCTCAATGTAGCTTCTACTCGAATCGTCTTACTGGAAGGTCACAACGGTGGCGACGCGGCTGGTAAAGTGATTCAGTCATTTGGTGAAGTCGTGATTGGCGGCAGCTATGTAGTGGGTATTGTGGTGTTTGTGATTTTGATGATCATTAACTTCGTTGTTATCACCAAAGGGGGCGAACGTATCTCAGAAGTCTCGGCGAGATTTACCTTAGATGCGCTACCAGGCAAACAAATGGCGATTGATGCCGACTTAAACGCAGGTGCTATCGACCAAGTTGAAGCAAAAGCCCGCCGTTTAGAAGTAGGCGAAGAAGCGGAATTTTACGGAGCGATGGATGGGGCGAGCAAATTTGTTCGAGGCGATGCCATCGCGGGTTTGCTTATTCTTTTCATTAACCTTATTGGGGGCGTACTAATTGGTATTTTTGAACATGGTCTATCTGCAGAAGATGCCTTTCAGACTTACGCATTACTCACCATTGGGGATGGTCTCGTCGCTCAAATTCCTTCGCTATTACTGGCAACGTCTGCCGCCATTATCGTAACTCGTATTAGCGACAACGATAATGACATGGCGCAAACCGTTCAAAAGCAACTACTCGCCTCTCCCCATAACCTCTATATGGCCGCGGGCGTTATGTTTGTTATTGGTAGCGTTCCCAACATGCCACACCTCGCTTTTTATACCTTTACCGTCTTACTCGCCTTCGTTGGCTGGCGACAAAGTAAGTTTAAAGCCATAGAAGCGCTTCCGGAACCAGATAGCGAGTTACTGCATCATTCCCCTTCGGAGACCACGATCGATTGGAATATCATCCCCACCATCGATGTAATTGCACTGTCGTTAGGGTTTAAACTCGTCCCCCTCGCCACAACAAAGAAAGGCGGCAACCTGATAAAAAGTATCCGAGGAAGCAGAAAAACACTAAGTGAACAAATTGGCTTTGTGATCCCCGAAGTGGTCATTACTGATAACCTTTCGTTAAAACCATCTGAATACGCGATCAGTATTGATGGTGATGAAATAGAACGAGGTGAAGTCTATGTCGATAAATCGATGGCCGTTGGCAACAGAATCGACCACCCTGATTTAGATGGGATCGTCGGCGTTGATCCCGCCTACCAACTTCCAGCACTATGGATCAATAAAGCCGATAAAACTAAGGCCATCAACTTGGGCTTTCAAGTTATTGATATCTATGACGTCATTGCCACCCATGTCAGCAAGGTTTGCAGTGAACACTTAAACGATATTTTCAATTACGATGATGTTAAAGCCCTAAACCATCGGCTTGCTACTCATCATCCCGAACTGGCAGAAAACCTAGCCAGTGTCATTTCGCCCAACTTGCAAATGCAGGTCATACGTCAACTTCTTGCCCAACAAGTCCCTATCATCAATGTGCGCACCATCGCCAATACCATCATCGAAAGTATTGATACGGTAAAAGACCCTATCTTACTGTCTTCCAATATTCGAGTTGCGCTAAAGCGCACCATTGTTAACCTCATCTCTCCCAACAGCAAAACCATTAACGCCTTTATTATTGGCGCCTCCTTAGAGGGCGAACTTAAAAGTGCCATTTCTCTTTCACAACAAAACGACCCCAATATTCCGTTGGATGCCATTCCCATTGAAGCGACGATACTGCAAAAATGTCAAAACCGCATGCCAACTATTGTTCAAACGATGCAAAGCCAAAATTTACCTGCCGTACTTGTAGTGCCACCAACGACAAGACCTATGATAGCAAAGCTGGCAAAAGCCTTTGCCAAGGAGCTTATCGTGCTGAGCTATAATGAGATACCCAATGAGTACGGGCTCAATGTCCTTGGCGAAGTTGAGTAATCAAACAAGATGACAAGCCAGGTATGAGGCACCTCACTCATTCTCACTACGTATGGTGATAACATTGGTGCAGGCGGATATACTGGATTCCTGTTATTTCTGATGATGTTATTTCCGATGATGTTGCGTCTGTTCCGATAGCATCTAACGAAACACCGCCAAGGGAAGCCCCAATCGAACAAGGACTGTAAATTGTATCAACTCTATTATTACCCCAATAACGCAAGCTTAGCCCCACACTTTTTACTGCATCATATGGGCCTCGACTATCAACTTATCCTTGTTGATAAACATTCCAACTCACAAAAATCCAGCGACTACCTTGCACTAAACCCAGCAGGCAGAATTCCAACACTTATCGATGATGGCACCGTTATTTTTGAAAGCCCAGCCATCTGTATTCACCTTTGCGAACAACACCCTCAGCACGGTCTTATTCCTTTGCTCGGCAGTCATACACGTGCGCATTTTTTCCAGTGGTTAACCTATTTAAATAATACGCTGCAAGCTGAACTCATGGTTCGCTATTATCCTCATAGGCACACCAACGATGAACGCACGATTCCTAATGTCATCGCGGCTCAAGATGAGCGGATTGCAGAATCACTGTCTGTTATTGATGATCAACTGAAAGGCAATCAATACCTACTCGGTGAGCAACTTACCGCCTGTGACTTTTTTCTGTTCATGTTATCGGAATGGAGCCTACCCGCTCAAACATCGCCACTGCAATTTAAACATTTGTCCGCGTATCTCACGCGATTATCCTCACACCCAACGATCAAAGCGGTATGCGACCTGGAAGGTATTGATCTTCGCCCTTTTCAACCAACGCTTTTAACTAATAACGTCGCAGAGCGATAGTTAAGTATGGAAAGGATCACTACATTAATGCACCAAGACGCGCTCAGGTCAAAAATCTTAAGCTGTGTTGCGAGTGTTGGTTTTCAACGCTGCTACTTAGCCGCAGGGTTTGTTCGTAATTTAATTTGGGACGATTTACACAACAGAACCACCCCGACGCCACTGAACGATGTTGACGTTATTTACTTTGACCCATCAGAAATGGATTCAAGTGGTCAACAGCGCATAGAAGCCTATCTAAATAACACAATGCCTAGTATTGGCTGGCAAGTACGTAATCAAGCCTTGATGCACAGCAGAAACGGTCACCAACCCTATACTGACATCATCCATGCAATGAGTTACTGGCCAGAAAAAGAAACCGCCATTGCCGTACGCAAGAACGGCGAACAAATAGAATGCATTTCAGCGTTTGGTGCCGACACCTTGCTGGCGGGGAAGTTGACTCATAACCCCAGTGCGCCTATCGCACTATTTTGGCAACGAGTACACTCGAAAAACTGGCTAAATCAATGGCCTAAGCTAGTCACAGTTCCCAATTACTGCGACCCTGACACGCTTTTTACAAAGTGAACACCTTAATATTTGGTACACTTAACCCTCTTGCTCACTTACCGCGAACGCGCTGTATTTAATCTAAGTATTGAGGTAGAAATGAACGTCCGATTGATGAACACGTCCGATTTAAAAGCAGCAGCAGAGATACACAAACTCACTTTCGTCAGACAAAAACAATCTTATGAATGGCTGCAATGTAACTTTAATGCGTTTCCTCGTGTGCTGTGCTTTGTGGCGGAGAATAACAACAAACAAATTACTGGCTTTATTATTTGGACTCAAAAGAGTGGCTTTCGCCCGGAAGTCATCCTCGAAATAGAGCAGCTAGCGGTCTCTCCCGATCACCAAGGAAAAGGAATAGGACGTGGGCTTATTACCCAAACCCTACCTTTAGTAAAAGAAAGATTGGCGCAAAATGACTCGGTACTCAAACATATATACGTCACGACGCGCGCGGACAACTTTGCCCAAAACTTATACAAATCGACGTTAGGCGCCGAAGTCGAAGCGACCATTTCTAATCTGTACTCCGCTGATGAAGTGCTTATGGTGGCGCGTAATGTAGGTTAAGGCGGCTCCGTATTGATGAGGCTTCGATTTTCCATTCAAACGCATGTCAGTCAACGTGCCTCATCATCATAATTTATCGCCCTGCAGCGCATTACTTAATCAAACGCACCACTAACGACCCTGGCGCCCTCACCGACTCAACGTTGTGGCTAATCACCACCCCATCTGAAGGCGCGACGTAATGCGCTATCTCATCGCCGAAGCTATTATATTGTGTGGCGAGCTGCTGCCCTGTCACGACTTTATCAAGCAACGCCACTTGGCAAATAACAAATCCACCTTGCTCGGCTCGGATACTAATAATCTCTTCCCCTTCTGTACAAGGCACTATTTGCGACACCACCTCACCCGCAATCAGTTCATACGAACGTAATACGTTAAGCACACCATTGACGGCTCGTTCGACCATAGGTAAGTCCGTGTAACGTCCAATGCCCACTTCAATGGTGATAGAAGGAATATCCGCGCGATTATAAGCCGTTTCAAGAATGCCCGGATCGCCAGGGTCATTAAGAATCACATCGGGGTTAAGTAATCTTGCCATACGAATAGAGTCATCTAAGCGATAGTCCGCAAAGACATATAGCGGATAGGCTGATCCAGAAGTCTGCGAATGCAAGTCAATCGCTAAATCGGCGTTCGGTTTCAATAAGTTTTGCCATAAATTGGCAGCAAAGCGGTTCGCTTCATCACCATCAAGGTTACCAGGAAAAACCCGATTTAAGTTAGAAGACGAACTATCAGGCGCAGCGGAATGAAAGTCACGGCTATGGCGCGCAATACCAGACAAATTCACAGTGGGTACAATGGTGACCACACCAGCATGCATTTTTCCAATTAACTCTCTCGCCAATTGCTGCGCGGTCAAAATGCCATTTTGTTCATCACCATGAATACCTGCGGTAATCATAATCCGCTTACCGGGACGCTCACCTTTAAACACGCGAACAGGAAGCGTTTGTGGATGACCAATCGCATCGGTGGCAACGGCAAACCAGAACTTATGCTCTCCGGGCTCTAAACCATCCACATCTAACGCTTGAATCGTTGGATACATAGGAACAATACAATCATTGAGGGGCGTAGACATAACTTCTCCGAAGAAAGAACCAATAACGGTTGCAGATTTGAAGGTCGCTTGAGGATATATTCAAACTACCTTATTACAGCCTAAGATGACAGTCTGAAAGGGCTCAGTATAACCAAATAGCCTCGAGTCACGTTGATTAAAGTGGCTAGAATACTGAATTACTGGGTTCCCCATCATAGTTATTGCTATGTACGTCCTATTTGGTAGCGCATTTCTATTAATTGATGCTCGCCAACAACCTCTACTTCTTGGATAAATTCAAAACCAAATCCTTCATAAAAGCCCTGCAAATAGCCATGTGCATGAATTTCTATTGAGTTTACATCTTGGTTTTCGGCATAACTCATTAATGCCTGAACAACGACTGAAGCGACACCATGACCGCGATACTTCTCAATAACGGCGACCCTCGCCATAACGGATGAACCGTCGGCATTTATGCATAAGCGCGCCGTGGCTATTGCTTGTTCCTGTTCAACAACCAGAACATGAACAGAGACACCGTCTAAACCATCAAAATCCAATTCATTCGGGATTTGTTGCTCGACGGTAAAAACTTGATAGCGAATAGCCTGAGCCTTTTCTATAAGATCAGAACCCTGACCAATAGTGACTTCCATGTTTAATCTCCTCTCAAGAATCCTTCACCAAATAAACTATTCACAATGAATTGATGATTCATCTTTAAATATTCAATGTCTGATAAATAAGCAAGATGATGTCCATTCCTGATATTTTCATTGTTAGTCTTCAGCACAATAAAACTTAATGTACTTTCCCAACAGAAAAACGCCGTACTAGATGATCACCATCAAGAGATAAAAATCGTTTCTACGGGAGGAGGTGACTTAAGTGTTTGCTGTACAACGCAGCATGCCATAGCTGCAGATTGAAGTCGCTGTAGCTGTTTTGAATCAGTGCCTTCACTGACCTTCATTTTAACTTCACAAGTCATTTTTTGAAACCCTACAGGAACGAGTTTGTCCATCATCAGAGTTCCTCGAACATCCGCCGTAGCCGTCACGTTAACCTCTAATTCGACCAGTTCAATGCCCATTAAATCAGCAATCATGCGAATGGTAGAATCTTGGCAGGCAGCCAATGCCGCACATAGTATATCTCCAGGGGTTGGAGCGTCATGTTTTCCTCCGACAGCAGCATGAACCCCAACGGGCACCATAACACCGCACCCATCCATAGGTTCAACTATTGAATGGAATGGATCTGCAGCATGGTCACCTGACGTTTTGGCGTGGTCGGTGACCATAGCAATATTTGGATCTTTAACATAGCTGTCTCTAAGAGGTCTTTGCGCTTCAAAAACAATGGACTTCATGATTAAATTCCCTATGACTAGTTAAAGTTACGAACGCACAATTGAGTAGCGAAACAACACAAGTCCGAATCATAAAACTGATAATGCCACCTGTGAACTACCTGTTTGAATTGCTTGTTACCTTTTACAATAATCGACGCCGATGAATAACACCGACCTTCAGAATAAGCTTAGACAAAACCAACAATAAGAACCAACTCATTTATCTACGAGTTGAAGATCAATCTAGTAGATGATCCCTCATGACATTGACCCTACTACACTTCCACTCGACGATACTTAAATTAAAAATAAAGTCCCCTCGACTCTAGAGTTATTTAACGGTCCAAGAAAAACGCAGATAACTTAATAATCGATTAGTGAGAAAGCTACCACTGACAACCAGAGAAGTGAGTAAACCACCTACGTAACAAGATAAGACATCCAGCCAAGTTTTCTTCACTTGGTTCGTTTTCATGCTTAAATCGCCCTTCTAACCTTCATTCACTCCGTTATCTTTGGCGAATTCCAACACCAATATTAATTACTAAACCTTTATACAGTCCATCATATTACCCAGAATATTCCTTACCAAAACGAAATAGACAAGTCATGGCAGAACCAGGGAGCCAAATATAGAACCACCTCCCTTTAATTTAGTGACAATTTAATACCATTCATATGGACCCACTCTTCGCACACCACCTAATTAAGTCATATTTATTGATGGCAAACTTCATAAAAAGCACGCCCATCAAGAATACTCACCCATAATTAAAAATAATACTTTTCATAACTGCAACTTGACCTTGGATATTTTACGGAAGTGCCGTCACAACTTCGCACACAATCACCTTCCCCATAAACAAGAAAAGCATAATATATTTCAGCTAAACACCTAAATAACACATGGAGAAAGTGCGCAATGAATAAAAAGAGTCTGCTTCCAATTTTAATCGCAACAGCAATGACAGGCTGCGCAAGTGATTACGTTAACAACCAAGAACTCAATCAAGTTGAATCGGTTGCAATCGTGGTATTTAACGTACCAGAATACATAACTAGAAACACTGAAGACCCTGAAAAAATCTCCAAAGAAATGAACTCCTCATTCTCTTCGTCTGATTTACTCGCTATGGCAGGAAATCAAATCGGAGGCATTGTCAAAGATGCTACTGATTTAGCGACACAGTCACATATCATGAAACGAATCGATGGAACTGAAGCCGCTAATATATCAATTACTAAATTCGCTAATCAGCTTGGAAAACTCGAAGGCTGGACCATTTTGCCTCCATCCGAAGTCATAGCAAACTCTACCTACAAGCAAGTATCCGCTGACATACTCTCCGACCCACAAATAAAAACCAGCGTGTCTTTTGCTCGAGCGACAAAGTCCCCGCAACACTATATTCAGCTTCCTCTCCCATCAAGCTACAATACGCAACCTGACTATTATAAACAACCGTCTTTTACACAAGGTATGGCGACAATAAGTAGAGCGCTTAATGTTGATGCTGTTATTGTCATTAATGACACTGGATTTTCCACTGACCAAGAAAGCATCTTCGTCGGCGGAAACTGCTTTACGAAATCAGCCCTTCAATATGCAATGTTTAATAACAACGGGGAAGTGATTGTTGATACTCGTGCTAGTTTTGAAAAAGGAAATATCGTAGAACAAAAAGGCTGCGTCAGTGGCTCATTTCATGATGTCGATTACATTAAGGCGCTAAAAGCACATGGCAGTAAACAAGCAGAAGTAGTACATGATAAGCTGAACAAAATACGCTCATAAGAAAGCTAATATATATGATACGTTAACATCTAATATAGAGAGGGGTTGCTATACATAGCAACCCCATACCCACTTAAATAGTCTTGACTTCTTGCACGACAAGTCACTCGAATAGGCATATTAATCGTATAAACACTATTAGTGGTGGGTGCGGTATCGATTAGTAAACCTGAACTAGATTTCGTTCAAGCACGACTGCGCGTAACCGCTTTCCCGACTGGTTATTTTTTACCATAACAGCATCACCTATTAACCCACTTTCTAGCGCGGTGCCTTGCGTTTGTAAACTAAAGGTTTTGGATCGATAAACTATATTAACGGTGACCCCCTTCTCTACATCGTAGTCTAAGTAGAAGCGTGACGTGGTCAGCAGATCACCTTGACTCAGCGAACGTTTAACTTTGCTACCCACCAGTTGATTCGGTTCAAAGAAGACTTCTTGGTCTTTGGATAATGTCACGGACTGAAACGTCACATCTTCACGTGATAAGCGCTCGCCTTTCTTTATCGCGCGCGTCGTGATAGCGGCTTGCACGGTAATCCTGCTTGTTGTCGTTGCGGCGGTTGTCCATCCTTCACTAGGACAGTGAATAGACCATTTTTGAGTACCGAGCTTGATTTCACTTTTAGTCGAGACCTGTTCTACGCCAGAGCATGAGGGGAGTTTATTCAGCGCTTTTGAGAAGCGCTGCTTTACCTCAAGTTGGTATTGTTGAGGGTAGCGGTATCTCATTGTTTGTTCTATCTGGTTTTCAATAGCAATAGACAACCTATCTTGTCGAGTGAGTGGCTGTTGCTTAATATCGTTGGCAAACGCCGTACCTAAGCTAAACACCCATATAACAATGGATAACGGTAGTAACCCCCCATCAAGCCTAAACATTGATCCTTAGCTTATGTTTCGCCAGCGCTTCTTCCATGACTTGGTGCTGCAGAACCATCACGCTACCTTGACGGGCCAGTTTTTCCTTACATATCACCACGGACGCCTCTATTTTCTCGTCCATGGCGCAAATTTTCTCTTTAAGTCGCCCTTTCAGCTTGGTCTGCATAACTTTTGCATATTGCCGATCTTGGCAACCGAGTTTTTTCGCCATTGCAAATCGGGCAAGATCCACTTCCGCCAGTTGGTGTGACAATGAAATGATTTTTTGATTAAGTGACTCCAAACGCTGGTATTCCCCCTTCAAAACAGCATGTTTAACTTCATCTAAGCTGTCTGAGAGTTGTCGTGCATATCGCAGCATTCTCTGTCCATAATCGATGTAGCTGACCATTATCCTCTTATTTGCCATGATCAATTCTCACCAATACTTTTGCGAGTTCATCCATATCGAACACTAATTCCCCAGAGGCAATCTGCGCTTTAATTGACTCAACTCTGCTCGTATCAATGTCTCCTGCCCCATCAAATAACCGTTTAGCGTTATCCATTAAGTCAACTTCATGTTGGGATAAATTAATCGACTTAACGGGCGACTTTTTATCGGTTTCTGCCTTTTTGTTTTGAATAACATCAACCTGTGACTGCGGCACAATATGTTTAATGTTATCTACCTTAATTTGGCTCATCGTATAGCCCTCACTTCACCCACTCATCTAACTATAACGGCAATTTTGGCAGCCTGTTTCATATTTTCTTCAACAATTTAATGACATTATCTCGAGTAGGTCCGGTAAAGCCTCGTTGTATCGACGTAAGGGATAACTCTGGGTTGGCTTTTAAATGTTCCCTAAAACTGCCGACCTGTTGTAATTCCGGGTGAGTACAAAATGCAATCAACTGATTCGCTTTCTCTTTTTTATTTTTTAACACTTTGGATAGTGCCCGGTACATCATGTTCACTCGTTCAATCAACCGATTAACTTGCTCTATCGCCCCCTCTTCGTTGATAGGTAAACGTGTGATGTGATCAAGCAATGGAAATAGTGGCTCTACATTCACGGCTACAGGTGGGCCTTCGGCGTACCTCCCCCCTTGTCCTGAAACGTAGACTTGGCCATCCCACTGACGCCAGTGCTGATCTCGGATCCCTACCACTAACTCTTGCTGAGAATTAATTCTTAGTTGCAGATGCGCATAAGCAAACATTAATTTAAATTGCTCGACTAATACGTCTCTATCTTCTGTTCTTTCAAACGCCAAAGCGACAAGGCGATTATTAATATACAGAGACACCACTTCATCACGGAAGCGCTCGCGATTAAGATCTAAACCAGGAATCGTGAACTCAATGATCGGATGATCATTTTGAATAGGCGCAAAGGACACATCGACCACGTGCTGATCAAATAAGCGCTTTTTACTCCAAAAGATGAGCTTCTTTTTAATGGCGTCGATTTGATTGGCTTGCTGAGGGGTATACTGGGGCAATTCTGCAATTTGGCGAAGTTTTAGTAGCTCACTGGCGACGGTACGTAGCACTTCCCCCGCCATTAATAACCGACTGTACATTTTATGCGAATCAGACACCTCAGCAATGAGCTTAGGTCGCTCTTGCAGATTCATAGTCAACATTTGCTGTTTTAACAGATTGGCGGACGACGGGCGTGTTTGCAGCTTATCTGGCTTTTTGATCTTGCCTGTCGATGTCGCGGTGACTTTGTTTCTATTGTTCGGGATACCGGTCAGTTTCATCACAATACCCTCCTAGGTCAACCTTGGCTCATTAGCGAAATTGAGTTTGATAATGTCTTCGCTTTGTAGCTGCTTAACGATATCAATAATGTCTTTTCTCGCTTGTTCCACTTGGCTCACTGGTACCGCCCCAATACGAACGAGGTTTTCTTTAAGCTCTGTCGATACTCGTAATGGCATAGAATTGATGATGTATAAACGGCAATCTTTGTTTGTCCCTTTGAGCGCATACGCCCAAAGCTCTAAACTGACACGTTCATTAATGAGGTTTATGGTTTCCAAATCTTGATTAAATAAGGTGAAAAAGTCGAACATTGCCTCTTCCACTAGCTCAGCGGTCTCTTCATCTTGGTCATGTAAAAATTGAAATAAATTACTTTTATTACCTGAATAACGATTAATGAGGTTTGCGACCACTTTCGAACCTTGCAAACTGGAAGACCCTCCACTGTGATAATTGATTTTGCATCGATCAATTAAGTCTTTAAGGGTTTCCATTAATCCGGAGGTCAGAACCTGAGTTTTTGAAATTTGCAAGATAAGCTCGTGACACTGCGCTTCACTGTATTGTTCCATCACTTTTGAGCTGTACTCTAAAGGGAGATGAGCAATCAGTAATGCTTGCAGATTAATGTGCTCTTTTTGCAAGTCATTCACCAGTAAATCTGCTGGAATCCATGCTAGCTTTTCTGCATGCGAGCGTATTTCATCACCATAGATTTCGGATACTAAATCTCGAGCTAAATTACCATTCAGTGTTTTTTCTAGTACGTTAGTGATGTAGTTTCTTGTCCCGCCGAGAATCCCGGAGTGTTTACGGAAATCATCAAAAAAACCCGTCAGAGACACGAGAGCATCCTTCGCTTTGATGTCCTGCATTTTGCTCATTGCGTGGGTAATTTGTTTAATTTCTTCATGGGTAAAACCTTTTAGCACATCTGCGCCAATGTCTTCGCCCATCGTCAGCATCAACATTGCGACGCCATCTACTGACTGGTAAGTCTGTTTACCGTCCATGGTATATCCTTCTATGCTTGAATCCAGGTGCGTAATATTTCAGCCACTCGATTGGGGTCTTCTTTCGCGATTAACTTAAGGTGTTTAATTTGTACCTCTAGAGGGCTATCCGCTGATGGAAGGTTATCATCCAGCGCCTTAATTCCTGTGGCATCAATGCCTAAGGCTTCCAGTTTTGACTGCAGTGCAACTTCTGCAACTCGCTCTTCCTTGGTAATAACATCACTTTCGTAGTCTACATTTTCAGCGAGTTGATCCTCTCGCTCGGCAGATTTAGTTAAATACTGTGCCAACGGCTTTAACACCACCATGATCATGAGACCACTCAACATCACACCTAATAAATACTTGATAGGCTGCATAATATTGGTGTTTTCAAACCAAGGTATTTTCAATGCATCGGGCACGGCAGCGACCACAAAAGGGAAGTGAGTAATGTGGATGACGTCGCCACGCTCCACCTCAAAGCCAATAGCGGAGCGGACAATATTCCCAATATTAGTGAGCTCATCATCGGTCCAGGTTTGTTCACCATTGGCCATATCATTCACTACTACCGATACCGATAGTTTTTTTAATACGCCTTGTTGGTGTTGGGTATGTCTGATTTTGCCACTCACCGCATAATCTCTGGAGGTTTCACTGCGATTAACTTTGGCGTTGGGATCAGGCTGTGCCTCTCCATCAGTGACCGGCGGCGTGTTACTTAATGCGCCCGGAATACCGAGGGCCATTGAGGATTCATTCACGTCATTAAGTAAGGTTTCTTTGCGAACCACAGGATCAGCGTAGATCTCTTCCGTTTCTTCAACCTTTGAGAAATCAATATCACTGGCAATTTGAACGCGAAAATTACTCGCCCCTAGAATGGGTGTGAGCATATCGGTTGCCTGAGCCACCAAGGTGCGTTCTACGTTGCGTTTATAGTCGGTCTGCTTGCCTGTTGTAACGGTAATGTCACCCACGGTGGCATCGTTAGAAAGTAAACGACCATGCTGATCAATCACTCTGACGTGTTCCGATTTCAGCCCAATCACCGCCCCAGACACTAGGTTAATGACTGACTCTACTTGGGCAGGTTTTAAATCCATACCATTAATAATGTGCACAATGACCGATGCTCTTGGCTGCTCTGCCTCTTCACGCATGAATAGGCTTTCTTTGGGTATCGCCAGATGCACTCTGGCTAAACTCACTGCGCTCATAGTGGAAATACTGCGGGCTAACTCACCTTCTAAGGCATGACGATAGCGGGCACTTTCCATGAACTGACTCTCGCCAAGACTTTTTGAATTATCGAGAGATTCAAAACCACTAGGAAGTTGCTCCTTTAAACCTTTCGACGCTAAAACCATGCGTATTTTTGCAACATCACGCTCTGGCACCAATATCCGACCATCATCCTGACTTAGCTGGTATTTAATCGACTCTTCATCAAGCATTTGCAACACTTGGCTAGAGTCATAGTTTGCCGATTGGCTATAGAGCGGACGAAATCTTTCCGCTGACGTCCAAAGCATAATGACAATAATCGCGGCAGTAATGGTCGCAAAGATGGTAATAATAATGACATTACGTTGAGAGCTTTTCCAAAATCCAGCCACCCATCCCGAGATGTTACCAAGCTGTGCTTTTGCGGCCCCCATCTCGTTGGACAATGCAGGCTTACTATCCAGTTCTGCTGCCATTGCCGTTCCCCCTTTACTAAATTGGCATTTTTATGATGTCTTCAAAATTTGACACCATTTTATTTCGCACTTGCATGAGTGCATTAAAAGAGAGCTGAGCTTTCTGCGCTGCAACAGTGGCACCGATAAGATCATCACTTTTTCCAAGATCAACCGCGGTGACTTTTTCCGATGCATGGGATTGGTATTGATTAACGGTATCTAACACTCCTTTCAATGCCTGACCGAACTCCAGGGAACCTTGCGAAATAGGGGTAACTTCTGAAAGTGATTGTCTAGACACACCATGAACAAAAGGTGATGAAATGGGCTGATTAGACAACGGGTTGGTCGCAACTTGCTGCCGGACTTCCATTTTTCCGACTAACTGTTGCTGTAACTCCATCACACTGATTTTGTCCATAGCTCCTTCTCCTGTTACTGATGCATCGGCTTATTGTTATGCGGCCTACTTTATATTCTCTATTTGTCTTCGAGACTATTTGCGTACTAAACGAATTTCCACTCGTCGATTTTTCTCTCGCCCTTCTTGTGTTGCGTTATCATATTTGGGGTATCGATCGCCGTGCCCGCGGATCTCTAACATGGTTTTTGATACGCCATTTTCGACAAACCACTGTGCGACGTCCGAGCCATTTTGTTTCGCTACCTGCAAGTTGCTGACCGAGTCTCCTGTGTTGTCGGTATAACCGTCAATGAGCACCTTAACGATAGCTTTGTCTTTTTTTATTAATGTACTGATGTCATCTATCACGTCTTTTTGTTGCTCTGTCAGAGTCATCGCCCCCTCTTCAAACTGCAATTCAACACGTCGAGCATGCTGAAAGTTCACCGCTGGTAACTCGCGCTGGCACTGATTGAAGGCTTGCAACGCTGGTTTAAAATTGGTGGTGGGGAAATAGACATCAAAATCCATCGCATTAATGTTAAACCAGGCTCCGCGTGTCATATCTTCGAGCATATAAGCCGCACCATGAGAGGCTATTAAGGTGCTGCCTTTTACCTCCACGTCTTCAATGGTTGTCGTGGCATAAGCGGTTGCGTTTGCCCATATCGGCTTAGTGGTATTAAATGAGGTCGAAGCCGGTAGCGCTCGACCGCTTTGCCGCTCTACTCTAATCTGAAGTGGCTGAGCGGCGATCACCACAAACTGTACGTCAAACCCAGTATGTGGATCGCTTACCTGTAAAACGCAGCGATCAACATCTTGTCCATCACGCCATTGAACACTATCAAACGGAACAATATATCGCTGTGCAAATAGCTGAGCTGAAAACCCAATAAGTAACAGGGCTAGCCCTAGTGTTTGGCTAGTCACCATCAAATTATTACTGTTTATTTCACCCGCTCTGCGCATCCTTCGCCCCATGTAAGATCAAATCAAATCAAATCAAATCAAATAATGAGATACCAGCAATCTGAATAAAGGTCTTTTGTGTCGCCTCTAGGGCGATCATGCTTTGATTCAGCTCTACCGATGCTTGGGCATAATCCAATGCCTCTAATTCTGTCTTTACTGTTTCAGCAAAAAACACCATATCGATACTGGTTTCCTTTAACCTGTCCAATGAGTTGTATTGGCTGCCTATGTCAGTCAGCGTCAATAACACGCTTTGATGCAACGATTGATTACTATCAATGGCGCTTTTGATAGTGGAAATAAACGTCGCCGACGGCACTTCTAATTCCGCAATGGCATTGTCTAAATCGGTAAAGATGGCGCTACTGCCAATCACATCACTAACGGTAATATTATTCGCCACGTATTGGTCATCCCCGACTTTAGTCTCTCTATAATCACCATTCGTGTTCATAGTATAAGGAGGTACGATGTCGATGGATGGGTTTGAAATATCAGTGCCGGAAAACAAAAAGCTACCGTCGTTTGACTGATTCAACGTCGTTAACATTTCACTCTTAAGTGACTTGAGCTCAAGCACGATCCCGGCTCGGCTATGCTGGTCTAGCGTGCCGTTTATCCCTTGCAATAACAGCTCGTTGACCTGTTGAGAGAGCTCCTCCAATGTATCCACGTTGGTTTCATAACGGGTCAATTGAGATTGGACATTGTCGATATTACGCTGGTACTGCAGGTTGTCCGACATGGTCTTTTTTAGCCCTTCGAGTCGCACTGACGCGATAGGATCATCGGACAAATGATTGAGTTTTTTACCCGTAGACATTTGCTCAAACACTTTATTGAGCCTGATGTTGTTGTCCATTAGTGAACGCTGCATCACCGCATTAAACTGAGAATCTGTCACTCGCATCATAAGCTCCTAAAATGCCTGCAGCAGAGTTTGAAACATCTGATTGGCAGTACTGATGACTTTCATGTTGGCTTCATAGGCATTGAGATAAAGCATCATATTCGCGGCTTCTTCATCAGAATTAACCGCACTAAGACTGTCGCGTACCACTTGCGCATCCTCCAGGCTGATCTGTGCAGCGCTCGCTTCACTTTCTGCTTGTCGAGTAAATATTCCTATTTGTCCCAACAAACCCGAATAAGCGGTATAAGGGGTTTGTCCGACAACTGAACCATTGATTAACGTCGTTTGCGACAACTGAGATAGCGACTTCAGGGTGTCGCCATTGCCGGCGACGGAGGGATCCGATGAAAAAGCAAGATGTTGCGCCGACAGTGTTGAATCAATGGCCAACGATGCCGCTTCGCTTCCGCCTGTATAGGTAAATAGATCTCGCCCCACCGAGCCATTAAGATCAAACCCGGCATTAAGAACAGAATTAACACCACCAGCAAAGCCTAGCGCTAAGTCGTTGAGCGTGGCTTTAATCGGTTCAAATTGCGATTGCTTCAGGCGCTCCATGGCGCCAAGCTCTCCACCTAAAGAAGCGTCCACCGAGGAGGTCATAGATTGGAAAGACAGAGTCAAATCTGTGCTATATGGATCCCCATTAGATAAATCCCTTGCTAATGACCCAGAAAAACCACCTATAACCAAAGGTTGACCATTAGGGGTGGAGACTTCAACGCCACCTGACTCCATATAAATAACTTGAATATCAACCGACGTTGCCAATTCATTTAAGTGCTTATCCATGGCATCTTGCAAACCCGCAACGTTTTTTCCAAGTAAGGCATCTTCTTGCAGTTTTTGGTTTAGCTTCGCAATGCTCTCTAACTGGCTGTTTACATCCATTATCACGGCGCTATAGCGTTCAGACTGTGCGGCTTCTTGCTGATTTAGCTGTGAATAGATGGAATTAAATTGCTGCGTCAAAGCGTCTGCGTTAGTCAACACCTGCTGACGAAACGCCAAGCTTTCCGGAGCGACACTAGCTTCATCAATAGCAGCAAAAAATTGGTTCAATCCTTGAGTTAAGCTAAGTCCATCTGCCCCTAACAGGTTTTCTAAACTCGATAATCCACTGTAGTAGGTCTGAGTGTACTGGGCAGACTCGGTTGCTTCTCTTAATCGATTAGTGGTGGACTGTTCAGCGATTCGTAGAATGCCATTCACTTCTACTCCCGCCCCCAAGTTCATTCCGTTGACGAAATTACCAGAGGACGTGGCATCAAAATTGACAATCTGACGACTGTAGCCAGGCGTGTTCACATTGGCTGTATTTTGCGCAGTGGTATTAAGGGCAACACGATTTGCCAACACACCACTCAAACCTATATTCACCAATCCCATTATTCTTGCTCCTTAGCGAGTGTCTGTCCTTGTACGCTCATAAATTGCGATATCTTTTGTTTTGAGTCGGGCACCTGTAAGTCTAAATTTGGTACCTGAGCCGACAACTGTTGATAAATCATTTCAGCTAAACCAAATGAAGATTGTCGACTGATTTGCTGTGCCAGTTGGGCGTCTCGCATTTCTTGAAACATACCTGCAGATTTGATTGAAAGAGGGTTGTCATCGTCACTAAGTACTTCACTTGCAGCGCGCATTCTTTTAAGCATTTGCTGTAAGAACAAGGCTTCAAATTGTTGCGCAGCGGCTATCAGCCCTTGCTGTGTATTGTCATGCTTTAACTGAGCGAGAGAGACGTTATCAAGATAAAGATGTGAATGTGTCGATGCGCGTGGTAACGGCGATTGATTGTGCAATGATTGATTGTGCAATGATTGGTTACTAAATGGTGCTGCACGTTGCGCACTGCTTTGAAAATCCACTTGGCTAGCTAATCCGATGGGGTTTTCTTTGACGACCGCTGACGTGACGATATTCTGCTTAGCTATCTTCTGCGCGACACTAGATTTTAACAACGGCACGCCCTCAAGCTTTTGCTGATCTGAGTTCGTGTCAGAAGCTGTTTTAGCGACGACAAAACGCTCTACTATCGAGTACTTTGCTATGCTTGTCAGCGCCGTTGAATCAATCATTAGATCACCACCAAGTCCCCATTTATCGCGCCAACTTCGTCTAGCGCTTGTAATATTTGCATGAGTGCTTCTGGAGACGCGCCGATATTGTTAATGGCATCAACGATTTCTTGTAAATTCGTTCCCCTTGGCCACACCATCGTCGTCGCATCTTCTTCATCTATAGTAATTTGGCTATTTTGAACCACGGCGGTTTCCCCTGCGGTATTGAACGCCCCTCCGGGCTGAGACACTGACTCTGACTCCAATATCGTCACAGTAATGCCACCTTGGCTTACCGCCGCCTCAGATACCGTGACGTTCTGACTAATGACGACCGTACCCGTTCGTGAATTAAAGACGACCTTAGGTAACTTTCGTCCTTCATCCACTTCAAGTGCCTGAATCATGGCCACAAACATCACTCTGTCTTCGCTATCTTGTGGCGCAGACACTTCCACTTGCCCTTTATTTATGGCTTTAGCTACCTGACCTCCGAAGGTTTGGTTAATCACCTTGGATATATTCAGCGCCGTTTCATAATTGGGTTGTTTTAATTGCAAACGAATCGTGGGATCGCTATCAAAGCCTGAGGTAATTTCTCTTTCAAGCGTCGCGCCATTTGGAATTCGCCCCACTGTTGGTGTGTTTCGGGTGACACTTGTGCCATTTTCTCCAGTGGCATTAAAGCCTCCCACCACCAAGCTACCCTGTGCGACGGCATAGACCTCGCCATCAATACCGCGCAATGGCGTAAGTAATAATGTGCCACCTCGAAGGCTCTTAGCATCTCCTAACGATGACGCGGTCACCGTCAACGTTTGACCGGCTCCCATATGAGGCTCAACAGAAGCGGTAACACTCACTGCTGCCACATTTTTCAATTTAGGGTTGGTCGCATCATCGAGCTGGACGCCAAACTGCTTGATCATATTCACCACCGATTGCTGAGTGAATTTGACTTGAGACTTATCCCCCGACCCATCAAGTCCAACCACTAACCCATAGCCAATTAACTGGTTTTGTCTATCGCCATACACCACTGATATCTCAGCGATAGGTCGAGCTCCATAAGCCGTTAGCGGCAACAGGCACAGCACCAGAGCCACCAAGCCAAGACCATTGGTTAAACAAACACGGGTGAGTAGGCGGGCATCAATGCTCTTACCAAAGCACAAATGACGTGTACATATGGCTTCCATTAAAACGGCATCCAAGGTGAAGTAAAAAATTGAGTGAGCCAGCCTGCGGTATTACTGTCAGCAAACGTCCCTCGACCTGCATAGGTAATGCGCGCATCAGCTATTCGTTGCGAAGATAGGGTGTTATTGGCTTGAATATCATCGACACGAACGTTCCCAGTAAGACGAATATACTCGTCGCCTTGGTTTAATTTCAGCCACTTCTCTCCCCGTACTCTAAGTACACCGTTTGGTAACACATCGTAGACGGTTACGGTAATAGAGCCCGTTAGCCTGTTACCCTGTGACGTTGCAGCCGCGCCATCAAAATCGCGACTGGCATCTAACGCCACCGTCCCTTCGTCGTAGACGGTTGTTCCTAGTGTTGGAGCCGTGACAGTAACATTTGAGTCCTTGCCAAATTGTGTAGAAGCACTTTTGTCTGATTCGGTCTTTTCATCTAAAACTACTGTCAATATGTCACCGACTCGATAAGCTCGACGGTCTTGAAATAGCGTCATGGCAGTTGTACCAGTATAAAGACTGCCTTTGCTCACTCGCGTCACGTTATAGTCAAGCTTAGGTGGTGCATACGCTTCGTCATTAGGTGAAGGCGGAATAAAGTCATCCGATCGCCCAGCACAGCCACTTAGGCCTAGTACCATCAGAGCCAAAATAGCCATCAACAATGTCGTGCCGCCCTTTCTTTTCAAAGCGACGCATTGCTCTGCCTCCAAGTGGGCAAGAACACTACTTACATTGACAACTTGCGTCTGTCTCATCGTAATCATCCCTAATCGTACCTTCACCTTGTTGAGCTATTTACGATTGCTGCGCGATGTATTGCAGCATTTCATCGGCGGCACTGACCATTTTCGCGCTCATTTCATACGCTCTCTGCGTCGCTATCATATCCACCATCTCCTCAACAACTTGAACATTAGAACCTTCAAGTGCCCCTTGTTTAAGTTGTCCTGATCCTTCGGTCCCAGCGACTAGTTCTACCGCTTCACCCGAGCCTTCTGTTTCTAAAAATAAATTGCCTCCTTGCGCTGAAAGACCAGCGGGGTTCATAAATTTCACGATGGTAATTTGCCCTAAAGCCTCTTGATTAACTTGCCCCGGAATCGTTGCCGTTGCGACGCCATCTGCGGTAATACTGACTAATGTGGCTTCTGGTGGAATAATGACTTCAGGGATCAGTGGATAGCCTTGCGTATTGACCAATTGACCGTCTGAATTAGCGTGAAATTGCCCATTTCGGGTGTAAAGTAACTCTCCATCCGAGTTTTCAATTTGGAAAAAACCATCACCCAAAATGGCAAGGTCAAACTGCTGATTTGTATTTTGAATGCTACCTTGCGTGAAAACCTTTTCTGTTCCAACAACACGTACCCCGTTACCTAATTGCACCCCGGTTGGATGTTCATTGAGTTCACTGGTTTCCGTTCCTGCTTGTTTATCGACGCTATAAAATAGGTCTTCAAATACAACTCGGTCTCGCTTAAAACCAACCGTATTGATATTCGCTAAGTTGTTAGAAATAGCAGTCATTTTTGCATCTTGAGCCGCCATCCCTGTTTTAGATATCCATAATGCGCTGTGCATATCGACCTTCCTTAAGCCTTAAGTAACTGATTGCCTATTTGAGCAATTTCATCCGCTGATGCCATGACTTCTATTTGCATTTCATACTGCCTGGTTAGCGACATGATACTGACCAGTTCCTCCAAACTTGATACGTTGCTCGCTTCCAAATAACCGGAGCGCACAAGAACGGTAAAGTCTTCACCCAGCTCTTCACCATTTTTGGCAACAAAGTGACCACTAGCATGCATCGTCATATCGGCCGTATCTGGCTTCACCATTTTTAATGAACCCACTTCCAATGACGCCTCTCCGCCAATAGGCGTGACAGATACCAACCCATTTGCGCTCACACTGACAAACTCAAAATCAGGAAAGATCATCGGTCCATCAGTAGACATCACCCGTCGTTCACCAAGGTATAATTGCCCTGCACCATCCAAACGAAAGTTACCCGCTCGTGTATACAGCTCATTAGGCTCACCTTCTAGCCCTTGCAGAGCAAAGAATCCCTCTCCATTAATCGCGACATCCAGTGGTCGCTCAGTGCGAATGTCTTCGCCCTGAGCAAAATTATTAATGGCTGAATTACTGCGAGATGTGACTGAAGTTAAAAAGCCCGACCCCTCCAACTTCATTGGGGTCGAATGCTCCATCAAGGCTTTAAAACCAATGGTGTCGGCATGGGACAAATTGTTGGCTCGGACATGCTGAGCCAACATGGTTCGTTCGGCCCCTTTGGCGGCACTAAATAAAATGGGGTTCATAATCTACACCACATTAAAAAGTGCTTGGGTGAGCTGATCAGACGTTGATATCGATTTAGTGTTAGCTTGATAGTTACGCTGCGCTGTCATTAACGCCACTAACTCTGAAGTAAGGTCAACATTTGAGCCCTCTAGCGCCCCTGACGTTAAGTCACCGAACACACCACTACCTGCGGTTCCCAATACCGGAGTCCCAGAACTAAAGCTTTGTAGCCAAGCAGTATCACTGGTCTTAATGAGATTTTGAGGAGACGCAAAGTTGGCAAGCACCACTTGGCCCTGCAACTGAGATTGCCCGTTGGTGTAAGTTGCAAAAATACGACCGTCGTTTTCCATTCGCACACTGGCATAATCACCCGAGGTGTAACCATTGGGGCTATTCTTGGATACGACGAAATCACTGCCATATTGCGTGACCGATGACAAATCCACATTAACCGTCACGCTGTTGGCACCATTCGCTGGGTTGAATGTAATCGGATACACTGTGGTGCCGGTGGCATCGATGGTACCATCGGCGTTAAACGAAAACGTTGCATTATCGGTTGCCGTTGGAGCCCCTGCAGCTACTAAGTTATCAGTACCATCAATGGCTTGGCCATCAACTAATACGTGCACCTGCCAGTCATTGGCAGCCGTTTTCACAAAGTACTGGCTCATGGTGTGAGGATTACCTAAGGAGTCATAAACGGGCGTCGTATAAGAATGGTTGTAAGTCGACGAATCGCTATAGTCAAATGCCAATACTGGCGCAGCCTCCCTAGCATCTAGATTAGCAACAAACTCAACGCTATCCGATTCCTTAGCTTGTAAGGACGCGGTACTAATTTGAACCGTGCCAACTGAGCCAAGCAATAAATTATTGTTGGCGTCAACGGAGTAACCTTGTAATGAGCCACCGTTATTGGCGGTAATCATGCCATCGGCATTCATATTGAATATACCAGAGCGCGTATACAAGGTTTGTCCTTTGCTGTCTTCCAGAACAAAGAAACCGTTACCTGACAGTGCCATATCTAACGAGCGTCCGGTACCAGTCACCGTGCCACTTTTTTCAAAGTTCTGCGACACGCCGACCACTTCTACGCCGCCCGCTTCACTCCCACTATAAACAGAAGCAAATTCTGTTCGTGATTCTTTAAACCCCGTGGTTGATACGTTGGCAATATTATTGGATATACTATTTAGCTCTGAGTTCGAGGCATTTAGCCCACTCAATGCAATACTAAAACTCATTGTGCCTTCCTCTTCATCTTAAAAGAGGCTATCTCCAACTAGACATCATCTATGTGGAGAACGACAGCCATCACCTTACTTACAAAAATTGGTCAAAGACCAAACCTAAAAATGTACTAATTTACTCAGTCACCGAACGGGCGGTCTACTAAATGACTCATTACTGAATAACTAACCTACCGTCTTACTGTGCAAAGGCCGCCACGTCATAAAAAGCGACTTGCCCGACTCCCGTCACATCTATCTGACTCGTTCCCCCTACCAATGGTGTGGTAACTTCTTGAACCTTTCCTTGTTGGTAAATGGCGGGTTGATATTCCTGTCCCTGATCCAATTGCACTCGCATCTGATACACACCATTTAACCCCAGTTCACTGGCATCAAAGGCATAGTCAACCCGACCGGCTGGGTTGGCGCCTAATGGCAACGCTTTAACATTGCCTACAGCATCAATCAGCTGAATCGTTACATTGTTCGAGGAAAGGGTGAGATCCAAATACCCCTGATGGCGGCTGCTCGATGAAGCAATAAGTTGGTCACTTTTAACCGTCACCGTTTTGTCCACTAAAGCAGCGGTGCTCAGCACCTGCAAATTATCTAGCATCGTCGTATTCGCTTGCATCAGCTGCACCAAATTCTCAGAGCTTTCCACTTGAGAAAACTGTGCCAGTTGCGCCACATATTCCGTCCCGTCTGTGGGATTGAGTGGATCTTGGTTTTCGATCTGAGCCACCATCAAGGTTATAAATTCATTCTTCAGCGCCCCTGCGCTATTCGGGTTACTTTGTGGTGGCGATGTTGATGCCGACTCGATAGAGGTTGCCTGCGACGCGCCATTAATGGTTGTCATCTGCCATTCCTTGGTTATTTTTAGGGTCTCAAGTTAAGGTCTCAAGCGACTAGTTACGCCACAAGCCCATTAACGATTGTTGCATTGACTTCACATTCCCTAGCACTTCAACGCTCGCTTCAAAAGATCGCGTAGCAGAAATCATGTCAGCCATCTCATTCACTACGTTGATTCCAGAGTAATAGACGTAGCCTTCTGGATTGGATAATGGATTATTTGGTTCATAGCGCCCTTCCATCATGGAGGACACTTCTACCACATCGGCTATTTTAATGGGCACAACACCATGACGATGAGACTCTTGCGCATCGAACTGGTTGTAAATCGCTGAAAATATGGGTTTTAGAGGTTTATAGACCTTGGCAGGATCGCCAGAGACCGAATCTGCATTAGCTAGATTACTTGAGATGGTATTAAGCCTAACGGTCTGTGCGCTCATTGCCGAGCCAGCCGTTTCATAGATCCCTAGAAAAGACATGGTTTCCCTACCTTAGTCGTTCAACATAATCGTCGCTTTTACTGAGCACTTCGAGAACCAATCGCCGCCTGTACATGAGTCGATTGCTATTGCCCTTTAATCGCTGACTTCAAGCCATTAATCTTTGATTGCAAAAATGCCAAGCTTTGGTGATAGTCCATCACATTTTTTGCAAACCGCGCTTGTTCTGTTTCCAACTCAACGGTATTCCCATCTCTGGTCCGTTGAACCGGTATTCGATATTGCATGCTGCTATCCGTAGCCCATGCTTTCGTCGATCCAATTCCACTTAAAACGGCGTTAAACGTAAGATCCATTGCTTTGTAGTTTGGGGTATCTACATTGGCGATGTTTGAACTTAACACCGCTGCTCGGTCCAATCGAAACTGCACCATTTCAGGATGCACACCCAATGCTTTGTCTAAGTGAATCATATCCTAGCCTTCTTGAGCCAACTGCACACAATATGCACATTGACCCTTATCGTTATTAGCACTAATCCTCAATTCCTAATCAAACCACGTTGAAATGAGGTTGCTATAACCTATAGTTAGGAATAATCGACGTGTCAAACTTGAGACCACGTCAAAAAACAAACAAAACAGGCTTGACATGAAGAAAATACCACTTACCGAATTTGGTAACCCGAATTTAAAAATGCGCAAGTTTCTGCTTAAACATACGAGTCATTTTTCTAATGAACTCGTGGATGTTTTTAAATTTAATTTCTCTGGGAAACACGTACGTACGCACTTTTCCTCTGCCTCTTCCGCCCCTAAAAACGATATTCAAACCGTCTTACACATCGAAGAATTTGGCCATATTTTTTTCTTTACTGCTCCCGAAACTATCGACCTATTGCTTCATCAACACCTAAATAATCACGCTCCTCAAAACACTCAAAAAAATAAAAAGGTGTCACCCGTTCTCACTCAAACTCATCATCGATTGTTCCAAAAACTTGCCATGGCAATTACTAACATTCTTACCGCCGATGCTGGGCATTATGCGGTGGAGCATACTGACCATCACCCTTCTGATATTGGTGTCACTCTGACCTTTAATTTTGACGGATATGAGGCGGTCATTACCATCATGATTGATAGTAAATACGTCAAAAAACTTCGTTCTCTACTTAACAACGACGAAAGCTTCGATAGTGAGGAAATATTAAATACATTACGTTATCAACCCGTGGAGTTAGGGTGCGTACTTATGCAGGGTCAATGCTCAATGCATGAGGTATCGCACCTCAAACCTGGTCATTTTATTCCGCTAACGCTGTGCAAAACCTTACAGGTTAAGGTAAATGGGCAGCCTACTTTTATTGGGAAAATACAAGCTGTTGATTCTGAATTGGGAGTAATCATTGATGGCTAACAGTAACACGCACGAGGCTAATAATAACACGCACGAGGGTAATACTATGTCTACTGATGATTTAGACCTGCATGATGAACTTCCCGATTTAGGCGACTTAGATCTTGATGATCTCGAAGACAATGAACCAGATACTTCGTCTTATCAAAGTATTAATAACGTCACACTGCTTAAGAGCATTCCTGTCGATATTACTGTTGAAGTCGCGAGGAAAACGTTGATTCTCGATGAGCTACTTACCCTAAAGTCTGGTGATGTCATTATGCTAGAGAAGCACGAAGGCGAGCCTGTCGATATAAAAATTAACGGCACGGCATTTGGTACCGGAGAAATTGTCGCCAAAAACGGCCAGTACGGTGTCAGGCTGCTTAGTATCACGAAAAAACCAACTCAGTAGAAACAGGTAGCCTCAAGGATGACGATACTCATATATTTTGTCGCGGGCGCATCGTTCGTCCTAATGCCGAATGTTGTACAAGCAGAGGCGCTGACTATTCTTACCGAATCTCAAACTTCCGAAGGTAATGAATACAGCGTCAAGTTGCAGATCTTAATCCTAATGACGATGTTAAGCTTTGTTCCTGCATTCGTCATCATGTGCACCAGTTTTACCCGTATCGTCATCGTTCTTGCAATACTTCGACAAGCATTAGGCTTACAGCAAACGCCTCCCAATCAAGTGCTGGTCGGAATTGCCCTTATTTTTACCTTACTGATCATGCGGCCTGTCTGGACCTCTATCTACGATAAAGCTTACCTCCCTTACGCTCAGGACGAAATCACGCTAGAACAGTCTATTGCGATTGCAGAGGTCCCATTACGTCGGTATATGTTGGATCAAACTCAGCGTAAGGCATTGGAGCAAGTGACGAAAATTGCTGGCGAGTCATCGCTCGCCACTGACGAGGAGATCCCGTTTCTCATTTTGCTGCCCGCCTATTTGCTTAGTGAACTCAAAGTCGCCTTTCAGATCGGCTTTATGCTGTTTTTGCCATTTTTAGTCATAGACTTAGTCGTGGCTTCTGTACTGATGTCCATGGGGATGATGATGCTATCACCGCTCATTGTCTCACTCCCTTTTAAACTGCTGATTTTTGTAGTGGTGGATGGCTGGGGGCTATTGATGGGTAGCCTAGCAAGCAGCTTTTGGATCAGCACATGAGCCCAGAGCAAGCCGTCACACTCGTTAGTCAGGCGATATGGGTCATCATCTTGATTGTCTCTGTGCTGATTTTGCCAAGTTTAATTGTTGGTTTAGTTGTTGCTATTTTCCAAGCGGTGACACAAGTCAACGAGCAAACGTTAAGTTTTCTACCACGATTGTTGGTGACCTTACTCTCCATCATTCTGGCTGGACACTGGCTCATTCAAGAAATCAGTGACCTTTTCATATTCGTATTTAACGCTATTCCAAGTGAAATTGGCTAATACTATGACAGTGACGTTTACCGACATAACTCAGTGGCTCGGTATATTATGGTGGCCGTTTGTTCGGTTAACAGGGCTGTTTATTATCGCGCCATTTTTTGGTGATAAAGTCATTCCGGTACGAGTCAAAATCCTATTTGCCTTTGTCTTTTCCTTATTACTGGCCCCGCTTATTGATCACGTACCGGCATTTAATCCATTCTCAATCGACACCATTATCTTCACCCTATACCAACTCGTCTTCGGCTTTTTAATTGGGTTCGCTGTGATGATATTTTTCACTATCTTTTCTGTGGCAGGACAAGCCATTTCAATGCAAATGGGGCTCGCGATGGCAGTGATGAATGACCCGGCCAATGGCGTGAGCATAGCGATTATTGGTCGAATTATGTTTATTACCGCCATGTTGCTTTTTCTATCTTTAGACGCGCATCTTGTCGTGCTGTACGTCTTTAAACAAAGTTTCCACTTTTGGCCATTGGACTCTATTTTTCCATTCAACAGCATAGAATACGTCCTTCAAATGGTGTCATGGATGTTCGCCACTGGGTTGCTTGTTGCCGTTCCTGCGATTGTCGTGATGCTACTCAGTAATATTACCTTTGGTCTAATGAACAAAGCAGCACCGGCACTCAACGTTTTTGCTTTGGGGTTCCCAATGACAATGTTACTTGGGCTCTTTGCACTGATGGCTTCGTTAACAGGGATTAGTGACCATTACTTCGATCTGGTCATAGAGCTCAACGATCATTTGCTTTATATACTAAGGCTACCCAATGGCTGACAATCAAGACTCTGGCGATAAAAGTGAACAGCCCAGTCATCATAAACTCAGCAAGGCCCGTAATGAAGGGCAAATACCACGTGCTAAGGAGTTCGTATCATCCGTCACACTGATCTGTGTCGTGGGTTACTATATTGCGAGTATAGAGACCATAAAACAGACGTTTGTCGAGCTATTCTTAGCATGCTTCCAGTTTGGTTTTAATGATATCCGCCAACCCATCTCTGCCATTGAGCTACTCGGAAGCGCTATATTTGGCATGATTATGCTCTTTTTCCCCTTGTTAATTTATCAAGTTATCGCTGCGGTAATTGGCTCTACATTGCTTGGTGGATGGGTTTTTAGCCCTAGCTTATTGATACCGAAGTTTGAAAAAATCAGTCCAATTAAAGGGCTAAAACGCATATTTTCTACCCAATCCCTCGTTGAACTGGCAAAAAACATCGTCAAGGTCACGCTATTCTTTACCCTATTGTACTGGGTCATTTCTCACTACATTTCTGTTATTACCAACTTGATTGGATCGCACTTTGATACGGTTGTGCTTACCATCTCTGCCATCACAATAGAGTACTTAGGCTATCTACTTTTTCTCGTGTTGCTATTTGGCTTGTTAGATTTCCCCTACCAACGCCATGAGTTTACCAAGCAAATGAAAATGACCAAGCAGGAAGTGAAGGATGAGCATAAGGAGCAAGAAGGAAGACCTGAAGTCAAAGCGCGTATTCGACAAATTCAAATACAAAACGCGAAAAGAAACGCCAATGAAAGAGTGCCTAAGGCTAACGTCATCTTAGTCAACCCCACGCATTATGCCGTCGCGATAATCTATGACCTATCGCAGGCAGAAGCACCCTTCGTCGTTGCAAAAGGTAGAGATGATGTTGCTATTTATATCAAGGAGTTAGCCACGAGACATCATGTAGAAGTGATACAAAGTGCTGAACTGACGCGCGCAATTTATCGCACCACACAAATAGACCAAATGGTACCGAACCAATTATTTGTCGCCGTCGCGCACATCCTGACTTATGTCAACCAACTCAAGCAATGGCGGCAAGGGAAAAGAAGCAAGCCAGAACGACTACCCGCTTTTTATGTCCCGAAAGAATGGTCAGAGTTCAACGACTCTTCAGATACAAAAAAGCCCACATAAAGTGGGCTTTTTTGTATTAAATTTGGTGCCCGCTACTGGACTCGAACCAGTGACACCTTGCATGTCATGCAAGTACTCTAACCAACTGAGCTAAGCGGGCATATTTTATTTTCAGTTAACAGCTCACCTAAAAGATAAACTTTAGGATATGGTGCCCGCTACTGGACTCGAACCAGTGACACCTTGCATGTCATGCAAGTACTCTAACCAACTGAGCTAAGCGGGCATATTTTATATTCTGTTAACGGCTTACCTAAAAGGTAAACTTAAGGATTTGGTGCCCGCTACTGGACTCGAACCAGTGACACCTTGCATGTCATGCAAGTACTCTAACCAACTGAGCTAAGCGGGCGTTATTCCTTAGAACGAGGAAGATATTAACGAGAGACATTGGGCTGTGCAAGCACATTTTTGTATTTTTGATGTTGTTTGGCGCTTATATCACCAGTTCGCTTTGTTTTTGTGCTTTTGTCCCTGAAAATTCAACTATTTCCGCTTTCTTAACAGTGCCTACTGGCGCTCCGGCTCGTCTTCAAACACGACATTGTAATTTTCCGTGTACTGGCATAATGGTTGGCGACTACAGGTAAAGAATCGACGCCCTTTGAAATTGCCTTGCGTGGCGGTTTTGATGTTCATAGGGCTGCCACAACGCTTACAAAACCGAACTTCTTTCTCTGGCTCGATAAGATCTATATGCGCGCCAATAAGGCGACGTAGTTTACTCACCTGGTAGCTCATCTTAACACTTGCACCAATCAACGGCAGTTCTGCCGATTTGCAGACCTGCATGATCAATTTTTGACGTTCTATTTTTCCTTGGTGTAACTTTTGGCCATCATCATATTCGATGACAACTCGTGGTTGCAGTGTCCGCGGATCACAAATAACAAAGTCGAAATAGCTTTTTGCTATCACATTGTTGGCAATGTACCACTGCTTTTTATTGGTAGTTTGGGTCGGAGTAACCACATTGGAAAGATTAACCTTAGTGAGTATTAATCCATGCTCGCCTACTGCTTCTCTTAAGGCATTATAAAACGCTGTTTGAGGCGCCGATAAAATTGGCCCCTTCGCTTTATAACGATAGGTTTTGGTATCTTCTTGTTTAACAAAAAATTTAAGCGCAATGAAAAACAAGCCGACAAGCATTGCGAGAACGAGAAATATTTCAAACATGAATTGTGATTACCTTTGTAGCCAACGATGACTTTAAGACCATTAACGAGAGTATGCGTAATGCGAGTTTTATGCAATATTTGTCGAGTTTACTGATCGATATTACACATAACCACTTATAATAAAAGAAGTATTCAAAAGTAGGAAACGAAGATGGGTCTTAATTATCGTAAGCTAGCCGTACTTGGAATCATTACTCTATTAACCGCTTGTACTGGCGTACCTAGTACTGTACAACCTGTCGGCCAGTTCGACCTTAATCAGTACCTTGGACAGTGGTATGAAGTTGCCCGCCTGGATCACAGCTTTGAACGCGGCCTAGACAATGTGTCGGCATTTTATTCCAGCAACGAAGATGGGACAGTGAAAGTGGTCAATCGTGGTTGGGACAACGAGGAAAACGAATGGTCTGAGGCTGAAGGAAAAGCTAAGTTTGTCAGCACACCCGATATCGCCCATCTTAAGGTGTCTTTTTTTGGTCCTTTCTACGGCAGTTATGTCGTTTATTATCTTGAGGATGACTACTCAGTAGCGCTAGTAAGCGGCTACAACTTGGATTACTTCTGGCTATTATCCCGTAGCCCGACCCTACCTCAGGGTGCGCTAGAACGCTATATTCAAATAGCCGATAGCGCAGGGTTCGATACCGACTCACTTATTTTCCCAAACCAAGATAAAGCTCAGCTTACGACCAAGAAAGCCGATTAGACAACCCTTCAAGTAACTTTTTGGTTTTGATTTTAACCACTCGCCAGTGAGTCACTGGCGTTCTAGGCGCCGTATCCAGCAAGTGCTCCATTGCCTTTTGGTCAAAGGTTACGGGGCTACGATGCGCCAATAGCACTTGCTTGGCGTTCAATTGATACACTTTTTTTATCGACGTTCGGTATTGGTTAGGATGAAAAACTGGAAACGGCGCCACTAAATTCTGCTTAACTTGCACCATAAGATCCGCCACATAGATAACGGCTTGTCCGGCGTGGTAAATTGAGATATCCCGGTCAGTATGGCCGGGCGTTGCAATGACCTGCCAATCTGGAAAATTAGGGAGTCTATCGCCGTCCACAACACCGAACTGTGGAGAAAGTGATTTTTTATACCATAAATTCTTTTTTGGTTTTCCCATACGGCTGGCCATCCACCACGCTAATGAAAGATCCGCAAGGTGCATAAAAAAGCCATCAATACCTCGATACCATTGATGCACTTCCTTCGAAGAGACAATATCACAGCCGCAAAGCGTTCGAAGACGATTCGCCGCTCCTGCATGATCTGGGTGCATGTGAGTCACCACCACAACCTTTAAATCGGTCAGCGGTCGAGTTAGCTTTTGAGTGATAAACTGACAGATAGTACT
Source organism: Vibrio nomapromontoriensis (assembly GCF_050337205.1). NCBI lineage: Bacteria > Pseudomonadati > Pseudomonadota > Gammaproteobacteria > Vibrionales > Vibrionaceae > Vibrio > Vibrio nomapromontoriensis. Next base: position 260,611 of record NZ_JAKJSS010000007.1, read on the forward strand.
CACATCAGCTCGACTCGCACCATCAAGTAGTAATAATTTATCTGGATATTCAACTAAGTAGATCTGTTGTATATATCCCTTTATGTTATGTATTTTCATCAACACTTCAACTGGTCTAATCTCTTGAGTTACGATATCTTTTTATTTACAACTTCGCAACATCGCTTTGTTGAATTTGCTTGTAAGCATCATGCGAAAGTGACAACTTTCAATTGTCGCTCAGCGTGTTAAACCATAAAATACGACCGACGAAATGAACAACTGATCTATCACGTGTGAACAGGATTACACTATGAGCTTAATTGTCGCTGGACACCGTGGCGTGGCGGGAACCCACCCAGAAAATACCTTAGTTAGCATCAAAGAAGCCAAAAGACTTGGTTTTAATTGGATCGAAGTGGATGTGCAGCCCAGCCAAGACAACGTTCTCGTGATCTGTCATGATCATACTGTTGATCGCTGCAGTAACGGACATGGCCGTGTTGACGAACTATCGTTAACACAATTGCAGCAACTAGATTTTGGGGCATGGAAAGGCGTAGAGTATCAGTCTGAAGCCATCTTAACGTTGGAGGCTTTGCTACAGTACTGCGATGAAAACCAGCTTTGCGTCAACTTGGAGGTAAAAATAGACACTCATGACGCGAAACACGTTGTGTCGTTATTAGAACGCGCAATCGCCGATAGCCCCATCAGCCGTGAACAACTGCTCATCTCTAGCTTTAGTGCTATCATCATGCGTGAACTCTACGCCGCCAATTTGGGGATTAAGCTGGGTGTGTTGGGCAATAGGCTCAATAAGAAGTTATTACAGCTGATAGACGATATTGAAGCATTTAGCTGCCATCTAAACTACCGCTGGCTGAATCAAAGACATATACGTACTCTGAGAGATAAACAAATATCCATTTGGTGTTACACCGTCAACAATCCAAAATCCTTCAAACTGCGCAATTGCGTTGATGGTATTTTTAGCGATTTTCCTCAACGGTTTACTTAAATAAATCTTTTACATGATTAGCTGGCTACACCAACGACAATAGAGCGCTTTCATCACGATATGCGCTCCATAAACTATCGGCGTAGGATACTACCGGCGTAAGATACTATCCACGTAAGATACTATCCGCGTAAGATGCTATAACTCGCTACGTCGACTGCTCTGCCATAGCATCAACAATATAATCAATAAATGCTCGCCGGCGTGCAGGCATATATTTAGATTGTGGGAACTGCATAACCACGAGCCCCTGATAACGTGAACTAATGTTCCAATCAGGAAGCACCGGAAGTACCTCTCCTTTCAATAAAGCATCCCGCACAACAAACTCAGGGAATACCCCTACCCCAAAGTCCTGTTTTACTGCGGTAAGTCGCATTTCCGAATGGTTAACACTAAACCGGCCATCGACTTGTACTTTCACTACATCATCAGCGCGAGTAAAAACCCACTGATTGTCATTAGGCGCTTCGTTCAAGAATAAACATTGATGCTGCAGTAACTGGTTTGGCTCAAATGGGACGCCGTTCAACTGCAAATAAGCCTTACTAGCACATAACACCGTTTGAATATTCCCCAAGTTTTTGGCGACTAGGTTTTCACGAGGCGAATGCGTCAGCTCAAAGACAATATCTAAATTGTGACCGAACGGATCGATAAACTCATCACTGACAAAAAGTCTTAATTTTACCTTGGGGTACTGCCTCAAGAACGACAGCAATAGTGGCTCTAAAATATGACGACTAAAAGCTTTGGGGGCTGCAACCCTTAGTTCACCAGTGATTTCTTGGTCACCTTGGCTAGTTATCACTGAAATATCGGTTGCTGCATCCATGATTTTCTTACCGAATTCATAGACAGCCTTACCTGCATCTGTCGTGACCTGTTTTCGTGTTGTTCTTTCAAGTAAATCGGTGGCTAATGCCGACTCAAGTCGACTGACCTGACGACTCACCCCAGATGGCGTCACACCAAGACGCTGTGAGGCAGCCGTAAAGCTTCCTGCTTCAACAACGACTACAAACGCGGCAATGTCGGGTAAAAGGCCCATCAATTTATTTGTGTCCACCGGTCATCAATCCTTTGCTTACTGAAGATATTATTACTTCGTTATTCATAAGTTAGCATACGCACAGTAATATTTAACGGAAGAATATCAGACAAATGCAGATTAGCCGACACTATGCACATGGATTACCATCAAGCATTGCCATTTTGGGCCTGTTGCTCGTTTCTATCATGTGGGGAACCAGCTATGGGGTATCAAAAAAATTACTCACTCTAATGCCACTCGAACAGCTTCTATTTGCACGCTTTGCCATTAGCAGCTTGGTACTCGCATTATTTCTTATTAAAAAAAATGCCGCAGTTGATTTTTTCAACTCGCCACGCCGCTATCTAACCGTCGGCGTTACTACTGGCTTAATTCTTACTGGTATTTTTATTACGGAAACTTGGGCTGTGATGTTAACTCAAGCGAGTGAAGTCGCGGTACTTATTAGCCTTTGTGTGCTCTTCACCCCATTTGTAGAGCGTCTTTGGCTCAAAACTGTGCTTCCTGTGTCTCTCTATTTATACTGTTTTTTAGGTGTCATCGGCATCGCCTTAGCCTCAAACACGGACTGGGGTGGCATCGTCCTCAACGACAGTGTCATACTGATACTGACCGCCGCGGTCTTGCGATCCATCATGGTGGTGGTTTGCCGCAAAGCATTGAGTAATGAACCACTAAGTTTGGAATTGGTGACTTTCATCCAGCTCACCGTCGTCACTATTTCCACGCTAGGGCTCATTATCGTCAATTTTGATTCTGTGCAAACGATGCAGATGCTCTCTTTATTTGGTGTAGAAGAATCACTTTATCTTTTATACCTTGCGCTGGCCTGTACGTTGTTAGCCTTTTTTTTACAGAATTACTCCGTGAGATTTCTAAGTGCAAGCCATGCTTCATTACTCATGGCAACCGAACCATTGTTTGGGCTACTATTTGCGGTATTGTTTTTAAATGAAGTGTTAACGTTGTTACAGTGGGGAGGCAGCATATTGATTGTTTCTACTACAATGGCCGCTTGTTACCAATTTTCTAAGCAAAAAACCTCTCAAAACTAAGCAATAAATCTGAAATGCGGCGGTTTTTTTGATTTATCTCAGGTCTAGCACGTAAACATAGGGTGTAAAGTAATCTTCCCTGTTCTAAACCTGAAAGAATCCTATGACCCATGTAAATACGGACCGTTTGGTCAACCATTTCTTTGAATTAGTGAAAATCGACAGTGAATCTGGCAACGAAAAAGCCATCGCAGAAGCGGTAGCGGAGCAACTAGGTGAGCTTGGCTTTACCGTTAGCAAACTACCCGTGCCCGAGCAGTACACCAACGGTTTTAACGTCTACGGTCGACTTGAAGGCACCCTTGAAGGCAGCATTGTTTTTAGCGCCCATATGGATACCGTCTCTCCTGGTATCGGCATTGAGCCAATCATCGAAGATGGCATTATTCGCTCGAAAGGTAACACGATTCTTGGTGGTGACGACAAATCTGGTATTGCTGCAGTAATGGAAGCGGTACGATGCCTAAAAGAGCAAACCCTTGAACATAAGACGATTGAAGTTGCTTTCACCGTACATGAAGAAGGTGGCTTGTTCGGTTCAGAGCACTTTGACATGTCATTTATCCAATCTGACAAAGCCATTGTTCTTGATACCGGCGGCGCAATTGGTAGCATTGTAACTGGCGCACCAGGGCAACAGAAAATCATTGCAAAAATCACCGGTCGCCCCGCTCACGCCGGTCTTGCTCCTGAAGAAGGCATTAGCGCAGCGAGTGTTGCTGCCGATGCTATCATGAACATGAAGCTACTGCGCATTGATGAAGAAACCACGGCAAATATCGGTATGATCAATGGCGGTCAAGCAACAAACATCGTAATGCCTGAACTCACTGTTATCGCCGAAGCACGTTCTTTGAACGGTGACAAACTGGCTGCACAAGTTGAGCACATGGTTGCAACGTTCGAAGCTTCTGCGGAAAAGTTTGGCGCGACGGTTGAGATCGAATCAACACGCGCTTACAACGCGTTCGTTATCGCAGAAGATGACGCACACGTACTGCAAGTAAAAGCAGCCTTTGCCAAGAATGGCATTGAAGCGACAACCAAACACACAGGTGGCGGTAGCGACGCAAATAACTTCAATAAAAAAGGCTTAACCACCGTTAACCTTTCAACGGGTATGGCGAAAGTACACACCACTGAAGAATACATTGCGATTGATGACATGGTAAAAATCACTGACTTCGTGATTGCTTACGTTACAGCGTAGAGTACGTATTTTAATGCCACTCCTTGAATTTGGAGTGGCTTTTTTATGCCTTAAATCCAAATCACAAAGAAGAATACGCTCAGAATTATTTACAGGGTCGAATTGTTCGTTTCTACAAGCCTTCAAACTCATCAATGGCTTTTCGCGCTTCCACCAAGCTACAGCCAGATTCATGCATCAGTTCAGCAACGGTTATATCTGGGTTTTGCTCCAACACCTGCTGAATAGGTGATTTATACTCTGCCAACACTTTGTCAACCGCCACTGCAATCCACCCCACATCAGATTCAAGAGCGAAGCGGGTCAATGATTGAGGGAGACCACTTAACATCCAATTACGAGAGCGTCGGATACGCTTCAACTGACACTTCAGATCACTCGCGAGCTGGATTAAACGTTGCTTATCATCGACTCTATGCACAAAGCTGTTCAGCCGAATGGTCACTAGAAGCCGCGATTTTTCCAAAACTGCCCCTCGTCTCTTGCCATTACTTTAAATTTTTTCTCCGCTACCACTTTACCTTGTAACGACATTTCCATCTTCCATTCACCCAAATTGCTTTCTAGCCCTTCGGTTGGATGAAGCAACTGAATCGTATCGCCTAAGTAAAAGTCCCAATCATTACTATTGATGTGTTCTTCCCCATCAAAAGGTTCTAATACTTGCCCTTTTTTTCCGACAATTCCTGGGTGAAAAATGCAAAATTGAACTCGTTCACCTTTGGCTTTTTTTATATTCACAGTAAAACCAAATTCCACGTGTTCATCGGCGGTAACGTTTGTTGTAAATTCCTGAATTTTAGGTAACGTTTTCGCATTAGAGTCCCACGTAGAGTAAATACCATATGAGGTCATTTCAACAATTGCTGAGCGTTTTGCCATCTGTTTTCCCTATTTAATTCTGTTGTAAATCAATAATGCACTCGCCGTCGATGTTGATTTACATTGAGAATATGTAACTAATGAGCCACTTTAGTTCATTAGCCACTATAGCTAATAAGCCATTGAAAATACTAAAACGTAGGTTTCAATCTTGCCAACGTCGCCGCATCTTATCAATCACCACCTGCTCCACGCCATGAATATTGGCATAGCGTCCGCGGCAAACCCTAATTTCTATTTCCGCACCGTATCGTTTTGCCATCTGTTGGTAGGCTTTCATTTCCCAGCGGCGAATAAAGGTATTGGCGACAACAACGTCATTACCACGTGATAGTTGTTCTTCCGCTTGAGATTGACACCAACGATGAGCGTCTTCAATGCGGGTCGCATCATATTGATACACCCCACTGTCATTGACAAAGAACATATCCGCTTCAACATGGAAGGCTGATAGGGTCTGCGCCAAGGTTGATTTACCCGATCCCGGTAAACCCCGAATTAATATCAATTTCGTCACAATAATCCAATGATTGCACGCTGCCGTTATATTCGGTCATTATACAGAATTACTTTCGTAATCAGCGGGAAATCTCGCGTAAGCCAGTGCTGTCATCGATTTGGCACCAATTAACGGTCGACAAGGCTACGTGTTTCAGTTAACTTTAGATGTATAGACGTCCAAAACACCAATTAGCTTAGGGAGTAAGCTGTGCCAATTAAGATTCCTGACCAACTGCCCGCATCCGATGTACTTCGTGAAGAAAACATCTTTATCATGCCGGAAACTCGTGCATCTTCTCAGGAGATCCGCCCGCTTAAAGTGCTTATCCTCAACCTCATGCCTAAAAAAATTGAAACGGAAACTCAATTTTTAAGACTACTCTCAAACAGTCCTCTTCAGGTGGATATAGAGCTACTGCGCATCGACGACCGCCCAAGTAAAAACACGCCAACAGAACACCTAGACAATTTCTATCGCCAATTTGAGATGGTTAAAAGTCGTAATTTCGATGGTTTAATCATCACAGGCGCACCTCTTGGCTTAGTTCAGTTTGAAGATGTCATGTACTGGGATCACCTACAAACTATTATGAATTGGGCAAACAAGCATGTGACCTCAACGCTTTATGTGTGTTGGGCAGCTCAAGCAGGACTAAAGCTGCTTTATAATTTGCCAAAACGGACACGCAAAGAGAAACTATCTGGTGTCTATCACCATTCTGTCCACCAGCCCTATCACCCTGTGCTACGTGGATTTGATGACTCGTTTCTTGCGCCACATTCACGTTATGCCGACTTCTCCGTTGAGTACCTAGAAGAACACACCGACCTCGACATTCTCGCCACATCTGATGTCGCAGGTGTGTATCTTGCAGCGACAAAAGATAAACGAAACGTATTTGTCACTGGTCACCCGGAATACGACGCGCTAACGCTTCATAATGAGTATGTACGCGACCTTGGTGAGGGAATGGAGCCTGCGATTCCGGTTAACTATTACCCCAACAATAACCCAGATAACAAGCCTTGTGCCAGCTGGCGAAGCCATGGGCACTTGCTGTTTGCAAACTGGTTGAACTACTGTGTTTATCAACAAACACCATACGATTTAGATCACTTCAGCGCAGACAACTTTACGGTGACAGACTAACAGTCTTAAATGGAACTAAGGTTAACATCAAACCGATAACGACCAACGTAAAGCACCATATAAAAAATCCCTAAAGATATTCATCGTTAGGGATTTCCAATTCTACAAACTAGCGACCGACTTATCTCAGCTCTCGCCTTAAAATTTTACCAACGTTTGTTTTTGGCAGCGAATCTCGATATTCGATGACTTTCGGGATTTTGTAGCCCGTTAGGTGCTGACGGCAATGCTTCTTGATCTCTTCAACCGTGACTTGTCCGTTAGTCACGACCACTAGCTTGACCCTTTCGCCCGCTACATCGTCTGGCACACCAATGGCAGCAGCTTCGACAATTTTCGAATGCAACGTCGCCACTTCTTCAATTTCGGTCGGAAAAACATTAAAGCCAGACACTAAAATCATATCTTTCTTACGGTCTTCAATAAAGAATACCCCGCGGTCATCCATTCTTCCGATATCACCAGAATACAGCCAACCATCGTCCGTTAGCACCGCTCGAGTCTCTGCTTCTTGCTTCCAGTATCCTTTCATCACTTGATCGCCACGGATCTGAATTTCCCCGACCTCATTGATGCCTAGCTCATTGCCTTGTTCATCCACAATGCGTAATTCTGTACTCGGTAATGGGACGCCAACAGCAGGAACAAAACACTGCTGAGTATGAATACCACCCGCCACTACTGGGGAGCATTCCGTTAAACCATACCCTTCGATAATTGGCATGCCTGTTATTTTTTGCCACTCGTCAGCAACATGCTTTTGTGTTGCCATCCCCCCAGCTATAGTAAATTCAGCGTGAGAGAAGTCTAACTGTTTAAATTTGGCGTGATTGTTAAGCGCAGCAAACAGTGTGTTTAAGCCAAAGACCATAGTAAACGGGTATTTACTGAGATCATTAACGAAAGAGTCCAGATCTCTTGGGTTGGTTATTAATAGGTTTGTCCCCCCCATATACATCATCAACATCATACTCACCGAATTGGCAAAGATGTGATAAAGAGGCAAAGGCGTGACGGCGTGCTCTTGCTCTTGAGCCGTACGCGGACCAAAATGACCAAACACTTGTAATACGTTGGCGATGATGTTTCGATGTGTCAGCATCGCCCCTTTCGCTAATCCGGTTGTTCCGCCGGTATACTGTAAATACGCTAAATCATCACTCGTTATGTTAGGTGGATTAAAGTCTAACTTCTTACCTTCGGTTAGCACGCGACGTAGAGAAATCGCACTAGGTAAGTGATATTTAGGCACCATTTTTTTCACGTACTTCACGACAAAATTCACTAATGTACGCTTGTGAGGCGCCAACGCATCACCAATACTGGTTAGAATTACGTGTTTTATACTGGTTTTCGCGACGACTTTTTGCAAGTTTTCACCAAAATTGGTGACAGCAACAATAATGGTCGCTCCTGAATCTCTAAGCTGATGTTCCAACTCTCTTGGCGTATAGAGGGGGTTGACGTTAACAACCACTAAACCTGCTTTTAATGCGCCCAAGATGGTAATCGGATACTGCAATAAGTTAGGCATCATTAAGGCAATTCTATCACCTTTCTTTGCACCCAGAGTCGACTGCAGATATGCAGCAAATGCATCACTCTTTTCATTTAGCTCTCTGTAGGTCAGAGAGTGGCCCATATTTATGAAGGCTGTTTTATCGGCAAACTCAGTAAATGAGCGTTCAAACAGCTCATTGATGTTTTGAAAACGGTCTATGTTAACGTTCTCTGGCACATCATCTGGGTAGGTGTTTAACCATGGTTTTTTTTCAAAAGTCATTCTTGCGCCACCACTTAATTTCTTCGCCAATACTGTAGCGAAGTTCATACGCCAGATATAGATTAGAGTCGTTATTCTAACCTCGTTCGCTTACTTTATGAGCAACTTGCTTTTACAACGTCCGTTATTTCTGAGCGTTCACTCGCACTGGTGCACTCAACCACACCAGATAAGAATCTAAGTGCTTATCATAAATGGCATCGGCTCATAACATTGAGTAGTCAAAAAAGGTAAATAGCATGGTGAAGTGGCAGACACTTGCTTTAATCGTAATACCATTATTAGGCGGTTGTGTTACGGTTGATGAAAGTGCCAATAATGTGCAAAAAGATCCTGTTACTGTCGCAGAATCTCGTATTGAGCTAGGTCTCGGTTACATGAAACAAGGGGATTACGCCCGAGCAAAACAAAACTTTGAAAAGGCAATGAAGCATGCTCCAAAATACTATCGCACAAGCTTAACTATGGCTTACTACTATGAAACCGTCGGTGATGTCAAAGCAGCACGAAACGCCTATGAGCAAGCAACGAGCACTTACCCCAACAATGGGACTGTTTTGAATAACTACGGGACATTTTTGTGTAAGCAGGGAGACTATGACAAAGCCGAGCACTATTTTAACCAGGCGATTGAACAACCTTTTTATTATCAAGTCGCATCAAGTTATGAAAATGCCGGATTATGCGCACTGAAGGCGAACCACTTAAAGAAAGCCGAAGCATATTTTGTTAAATCACTTGATCATCAACCTCTACGCCCAAACGCTACAATACAGCTCGCCGCTATAGAGGTTAGAAACCATCAATTGAAAGAAGCTCGACTGCGTTTATTGGCATTTAACCAACGCTACGGTTATCAAAAGGCAAGTTTGAGGGTGTTAATCGACCTTGAATCGAAAGCAGGCAATAGAGCAATGGTCGAGAAGTACCAATCATTGCTCTATCAGTAACACTTACTTCAATGTTTTAGCAAACTGACTTCGCTGCTGTGTTGACATAAAGCTCCATACCACAAAGCGGCTTTTTTTCTGACCCTGCGCCATTTCTTGTATGACAATTTCTGTCGCGCCTAATTGCTCCAGTTTTTTGGTCAGTGGTCTTATATTGTCTTTTTTGGAAAGTAAGGTACTAAACCAAATCACTTGCTTGGAAAAACGCTCACTCTCTTGTGCCATTTTGGCGACAAATGCGGCTTCGCCACCCGGACACCATAACTCAGCTTTTTGTCCACCAAAGTTAAGGGCTGATGTATCAACTGATACTGCATTGCTGCCCCTTTGCTGGCGGTTCTGCCCAAGGTTCTTAACTTTACGCTCCGAGCCTTGCTTTGCCTCTTCTAATGATTTATGAAACGGTGGATTACAAGTAGTGACAACAAAGAAGTCTCCAGGGTGAATCACCCCTTCAAAAATTGTATTTGGGTTCGTTTGCTGACGAATCTCGATTTTTTTTGCCAACGACGGATTATTATCAACAATGCGTCTTGCTGCTTCAATGGCACTAGCGTCTATCTCTGAACCAACCCAGTTCCAGTAATACTGCGATGCACCAATAATAGGGTAAATACAGTTAGCTCCTACCCCTACATCAAGCGCTCGTACTTTAATTTTTGCACCGGGCTTTGCTAAATCTCGATTTAGATGCTCACTCAACCAATGGATATAATCGGCGCGCCCTGGAATCGGTGGGCATAAAAACCCTTCAGGTATATCCCAAAACTCCACGCCATATTCTGACATAAGGAGCGCTTTATTGAGTAATTTCACCGCTAAAGGATCGGAAAACGATATCGTATCTTCGCCATTAGGGTTTTTCGTCATCACTGCTTTCAATGCAGGGACCGCTTTCACCAAAGCAACGAAATCATATCGCCCATGATGTCGGTTATTTTTATGCAACCCCGCAGCTGCTCGCTTCTCAATGACAGAGGTCGTTTGTGGATCTTTAATCGTGTTGTTATTAACGTTTTTTGGCGTTTTCATTCATCAACTCTTTGTAAATCATAAAAAGGCGGGCATCAAACTCAAGTTGATGATAGTTGGGTTCCATGTGACAACATAGTTGATAAAACCCTTTATCGTGTTCTTTTTCTCTAACGTGAGCCAGTTCGTGAACCACTAACATTCTCAGTAAAGGTTCAGGGGCATCTTTAAATATACTCGCAATACGTATTTCATTTTTAGCTTTCAGCTTTCCACCATGCACACGAGAAACATAGGTATGTAAGCCAAGTGCATTGTTGATCAGGTGAATTTTGCTGTCCCACACCACTTTAGTGATCGGCGCTGTTTTTTTCATGAAGCGTTGTTTAATTTGCATAGTGAACTCAAACAAGGCCTTTTCGCTTTTTATTTGGTGCGATTCAGGATAGCGCTGCTCAAACCACGCAGTAAAACGACCAGACTCCACTAAACCTGAGACTTGTTCAATTAAGTTGCCTGGGTAACCCGTTATATACTTCAGTGATTGGTGCATCTGACCCCCTTTTAAAGAAGCGCCATTTTAACGATGCAATGGTTCTAAGGAAAGCGATTAGAGAAATATCTTACCTTTATCCCCCGCTAAGGACGAAAGATAACAACATTGGATAAAGCTCGACCTGTATTGCTCCATCACAGGCAACGCAAGCTACTTCCACACCGATTTTTTGAGACAAAAAAAACCCAACCGAAGTTGGGCTTAATTACATCAAGTTAGTCCTGAGGATTTAATATTGCTCTTTGGGCTCAGGTGCTGCTTCCTTTGGTAACGAGGCATTAAGCAAACCGTAACCAAGAATTGCCGCTGTAGTCGACCCCATTAAAATACCGAGTCTTGCGTAGGTATCAAATTCAGGGCTAACGCCAACAAACGCAAGTGAAGCGATGAAAATCGACATGGTGAAACCGATACCACATAACACACTAACCGCAAATACCTGCTTGAAGTTAACCCCTTCAGGGAGCTTAGCCACGCCAAACTTCACTGCCGCCCAACTAAAGGTAAAGATACCCAAAGGTTTACCAATTAATAGACCCGCTGCAATACCCAAAGGTAGCATTGATGTTAAACCTTCCATCGATACGCCTTGCAGTGAGATGCCAGCATTCGCGAAAGCAAATATTGGTAAAATACCAAAAGCCACATAAGGGTGGAGTGTATGCTCCATATGTTTCAGCGGAGAGTGTTCTCCCGGTTTACCTTGAAGCGGTATGGCGAAGCCAAGAACAACACCAGCCAACGTCGCGTGGACACCAGAAGCCAATACGCTAACCCACAATACCAAACCAACTGCGAGGTAAATAGGTAGTTTTGTTACTTGTTTCGAGTTCAGCGCAAACAATAGAGCCGTCATCGCAAAACCAATCGTTAGGGCAAGCGTGGACAAGTCACTGCTATAAAATAGCGCAATAATAACGATAACACCTAGGTCATCAATAATTGCTAGCGCCAACAAGAATACTTTAAGTGCAACCGGTACGCGTTTCCCAAGTAACGCCATAATACCAAGAGCAAAAGCGATATCTGTTGCTGCTGGAATCGCCCAGCCACTCATTGCTTCAGGATCGCCTGAGTTAAAGAGAACGTAAATAAGTGCAGGTGCAACCATACCGCCTACTGCCGCAATCGCTGGGAAAATCGCAGTCTCACGAGACTTCAGCGCACCCTCTAGCAATTCTCGCTTCACTTCTAGACCAATCAACATGAAGAATACGGCCATCAAGCCGTCGTTAATCCAGTGAGAAATAGATAAACCAAACACATAGGTATGAAGTGCGCCTTGGTAAAGCTCATTGAGAGGAGAGTTAGCAACAACCATCGCAATCGCAGCTGCAATCACCAAGATAATACCACCTGCTGATTCCATCTTAAAAAAGTCACGAATGACGTCGTTCATAGATAAACCCTTTATAGTTATTCGTTTTGTTTGAATAGTTAGATTCTATATCTAGTTAATTTACAGAAAAAATCGATTGTACGGAGGTTACTTGTAGGAATAACCGAATATTAACAGGAAACTATTCGAGATATCCATAAAATAATACTCCAACTATAGAATAGTATAGTGCAGAAAGATGCTAACGATAATAAACAGCCGCGTTGCTTGTGCGGCTGTCAATATCATCTTGATTTAGAAAATGCTGCAAAAAAGTTGCAAGAGAGAAAATGTTGCTGAGTAACAACATTTATAAAGGTGATTAGAAACGAAATACTGAGACAGAAGGCCCTCTTCTAATAGCCACTTAGTTGAATATAGCCAGAAACAATATGAGAACCTCTAGTACGGACTGGACCTTGCCATTGAGGAACAACAAAGTTAACCCAATTCACCTGTTTTCCAGCCTTGATGACAAGATTAATATCATGACTTGGTATACTGATCTTCCAATTTAAAGGTACACGAGCACCACCATTCAACTCGGTGAACTTAAGCGCTATTAACGTAATCTCATCACTATCAATTGTAGTAACGTGTCCATCATCATCTATCACGCTTGCACTGACATAAGGCATATTGTCTTTATATCGGTATTGGCTGACCATAAGAACACGTTTCGCGGACAGTTTTACGATAAAATTGTCTTCACCAACGTAATTTCCACCAACAAGTTCACTGCCCCACTCTTTTGACAGCCAAGCACTACCCGTTACCTTCAAGCTCTTGCCATTGGGTAGCGAAATTTGTCCTGAAGTTTTAATAAACGGCGCTTCAATCACGTAAGATGCGCGCGGTAAAAGATCATGCTTGGAATGATAACCATCATTACCAATAACCGCATACTGCCCATTACGTTCAAACTGTAAGTTAACGTTGAACTTTTCTGTTGAAATCTTTAAATTGCCAGGCATTGGGTCGTTCGATAAAGACCGCCAAGACCAGTCATCAATCCACACCCTAAATGGTCGACTCACTCCCCCTGCTTGCCCTATACCACCACGAGCAATACGCTGATCAGTAAACATACCCAGATGGCTGGTCAACACAACGTTAGAGATATAGATTTGCGGGTCTTCCCAACCTGTTTTGACTCGATCATCGCTGGCGTAGCGGAAAAAACGCCACCTCATCCAATACGTTTGTCCGTGCTCATCGGTCAACTTCGTCACAAGTTGCCACCATTCATGCTGAAACTCGGGGTGAAAGCGAAAATCTTTAGGTAATGTCACAACACGATCAGGCAATACTGGTTCAAAGACTTTCTTGCCCGGCGAGCCAAATATCGTATTGATATGGGTTGTTTTTGAGCGAGTGATGCGCTGTTCATCCTCTTTAAGGATCGCAACAAATGACACCGCGACTACCACCACCAAGCAACATGAAAAAATGAGTTTCTGCAGTCGATTCATTTACAACGCATCTCTTAATGAGTGGATCGGTGAGTTCCTAATGAGTCTTAGCACCGGAATCGCGCCAGCGATCACTAGTGCCAGCATGCTCCACAAGCATGACGTTAAATACTGCCACGGTACAATTTGCAACTGCAAAGACCAACCAAAGGACTGTTTGATAACAATATCGACAATTAATTGCGCTAAGGCGACGCCCAGCGGCATCGCTATGGCAGCTGAAATCAGTCCAAACACCAGCAATTGCAAGCCTCCCATTAACACAAGCTCTCTTCCCGAAATACCAAAACAGCGTAATAACGACGTGTGCCGCTGCCGAGAAACTTCCCCTGCTATGGTAGAGAAGAAAATACCAAATACCGCTATCACCAATGTGATATTACCTAACGTATCTGCAATCGAAAAAGTACGATCAAAGGTTTGCATTGCTTCTTTGTGAATGGTCGTATTGTCATATATACGCTCAGAGTTCAACCTAAAGGTGCTCTGTAGTCGTCGCTGCACCAAAAGTGATTGTTCTTTATCATTGAGCACCGCGCCAAGGGCAACATCACCCGATCCCGAGAAATGAGCGAGCCAACGATTTTGTGACATAAGCACTTGATGATATGGGTTGCCATAGTCGTAATACACACCGATGACTTGCCAATTGCGACCTAACGGCTTACCTAAATTCAGGTAATCACCCGGTCTTAACCCTTGTTTAAGTGCCATCGACTCACTAATCATCACGCCTCGTGAGTGATGTAAATGATACCAGTAGTTTGGAATAGCAATTTTAACCGTCAGAGATTCCAACTCGCCAACAGAGTCTCCAGTACTCACTACTTGCATCATGCCATATTTACTAGGCATTTCTTCTTCCCAACGCCACCATACGCGGTCAACTTCTGGTTGACTCTCTAACCAGTGGCTCATACGACTCGCATTATTACTCGTTGGGTAAACATAGATATCCGCAGCTAAACGTTGCGTTAGCCACCGATCGGTGGTGTCACGGAAACTACCGACCATCGTTTCGACGCCCATATTGGCAGCGAGAGCCAGCATAAAGGCCATATTCGCAACACCACGGTAACTCATGCTGGCAGCCGCATCAGCAAAGAACCACCTTACCTTGACCCATTTCAAAGAAAATGACAGTCCCGTAAACACTTTCCAGATAATAAATGGCGTGATGAGTGCGACGCTGAGTAGCATCAATACAATAATAGCGTAGCCAGAGCTTTGAGATTTAGGTGCTTGATATATCGCAATCGCTGCTACACAAAAACCACACGCAACAAAGGCTTGCCATGTGAACTCAGCACCGGTAAAGCGCATTAAAGATAAGCGAGACGAAAGCCGAATTGGCTGCGATTTAAGCAAGCGAACTAAAGGCCAACCACAAGATATAACGGCACCAGCAAACGCCAACAAAAAGCTATAAATGCTCCATTGCCAACTCCACTCAATCGTTAACCCGATATTCGCATCATATAAATCACTTAGGCTTTGAGATACAGCTGGAATAAGTTGGTTGGCAAGCACCAAACCAAACACATTGCCACCTAACCAGCTTAAGAACACTAAACCTGCCAGCTCAAGACAAAGCGCCTGAGCTAATTGCCACCCAGATACACCTAACTGACGTAGGCTACCTACTAATGGCTGACGTTGCGCTAAAGACAACGACATCGCTTGGTAAAATATGAATAAACCCACAACAAAAGAGAGCATACTCATTGCGGTCAAATTGGTGTGGAAGGCTTTAGTTAATGCCTCTAGTTGCGATTGAGAGCTCCGAGAAAGCGTCATCCCATTGGGAATGCGCTTACGCAAGGCTTCGAGTTTTTCTGCCGACATTTCGCCACAAGCGATAACCGATAATCCCGAAGACTTTTTGAGACCTCTAAGGAGAGACATATCTGCCAGAATACGAGTTCCACGGATACCACTTTTCTTATCGATTTTAATAGGCCCTAGCAATACTCCCCCCTCTAAAGGGATAATATCACCAGCGACCCAGCCTTTAAGCTTGGCTAAGTCGGCACTCACGATCACCGTCGACGGCACTTTAATCAAGTCTTGCGATGCGATATCACTAATTGTGACCGAATTTTTTAATTGCAGTAACGCTATCGGATCAACACCAACAAGATTGAGCTCCAGTCCATCTTCTGACGTGACTTTGTGCATATCAAATGGCACACACTGCTTAAAACCCTCACGACGTAATTGAATATAAAAACCTTGAGGTATTTTCGTGTCAGCGTGTTTTGGCCTAATTCGATAGGGAACAGGATTGGCGAACAGTTTCTCACCGCTCGCATAGGCTTGCTTAGCATGGTGATTAATCGCCGTTACACCTACAAGAAGTGATACTCCGAGCGTTAACCCTAACCAAACTAATAATATTTGCAGTGGATGACGGCGATAATGCCCAAGTAGCGCCTTAACTACGGGCAACAACATGCAACTGCCCCCCTTGAAGGCGTATACACCCATCCATATGACTGGCCACTTTTTCACTGTGGGTGACGACCAACAAAGTACACTGTAATTGCTTGGTTAACGACGTCAAAAGTCGCATAACCGCTTCTGCGTTTCGTTCATCGAGACTACCCGTTGGCTCATCCGCAAGGAGAATTTTAGGCTCCATATAAAGCGCACGAGCAATCGCCGCTCGTTGTTGTTGACCACCAGAAACTTCTTCTGGATAACGCCCTAACAGCGCCATGAGGTCTAACGCAGATAAAATCTGACGCCATAATCCTCGGTCTTCCGGTAGGCCTTTAATCTGACGACAGAATCGGATGTTGTCTGCAACATTCAGTGTCGGAAGTAAATTGAATTGCTGGAATATGTGACCAATGTTATTTCGACGGTAAGCGGTGCGCATGCTTTCGCTAGAATCATGCATAGCGAAGTCTGGATACCAAATTTCACCCGAATCCACACGATCAATACCAGCAAGCAAATTCAGAAGTGTACTCTTGCCAGAACCACTCTCACCCATCAATGCTAATTGCTCACCTTGCGACAATGTTAACTCTGCACCTTGCAGTACAGGGTGAAATTCCCCACCGTCGATATAGCCTTTACTTAGGTCAGACAATTTAAGCATTAATACACTTCAATCACATACAAAATTGGAGTGTGAATCTACACTAAAAAGGCTTTTGTAGGAAGCCAATTTAGGCCGTTAAAGTCGAACTGTTCGCTTTTAACGACAAGATAAGAATGATATATCGTTTTTTATAAATTTCATATTATGAATAGTTTTCATAGGGCCTTTGAATAAAAGCTCTTTTAAGCAAACAAATAGCGCAGTAAAACACAAGAAACGTGTTAGATTTTATAGAGATAATATTGATTCAATGGAGTGATGAATGAAACGCATTTTGGTTCTTGGGGCTTCTGGTTACGTCGGATCACAATTAATTCCCAAGCTTCTTGAGCAAGGACACGAAGTCACCGCAGCGGCGCGTCAAATTGATTACCTCAAAGCGCGAGTCATGCCTCACTCTCAATTGAAATTTGAATACCTCGATTTATCCAATCGAGAAGCTACGCTCGCACTCATACCACATTTCGACATCGTCTTTTTCCTTGTCCATGGCATGGCTCATGGTCACGACTTTCTCGACTACGAGCTGACTCTTGCCCGCCATGTCAAAGAGGCACTCGATATCAGTGACGTTCAGCATGTTATTTACTTAAGTGCCATTCAACCACAAACCGGCAACTCCGAACATTTAGCAGCAAGAAAGGCGACTGGGGACTTACTTAGAACCAGCAAGGTTCCAGTGACTGAATTGAGAGCAGGCGTTATTATCGGACCGGGATCAGCCGCGTATGAAATTATGCGTGATTTTGTCTATAATCTGCCCGTCCTCATTGCCCCTAAATGGGTCGAATCCAAAGCTAACCCCATCGCTTTAGAGAATCTTAACTATTATCTCTTACAATTGATTGATGACGAAATACCGTCTAATGTCATCTATGAGGTCGGTGGACCGGACATTTTATCCTACCATCAACAATTTCAAATTATATGTGATAGTGTTGATAAGCCTCTCCGCCTTTGGGCAACCAGCCTACTCACCCCAAAACTTGCTTCGTATTGGCTAGGCGTTGTTACCTCAGTACCTTCAAATATAGGACGAGCATTACTCGCCGGATTAGAACACGATTTCATTGCAGATTCGGCTTCAATCCAAGAACGTTACCCTCAATCATTAATTTCTTATGCTGATGCTGTACAGTCCAGTGTTGAGCAAGAGGGTGACTTTGTCCTGAGCAATGTTTGGGGGTTCGACCCAAGCGCACTCACCCGCTGGCAAGCTGGATATGGTTACTACCCTAAAAAGACCGGTGCAACGTTAACCACCAGCAAATCCACTCAGGCACTATGGGATGTGGTTAAGAAAATCGGTAGCCCGGATGAAGGCTACTTTTTTGCCAATTTACTGTGGCGAACAAGGGAGTGGTTGGATATTTTCTTCGGCGGTGGCCGCCCTATTCGACGCACGCCAACAGGCCCACAGCTTCAGGTGGGTGATTTCATTGATTCATGGAAAGTCATTCGATGTGAGGAGCCTGGTTTTCTTTCTCTGCTATTTGGCATGAAGGGACCTGGTCTCGGCAGACTTGAATTCACGATTACCGACCTAGGTGACAAGCGGGAAATAAATATCACCGCATGGTGGCACCCCCAAGGGTTCCGCGGACTACTGTATTGGTTTGCTATGATGCCTGCGCATCTATTTATCTTCAAAGGTATGGTTCGCGCGGTGTGTAATAAAGCAAAAGACTGAACCACAAGTAGTATTAGACTCAATAGAATCAAAGCGTGTTCAGCCTAATGGACTGAATACGCTTTTGTCTTTTCAGCAACGAAGAGGTTTCATCTACGCCGTTTACTGTGCACGTAAGTGAGTAACGCTTCATTGCTGCGACAAAAAATGACTCAAGTGCTCTTTTTATCACCATTTGGTGTTTCACTTGTTAGGCCAATACGGTAGATTTTTTCCGCTCGCGTCCCAAAGAACCAAAAGCTTATCGCTAGAACGGCAAAGAACACGGCTTTGTGTGTCCCTTCCCAAAAATACTCGATAAAACGAGTGTAGAGATTGATAAAGATAAAAATCAAACCAAACCCTCTCGTCAGTTCATCATCATACTTTATGCCGTGATAGACAGATGCAATAGACGCAACAAGTAGTAGCAGCGACCAATGAACCAAAGAGAATTGAGTGACCTCACTCCATACCGACCAATCGGCATGGTTTCCAAATACGGACATCAGCCACATAGAGACAAAGAATACCGACATCCCTACCGCTCGTGTCGTAATGACAAAGTCTTCCTTTGATTTCCAACGACGCAACACCCATGAGCTAGAAGTGATGAGTAGTACACCAAACAACACAAAACGTAGTGGGAAATTTAATCCAATAAAGTAGCCTAACTCGCTAGCCTGATGAGTTTCAAACCCAAACCAACAACCTAACGACAGTAACGCACATAACCAAACGATAAGCGATGGAATCCAAAGTCCTAATAAGCCATAAACAAGCGAAGCGACGAGTATTAACTTGGTGACGCTGTCTGTTTGAATCACCTGCCCCAGAAAATAAATCGACACTGCAGTACTGATTATTCCCAGTACAAATAGTGCTTCATTGCTAAACACTTTATCCGGAGAAAGCTTCTTACGGCGAAGGCCGAATGTGTAAAATAGTGCTGAAATCAACGCGAAAAAGCCACTTTTCGCAATATCAGGGGCCGTGAAGATCTCCTCAAAGAGCTTAATTAGCCATTCATCGAGCAGCACAGATAGCACTGATAACACAATACAAACAATCGCTATCCAGAATGAGTATTTGGCGATCAACGACCAGTCTATTTTTACGATTTGATAGCTATCCTTCAGCTTATCCGAATCCTCTGGGGTAATAACGCCCTGCTCCAGCCATTGATCAATCGCGCCTTCTACAACACGACTTTCTCTTTTCGATAATTTCATTCTATCGCTCTTGTCTTGTCTCTGTTCTCTAACTGAGTATGGATTAATGTGAGGCTTTAAATGTACAGCTCAGACTTGGAAAACAAAACAGCATCACCAGAAACGAGCACTCTTTCGCCAGAGAGCTCTGCGTACAATATGCCGCTTCGTTGCGATGCTTGAAAAGCTACCATTGACGTTTTCCCAAGTTGCTCGCCCCAATAAGGTATCAATCCCGCATGTATCGAGCCTGTCACTGGATCTTCGTCGCCACCACTCGCTGGCCAAAAATAACGAGACACAAAATCGCGCTGCGGATGTGCCGACGGCGCCGTGACGACAATATCATAGGGCGCCAGCTGCGCTAACACTGAGCTATCCGCTTCGATGTCAATGACATCCTCTTCGGATTCATAAACGGCAAAATACGCTTGCTCATTGCGTAAAACGCGAGTGGGAGCATGTGACAGCCCTTCAAGCAATGCTGGGGGGATGTCTGTGATGGGGGTAGGATTCTGATTGGGAAAGCTCATTTCAATTCGACCTGTCTTCAATAGCCTAACGGTAAGATCACCTACCTCATTAGTTGAAAACCGGATGGTATCCGCAGCCGAAATACCCTGTTCCATCGCTAAGTGATTATAGAGTATATAAGCCGATGCCAGTGTCGCATGACCACAAAAATCAATCTCCGTCAGTGGCGAAAACCACCGAATATAATAGTGATTGGCGGCAATCGGTGTTAGATACGCAGTTTCTGACAAATTATTCTCTATCGCGACGTTTTGCATCCACTGATCACTTGGAAACTCGTCTACCAGCATGATGGCAGCACTGTTACCTTTAAACATCTCAGACGTAAACGCGTCCACAATCCATTGTGTTTTCACTTGTTCATTCCTTAATTTGAGCGAGAAGTATAAGCAATTCGCTTTCTATATACGCGATAACCTAACGCCAAAATAATGCATAATACCGCTGGAGGCAACAGCGCATAAAACGCCAACTGATTGAATAATAAAGCACCAACTAACCCACCACAGATAAAGCCTACTAATATGGTCACGAACAATTTAGCTTTGCGCTTATCAAACGCTTCGCCTCTTAGTGTTGAGCCTATCATGATCCCCAAATCAGTGACGATACCCGTCACGTGTGTCGTTCTAACCACGGCACCACTAAACGTCGTAGCAAGCGCATTTTGTAAACCACATGCGGCCGAAGCAAAGTAACTACCCGTTGGCGAGCCTGCCACTAAAAAGTAAGTCGCAGATAACAACAACGCACTTTCAATGCATAACAACCACTCATATTGACGCCCTAATTTCAAAGACACATTCGATATGAACCATCCAGAAATGGCCGAACCTAATAGGAAGCTCATAACAATACCAATCAAATGAGCGGAGCTCGCCCAATCATTAAATAATTGCGTTCCTAGTAATGTGGCCGTTCCTGATAAATGAGAAATAGCCTGATGCTGAAAGCCCAATAAGCCGACCGCATTCACCGTCCCTGCGAGCAATGATAAAATAAACGCTCCAGATTCAATCCAGCGCGGAAGTTTTGAAATCACACCAATTGCCTTATTTATTGCGTGTTAATCATGATTCGTTATTAGATAGGGACACCGACATAGTTGGGTACCGCTCCAATGTGCCACCTCGCTGCTCCGTGATAACTCGTAACGGCTAACACGGCCGTGCAACAGTGCAACAGCAGCGAGCATCATAGTCCTATTTATCCACGCTTCTTTGATTTAAAGCACATTATATGTTGAGGTCCTGCCTCGCCGCCAAGGTAAAGTTGTTCGGTATCCATAAACCCGGCCTTCACATACAGCGATCTTGCTAAGGCATTCTTACAATTCACCGTGAGATACAAATCTGAATGGTCTTTCCCTAACCACACCATGTACTGGTCTTGTATTTGTCGAATGGCACGTTTAGCAATGCCTTGCCCTTGATATTGCTGGTCAATCAGAAACGACCTAAGGCCAACTGACCCTTGCGGACAGAATAAATACCGATTGGCATAAGCACGGTCGAGTAGAAAAAAGCCCACGGGTTTTCCAGCTTGGCAGATCACCCATTGTGTTTCTTCACTCTTTTGACAGCTTTGGTCAATAATTTCATCAATGTCGCCGATGTAAGGGCGCTGCTCATCCTGTACAGACAACATTAAAACATCTTCAAGATTTTGTTCATTTAACGGTTCAATGGTTAACATACTTATTCATCACTCTTTTCCAACACGTTGAAGCAAAACCATTACTCCATGATTTAATTTTGGGTAAGGGACATTAGCCACAGATCCCAATACCGCCCCTCAATAAACCTGACATTTTTGACTACTTCGGTTCGCTCAAAGCCTAATTGCTGGTAACACTGAATAGCGGAGTGATTATGGGAAAATACTGACAGTGTAATGTCTGATATAGGATGGTTTACTTTAGCTACAGCTATCACTAGACGCAGCATCTCTGATGCTAGCCCTTGCCCCCGATAATCTGGTTGGATAAAGACTCGACAGATACGCTGTACATCTTTGGACGCTTGAAAAAGCTCCACAAAGCCGACAAAACAACCGTCCCGTTGACATAAAAAAGGGCGACTCAAGCGATTTGAGAAATATTTATTGAGCTGGGTAGGCGTCAAAGGGAAAGTAAATTGAAACCCGCCCCATTGATAATTGAGCCTTTCCGAGTCAATCCATTCAATTAACATCGCATAGTGATCGGCAGTAAAAGGGACTAACCGCATAGAATTCATGCTGTTGATCGCGTTATTACTCACGCTACTACTGGTCTCTTCCAATGGCTTTACCACATCAACCTCTTGCGCATTTACGAACCTTTTACTCACGGACTAGACGACGATAGCACCGCTCAGGTCGCCCAACAGAGCCATAATTAACATCGGCTTCTAACTCTCCGGTACTAATTAAAAATTCAAGATAGCGCCGTGCTGTTGTTCGGCTTGCTCCTATATTTTCCCCCGCTTCATCGGCGGTATATAAGCTGTGTTCAGTGAACAACATACGAATTTTTTCCAATGTAACACCATCAATACCTTTAGGAAGGTGCTTATCTGCCTTTGCTTCTCCGCTATGGCTCTGCATCATTTCATCAACGAGTGACTGATCAAGCCCGTCCACGTGATGAAGTTGTTTTGTTCGCTTCTGATATTTTTTTAACGCGGCTTCTAAACGAGGATACATAACGGGTTTGAGTAAGTAATCAATCACGCCACCGCGCATTGCTTGCTGTAAGGTTTCCACATCTCTCGCCGCAGTAATTAGAATAACATCACAGGCTTGGTTCACTGTCCTTAATCTGCCGAGAATATCAATACCCGTACCATCGGGTAGATAAACATCTAGCAGAACCAGTTCTGGTTCTAACAGCTCCAGCTGCATTTCGGCTTCCGAGCGTGATGTGGCAATCCCGACCACCTCAAATCCCCCCATTTTTTCTAGGTAGCGACGATGTAACTCCGCGATTTTCAGATCATCTTCTATGATCATTACACGTGTCATTGTACTCATGCCATTCCATCCTTTGGTACGTATACAGTGACTCGAGTCCCCATATCATTATTTGCTATCAGTTCAAGCTGTCCTTGATAGCGCTCCGTTAATTGCTTAACCAAAAATAAACCAACGCCGCGATTACTGGCCGATTTACTCGACACCCCTCGTTGTGTTAGCAACGATACGTCAATGTCACTAGGCAAACCACAGCCTCTATCCACCACTTCGAGAATAATTTCATTGCCATAATCACTCACAGAGACTTCAATTGTCGAACGAAGTACCCGTTCGTTTGGCTGCTGCTTGATCGCTGACAGCGTCGCTTCGAAAGCGTTATCAATTAAATTACCTAAAATGGTCACAATATCATCCGCATTTAACTCCACAGGTAGCGGCTCTAAACGCGAATCAGGATCCACGACTAACGTTAAACCCAGTTCACGTGCGCGCTCCGTCTTTCCCAACAACATCCCCGCAATTAGCGGGTCGCGCATGGTCTCCCGCAAAAATTCAATCAGCGACTGATAGTGCGCGGTTTCCAAGCCGATCAGTTGTTGAACTGCATCCAACTCACCCATTTGTAGCATGCCATTAATCGTATTGAGCTTATTACGGTGCTCATGAGTTTGAGCGCGCAACATTTCTGCATAGGCTTGGGTTTGAGACAGCTGCGCCGTTAACTCACTAATTTCATCCCGCAGGCGAAAACTGGATACCGCTCCAACCACCTTACCATCGACAATGATTGGACTTCGATTCGCTACGATACGTTGATGATTCAAATACAACTCAATATCGTGATCCACTTCTTGGCTATTAATTAAACTATGTAAGTCCGAATTTGGCAGCACATCAACTAAGGGTTGATTGATAGTGTCTTGCTTGTTTAACTTTAAAATCTCGCAAGCACTGGTATTAATAGATCGTAAAACACCGTTAGAGTCAATACTGATGACCCCTTCTTTAATGGTACTCATGGTTACGTCAAGCTCACCATACAAGCGACCAATCTCTTCAGGCTCAAAGCCCAAAATCGCTTTTTGAAATCGCCGAGAGATATAATTCGATATCACGCCATTGACGACGAGTACCAACACCGCCATTCCTAACAAAAAGGCCAAATACGGCTCGATTCTATCTTGTAACCTATCGATTAAGTATCCAACGGAAACCACACCGATAATTTGACCATGGCTATCGAAAATGGCCGCTTTTCCCCGTACTGACTTTCCTAATGAACCTTCAGCAAATGAAACATAAGCCTGCCCATCGACCAGTGCTTTATCATTGTCTCCGCCTTTCATTGGCTTACCAATGCGCTCGTCAATAGGGTGGACGAGCCTGATACCTTGATGGTCACCAATTACGATAAAAGCTGCGCCAATCATCTCAGTCAGACCACGGAATCTCGCTTGCATTTTCGCCGTAGACTGTTCTTCAATCATGTTGATCACCGATGATGATTGCGCTAAAAACGTAGCTACCCCCTTCGCTTTAAATCCCATTTCCTGCTCTTGCGACTGCTTAATGTAACTAAAGCCAGCCAATGACAATACGACCAACTGAAGCAAGCCCGACAACGTCATAATAATGAGCAAGCGATGACGAAAGCTGAATTGATTCCATTTCATTGTCACTCTCCTTTGCTATTCTCACTGTAACAGCCGCGTAACATGAATACACTTAACTCATCTTTGTTATGTGACTCCCCTTTCGGCAAATCACAATGCAAGGATTATTTATGATTCCGTCAAATAAACAAATAGTTACAAACTACTGCTGCCAAAAACCTTATTGCATATTATTCATAAAGAACACTGACTAAGATCACAGCCCTTTTAGGTTAATTTTAGAACTAATTAGCCCACATTTTGTATAGTAACTAGGCAGCCGTTAAACAAGACGCGACGAAAGTGAATAGTTAAGGTAGAAAAGAGAACAAATACGAGGCCAGAATAACAATACGTAATACATGGCCTAACAAAACCCTACCGGTCTTGTCACTTCATCGATAGGCCCAGATGCACGTTCACCGACCATTGTGATAGTTACTATGGCTTATCAAATGACGAAAGCGGCTCGTCATACTGTAAAAAATAACCTCTAAAAAAATAAAAAAATGAGGGCGTATAAGGACTCACGTTAGGAGGAACAAGGCTATGAAACGTGACTGTTTTGGAATTTGCCTCAATAGGGCTGTGCTGTCAAAAAATCGATCGTCAACGTTTACTCATGTTAGGGCTTACCAAAAACAAGATTGCCAACAACAAAGTATCGAGCACGAGCTGCTCGTCTCATTTGCTTCTCCGCAAATGTCGGGAAGTGAAGTGTTGAAGGCAATGCTTCAAGCAAAGGACTTAGTGTGGCGAGCAGGCTACGTATGCCCTTCCCCATAATAAAAGACACCCAAATTGAAGAGGCTCATTGCGAGTCTCTTTGTATTTGCGCGATGCCAAAAAAAACAATCACTTAACTTCGCTGTTTATCCAAAAGCAACTACATTTATATTGTTGCACTGAACAATATTAGAGTTTAAACTCTAAATATTTTATTAACATCGGCTTGGAGCAAACATGAAGATTAAGTCCCTACCTCTGGTTGTGGGCGCATTGCTAAGCACCCTGTCTATCAATGCATGGAGCGCTGAGGTCTCTTTTGACGAGGCTTGGCAACTGCTTCAACAAAACAACAACTCACTCGCCGCGCAGCGAGCCAATGTAGAGCGTTATGGGCACTTAAAAAGCGCCACGAACAACCTTAACCTACCTAGCGTCACCATTGGCGCGAATTACACCCGTCTAGACAAAGACGTGACGGTATCAGGAGACCAGCTTGCAGAAAGCCTCAACGGTGTCCCGCCAGGTCTTGGCCAAATAGCAGGCAGTCTTGGTGGACTCAATCTTGGAGGTATTACTTCCACGATCGAGCACCAAGATATCTTCAGCTCTTCCATCCGCGCAATCTGGCCAATCTTTACTGGTGGGCGGATCACCGCGGCGCAAACGGCGGCAGAAGGCCGTCAAGAAGAGGCGGAAAGTCAGTTTGCGATGGAGGTGCAAGCGCGATACGAAGATCTGAGTAAATACTACTTCAGCGTGATTTTAGCTAAGGAAGTGGTTGAAACGCGCCTCGCTGCCGAACAAGGGCTGACGAAACATCGCGATTACGCCATTAAACTCGAACAGCAAGGCCAAATTGCTAGAGTAGAACGCTTACAAGCGGAGGCCTCACTCGATAAAGCCACCATCGAGAGAAAGAAGGCGCAACATAGCCTGAATATCGCCCAAGCAGCACTGACACAAATCTTAGGCCAAGTCGAAAAGGTTGAGCCGCGAGACGAACTCTTTATTAACCGCAACTTACCCCCTCTCGATGCGTTTGTTGACCAGACGTTAGACACCTATCCGGGCTTAGCGATCCTCGATGCAAAAGAAAAACAAGCTAGCAGTCTTATCAAAGCTGAGAACGGCAAATACTATCCTGAAGTATATGCTTACGGTGACTATAACCTTTATGAAGGGGATTCATTAGCCAATCAGATGACCCCTGATTGGTTAGTCGGTATTGGCGTCAGCGTGCCACTACTAGAAAATACCGGGCGCAGTGAAAAAGTTAAAGCAGCAAACAGTGCTGTGAGCCAAGTTCAATTCCTAAAACGCCAAGCAAAACTAGATTTAAGCGTATTAGTAGAAAAGACCTATTTAGAAGCCCAGCAAGCCCTCGACGAAGCGGTTGGACTAAATTCAAGCCTATCATTAGCAAAAGAGAATCTTTTACTAAGACAAAAGGCGTTTGCTCAAGGTTTAGGTCGCTCCATTGATGTCGTCGATGCCGAGCTTTATGTTGCGAGCATTAAAACACAACAAGCCGCCGCAAGTTTCCAGTACCTACTCTCTCTCAACAAGTTACTTGCGCTATCCAATGAAATGAACAGCTTTAACCAATATAAATATAACTCTATTAATCCTGCAAAAATCACTAGTAAGGACGTATCATGAACAAGGTTAAACCAACACTCGCGACACTAGGCGCGCTCGTTATTGCAGGTTGGGTCGGTTATAAGTTTTTTGACGCTTATCAAACGCCACCCTTTCGTCTTCAAGGACAAATTGAATCTCAGCAATACAGTATTTCCTCTAAGGTACCTGGCAGAATCGATCAAGTCATGGTTCGCAAAGGTGATGAAATTAAGGAAGGACAGCTGGTCTTTACCCTTCATAGCCCAGAAATCGACGCCAAGCTAGAACAAGCTGTTGCAGGTGAAAAAGCAGCTGGAGCGCTCGCGCAAGAGGCCAACAACGGTGCTCGCCAACAACAAATCAGAGCTGCAGAAGATCAATGGCGTAAAGCTCGCGCTGCCTCCCAACTTATGGAGAAAACCTATCTGCGTGTCAATAATCTATACAAGGATGGTGTCGTTGCAGAGCAAAAACGTGATGAAGCCAAAACACAATGGCAAGCCGCTAAATACACTGAAAGTGCCGCTTATCAAATGTTTGAAATGGCAAAAGAAGGCGCGCGTAAGGAAACTAAAGTTGCGGCAGCTGAAAAAGTTCGCATGGCAGCAGGCGCAGTAGCCGAAGTTGAAGCCTATGCCGCAGATACTAAGATTCACTCTTGGTTTGATGGCGAAGTTTCTCAAGTACTGCTTCATAGTGGCGAGCTCGCTCCGCAAGGTTTTCCGGTTGTGACCGTTGTCGATACCAAAGATTCATGGGCGGTTTTAAATGTTCGTGAAGATCTACTACAACATTTCGAAAAAGGGGCTGAATTTACCGCATACGTGCCAGCTTTAGATACCGACGTCACATTCAAAGTTAATCACGTGGCCGTGATGGGCGATTTCGCTACTTGGCGCTCAACGGACGCCACTCAAGGTTTTGATTTACGTACTTTCGAAGTAGAAGCTCGCCCTCTGGATCATAAAGATAAGTTACGTATGGGCATGAGCCTAGCCGTTGAGATGTAAGGGCTGAGTATGAACCAGCGTTCTAACACTGTATCGTCCATCTCCCCAGATGGGCGGCACTACAATCAATGGCATATACTCCGCCATGATAAATGGCTGCTTTCATGCCTGACTTGGGTCCCTGTTGCCTTGTGCTTTTCCATCTATTGGATATTTTCTCAAGGCATCGCCAATAATTTACCAGTCGGTGTTGTCGATCTCAGCAAAAGCACCCTATCGCAGAAGCTGATCCGTAATTACGATGCGACCTCAATGTTGAGTATTGATCATCAATATGACGATATTCAACAAGCTAAATCTGCACTGATTGACGGCGATATCTACGCAATCTTGTATGTACCCACCAACTTTGATAAAACCATTACAAAGTCACTTACCCCGCAAGTGACGCTGTTTTATAACAGCCAATACCTACTCGTTGGACGTTTAATTAATTCGGCTGCGTTGCAGGCTCAAGGCACCTTTAATGCGCAAGTCGGTGTGGTTAAAGCTCTGTCAAAAGGCAACACAACAGGCTTGGCTGCGATGGGGAATGCCGTCACGGTAAGAACTCAAATAACTCCCCTATTTAATAAAGGAACCAACTACGCCCAATTTCTTGTATCCGCCATTGTTCCTGCTATTTGGCAAATCGCTATCGTTTCATTTACGGTATTAGTACTCAGTGCAAATTATCGTATTTCTGGATTAAGGTCGTGGTTTGGAGGCACATCAATTGTGAATCACCTAGGCCGTACACTGTTTCCTTATTTTTTGTGGTTTTTATTGCAGGGTTCATTTTTCCTAATTTGGTTCTACGACATCATTGGTTGGCCGATGGAAGGAAGTTGGCTGGTACTGTTTTTTGCACAAGTCATCACGACGTTAGCCTGTATGATCATGGCTTGTTTCTTTTTCTTCCTTACCTGTGATGCGGCAAGAGCAATGAGCTTCGCGGGTGCATTTACTGCGCCGAGCTTCGCATTTATGGGGATCACCTTTCCGGCGGCAGATATGACAACCCTTGCAACGGCTTGGCGAGAACTGCTGCCAATCAGTCATTACATTGAGGTTCAAGTGAGCCAAGCAAGTTACGGCGTCACAGCCATTCAATCTCTTGCGCACCTCACACCTATGGTGGGTTATGTCATTCCACTAATGCTGACCGTCGTACTGATCAAACAACATATGAATAAGGAGTCACAGGTATGACGCTACTCGAACATATTAAACTCGAGCTAAAAGCGATTCTCACCAACCCTGTGGTCACTCTCACGGTATTCGGTGGTGTCATCTTTTACTCATTTCTTTATCCCCTTCCATACACTACACAGATCCCGCGTGAGTTGCCGATTGCCGTCGTAAACCTAGATAGAAGCCAAACCAGCTATCAACTCGAACGCATGGTCGATGCAACACCAAACGTAACGGTGATAAGCCGACTGAGCGCTATTGCAGATGCTAAACAGTGGTTTGAAGAAGGGAAAATTACTGGGTTTATTGTTATCCCTGAACACTTTTACAAAGATCTCATGATGGGAAAAAGTCCGGTACTTTCCTACGCAGGTGATGCCGCACTATTTCTGGTATACGGAACCGTGGTTGAAGGGCTTGCTCAGGCTGGAGGCACGCTCGCAGCTAAAGCAAAAGTGTCTAAGCTATTGATTGATGGCGTACCGCTCGAACTGGCAGCTAAGCAATATGCGGCTACTGTGCTAAATGCGAAGCCGACGTTCAACCCGCACATGGGGTATATCGACTACGTTGTACCCGCCGTCTTTGTGCTAATTCTTCAACAAACCCTAGCGATGGCATCGGGGTTAATCGGAGGCACTCAAAGGCAAGGGAGTGGCTACTGGCAAACACAATCGCCCTTCAAGGTGATAGCAGTACGCACAGGGATTTTATTGGGTTTCTACTACATACTCGGCATGTTTTATTTCGGTGCCAGTTTTGATATGTATGGCATCAGTAAACTCGCCCACCCTAGCGAAATGCTCACCTTAATGTTGCCGTTTTTTCTCACTACATGCTTTATTGGTATTCTGGTTGGGGCAATCACGCCTAGACGAGAGCTAGTGACGGTATTGATTCTACTTAGCTCAATGCCATTGATTTTTTCTGCTGGGTTTATTTGGCCAAGCGAAATGCTACCTGCGCCAATGCAATGGTTTGCCGCCATCTTTCCAACCGAACCGGCAATTAACGGATTTTTAAAGCTAAATCAGATGGGTGCCGATTGGTCACAAGTGTCAGCGCAATGGAGTCAATTGTGGCTTCAAGCCGTGGCTTGGGGTGGATTAGCGTATTGGAGCTTTTCAAGAAATCGTACTAGTAACACTGATTAAGTTCATCGCAAAATAGTGCCCACACAAAAAAGCCAATGGCACATACCATTGGCTTTATTCGACTAGTCGAGCAGTAAACACATCATTGAAAATAACGGGATAATGCTAAGCGTTCGATCATGCTGGGTCTTACCAATTTTCAGTCATGTTCATCATGCAAACAAACTTATTTTTAGTAATTTTCTTCGTTGCGTTTTCATCAAGAGTGGATGAGAAAACCTTGCCTGATGACAACCAGTAGTTACCAATTCCCAGTTTATTGCCGTTTAACAGATATTGATACGCGGTGCGCGAAGCCAATTTAGAAGACAGCTTATCAGCACAGTACCTTGCCGCATCTGACTTTGTTAAATACACCGCTTTACTGCCATTATTGGAATACTCGATAGGCAACAGATATTGATAAGCATCGTCTTTATGAATAACGGTATTCGTAAAACGCTTTCCTACCAATGCGTCCGCCTCTTGCGCTTTTTCTGGCGTACTCTTGGCGTAACCATCTAAGATTTGTTTCGTCAACGCGGGAGCAGACGATACTGATTTATCAGTACTAGTTTTAACGGTTTTCTTAGCCGTAGCATCTGCTTTCACTGGGCTTGGCGTCGACTTAGTTTTCACACTTGAAAAGGGGAAGAAATAATCACCTTCGTTTTTGAGACTAAGCTTTAAAGACTGTGTTTTTGAGTCATTCACCGCTCTTACGTTATACACACCTACGTAGTTACCTGCGATATCTACTTTATCGCCAGCCCCTACTTTTTGATCATTAATATAGAAAACGGTGTTGTTTGAATTGGAGCGGAAAACAAACCTAACTTTTTCAAGCCCTAGCGCCTTTCGTAGTTCCAGTTCGGTATTTGAGTCGAACTCATTTTTATAGCTTGCTTGAGCGGTGTATGTCAGGTTACCATTCATTTTTTGTGTGGCATCAACGATATTAAAAGACGTGATATTGACTCTTTCTAGACCGCCTTTTTCCAGCATGAATGTGCGTTTCATCGTGCTCATGTTACGGTTAACACACGCCGACATACTTTCGCTAGAATCACACTCTAAACTGCCAACAAAAGTCTCTTGATTCACTTTACGTGACTCTACAATATAACGAGATTTAACTTGCTTATATAACGCAAGCAATTCTTCATTTTTAGTACGATCTAGCCCTTTAATCACCGCTTCACTTTTTGAGATCGCAACTTTCTTTTCTGACAACTGCTTTTCTTTGTCGACCAGTTCTGTTTTGAGTTTAGCTACGTTCATTGCTAAATCACGCAATGTTTGCGACAAAGACTCATCATATTCACCGTCAACCAATTTCTTTTCCATTGAAGCTGAATCAACTTTGATGTTTTCGATATTGTTAACGAGATTAATCTTAATAGACTCAATATTTGAAAAAAGCTGAGTATACGTTTCGGTACTCTCTTCAAGTCCGGTTTGTAGATAACCGTTGTCATAATCGCTGCTGATTTTTTCTAACTGCGTTTTTTCATCAGCATTCATGACTTCCAATGCATTAGCGACGCCACTAACACTTAGACTTGCTAATGCGATCAACTTAACCGTTTTAGAATTAAAAACTCGGTGGGGAAAATTCACGACAACCTCATCTGACTTAAACATTGACTGGGTCGTCGCACGCAAAAAGTGCTTAACTAACAACCAGTCATTAATATTCCTTATATTTTGACTATCATATCAGCCCATTTCTAGATTGTCTTTACAACGTGTAATAGAACTGTGAGCTTTAGTGACCCACAGTCCATTTATCTACGCGTATTAAATACTATTTTGCGAAGTAAGACGTATTATTGCGCGCAACGTCTT
The DNA here is from genome assembly GCF_050337205.1 of Vibrio nomapromontoriensis. Classification (NCBI taxonomy): domain Bacteria; kingdom Pseudomonadati; phylum Pseudomonadota; class Gammaproteobacteria; order Vibrionales; family Vibrionaceae; genus Vibrio; species Vibrio nomapromontoriensis. The sequence continues at coordinate 293,217 of NZ_JAKJSS010000007.1, forward strand.
ACATTCCATTATAGGGTTATTATTCACTCAAGAGAATATCAACTCTTCGGTTGCTTGCTCTGCCTTGCGAGGTTGAATTCGTCGCAATCGGCTTTAGTTCACCAAATGACGTCATCACGACCTTCTCTCGCTCAACGCCTTGGAAAAACAACACTTCAGCCGTATTCACCGCACGCTCTAAGCCGAGCCCTTGGTTATATTGTTCCGTGCCCATACTATCGGTATGACCTTCTACCTGAAGGGCAACCTTTTGCTTAGCAAGATCTTGCGCAACACGGTTAAGAGATTGTCTCGCAATTGGCGATAAGTGAGCGTTATCAAAACCAAACTGCAAGCGAGCGACGTGTTTATTATCGCCTCCCCCCACACCTTGCGTCCCTTTATTGCTGATATAGGTCTGACAGTGGCTGCTACTGAGCTGAGCATGACTTGCTGCTAATAGAGCTTGCTTTAGCTCATCATCGTTAGAAACCTGTTCAATTTGCAAAAATCCCGCATGATGCTGCCCTATCCCTATCACGTTGCCAATTTCTGTGGTGTAACGAATTTCACCATTCGAGTCACTACAATACTCCATGACGCTGGATTCTACAGAATGTACTGTGCTGGTAAAACCAAGCATCAGCATAGGGACGAGAAAATGAAAACGATGTAGTAGCATGCTTTGCCTTAATATTGTCATGTTTAATTTTAATCAATTATTGCTTTAATCGAAAACGGGCTTAATAGAGCTTCGTCGTACCGCTAGTCCGGGAACCCTTGCGTATTAACTCTTCAATTTTTTCAATTAATTCATCTAAGTTAGATACATCTATAATGTCTTCATCAGGGTTTACTACGCACCGACGAAACTCAGTAACATTTGAAGAGGTGAAGCCGATCCCAATCACACCTATATACAAGCCTGGTATTTTTTCGCGCGCATCATCGCACATTCCGTTAGAAACAAGCCCGTTGAGAATGCCATTGTTGGGGCTTTCTTCACCATCACTTAAAATTAACAGCATTTTAATTTTATTGTCGTAGCTCTCTTGTTCATCTTTATCGCTACTATTGGGGTTTCCTTCAGAGATCTTTTGAATCCCCCTCAAAATACCTTGAAATGATGCCGTATTCCCACCAGCTCTCATGCCATTAATATCCGCTATATCACTAGTCTTGTTTGTTAAGCTAATCGTTGAGAACTGATCACGTGAAGTACTACCATAGCCTCGATACAATTTATTATTGTCGACTCGATATTTTGACAGGTTGCCTGGAAACTGATTGTTGAACATTTGTTCAACGCTAAAGCTTAGATCCACATAATCTTTATTATCGACAAAGAACGTTTGTTTAGAATACGTATACTGATTGATACCGAGAACTTTAGTTAAACGTTTTGCTTGCGCCGATTCTTCTGCCGTTTTATTCGGGCATTTGTTCCTATTTTGGCTACATCGATAGATATTTTTTGGCCTCACGGTGCGCCATGCATTCCAATCAACCTCTTCGTAACTTCTTTCTGGATTCACCAATCTAAAGCCAGTTTTATAACGAAGTTGACTAACCGCATATACGTTACGGTCAGAACCTATCTCACGCGTTCGAACATTATAAGGGACTATACCAATACGATTTAGCAATTTATCGGCTAACTCACTCTGGTCACTATCTTTACAAACCTCTTTACCTTGCCAACGGTCATACTCTATGTTTTGGCATAACAATTTGTTGGATACTGTCATCACCGCTTCTTTCAGAGCATCTATTTTGTAGTTTCCTCCCCACCAGTTATTCATTGAACCGGAAAAATCGGATACGAACACTATATCTATATTGTTATCACCTAAATAAGCCGGATACTTCTTCGCGACTGATTTACCGGTAAGATCTTGTGTTTCACTGAATGAAGGGATAAACGTACTCGAAAACCAAGAGTCATGCGTGGTTTTTACGTCGACCGTATATTGTATAAACTCCAGCGTATCGGTATCGGGTATTGCCTCTTGATGCTTTCTTTTCGCCGTCACCTGCGAAGATTTAATGTCGCGAACATAAGCGTTGACATACTTAGTCGCAAACGCATTCGCACTGCCTTCTTGGTCGGCCATTGTCACCGCAATGGCCGCGGCTTCTGCCGCGTCACCCAAGCGACTTTTTTCCTGCACATATCGGGTGCCTTCTACTGCCCAAAACGTGAAGCCCATAATGGGAACCAATGACAGCCCCATCCAAATTGCCGCAACACCACCTTGCTTCTTGATGCTACATTGTCCACGAGATCGTCTCATCATTATCTCCCTGGCATCACGGAACTAGACGCTAGTGTAATCGTCGGATTACCTGCGTTGGTGAAGGACTCAAACCATGAGTCATGCTTTTCACATAACGTAACCCGGTAGAGTGGATGTTTTACGCCATCCTCAACTGGAATCAGGTCCTTATAGTCGTTAATTGAACCACTATTACACGACATTTGGCCAAACAAACGGCTACTCAAGCTTGTTACCGTGGGTCCATCCGTCAATGATTCAATTTGAATCGCGACATTGTTTTGGCTCACATTCAACATACGCGCGGCAACGATCGCCATATTGTCCAAGTCTTGCGCGGTCACATTGAAATCTAACACCTGCCCCTCCGCATCAGAAAAGTAACGCGTCCTTTCTTTTAGTACATTAACCAAGGCGAAACTAGAGCGGTCTAACTTAGCGCGAACCAATAATTTATGACTCAGGTCCGTTGAGAATAAAAAGATCATACACAAACCCACCAGCACAAACGCGAGCTCTATCGCGAAAGAACCTTGCTGATTTCTGCAAGCATTAGTTTTCATCACGCCATCCTTCATGCTCTAGGTTAAGTACCATTGTGCGTGTGATTGGCGTCTCTCCGTTCCCCCACATTTCAATCATTGGGGAATACAAATATGTCACAGTGATCTCGGCAAGATCGTAGCTAAACGTGAGATCCTGACTCGAATGTCCCTCATTGGCGACAAACTTATCAAAAGTCTCAAAGTACTTGCCATCGATCGAAAATTTGCTGCTATCGATCAAGAAATGCCAAAGATTGTCCTGATTCTCAATCAAATCTTTAAATCGAGCTTCATACTGCTGATGAATGCTACTTCCTTGATAAATTTTGGTATTACGTATGGTTTCTCGCAGCGAGTATTCCGTCATATTAACCACATAGGTTTGATAACTAGACTCAAAAATTGCAAACGTAGAAAATATCAATACTAAAGCGCCAAGAGCAAACTCAACACTGGTGACACCCAACTGACGTATACGGCTAGTCATTAGTCTGCCTCTACATATGCAAATTGCTGAGTGATGTTAAGTAATTCACTGGCGTTATATTGGTCTCTCAGTAGCGCTTTGGCTTGCTCTGATTTGTCGAGTTTTAGCAAAGCAATCGCTAAATTTGCTTTTACCGTTTGATTACTCGGATGTTCTTTGAGGACGGGAGCTAATGTTTCAATAACCAGTTCGAAACGCTGCTCGGCGAGATAAACAACCGCAAGGTTATTTTTGATGACAAGGTCATCATAACCTCGAAGCCGAGCCTTATTAAATTGCTCCTTCGCCTTATTAAATTCATCAGATTTACTATAAGCGACACCCAGTAGTACTCTAACTTTTCCAGAGGTGTTACCTAGCGAGATAGACTCGTTGTACGATTTAATTGCAGATTCAAAACGATCGCTCTCTGCTTCTATTTGCCCCTGGAGCTGTAATAACTCTTTATTCACCAACCCCTTATCGGTTAGGTATTGGGTATAAAAACGTGAAGATTCTATATCACCTTTTTCAAAATATACGTACGCCAACTGTTCCATCGCATTGTCATCTTGAGCTCCCCCTTGCAGTTTGGACTTGTACAATGCAATCAAACCATCGTAATTATCCACTTTTTCCATACCTGCAATGATGCTTTGTTCCGAAGGCGGCTGTTTAGTGCTTTCACAACCGACCAAAACACCGCTTAGAACGACCACCAACGCAACTACATTCCATCGCATAGTATTTCGAATAGTATTTTGCATACCTTTTCGCATGGTATTAACCACCAACATTTATCGTCATCTGCATGATGCCAGGTGCAAGGATTAAAATTACGATAGGGAACATAATAAATAAAATGAGTGGCACACTCATTTTTGCCGACAGTCGACCCACTTTTTCTTCTACCGTTAGAATTTGTATTTTTCTCATATCTTCCGCTAAATCGCTCAGCACTTGAGCCACTGACGTCCCGTATTGCAAGTTTTGAATTAGCGTTAAGACGAAGCTTCGTACTGCGGGGGTAGGTAATCTTTCACTCAAATCATCCAACGCTTTTTCCAACCCTTTTATCTTGGCGGAATCTGATGTGCGCTTGATTTGATAGCAAAGGTCACCATCAAAAGCCTCTAACTCTTTTGCCAAGTAAATTAATGTCGCTTCTATTGTCATACCGGTCTGTACACATACCGACATCATGTCTAACAAATAAGGTAACTGGCTCGACGTTTTACCAATTAGGGTTTTACGACGCGCTTCAAGTATCAAGTCGGGCGCGATAATTACCCCAATCAAAGTTAACAGTCCCGCGAGCATTTTATTGGTATCGGAGAGATCAGAAAAAAAGACTCCGGCGCAAACCAACACAAGAAACAGTACCTTGGCTGGAAAATAATACTTTGCCCATTCCTTATTGTAATAACCCGCATTAACCAGCTTTTGCTCTAGTTCTTTTTGGCTGCCCTTGCCAAATCTAACCAGCAACCTGTTCACCGCAGTAGGGCCCCGTTGGGCCTCTTCTCCAATAAAATTGGCGATACGCTTGCGGCGCTGTTCATAACGTAATGCATTGGTAATAAAATAGAGTAAGGCAAACAAAACCACTGAAAAAGCAATAAGCAGAATCATGTTCGCACCCCTCTTACTAGCAACCAAACAATCGATAACCCAATGAATTCACTGCCAACAACGTAATATAAAATGTATTGCCCTCTTTCATCATGAAGGATGAAGTCGACACTGCCGGGGTTGATATATTGAAGAAGAATGGTGAAAGCCAGTGGAATAGCTGCAACGATCTTGGCGGATATTCGCGCTTCCGATGTCATTGCCATTTTTTTCTTGTCCAGTGTGCGAGCATCGACTAGAACTCGAATAAGTCTGGCAAGCACGCCTTTTAATTGCCCACCTCGGCTAATGTTGGCTTTTAGTGTCACAGTAAAAAACAAAAACTCTGGATAAGGGTAATTTTTACACGCACGTTGCAATACTACTTCTGGCGGCTCACCCATTTTCAGTCGCTCGCCCATCATTTTAAACTCGCGGCCGATACTATTGTCCATTGAGGTGCCCACATACGTGATCGCTTGCATTAAGCTGTCGCCCGCCGTTACCGCACTCATCAAAATGTTCAACGCATCAGGAAAGGTGTTCTCAAAATCTTTACGCTTCTTGTTCGAGAGGTAGCGATACCCCACTAGCAACGCAACGACTACCATCGCGACTGATATCCAAATATTTCCCATTTGTAGAAGGTCAAATATTAAGTACCATGCGCCGATAAGACTACCAACGGTATACAGCAAAATATAAATCGGAAAGCGCGGTCCAAGCACTTGCAATGTGGGAGAGATAGATTCTTTAAACTTTTGCCACTTCCGCTTGCCGGCCAATGTGCCAACATTCACCGCTTTGAGGTTCTCGACTTCCACACTCTCAATTGCAAAAAAGTGATCAATTTTTTTCGCTTTCGAACCTTGCATCAATAGCAGAACAATGGCGAATAGAATTAGTGAGAACCACAGCATGCTACGCCCCTCTAAATGACGCCATTAGGTCATCATATAAGCCAAAAAACTGCGCTTTTTTCGCTAATTCTGAACGCTGCATAATGCCGTTAGTAACGAAATCACCTTGAACCGTGTCGCTATAATGTGACTCATCATATTGAAAACGATAAACCTCCTCCATGACAACACTATCCCCTTCAAGGCCAACCACTTCAGAAATACTGGTGATTTTCCTCGAGCCATCTCGCAGCCTATTCACTTGTACAATTAGCTGTACCGCACTCACTATCGTCCGGCGAATCGCATCTAACGGTTGATTAAGATTCGCCATCATCACCATAGACTCGACACGAGCGATCGCATCTCGTGGCGTATTGGCATGGAGTGTAGACATGGAGCCATCGTGACCAGTGTTCATCGCCTGAAGCATTTCAAAGGCCTCTGAGCCACGACACTCGCCTAAAATAATACGATCTGGTCGCATACGAAGGGCGTTAATGACCAAATCACGTTGTGACACCGCCCCCGTCTGTTCAATACTTGAGGTGCGAGTTTCCAAACGAACAAGGTTGGGCTGTTGTAAACGCAATTCTGCCGCATCTTCAATGGTAATCACCCGCTCATCGTCAGCAATATAATTAGACAACGCATTGAGTAATGTCGTTTTACCTGAACCTGTGCCCCCAGAAATCAAAATATTCATACGACAACGCGACGCAATCATAAGTACACGAGCCATGTCCATGGACATAGAACCGAAACCAATTAAGTCTTCAAAGCCAATATTTTGTTCTCGAAATTTACGGATCGAAATAGACGTTCCATCGAGCGCGATCGGCGGTATAACAATATTGACACGACTGCCATCTTCAAGACGCGCGTCAACGGTCGGTGACAGTTCATCTACACGTCGGCCTACTCGTGAAGCAATCCGCTTTGCAATCGACAGCAGCAGCTCTTCATTAACAAATGTGACTTCTGATTGCTGCACCTTACCATGACGTTCAAAGAAGATATGGTTGGGTCCGTTCACCATAATATCGGTGATAGACTGATCTTCTATTAATGGCTGCAATGGCCCTAAGCCAAACAGCTCGTCAATAAGACTCTTGACTAAGCCTGATTTCATCACTGAAGTGATCGGTCGTTTATAATTCGACGCTAATAAATCAACAGCACTTTGAATTTGTGACTCAAGATCCCTACGGCTCATCTTCTGAACGGCTTCGGCATCCAAAGCTTCAAATATCTGGCTACGAAAAGCCAAATACAGTTCTTTATTTGAACTCATTTGTTATTGCTCCTCTTCAGCCAATGTAACAACCCTTTTGCTTCAAGCGGTTGGCCATTTATGAGCTTCATGAGTGCATCCATGGAGCGACTGATATTTCTGTCGTGTTTATGCGCACGTTTGCCATCAATAATGATATGAGAGAGTTTTTTACAGTAGGCAATCTCAAGATCAATATCCGCACCAACGTATTTTTTAAGCTCCGCGGGCTGCAAAACAAATGCACTCTCTGGACGGTGATAATTCACTACGGTGATCACTCGAGTTCGCTTGGACAATGTAAGTTGAAGATTCTCTATCCGCTCATACAGTCGTTTCGCATTGCGAACCGCCGAAACCGATGCATCAAAAACAATGACCACCACATCAAAGTTATCAACAAGTAGTTGTGCTTCGACTTTAAAATCTACGCTACCGGAAAAATCTTCCACTATAAAATTGGTATTTCGAGCAAGCAGCTCGCACAAGGTTTGATTGTAATTAAGAATATCGGTTTGACTCATATTGCCATCAATGGACAGCAATCTTAGATTCTTACGGGCAGGGTGGAGGTAACTCAACGCACCTTCCTCATCCATTTCATGTAATGGGGCGGTAAATTCGTCGATCGCCTTCGGTTTAAACTCTTTTAGACCCATCATGACGTCTATATTGCTATCGTTATATTGATGATCTACGAGAATGGTATCAGTCCCTTGAGTCGACAGTAAGGAACTCAATTCAGCAGTAATAAAAGACGTCCCCGCCCCACCTTTTGCACCAACAATTGCCACTCGTTTCGCTTTGCGCTGCTGACTCACCCCTGAAAAAGTTTTCAGGTTTTTATTCACATGGGTTAAAAAATCCGCGAACTCTTGCTTATTCACTGGCCAGAAAACGTAATAAAATCCCATTTCTTTCAAAGAGCGAAGCGTCGAAATCGCATCTTCTTTACCAATAACCACCACCCCTTTGTGGGTCGGCAGCTTACTCGCAAAAGCTTTGGCGTCTTCTACAACGTTATTCGATTCATTCAGTTCGAGGAGCACTATTTGACTGGTTTGTTGCTCCGATAACTTTCCGATTCCCTGATTTGATTTCAAACACGTTGGGTCATTCCACCCCTCAAAGCGAAATACCTCAGTTACCAAGTCCAAACACTCTTGAGATTGATAAACAAGTGTGCAACCTGATACACCCTTTATCGTTTTTGGTTCAGATTTACTCTTAGTGCTCAGTGCCTTAGAAAGATCAAACATTATTGAGCTCCCGCGATACGTGATTTGTTGGCGACTTGCTTCAAACGGGCAGATTCAGAAAAGCAATTAAGTTGCGAATGCTCGACACCAAACTGTACCGGTTGGCACTGCTCTGTTTTTAACACGTAGAAACTGACCTGAAGTTTAATATCGGTCAGCAGTTGCTTATTGTTTACCAAAACAACCTTGTCATTCTTCAATTGAAGTCGCGGGTACGACGCCAAAGAATGATCTAACAGTGCTTTACCGGCTTTACTTTTATACTCGATAAAGTACCGTGCACCTGTATCTTGATCTTCAATGGTGGAGAATAACGCATCCAGTTGAGACTGGGCGCGCGCTGTATCTTGTACCGACATTTCGATGGTGTGCTTTTGTTGGTACACCAAGGCCTCTAATCCATTGCCACCAAAATAGCGCTCAGCGGCGCATCCGGAGAGCATTGTTAACAGGCTTACTATCAACAGTTGTTTCATCATTGGATAAACCCTCCCTGTGACAACAATCGGATCGTGGCATCTGAAGGTGTGGCGTAACTATGATCGGTATCGATGTTCAACCAGCGAACAAGTGTGGATGTCTTTTTCATAAGGGGGAGTTGAATATCGGCAGGCTTAATTGGCTGTACCAGATTCACCGTCGCAACAATGATAAGTTCAGTACGCTTTCTTTCTGTTACTGATTTCCTAAACGCTGCGCCAATCACTGGCACATCCCCAATCAATGGGATTTTTTGCATTTTTTCAAAATCGGCACTACTCATCAAACCGCCTAATACAAAGCTATCACCATCGGCTAACTCAATGGTAGTCATCGCTCGTCGAGAGGCGAGTTGCGGCACTTCAATGCCTGCTGCTTTGATATATTTCTCAATTTCGCTCACCTCAGGAAAGAGCTGCATGCGAATTTTATCTTCGCTGAGTACCTTTGCCGTGAGATCAAGTTTGATACCGAATTCTTTAAAGGTGATATTGACATTATTGTTCGTGGTAACAATGACCGGAACTTCCCCACCCACTAAAAAGCTCGCCGATTCACCGGACAAAACCGTCAGGTTGGGTTCGGCAAGCACTTGCGCGATATCTTCGTTACCCAACGCATTAATCACCGTTGCCAAGTTGGCGGCTTCAAACTGGTTAAAGACAAACTCGCCCGCATTCGAACCAATAGAACCCCAATCGACCCCTATCGTTTCACCAAACGATTCCGTCACTTGGGCAACGGAGATTTTTACATTCACCTGTTGTACAGTGGCAACTTCTAGCCGCTCGACAATGCCTTCCCAAGTCATATTTCGGGCAAACACCATACTTTCCGGTTCTTTGAGTTTTACATGCTCGGAGGTGAATTCAATTTTCTCGGCTTTGTCGTACTTTTTTGTTTTATCTCGTCCCAACAGTGTGGCGACCAAGCGGTATACATCATCTCGATCCTGTTCTGAGCTCACAATACCGCTAACGGCAACTTGTTCGCCAATAGATTGCAATTTGATATCAAAGTCTGGAAAGTGAAACTTAACCTGACGACGAACCTGAGTTAAATCCAGATCAACGATAATTCGGTCGGACAGCAAAACATCTTCTGCCATTCCATAGACAATGAGTCGTGACTGCCCCATGCCATTAGCAAACACCACTAAAGTCGTGTCATTGATGATCTTGTAATCCGCAACATCAGGGTTACTGATAAACACCTTGCCAATCGGCACAGGCAATTGAATATGACGTCCGTCATTTAAGGTAATATAGCGATCTGCGGCGAACGCTGATTGACATGCAAACAACGCATAAAGGCTAAATAATAGACTCAGAAAGCGGGGGGAATTTGGTGTCATGGGACCCATTACATTGCCTCTCTTGGGTTGCTGACATTGCCACGAAACTCTTCGACTCCAACATAATTATCCATGATGGTGCGAACTTCCGCGTAAGTAGGTTTTTTATACGTTTGACTGCGGTAAATCTCGATATGCATGGTTCTTTGTGCGAGAGCAAGCCTTGCCAAATCGTCCGGGTGGACCTCTATCACTATCGTGGTCATACCTTTTTCTTTAATCGGAGCACGGGCTGATACAACATCACTGTCTCCACTTTCATCCCCGACATTTAACACTTTGACGTGTTTAAGAAACATCGAGGCTTTCACCCCTTTGAAGCGCGAAGGCTTATCGGCATTTGCAGCTAGATTAACGTTGGGCGAACTCACTGTTAGTACATCGATATACGCGCCAGGACGGATATAGTCATTAATGAGATTTCTGTCGCTGACCTGTAATGGATACAAGGTCATACCATCGGTAATCAAAAGGTCAATATAACCTGGCTGTGTGCGGCTAGTTTGATACTCAGACATGACAATCGCGCCTTGGTGAATATCGGTATTAGTGAGCGTACTGGGGTCAAAATCGACTTTAGTGTCATTCTTAATGCCAAACTGGAGTGCTTCACTTAGTGGAAGTTGCGTTTTTTGTACTAGTTCGGTGGAGATCGGCTGACCCTTTGCTATCGGCTGAAGTGCTTTCCATACCGTCACATGACGCTCTTCAACCACTTCAACAACAGGTTCATTGGTCTCAGCCTGTTCTGGTGTTTTGGTCATTAAATCAACGAGGCCAACTACCCCGACAATCAATGCCACTAAAGCAATGAGTAAAACAATTCTTGAACGCATGAGCTATATTCGCTGTTGTTTAAAGTAATTGCTGAGATTGCAGTTGATGGCTGGCAATCGTGAGAAAAAAGCCAACGCTGATTGCTACTCCGTAAGGAAGTGTCACATCTTGAATTAGACTACCTGGTGTCATACGGTGTTTTAAGTAGTAAAACAGAATTAATACACCACCACTGTATGCCGTCAACATTAAGGCCTCAACCAATTGGGGCAATGGAAGAGCTAACGCTAGAATGGCAGCATACTTTACATCTCCAGCGCCAATGTAACCTAAAGCAAATGTAAGTAAGCCAAACGCCATTATAATGATAAACGGAACGATATTTATCGCATCTATTCCTAAGAATAATAGTTGTGATATCAACAATACTAGTAACAGCTTGTTTGGTAGCACTCTACTTCGAATATCTAATATCGCTAGTAAACAGCAGAATAAGAGCGTAACCGCGATATAAAGCATTTCAATTCTCATATAGGCATGTCCTCGAGCTTCTTTTCAAAACTCGAAGACATTTTCAACTACTATTTTTACGGTGTTTTAAGTTTGTCTTCTACTGTTTTGAATGCCGCTTTTAGCGCTTCAATAAGAGTTCCATCACCCGATGCAAAAATAATCCCTAAAACTGAAGCCATCGCCACTGCAATTAGGCCGTATTCAATAGCAGTTACACCACGCTCGTCATTTTTAAATGAAGTCATGAACGAAGCAGTTTTTACATATAGTGTTGTTAACATAGTTTTCCCTTTTTTATAAGTTTTTCCCAAAGCAAGCCCCATTTTAATTAACTATTCATCTTGTATAAAAATACCTGCTATCGATGAAATCGATAGCAGGTGATTAAAAATCAGGCATAATTGCAAGGTTAGGCGATATAAATCAATCAAATAAAGTAAAAACAACGCCTTAGACAAATAAAGAAATAGAATACATGAATATGAAAAAGCTTTCAGCTAGAACCAAAAGTGTGGCTCACATCACAAATTTAGCGTTTTACATTCTTTTACACTACTGCTAAATGCCGCTCTCACTTCATATTTACATGATCAATAGAGCAAAAACACTAAGTAAATTGTGTGACTTGAGTAGATTTTGCCTATTTATATTGTTTTATCTTTATTCGCTTGTTGTAAATTGGCCGATGAATCGGTATCGTTTTAGTCATAATTATATATAAAAATATTAATAACACTTATTATGTCACGCGCCGGGGTCTATTCATGAAACTACAGTTCGAAAATATTGTTTCGTTTGTAGCAGTTGTCAACGAAGGCTCTTTTAGCTCTGCCGCTAGAAAACTGGGCAAATCTCAATCGACTGTTAGCACTGCGATTCAAAACTTAGAGTCAGACTTAGGCTTCGACTTATTTTCTCGACAGAACGCTAAGATATCTCTTACTCACAAAGGGAGACGGTTATTTCACTTGTCTACTCCTGTTATAGGGAAATATAAAGAGCTCATTACCACAGCACAACAAATGAACATCTCTGAACAAATCGTCTACCGCGTTGGTATTGACCCGTTGGTCTTTAACAATAAAGTAAAACACACCTTACTCGAATTTTCCGAAGCATTTCCGAATGTAGACTTACACGTTGTCACAAAACCAAGCTTTATCCTCGGAAACTACCTTAGTGAAAGAAAAATCGATCTCGCACTTGGTAATCCATACCACAAAACCAATAATGACTTTAATATTGAAGAATTATTTCGGGCAAACTGTTGGTGGGTCAGTCACGAAAACGTACGACTTGACGACCAGGCAAACCCTCCTCGCATCCTGTTAATGGACGGTGTCGATGAGCTGCTAAACCTATCCCATGTCGCGTCCAATAATTTATGGCGCCTGGACGATTTGAACACTATCGTTGACTTATGTGCTGCGCAAAAGGGCATTGCGCTGTTACCAGAATATATTCTCGACCAGTATAATCGAAGCAAGGGGCTACGCATCATCAGCGACCATCCCAATTTCTACGGCAAAAAAGTGGTCGCATCGTTGTTTTGGCCAATACATTCTGATTTTGGTTTATTCAATAGCTGGATCAAAAGCCAACTCAAGCGCACCGCATTAGAATCACAAGAGTTCATTGCTGATTTAGCACAATAATTCTACAGTCATACCACTCTGTCTAAGGGCGCTATTTGGTTATAAATAGCGCCTGACTGCTTCCCTTTTTGTAACTTGAGGCGTTCCACTTCAAATTATCTGCCAAATTTCGATAGCCCTGCCACTAAAATCAGTCTTAACGCATCGCTTTCATTGCTAACTGAGAACTTGTCACCGAGACTTACCTGTATCAAACCAAAACGACGAGTTAAGGAGTAACCATGTATTTGTGTGTGCCTGTTAAACGCATACTGCCATTACTTTTATTTGCGGTGAGTAGTAACGCTTATTCTTCACAGCAAGCCACTGACGCGTTTGCACCAGAATCCACCACTGCGCTTGAAACTAAATACATTGTCACCGCAAAAGATTGGATGGTTACGGCCGCCAACCCCACCGCGAGCCAAGCCGGTGCCGACGCTCTCGCCAGAGGCGGCAATGCCATTGATGCCATGGTGGCTATTCAGTTGACGCTCGGTCTTGTGGAACCTCAATCTAGTGGTATTGGCGGCGGCTCTTTTTTAGTCTATTGGGATGCAAAAGACAACAATCTAACGACTTATGATGGTCGGGAAACCGCGCCTCTCAAAGCCACGGGCGACCTTTTCATTGATGATAACGGTCAACCAATGAAGTTCTACGATGCCGTTGTTGGCGGGCGATCCGTAGGCACGCCAGGTACCGTTAAATTACTGTGGGATACTCACCAAAAGTACGGGAAACTGGACTGGGCATCATTGATTGAACCCACTATCGCCCTCGCGACCCAAGGTTTTCCAATCAGCGCCAGACTGGCTGCTCTGATCGAAAAAGATAAAGCTTTCTTGTCTCGCCACCCAGCAACTCGCCAGTATTTGTTACAAAGCGATGGCAAAGCGAAAACGCAAGGCACAGTGCTTAAGAATCCAGAATACGCCCATACGCTGTCATTAATCGCGAGTAAGGGTACTGATGGGTTTTATGAAGGCCCAGTTGCACAATCGATCGTCGATGCTGTCCACAATGCAAAAGGCAATACTGGTCTGTTAAGTCGAGAGGACTTATCCCAATATTCAGCGGTGCAACGTACACCTGTCTGCGCGCCTTACAAGCAGTACGATGTTTGTGGGATGGGACCACCAAGCAGTGGCGCGCTGACCGTTGGTCAAATTCTGATGACGGTTGAGCCATTTAATCTTGCCACCCTCGGCGCAAACAGCCCAATCAGTTGGCAGATCCTCGCCGACGCTTCGCGTTTAGCATTTGCTGATCGAGGCATGTATATGGCCGATAGCGACTTCTTTAACGTACCAACAGCTGAGTTATTAAATAAAGACTATGTGGCAACTAGGAGCGCACTCATTACGCCTAAAAAAGCCCTAAAATCCGCACCACATGGTGCCCCTATGGCAAACTTTGCTAGTCTGTCGAAAGACCAATCTCTAGAGCTACCATCCACCACGCATTTTAATGTCGTCGATTCTGAAGGTAATGTGGTGTCAATGACGTCATCGGTGGAAAATGTGTTTGGTTCTCGGGTCATGGCATCGGGTTTTATCCTCAACAATGAACTAACCGACTTCTCTTTTGTGGCTGAGAAAAACGGCAAACCTGTCGCCAATCGACTAGAACCCGGGAAACGACCACGCTCTTCGATGGCGCCTACCATCATCATGAAAGACGATATGCCCTACATGGCGATAGGCTCGCCTGGCGGCAGCCGCATTATTGGCTATGTAGCACAAAGCATTATCGCCCATGTCGACTGGGGAATGGATATTCAACAAGCAATCAATCAACCTAAAATGATCAATCGCTTTGGAGAGATGGATTTAGAAGCCAACACGGCGCTCTCCGAGTTCTCTCAACAATTTGAACGTATGGGGTATTCGGTCAAAGCGAGAGACCTAAATTCTGGACTACACACCATTCGTATCTCAGAAAGCGGATTAGAAGGCGCCGCAGACCCAAGACGAGAAGGTGTCGCTATCGGAAATTAAGACTCACTTCCATTGGTAAAGCATACAAACCTAGAGGCTCATCACGCTAAAAAACCACAATTTAGGACCGAGCGTGATGCTCCTCTCTCAGCCCTCTATCTCCTCCCTACTTGGTCTCTAAATGGAGGATTTTTCTCTCTATAATCCCAGCGATAATTCACGGTGCCCTACCCATAATTAGAAAAGGACATCACGTGAAACCCATCAAAACCGCTCTTTGCCTTTCCATCACCAGCGCGCTAATTTTTGGCTGTGCTTCTGAATCAAATTCACCATCAGAGCAAGCTAAAACGCCCTTTTATAGCTGCGAACAATCCAACATTTCGGCGGCCAATGATCTTCGAATTTATCAAGTAATGGTAGAAAGCTTCGTCAATAGCGACAACAGTATTGGTCATGGCACAGGCTATGGCACCAGTCATCACATGGGTGACATACAAGGTATTATCGATTCACTCGACTACATACAATCACTTGGTATGAACGGCTTATGGCTCACGCCTATTTTCAACTCTGAGCCTATCGACGGACAAGATCATTGGGCGGATAGATTAGATGCCACAGGCTACTTTGCCACTAACTACTTTGAAATTGACCCGCGCTTTGGCAACTTAGATGACGCCAAAAAATTGGTCGATGAAGCGCATTCACGCGGAATGTATGTTTTCTTCGACGGCGTATTTGGGCATCATAAAAGCAACGTTGTACCGTCTCCTAGCGGTTTAACACCTGCTGGCAGCGACAATCCCGTCAGCTACCCTGAGAGTCTCCCGTTTTACCAAGAAGTCGCTGAATATTGGATTAAAGAGCTCAAGATTGACGGGTGGCGTCTCGACCAAGCGTATCAAGTTCCAACGCAGGCCTGGCAAGAAATTCGTAAAACCGTTGACGAGGCCTCTCAATCAGTCACGTATTCCAACCAAGATGGTAAACAGGTCCACCCTTTAGGTTATATGGTGGCGGAAATCTGGGCGGGGGAAAATAAAATCATTGAAACTGGCTACGGCTCTAACGAAGCGCCGGCACTTTGTTCAGCCTTTGACTTTCCCGTGCGCTATCGACTTGTAGAAACATTAGCAGTAAATGAATCTGGCGTAGGCGGCAAAACAGGCGAATGGATAGCAGAAGGTATGAATCTTCATACTCTGTATCCCGATCATGCTAAGCCAAACCTTATGTTAGGCAACCATGACCTAGTCCGCTTTGGTGACCTCATTCAACGAGGTAATCTTGCCGAGCCCGAAGATGATGGCTACTGGCAGCGCTATAAAGCTGCAATTTCATTCCAAGCGGCTTATACCGGCCCTATCACACTATATTACGGAGACGAAATCGGCGACGAGCTGGAAGGATTTTCCGATCGAATTGAAAATGACTGCGCGATTATTGGCAAGTGCGATGATCACGTCGCTCGCACAAGTGGTCGCATAGAAGGCATCAATACCACGCTAAATTCGCAACAGGCGAATCTTAAGGCATACGTTAGCGAATTAATGACACTGAGAGCACAGCATCCCGCATTATCTAAAGGATCACGCACCAATGTGTTGGCGGATAAAGTCAGTTATGCTGATGTCAAACAATACCAAGGTGAGTCTATACTCTACATCCTCAATGTCTCAGACAGCGATCAGAAAATATCCATATCTAGTGACACTATAGCCTCCTCTTCGACATTAACTGACTTACAATCGGACGAAAAAATCGCGCTGTCTTCAGGATTCTACACCATAGCGCTATCACCATTTGAAGGGCGTTTTCTTCACATTGATCAGCCAACTGACGCTGCTCCAATCGGGCTAATTGCCACCTCAGCCACCAGCACCGGCGATACATTCATGAGCGCTTGTGATAACCCAACATTGCCAGAGGCAGGTCCCATGGATGAATCACTCTACGTTGTAGGTGACTTTAGCGATTCAAACTGGAAACATACATCGTCTCGAGCTTTTGAATATAAAGGCAACGGCGTGTATCAAGTCGTGGCTAACGAAAAGCCCGGCAGCTATCGTATGCAATACGCAACAAAAGATTGGAAGCCTCAATTCACGGCGGAAGGGCTAAGCGTAAAACTAGGCCAAGAAAACACGCTAACGTTTGGCGGGTATGGTAAAGACACGGCAGTAACGATTCTTGAAGAAGGACGCTACGTCTGGAGCTTGAAGTTTGATGATAATGGCACACCGTTAACGATGTTAGCGGCCAAGTGCGTTAACTAATAAGTGCGCTAACTGATTTGTCACTCTTTTAAATATCACACAAGAACTAGATACGTCACATAAAAAACCGCCACTGCTTCTAGCAAGCAGTGGCGGTTTCACCATCACGTAACCATATCACGTTACCATTAAGCTAATTCAGGGTAAGTTTTAAACTTCACACCCATCATCTGCTCCATACAATGGACAACTTGGCAGCTATAGCCAAATTCGTTGTCATACCAGATGTAGAGAACACAACGATTATCTTGTGCTATCGTGGCTTGACCGTCGATAATGCCCGGATGACGTGCTCCAACCAAATCAGTAGACACGATTTCCGTAGAATCCGTGTAGTCAATTTGCGCGGCAAGTGACGACGTTAATGAGATTTCACGAAGGTAGGTATTCAACTCCTCTTTGGACACAGAAGTCTCGAGATTTAAGTTAGCAACCGCCATTGAAACATTCGGTGTTGGTACACGAATCGCGTTGCCACTTAACTTGCCTTCTAGCTCTGGTAGGGCTTTAGATACCGCTTTTGCCGCACCCGTTGAAGTCAATACCATGTTTAACGATGCCGAACGACCGCGACGATCACCACTATGATAGTTATCAATTAAGTTTTGATCGTTAGTGTAAGAGTGAACGGTTTCAATATGCCCTGATACGATACCGTATTTGTCATTAACAGCCTTAAGTGTTGGTGTAATCGCATTCGTCGTACAACTCGCGGCAGACACAATCGTATCGCTGTCTTGAATCACATCGTGATTAACACCAAATACAACGTTTTTAATCTCACCCTTTCCTGGAGCTGTAAGTAATACACGTTCTGCACCTTGACAGGCAACATGTTGGCTTAGGCCTTCAGCGTCACGCCATACACCCGTATTATCCACAACCAGAGCGTTGTTGATGCCATAGTGCGTGTAATCCACATCGGTAGGCGAATTTGCGTAAATAACCTGAATGTAGTTGCCATTCACAATCAACGCTTTGCTCTCTTCGTCAACAACAATGCTACCGTTAAACTGACCATGCACTGAATCTCGGCGTAATAAACTCGCGCGTTTTTGTAGATCACCATCTTTACCGCCACGCACCACAATGGCTCGTAAGCGAAGTGGATAGCCAGGGCCGCTCTTCTCTACCAAGATTCGCGTTAAAAGACGACCAATTCGGCCAAACCCATAAAGCACAACATCTCGAGTTTCCTTAACGCCGTTGCTGCTAATACTCTCGGCCAATGAAGTACTCAAAAAGTCAGCTATGTTATTGTTATCTTCGTGAGACGCCCAATACTGCTGTGCTAATTGACCGATATCGATACAACACGGCGATAAATCAAGCTCAATGAGTTTTTCAATTAACGGGGCGGTTTGAGCAACATTGACCGATTGAGGAGCGTAGTGACGAGAGACACGGTGAGTTTTAATAATATCAATCGTGGTGGCGTTAACTAGGGTCTTACCAAACAAAAGGATTTCTACGCCTTTTTCTCGATAGAGTCGACCTAGAATAGGTAAAATTGACTCAACAAGTGTTTGATTTAATTGCCATTGATTTTGATGAATTTCCGATTGCGAGATAGTGCTATTACTCATAGTACCTGGGGGACCTCTATCAGTTATTTGCGCCTCTCTTTTGTATGTAGGGTACAAAAGGCAAGACACGTGTTTGGGATGTGATTATGTTGTTATTTTTCTGTGCGGGAGTGTAACAAGCAGACACTTAATCTGCTAGGAAAAATAAAGCCGAATATTAACGGGGAATAACGTGATGTATGTAGCATTTATTGCGGAGTTAAACGCAGACCTAGCTGATTTGTTAGGAAATTTGGTGAGCTTATTTTATATAATTAATCAAACTCACCAATACTAGTGTCACAATCATCAATATTTACTAAAGTATCTAACCTTCGAATTCATCGTGATCTTGTTTCTTAATCACTTTATGTCCATCCTCAGCCACACCTTTTTTCCAATAGCTACTAATGTAAATGTCGTCTTTAGGAATGGCTTTATCATTACGGAAAAACTGTCTCAGCTTCTTCATTTCATCAAACTCGCAAGCACACCACACGTACGGTTCACCGTTGAGCCATGGCTGTAACATAGCTATCTTGGACACGGGTTCTGTTGTCCAAATAATATCCATCCCTTGTGGAGCAGTGAGCGTTTGCTGATCGGCCACATCAATCAATTGAATGATAGCGTAGCCTTTGGCTTCTGCTGGTAGCTCTGCTAATTTCACGGATAGCGCAGGCAACGCTGTCATATCGGCGTTAAAGAAAAACCAATCTTTATCAGTATTAACACTTTGAATCGCGCCAGGGCCGACAATGCTAATTTGATCGCCAATTTTCGCATCCATCGCCCAGCGACTACCGAAGCCACATAGTTTGTCCTCGGTAATATGAGTGACAAAGTCCACCTCTATCTTGCCGTGTTCAATATCGAGGGCCCGTATCGTATAGGTACGCATTTTTGGTCGACTATCTTCACTCAAGTCACTAAGTGCAGTACCGCCATGTTCATTAAACAAGAACTTGATGTAACTTCCGTTACTGCTCGGGTCCCATGTCTTTAAAGCTTCTGACTGTAGGGTGAGACGACGCATGTTTGGTGTCAAAGACTCAGAGTGGATCAAGGTAAGCAATTTAGGAGAAGGCTTTTTCATAGAACACGTTTATTAATGATTATTGTTATCATTAAGTTTATCACAGACTTTGCGTTGGTTTCATCAATTTACTTTGTTTTACACGTATAAAATCGGCAATGTCACGTCCTGTGTCGCTATCACCAGCCTTAATTTACCAA
Organism: Vibrio nomapromontoriensis; assembly: GCF_050337205.1. Classification (NCBI taxonomy): domain Bacteria; kingdom Pseudomonadati; phylum Pseudomonadota; class Gammaproteobacteria; order Vibrionales; family Vibrionaceae; genus Vibrio; species Vibrio nomapromontoriensis. The sequence goes on from NZ_JAKJSS010000007.1 coordinate 313,303, forward strand.
TGCCCTATTTAAGACATGCAGGATCAAAAAAGGTCCGACATTGTCGAACCTTTTCTCATTTAGCTAACTAAGCTCATCACGTTTTACGCTTATAACGATTTAAGCTTGTACCGATTTAAGCTTATAAAGTCTCTGCTTATAGCGTCACAGAACCGAATGCCAATGGCCATTCCGTATGGCGATCTTCGCCATTCTCGTCACGTTTGTTTTCTGCCAACCAGCAGAACAATTCCCAACCGAAACCAGCAGCGATGATACCATCTTTATCTGTTGGATCCGTGTCTGGTGTATATTCAGCAATATCAGCACCAACAAGACGAACTTTACCTGAAGCCTTCACTTTACGCAGAATTTCGTACACTTGTAGGTGACTTAGACCGAATGGATCTGGGCTTGAGTTGGCACGACAGAACGCAGTATCTAATGCATCCAAGTCAAATGTTAGATAAACCGGGCCACCATCACCACAACGTTCGATAATGCTTTCTACCATTGCATCAACACCAAGGTCATAGACTTCATTCGAAGTAAAACCAGTGGTACCAAATGCAATGTGGTTGCCTTTAACTAATGCAGTTTGACGACCACGCATACCAATTTGAACTGTACGCTCTGGATCCGCTAGGCCTTCAGAGTACAACTTAGCCAACCAGTGACCAGAAGTGTACGGGTAATCAAAGTCCGCTTTTGTTGATAGGTCATAGTGGCCATCGAAGTGGATAACACGTAATGGACCGTATTTTTCACCCAAAGCACGCATTGTTGGATATGGAATTGTGTGATCACCACCAAAGACAAGTGGTGTACAATCTTTTTCAACAACCATGTGATGAAGAAGCTCTGTCAGCTGTTCAACTTCTGCTTTCAGCTCAAATTGACCTAAGCTATCCCAGTTTCCGTAATCGATAACGCGGCACCATTCGAATGGCAGCTCACCGTTATCACCAACAGTACCCATACCCATTTTACTTAGGTGGCGTAGGCGCTGTGGTGCAAACTTATGAGACGAGCCAGTTGGTGAGCATTTTTCAATACCCATGCCGTAAATAACAACGTCAGCATTATCCAGATCTTGTGAAAACGGCGCTTGATAGAAGCCTAAGTAATCTTTGTTGATAAAACTAAGCTGTTCAATACCTTTACCGCCACCCTGCTCTTTAACACGAGCTAGATAAGCAGCGATTTTTGGATCTAAATTGTCAGCGGCGGATACATTTTCCCAGATGTATTTATATTTAGCGACTTTCTCTGGGTCTATGGCTGGCCATTTTTTAAAGTTTGACATGATGTATCTCCGATCAAAACAAGGAAACTTGTTGAAAACTACAAACAATAGTAATTCGCATTGCTTCCTTTGGGCAGTAACATACTGGATGTAACTTTGTCATTTCTAACCCATCATTATACGTCGCATTAACACTATCGAATTAATTTCTCAATAAAATATTGCTCATTATTTGACCGACATCTAATTCCCTCCTATGGTTTGTAAATCGCTCGCAGCAGAAGGAGGTAAAACATGAAAAAAATGAGTAAGTCGTACCGCATGAAAATCATAAAAGAAGTCGCGGAGAGGAAAGTTCGAGAACAGTGTGATGACCCAATGGCAAGATACATCAACTCTTTGTTAGATCAGGATCCAGAAAGAGATCATATTGTTGAATTCAAACAAGAATTTACTGGCAATTATTTTGATGAGAACGCAGGAGGTTGGGTAAGTAAAACGTGGAGGAGCAAGTAAATCATCACAAAGCAATGAATTCCCAATTCATTACTTGAAATACCGATGGGGAAGCAAGCACCCAGCTTGAGATGAGGCGCCTTTTAACGGCGCCCCCTGACAAAATAACCGTCTTTAGCCTACTCTTAATTATTGCAAAACGGCTATCACTTCAATTTCGACTTTTGCGTCCATAGGAAGGCGAGCGACTTCCACACATGAGCGTGCAGGAAACGGAGCGCTGTGAGCTTCAAAAAATGCTTCGTAAGCCGCATTAATTTTTGAAAATTCATTTAAGTCCTTTACAAATACCGTTGTTTTTACAATATGGTGAGGCTCTAACCCTGCTTCGCGAACAATCGCCACAGCGTTAGTTAACGACTGTATGGTTTGTTCAGCAACATCGTCATCCATCACTTTAGTTTCTGGATTAATTGGCAATTGCCCCGATGTAATTACCATATTGCCGAATGTCACCCCTTGAACGTATGGCCCAATCGCCAAAGGCGCTTTGGTGGTAGAAATCGCGGTCATATACATATTCCTTCATTAATTCTTTGTTTACTCAGAGTAATTAAACCCATCTCTAAGTTAAATAATTGATTTTGATGATCGAACATCTAAGCAAGTATCAAGTTCAGGCTAATTAACCGGTGAACATTGGCAACATTCCTAGCATCGATAAGAAATGGAACACCGCAGTAAGCACACCAAATCCAATGACTAAATAGATCATTACTGTGCCGCCTGGCGCTCGGAAACCTTCTGATCCATTCTCTCCATCTCGCGTTTTCTTCGCTAGCATCGCAGGAATAATACATGCCCACACGGTAGCTGCTGCGCCCGCATAGCCAATCGCGATCACGAACCCAAACGGAAATAGTAGAGAAAATATTAGTGGTGGTATAAATGTAGCTAGCCAAGTTTTCGCACGCCCTTGACGGGTATCTTCAAACTTAAAGAAATCAGCAAGGAAATCAAACAGCCCCAACCCAACTCCAATGAAGGAAGATAAAATAGCCGCCATTGAGAACGTATTAATAGCATTCGCAACTCTATCGGATTCAATAACAGAGCCGAGCGCAGTTAGCAAAGCATCAACATTACCGCCTTGTGCAATTACAGGCCCAAAATTTGCGCGAGGTAGATTACCAAAAATACTAATCAACCAGACAAAATAAAGAACAGACGCGATAATTGTGCCTCCTAGAATCGCTTTCTTCGCCTGAGATTCGCACCCGTAGTACGCACGCATTGATGACACCGAGTGATGATAACCAAAAGAGGTTAATGCAACCGGCAGCATCGCCATGGCATAAGGAGCATAGTTGTTTTCAGCACTAATAGTGTCAAGCAATACACCCATATCAACGTTGACAGCTAGACCCGACACACCAAAAATAAAACTAAGTACCATAAAGGCTATCAGTACAACCGATATGCGATCGACAGCTCGGGTGGAATGCCAAACAAAGGTGGAAAAAATAAGAACAAAGAAAATGGAAGCAAGTTTGTCATTTATTCCAAGTACGTCTTTTAATATAAGACCAGAAGAGGTAATATACGCATACAAAAGAATACCACCGACAAAGTACACGGTTATATTGTTAAATAAGTTTATTTTTGAACCTAGTAGATCTTTCGTTACCGTATCAAATGAAACTTTAAGATCGTAGTTTTTAAATGCTTCTAACAACATCCAGCCGGAAATTGTCATGACTATCATGGTAATAGTTATTGCCAACAGAGACCAAACTGTCCACGCCCCTGCTCCTGCACTTGGTAGCCCTAACATTCCAGCACCCACACAAACGCTGGCAATAATACAGGCACCACCTATTAAAGATGGACTCTTATTCATAATATATTCTCGTAGAATTTCTCGTTATGATTTAGTTTCAGCTTTTATTATTTAGGCAAAAAAAGAGCGTAGCATTTTCTTGCTACGCTCTCATTTATATTTAAGCTTCTGCCAATGCTGATTCAGTCGTATTGGTTGTTACTTTCTCAACTTCTTTCAGGCGAGCAGTAAAGTGACGTAATACTTCAGGCTCATAGGTAAAGTCTAAACCTTTTACTTTATGGGCATTTTCTTTCACTTTTTCGAACGCTTCAATGACATAGTCCATATGCGTTTGAGTATAAGTCGCACGAGGAATCGTTAAGCGAAGTAGCTCAGCAGGACAAGCGTGTTGCTTACCTGTTGCAGGATCACGACCTAGCAATAGAGAGCCAATTTCAACCGCACGAATACCAGCAACCTTATACAACTCACAAGCTAAGGCATGAGCAGGGAACTGATCCGCTGGAATGTGTGGCAGCAGTTTACCTGCATCTACAAATGCCGCGTGCCCACCAGCCTGTTGGCAAACAACCCCGATTGCTTCTAAGCCGTTTACTAAATATTGAACTTGGTTAATACGGTACGCTAACCACTCTTGACGCATACCGTCATATAGGCCAACAGCTAGGCGCTCCATTGCACCACCTTCAAGGCCACCGTATGTAGGGAACCCTTCTTGTACCACACAAAGAGTACGACATTCAGTGTAAGCATCCATCAAAGAATCGTCTTTGAAGCACAATAGTCCACCCATTTGTACCATTGCATCTTTCTTCGCAGACATTGCAAGTGCATCAGCATACTTGTAAGTTTCACGAGTGATTTCTTCGATTGTCCAGTCTTGATAACCCTCTTCACGTTGCTGAATGAAATAAGCGTTTTCAGCATAACGAGCGGAGTCCATAATGACAGGAATATCGTACTTACGAGCAATCTCATACACCGCTTTTAAGTTAGCGATCGATACTGGTTGTCCACCAGCAGAGTTACAAGTAATGGTACTAACAATATAAGGAACGTTGGCTGCGCCTGCTTCAATGATCGCTTCTTCCAGTTTTTCTAAGTCAAAGTTACCTTTAAAGTCAGCATTCACTGCCGTATCAAACGCATCTTTGGTGTAAACGTTTTTCGCAACACAGCAGTTAACTTGAGTGTGGCCTTGAGTCGTATCAAAGAAATAGTTCGACAACGCGACCATTTTAGTACGATCCAAACCTTTCTCTTTCTCACGCTTTTTAATAAGCACTGGAATATAAATTTGCTCTGCACCACGTCCTTGGTGAGTTGGAATCGTCAATTCATAGCCAAAAATATCTTTAACGGCATTTGCTAGCGCATAGTAACTACGGCTACCACTATAAGCCTCATCGCCACGCAGCATTGCAGCTTGCATTTCTTGGGTAATTGAACCTGTACCGCTGTCGGTTAATAGATCAATAAAGACATCTTCACTGTCTAATAAGAATGGGTTCATTCCCGCTTTTACAATAGCTTCATCACGATATTCACGTGTAGTACGTTTTACTGGCTCAACAACACGAATACGGAATGGTTCTGGCAGATGTTTAAAGTTTTCCATGATATTATCCTAATAATATTTATTGCTTGCAATAATATAATTGAGTAGCAAACAATTAATTAAAGACAACCCTACCTAGAAATTATTTCCAGATACGATTTATTTTTTAAATTCTATTTTTTTTGATTTAACACAGCACAAACAAAGCAATCTATTAAAATATACTTTACTTATATCTACTATATAAAATCAGGACGCACTGGAGTGTGCATTCGATAGAGTTATCTCGAAGGAAAGAAAAAAGCAATTTTGTAATCTAGTGTAATCCAACTATTTGTCATGTTGAAGTCTTCCATTGTTGTACCTATTTGAAACGTCTATTTCAAACTACTGAGACAATTATCTATAGATCATAGGGATTTGTCATTATCACAGATTACAATATGAGATATCGTTAACAAAAAAACGTAATTAACTCTTTTTAAGCTCGAAGACAGGATATTTAGTATGATGAAGATCAATAGAGCGTACTAGTAAACTAAGTCATCATTAAAAATAATATTAGTGGATTAAACAATTTTTTATTTATTTCTTTCCATAAATTCGACCACTCGCTTCATTGTTGGTTCAAAGTAAGGGTTCCAACTTAACCTCGCACTAATGGTATCATTGTCAAACAGCTCCCAAGCGGCGTAAGTTAAAGTCGGCATTTTAGGGCAATCTACCTTATATATTTCCCCCTCTTGATTATCTCCGCACTGGCGCATCAAACCTGCTCTACCATAAAGCGGGTTGTCTGGGCGGTACAGCACCGATATGTGAGAGCCACTTTGTATATAAAACTCTGGTAACTTCATGGGGAACTTCACAAACCGTGGATCACTATAACCCCGATCACCATACCAAATAAGTTCAGATTCAGGAGAGCTAAAGCGTGTTTTGAATAGATCGTACACGCCCTTCGCATCAATAAGTTCATCACTTTCAGCAAGCATTAAGATCGCAGGAACGTTTAGCGCATCGCTCTCTAGCTGCGCTTGTACGTTAACCGCACTTTGATAGTAGAGTGCAGCACCATCCATTGCTAGTGAGTCGTAGCGAGAATAATTCTGCTCTTTTTCAATGCTGACCCAATCGACAAAATGGCTGGCGAAACCTGCTAGCCCAGCAAACGGGTCTTTAGGTATGAATGCCGGAGAAAACAAGATTAGGCCTTTAATATCTCCATCGGTGCTAGCGTAACTGGTGACCAAATTGGTGCCCGTAGAAAACCCACCTAACCAAACTGAATCCACGTCTTGACGAAGCAATGCTACCTGGTGAGCAACGGCTGTTGTCCAATCCTCATAACTCGGGTTCATTAAGTCCGCAGGTCTAGAGCCATGCCCCGGTAATAACATCACATGAACTAAGTAGCCCTGTTTGGCGAGATAAGGCGCGATATCAACAAAAGAGTAAGGTGAGTCCCCTAATCCATGCACTAACAGCACACCATGACCATTAGGCACCTTTGGTTCTAATTTATATGGACTCACCGCATCCATTTCCCGTTCGTAGCCAGCGCCATGAAAAACACGGTACTCATCTAGCCAGTCACGAGTTTGCGCCGCATATTGATTAAACGTCTCTTGTTGATACGGAGCTAAGGCGCCGGAGCTTTGGTACATTTGAGGGTTAGCCTCAATGATCCGGTGGCTACACCCGCTAAGTACAAGCACGAATAAAACGACAATAACCCACTTGCCTGAAAACGCACGTCGAACCACCAGTATTTCCTTACGTTAATCACCTAAATAGAACGCAATCGATTAAATAAAGTCACTTAAATAACCCTAGTTGCTCGATGCCTGATGATCTCGGAAGTACTCCTCTGCGTCCATCACATCCCCGTTTGCCAATGTACATTGCTGACTTGTCGCCTCATATACACCCTCAGTCGCTTCGCAGTAACGCTGGGCTTGGGATTTAACATCTTTATCACTGTGCTGTTCTCGGTAGTAAGTCCATGCATCAACTGACTTTCCTGAACTCAACAGGCATTCTCCTGTTGCTAGGTCATAGCTACCGTGCTGCTCACAAAACACAGCGGCTGGGTTTGCCATGTTAAGTTTACCTTCATCTTTCGCCACCTCAGACTTTGCACAGCCGAACAAAGCTAAGCTTGATAGCACGGCAATTGATACGAGTGATTTCATTATTTTTACCTTTTCGATATGTGGACAACGCAGACCCAAATAAGAAAACGCCATTTTAGGTCCTTCTTCCGTGCCAATGACATATAGCTCAGAGACTGGCAGGTTTACCAATGAGGGGCTCCCATGTCTAACCTTTGTTGCGACGCAAACGCTGTCCGTTAAAAATCAGATCTATTCACACGATGTATTACATCTGGTCCTACAACAACTTGAACATCCACTAAAAAGCACGCACTCCCACTAAACCCTAGATGAAATCTCAGCTGATTCAACTCAGACTTGAACTTTAATACGTCAGATGTTACAAAATTATAGCCCTCAAGCGCACTTGTTATAAAATCCTCCCATCCTGCTTTATCTCGTCATCGATATAGCAACGCCTTTGACTATATCTTTAGATAATATCAACCAATATCGCTACTCAGATTGAGAAGGTAACAGTAGGTAATTTACTTGTAACTTACAGTAGATCATCGACAATTCATGAGTAAATTATTAATAAAGGAATCTCCGCTCATGAACGGCTTTCGATTATGGCATTTTGCCCAAGCATCGCTTGGAATCGTCCAATGGGTTGGCATCGCGATCTTGCTCAATCCTATCATTATAGAAAGAACCTCTAGCGGAGCATTGTTGGGGCAAGTCATGGCCCTAATTGGTGGCGCAGGGCTACTTGCACCATTGATTGGTGGAATTGCAGATAAATACGCTTGTCACCGAATCATGCAAAGAATGGCGCTGTTCATTCATATCATTGCGCTTCTGATCCTCTATTTCGCGGAAACTACCATGCCTATTTATTGGACGGTTGGCATTCTTATCGGAATTGGTAGCGTCAGTCTATTGGTACTTAATCCAACGTTTGTTCTCGCGTCTAGTCAAAACCAAGAACAAGAGGGCCGTGGTTTAACTAGTCTATTTCAGTGCCAATTCTTTGGCATTATTGTGACGGGTGTTCTCGTAGCCATTGCCGAAAACTTTGCTGTATCCAGCGATAATCAGCTGCTCATACTGCTTGCGCTTGTTGTTTGCGTGCTGGTTGTCGTCTCCATTGCCCCTCCACCTAGTGTCAACGTGTCAGAAATTACCTCTGAAACCGAGACTAACGAAAACACCATTCAAGATACGCCAAAGAAATTCCTACCATGGGTACTGTTCCTTTTGGCCGTGTTTTTCTCTATGTTTCTCTCGTCAAACCTTATGGAGCTCGGTCCTCTTCTCATCAAAGAGGTTTACCATGTTGAAATTGGTAACTCCGCGCTTGGTATGGCTGCCTCTGCATTTATCAGTATTTTCATGCTGGAGTCGGCTGGCAGATGGATGCAAAAAAGTGGCCCTTTTAATGTCTGGTTTACCGCACAAATTGTCTACTTAGTTATTGGCTCACTATTTTGGTTTACTGCAGGGAAAGACGTACATAGCCTTATCCCTATCGCTTTACTCGTAGTACTTATGCAAGCAATGTCTTGGAACGATATGATCATCCCTGCTATTGCAGGCCGATTAAGTCCAGCGTCACCTGCGCTAACCCAGGGGTTGCTCATGCTTTGTATGGCCGGTGGTTTCGGTGTTGGCGCTATGCTAGCGGGTATGTCGATTGACCAATTTGGTTATGCATCGGTATTTACCCTTTCTTTGTTCGGCATTGTGGTTGCGTTAGTCTGTATCCTGTTATTAACGCTGTCGTCTAAGTCATCGGTAATGAAAACAAGTATGGCTCAATAACCTTTAAACGTTCATCTTGGTAACCAACCTACCGCTGGCACTTTTTTCGCAAACAGGCAACGATCTGCTTGTTTGCGAGCTCTGCCCCACTCTTAATCTTAATGTATAACGTCACTTAAAATGATTACGGTTGGTCATCCACTATCGGTTCAAGAAGCTGCGGAAAATAGACCTGTTTGCCATCAGTCTCCCTATATCTCTGATTTACAACCATGTAGATTGTTGAGTACACCTGTCAAATTTTTCACTGGATAGACCATTCAATCCAATTACTCATATATAATTCGCTCAATTGCGTTTAATCGAAGAGTATTATGTTTCTAACACCTTACGTATCAACCACCAACGACCATTTTGAGTTCACTCGCCAGCAAGCCAGCCACTTTGCAAAAATAGTAGCCGGTGACTTCAACCCTATTCATGACGAAGGCGCAAAACGCTTCTGCGTACCTGGCGATTTATTATTTGCGGTATTACTGCAAAAAGAAGGCATTAGCCAGAAAATGCGCTTTGATTTTTCTGGTATGGTCGCCAATGGAACACCGCTGAGTGTTAGTAAAAAGTGCGATACCGAAAGCTCACTTGTTGACAGCAACGATAAAGAATACCTACATATGACTCGCGAAGGTGCAATCAGTCATGATCAGGCTTTCATTGAACACGTGGTCACGAACTATGTGCAATTTTCTGGTATGAACTTCCCACACATCATGGTGCCCTTAATGCAAGAGCAGCAAATGATGATCAACTGCCAGCGTCCTCTGGTTATCTATGAAAGTATGGAAGTTGAATTTGCTCGCATCGATCTTAAACATCCTGAAGTTGAATTCACAGGCGCGACATTTGATGTCGAAGGCAAACGTGGTTTAGTTACACTTCACTTTTCTTTTACTGAAGATGGTGAAGTAGTTGGTAAAGGAATGAAACGAATGGTTGCCACAGGATTAAAGCCTTACTGTGATGAAGCCGTCGCTGATTTAGTTGAACGTTTTAATCAACGAAAAGCAGATTTTATCGAACAAAATGGGCCACTAGTCTAAACGATATATAAGCGCCAGCTGATGCTGGCGCTCGTCTTAGTCAACAGGCTATAAGCGAGAAAAGCGACTTAAATCCAGCGCCTAACCTTAGCTTTATAATCTCTGTACCCTGCTCCAAACTTTTCCTCTAAAACCCTCTCTTCCGGTTTAATCTGAAATCGAGTCATATAGACAATAAACAATAAACTGACGAGGAGACCCAGCACATCTTCTAAATAAACGCCCCAAGCCAATAGTAAACAATACAGTGCGACATACATGGGGTTTCTTGTCACCGTAAACACGCCTGAATCAACAATTTTACTGGCTTTGTGCGGACGAGTAGGATCAACCGTTGTGCTTGAACGATGAAACTCTCTTACGCCCGACACACCAAGGTAACCACTGACCAGGACAAGAAGTCCAATCCAAGCCACTTTTAAAGGAATGTAGAGAAATAGCCAAGTGCTATCAACCGCGTGAATACCGTACATCACCACAGCAAAAATAACGAAAACCACCACTGGCGGCACTTTAAGCTCTAACCCTTTAAGCATGGCTTACTCCTTTAATAAAGCTGCTATTACTGTTTATATGGTCGTCAACTCTATCACCAAGCAGCAAGGTCAGTTTACGCCTTATAAACCGACCAATAACGTAGCAATTCGACTATCAATACTTAAGTAACGATGTAATTAAACAATGTTAATCAAACGCAATATTGCTTGTAGAGGATGCTGAACTGGCTGATCTTCAATGCGTTTCACTTGGCTTCGACAAGAATACCCGGTCACAAGACAGCGCTCTTTCGGCAAAGATGCCATCTGCGGCTTCCAACTGAGTCCATAAATATCTTTCGACATCTGTAGCTTATCTGACTCATGCCCAAACGTGCCCGCCATACCACAACAACCTACTGGCACTGTGTGTAATACGCCACCAAAGTGCTTAAAAATAGTGCCCCACTCCTTCTCTGCATTTGGCATCTTGGTTTTTTCTGTACAGTGCGCAAATAGATACCAGGGTTCTTTATCACTAGAAGGTGATGAGGTAAGTGTATTTATCAACGGCAATAACCACTCATGCACAGTCAGGACATCAAACTCACCGCGTTTTTCTTCAAGAATCTCAACGTATTCATCGCGGTAACAAAGAACAAGCGCCGGGTCGACACCAACCAACGGAATATTGAGCTGTGCGACTTGCTGTAAGAAGTCAGCAGTGGATTGGGCGCCTTGTGCAAACTGCTTTAAAAAGCCTTTAATATGTGCCGCTTTGCCATTTGGTTTAAACGGCAATATAACGGGTGTTTTCCCTAGTACAAATGCAAGTTTAACGAAATCTTCTACTACCGCAGCATCGTAGAAACTGGTAAATGGGTCTTGAACAATAAAGACATATTCCGCTCGCTGAGCATCCGTCAGTTTTGACAACTTCTCTAAATCAAACGCTTCTATTAGCTGTACCTTCATTCGCTGCTCCAGCGTTGGTACAGACAACAAAGGTGCATCAACATAGCCAACACTTTTAGCGGTAAGAGATTGAACCCACGGTTGTTTGAGCGCGAAGTTTATCGTCTTGGGCATTTTTGCCATATAAGGCAGCAATGTCTCAATATTTGCCACTAAATAATCTTTAGCAGGACGCTGATAGCGAGTGTAGTACAAGTTCAAAAAACGAGCTCTAAAGCTAGGTACGTCGACTTTAATTGGGCACTGACTAGCACAAGCTTTGCAAGCTAAGCATCCGTTCATCGCATCGTACACTTCATGCGAAAAATCATACTCATGACGCTTATTCAGTGTATTACGCCACTTTTCGATCAAGCCTTTTGCGCTGCTCGTGTATTGGGTCTGATTTTCTAACTCAATCACGTCGAAACCCTGTTCAGACAGCTGTCGAAGCCACTCTCGAACCATGCCAGCTCGCCCCTTCGGAGAGTGACGTCTGTCCGCTGTCACCTTCATCGATGGGCACATAGGCGATGCCGTGTCATAGTTGAAACACAGGCCATTACCGTTACACTCCATGGCCTGAGAGAAACTATCACGAACTTCGATCGGAATTTGGCGATCGTACGTGCCTCGTTTAACATCTGAAACCTTAACCAATTCGTCTTGGCTATTAAGAGGCGTGCATATCTTGCCTGGGTTCATCTTGTTGTGCGGATCAAATGCTGACTTGATTCGACGCAATTCATTAAAAAGCGTCTCGCCAAAAAATGCCGGGCCATATTCTGAGCGAAATCCTTTCCCGTGCTCTCCCCACATTAAGCCACCATACTTCGCCACCAGTTTCACGACTTCGTCCGACACTTGATGCATCAACGCTTCTTGTTCCGGGTCACACATATCCAGTGCAGGTCGAACATGTAACACCCCCGCATCAACATGGCCAAACATGCCATAATGCAATCCATGCCCATCGAGTAAAGCGCGAAACTCATCAATGAAATCCGCTAAGTTTTCTGGTGGTACGCAGGTATCTTCCGCAAAGGCAATCGGCTTAGCGCTACCTTTTACTGCGCCAAGCAAACCAACGGCTTTTTTACGCATGTTATAAATTCGACCAAGACTGGCAACATCACTCGTGACTTGGTAGCCAATAATGCCGCCCTTCTCGGTTTTCAACATCTCATCAAGTTGCGCGGTTAACTGCTCCACACTAAGGCGAACTTCTTGCTCATCTGCGCCTGCGTACTCAACCATATTAATGCCGAGCATCTCTTTACCCGGCACATCGGTAATTAAGTCGCTCACCGTGTGCCAAACAATATCTTGCTTAGCTAAATTTAATACTTTTGAATCAATGGTTTCTACTGACAATGCATTGGCTTGAACCATAAACGGTGCATTTCTTAATGCCGCTTCAAACGTGTTGTATTTAACATTGATCAAGGTTCGTGCTTTAGGAATAGGGGTCAGGTTCAGCTTGGCTTCAGTAATAAACGCGAGCGAGCCTTCCGCACCACACAATATTCTGGTGATATCAAACGAATTATTGTTGGGATCAAACGCGTTTTTAAGATCATACCCCGTCAAGAAACGATTAAGCGCAGGAAATTTCTCATCAATAAGTGGGCGATGTTCACGGCACACTTGCTCGGACACCGTTAATGCTCTCGAGACAAAGTTATCATCTCCAGAAAACCCGAGAGAACCATCACTTTCTAATACAGAACCGTCAGCAAGTACCGCCTGTAGAGACAATACATGATCCGATGTCTTACCATATTTTAATGACCCTTGCCCCGACGCGTCAGTATTAATCATTCCACCAACAGTAGCTCGGTTACTGGTTGATAAATCCGGGGAGAAGAAATAGCCGTATGGGCGAACCGCGTCATTAAGCGCATCTTTGACCATTCCAGTTTGAACTCGAACCCAGCCTTCAGCTTCATTAACCTCCAACACCTGATTCATATGACGAGATAAATCAACCACAATTCCAGAAGTCAGTGACTGACCATTTGTGCCTGTCCCTCCACCGCGAGGGGAAAATTGAATAGACTTAAATGGGTCAGTATTTGCAAGTTGAGCAATGATTTGAACATCGTTAGTTGTCTTAGGATGAACCACCGCCTGTGGGAGTACCTGATAGACACTATTATCCGTTGCCACCGCAAGGCGACTTGAATACTGCGTTTCAATGTCGCCAGAGAAACCTTGTTGATTAAGATGATCAAGAAAAGCGATCACTGTAGGATTAATATCAGATTGAGAACTGAGTCTTGGTAACATTTTGCTTCCTGCCCCTAAACATGCTGATCCACTCAGCAAGGGAGTATTAAAAAGTGATGATGCAGCTGACAATTAACACCAATCATTCACATGCTTAGGCCGTGATTTCCTGTGTTTTTTGCAGGTGCGTACTAATTTTACTTATCTCGTCACTTTACAACAATTAAAAGTGTGATCAAATCGCAATCTCATAGCAATTGTGCATCGTTTATATCTTTTCAAGATGTTTCCTTCATGCCAAACTCGGCACTATCAAGGAAGCAGACATTCAATAAAGCGGTATCTAATGAAAAAAACCAAGGTTATTACCACGGAAGACATCCTTCTTAAGCTATGCCAATCCGTATCACATGTACTAACAGCGGCAACGCAATCTAGCGTAACGTATTCTGCCATGGTACAAAAAATCACTAAAACCACGCTCAAACCCGATTTCGGTTGTTTTGTATTATTTGATGGTGGTTTCTCAGGCCTTGTTGTCATCAACTTCACTTCTCAAGCAGCATTGGAAGTGTATTCCAACTACATGCGCAGTATGGGTATGCCTGAAGAAGAGCTTGCGATCCACCATAACGCAGATGAAGTCGGCGACGTACTTGGTGAGCTAATGAATCAACTGGTTGGTGATTTCACTAACAAAGTGAGAAAAGAACTGCAAACCAATATCACGCAAAATCAACCTAAGATGCTAGCGATAAACAAACAGGTAGTGCTATCGGTTGATACTAACTTAGAGCGCCCACAGGCAAGACGAGTCACTTTCTCAACTGCAAACAACAATATCTTCTATCTAGAGTTTGCTATGGATAAAACCGAGTTCATCCAAATGGAAGAATTTGAAGTGCAAGCCGATGAATCCCCTGACGCTATTATTGAGCAAGCAATAAAAGATAAAGCAGCAGAGAAAGCCGAAACAAAGCAAAGCAGTACAAGCCAAGACTTGTTAGATGAGTTAGGCATCTAACGCCTAGACGTATGTCACGCCTAAGGACTAAGAGAGAGTCTTTACGACTCTCTCTTAAATGTCTCATCTAATAATAACGGCAACATCATTCAAGTCATCACATAACCTAAATCCAAACCCACGCTTCCCCTTTCCATGGAAAATCGTTAAAATAGTGCCCTTTTTCTTTCGCGGTACAGAGAACTCACATTGTCGATGGATAAACAAAAAGCCCTTAAAAAAATTGCCAAATGCCTTGAACTAGGTAATTCAGCTAACGTCAATGAAGCCGCAAATGCGATCAAAATGGCGCATAACCTCATGCTGAAGTATGGGCTGGATAAAGATGACATCGAGTTCATCAAAATGGGGAAAACCCAATCGACACATTTGTTGCCAGCTAATATTAGTTCCACTCTTCTACGCGTTATTCGTGGCATTAACACCAAATTTGGCGTGGAGGCCGTTTTGCTGAATCACAAAGGACTCAAACGTGTTGAGTTTATTGGTGAGGCCGATCGAGCGATCTTCGCAGCGTTCGCATTCGATATTATCTATCGAGAAATGAATGAGCATACTGGGCAGTTTAGAAATGGCTTTGCTGGCTCGGGTACTTCTACAACTGAAGTCACGCGACGTGTAAATTCCTTTGTTTCAGGCTGGATTGAAGGCGCACTAGAAAAGCTTCCAATCATTACCCCTGACGATGAGTCAAACAACAAAATCAACAATTACATCGATAAAGAATTTAAAAATATCGACCGTGAGACATTCAAACAACAACTTAGAGACGCGATGAAAAATATCACTGCCGATTACGAAGTTGGACTAAAGAAAGGTCGTAAGCTCTCAGTAAACCGACCAATTAATGGCGCGCAAGCCCCTAAAATGCTCAAATAGTGTTACCTATTATTCGTTATTAAGGAAGATGATGACTCAGCGGCTTTATCGGGCATGGTCAATGACTATCCGTGTCATTACCTTGTATATTGTGCTGCATACAGCAGTTCTGGCTAGCCCCATCGCTTCCCTAGAGCAGCAAGCCCTCCTTGATGACGCCAATGCCCAGTATCAGTTAGGCCTTGCTTATGAGACGGGGCAAGGCGTTAAACAAGACCTTGCCAAAGCCAGCTACTGGTATCAACAGGCAAGTAACAATGGTCACCTTAATGCGACCTACAACTATGCCCAAGCACTTGAATACGGAAGAGGGATCACACAAAACGCTTCCCGTGCCGCGCTTTTATACACCAAACTTGCGGTGTTAGGTGACAAAAGTACTTATGGCAAACTCGCTAAACTCTATAGTGATAATAACGTAAATATTCCAGCCACCGACCAAGCCGTGCTTTGGTATTCCTTGGCTGCTGAGCAATCTAGCGCCTTTGAGTCAGAATTTGAGCACGCACTGCAACAGCAATTTAACGAGCGACAACGCCGCCAAATAGACGCTTTACAGCAGCAAGAAGGAATAGCTGCCCCCCAAGCCTCGCTCGCTCAACCCGCGGCATCAGCGAGTAATCAACCTAACGTTAGCAGTGAGAAACATAACAATAGCAATGTTATACGTAACAACAGCGGTACTCTCTCTTGGAGTACACACTTCGTATATTGGGTAGTGCTATTGCTCATCTTGCTAGGCGTTGGCTACTATTTGGTACAATTCAAACGATCTCTATCGAATGAACGTCGTAGTGATCAACGTTTACAAGAAGTGTTACAAGCTCAGCAACGAACTATTGCAACACTTCAGCACAAATTAAAAATAGCGCAAACCACACAAAAGAGTGCGCCTACAACGCCTCCACCAAGCGCTTTCGAAGAGGCGTATTTGCGTTTTGGGTTTGCGCCCAAGCAACAAAAGCTGCTCACACCTACCCTACTGAAATCTCGCTATAAGCAACTCTCTCGTATTTTTCATCCTGACATTCAAGGATCTGAAGACGAAATGAAGCAGCTCAATATCGCGTTTAAAACGCTCATGTTACATGTTAAGCAGTCTCAAAAAATTCATTAAAACTCGCACCGTTCTCACTAATACTTATAAAAACGCAATAAATGAAACAATTATTTAACATCGCGTGCCATTTCATGTCATAATCAGTGGTGAGAATAACACCCAGTATTTAAGGGTGGGGAGAAAAAATGTATACGTTCACCATTGAAGGTTTTTGTGATTGGTGCCAGAAGCCAAACTATGTGACTAAGCACCAATATGTCGACGGCAAGTGTCATTTCTCGTGTGAGGGGTGCGTCAATTACGCCGCGATGGATGTAAGGCAATTTAATCAAGCGGAGTTGGAATACAGAGACTCCCTATGTAAGTCTTAGTTTTGTCTCAAGCGCCTCTTTTAAAAAAGGGGCGTTATTACTTCTATTTTATATCTACTCGCCATACTCCTCTGCTACGTTCACGCACCACTCATAGGCAAATCAAACGCTACAACATCGCTAAACCCACCGCCGCTATTTAAACCTCTGCATTAGTAAGCAAGCTACAGCCGCTACCGACAATAGTTACGTGATTAATAATAGTTACGCGATTAATAATAGTCACATGATTAACAATCGTTAAATCGCTACGGACTGACTCCCTCCACGCAGTAGTTATACAGTGCTTACACAGTACCTCAGCGCTATTACGTCTATATCCGAAAGCTATTTTGCTCGACATCACATTTACCAAAATTATAATTACTTATATATCAACATCTTAAAAAATAACCTCGAATAGACTTAAAAAACACATTGACCTTTTCACACCTTAAAACTACTGTATAGACATACAGCATGTATAAAAGGACAGGTTTATGTTGCGAGATACTGAAATTCTTAACCCACTGAACATCCACTCACGTCGTGACGTTACGACCAAAAGAGCACTGCCGCCGTATCAGCGGGCAATGGCAACGAATGTACTCAGTCAGGTGTCTCAGCTCGCTTCAAAACATCAATGGATACTACTTACTGCAGAATGTCCTCGCCCAACAATGGCACAAATTTCTCATTATGAAGAGCTTGGTAACCATATGGTGCAAATGAAACCATCACTGCACTTAAGCCAGACACAGGTTATCGAAAAGGCGATTCAGTCAGGTAATGCCTGTGCCATTATTGCCCATGGTGACTTTTCATCCGCTAGCCAGCAGCACTTACAACAGCTTGCTCAGCAATATAACTGTGAAGTTATTTTTCTTGCGCCCTCTTCTTATCTACACTAATTCCCTCTTGGATAATTGATCAAGCCTAGAAATGACGCTTTTATGAACGGACAAGAAAGATAAATAAGAAAACAAAGCAAACGTTTGCTTTTATGATGGAAGCGCGTCTGAATTCTGGTATGATGCGGGGAAAAGTGAGCATTTAGTTGCTCTTTCTTCTTTGTCGCCTTTGCTGCGACGCCAACGTTAGATAGGAATGTCTCAATGAGTCTCGCTGATCAAGTCCTTGCTGTAAACGATGATCTCCCAATTCGTACCGATAAGCCTGTGCATAGTGGCAAAGTACGTTCAGTCTATTGGTTGACCGAAGCAGATAGTCGCCGCCTGATAAAAGATAAAGGTTATGATGTGGCTGAAGATGCCCCTCTGGCTATTATGGTAATCAGTGACCGTATTTCAGCATTCGATTGTATCTGGCATGGTGAAGGTGGACTAAAAGGCGTTCCTGGAAAAGGGGCTGCACTCAATGCCATTTCTAATCACTGGTTTAAGCTCTTTAAAGAGAGCGGGCTTGCCGATAGCCACATCTTAGATATTCCTCACCCATTTATCTGGATCGTTCAAAAAGCCAAACCCGTCATGATTGAAGCGATTTGCCGTCAGTACATCACGGGGTCAATGTGGCGTGCTTATGCGCAAGGCGAGCGAGAATTCTGTGGTATTACCTTGCCAGAAGGATTAAAGAAAGATTCTAAACTTGACGACGTACTCATTACTCCGTCAACAAAAGGAATTTTACGTGATATCCCGGGTGTACCAGAAGCGGATGACGTTAATATCACTCGCGACAATATCGTCGATAACTACTCAGCCTTTAACTTCTCTGACATCGCAGGTGTCGCACAATACGAAAAATTGCTAAAAGAAGGTTTTGCGGTCATTAGCGACGCGCTTGAGCAAATTGATCAAACATTTGTCGATACCAAGTTTGAATTTGGCTACGTGACAGATGCAAGTGGCAATGAGAAATTGATCTACATGGATGAAGTAGGCACGCCAGATTCATCTCGTATTTGGGATACTACGGCCTATCAAGAAGGTAACATCGTCGAAAACTCTAAAGAAGGCTTTAGACAGTTTCTACTTAACTACTTCCCAGACCCTGATATTCTGCTAAACAAAGAACGTATGCCGGAGCGAGAAGCGTTAGCAATCAATAACGCTCTACCGCTTGACGCACTAACCAGCGTATCTGAAACCTATATTGGTATTGCAGAGAAAATTACCGGACAAAAAATTGTATTAAGCGATAACCCTAAACAAGAAATCATTGATATTCTTCGCCGCGATTATGATTTGATCGCTGACTAATTTCTGTTTAACGGTCACTAACGTATTGATAGCAAGAGAGGGGTTAGATGCCCCTCTCTTTTCAATTACGACGATTCTCCATTACGACGATAGTATGATCGTTAGTACATCATCATCGCTATTTAGTAAAACTTCGGCTTGGGTTTTTGACTGAATCTCTTCTAATTGTTCGGCTTCTAATGAATAAGGCATCACGACTCTAAGGCGGGTAATTTTTTCCTCGCGAGCCAACCTAATCAAGCGAATCAAATTACGCTCATCACTTTGTCGGGTTGAAAGCGTATTGAGTGCTTCATTCCACAAACGTGAGTCTACATCCTCCAATCCTTTTGCGTTCGCTTTCCAAACTTCACCAAAAATAGGCGCGACAGAGCTTAATGCTTCAAGAAACGTCCACTTCTTACTGCAAGATGCGCCAAGAAAGCTTGTATAGTCAAATTCTATTTCCGTTAGGGTCTCACTGCTCATCACCACTCCTGCTTACAGAATGTTATATAGCTACTATTGTCCAACAATCAGCATATAGCAATAGGATATATTAAAATCATCTTTTATTACTTCATTGGCGATTTAATAGTGATATAAAAATCTAATTCGCAACATAATATGAACAAAAATGCACAAGATTGCATAACCTTATTTAACCGATTGCGTGCACCAGCCTGGCTTTTAAATCGCTCATCTTAAATCGATCACTCGGCTTGCTTTTTTATAACGGACACGCCACCCTTGCCACGCTGGCAACTCTTTGCGCATTGGATCCGCCTTTCTACTGCCTCCGTTGAAGTGAATCTGGACGAGTTTGCTACGTCCAAAATACTCCACATCCAGTTTCAAACCACTTAACTGAATGATAAGCGGAAATCGCGCGGCAAAATCTTGGTACTCCCACTTCGGAATTCCTTCGACAATAAAATCGTCTTCATCCAATAACTCAAGATCACTCAATGACTCCACGCCCAGTGCTTTCAGATTATCGTGCAGCCATTGCTCTACAGTGATCGGTGAGGTTACTTTACTGTGCTCAGCCAACCCTAAATCTTGGTAGAGCTGCCAATGCTGTAGCTCACTGTTAATACGATGAGCTAACGCAGGAAAAACCTTCTTACTCATGATGGCGTTGACCATCATGGTTAATGCACTACCACCTTCAGGTTCTGATAATCGAGTGGTAATCACCCTTCCAGCGTACTGCAATTCATCGAAATTTTTCAGACCCAGTTCGGTATTAACGGTTTCTTTTGTCTGCCACTGGCCAACTCCTGAGTGTTCGATCATCGTCATGCTGACGGGCATAACCGCAGTCGCTAGATTCATTGTTTCCCTAACGCCGCGCCCTGGTAAGCTATGAATAGCAAAGACTAATGCCCCTTCAGAGCTTGGTTTAAGTCGACTTTGCCGTCCAAGAAGCACTTCCATATGACCATTACCGAGCGCCTCTTTACGTTTCTTTCGGCGAACAAATAACAGTTCATTGTTAGCCTGAATCGTTGCCAGTATCCACTCAGAAACATCATAACGTGACGCGACCTCTCGTGTAGGCAGTTGAAATACGTCTCGCATCTGTTGGGATAGACCTTGAGCTTCCTTTAACGCTTCCGCATTAACGGTGATGCCACCAAACTCCTTGCCACGTACCAGTCCAACTAAAAGCGTGGCATCGCAGCCTCTAGGCTCTTGTTTATCCAACGCTTCAAGTGCTTCTTCATTACTAGAGAGCTGGTACACGCTGCCTGTTGTGCACAACGCCGCCGTTAAGTCGATCATCACTTCTTTTAATGCGTTAGTCGGCATCTTAGCGATCAGGTGTGCGTATAAGGTATCAACAGGTAATGGGGCGAGCTGACGGCCATGATCGGTGATACCAAACTCATTAATTGCGCCAAGTTCCATTAAATGCTGCCTAGCTTGTTCTAGCGATTTCATGGGAATAGCATCGATAAAATCCAATCCCTCTAGCGACTGCCCACACATTGCCGCAACAAGAGCTGGCTCCACAACGGACTCTCGCTGAAGTTCTGGAGGCGTCACGACAGCAAGGGCGGCATGTTCTCCATACAAACGTACGCATTGCCCATTCATCACTCGCCCCGCTCGCCCACTTCGCTGCTTAGCGCTGGCTTTGGAAATATGAGTGAGCATCAGCGTAGTACGACCATTTCTTTGCACATTGCGGCGCTCAAGACCTGAATCGATCACCAATTCGATATTAGGTATTGTCAGCGAGGTTTCGGCCACGTTCGTCGCCAAGACAATCTTACGCTTGGTCTGCTTTGTCATTGCGAGCGCACGTTCCGTATCTGTGACGGCCGCGTATAATGGAGCGATAACAATATCGTATTGCTCGGCCATTGCTCGTAACATAGACGCCGTTTGTTGAATTTCCTTGCGACCAGGGAGAAACACCAGCACATCACCGTTTAATGTATGCCAGTAGCGCTCAACCGTTTCTTTGATTTTCTGCTCTAAATCTCGGCTATCTGGCAACTGGCGGCTATCGGCTCGAACATGCTGAAGCGTGACGTCATAGTGACGTCCCTGCGCCACCAAGCGTTGCGCGCTGAAATACCCAGCAAGTTTTTCCCCTTCAATTGTCGCCGACGTGATGACAGTTCTATGGCTCTGTGCTTGTTTTAGTAGCGCCACCAATAAGTCTGTATCCCAGCGCCGTTCATGAAATTCATCAATGATGACAATATCAAAGCCCGCCAGTTGATTTTCAGCAAACCAACGCAAAGCGACACCCGGCGTGACAAACACCACACGAGAGCTATCTTGATAGCAACTTTCGAGCTTTATCGCATACCCCACACTCACGCCTACCTTTTCAGATAGCGTTTCTGCGACAAACCCAGCCAGTGAGGTACACGCAATCCGACGCGGCTCAACCACCAGCACCCGACCTTGTGTCATCGCCCAAAGTGGCAAACGTGTCGATTTACCCGATCCCGTTTCAGCTTCAACCACCAAATGGTGCTGAGTAAGTAACTGTTTAAATTCGGATTCAATGCTATCAATTGGGAGAGAAATCATAACGACACTAAGCAATAAGTATTGGGAAAGTGAGTATAACGAGGGTCCAACAAAGTTTCGAGGTGCATCGGTGCACTTTTACCTAGTGTGACACAAGCCGTTAACAAAACTTCATCGCGATATGGTGAATTATATGGTAAATTACGCATCTTAATTGTGCTCAATTCCATCTCCACTGTTCCCAAACAGGTAACCCATGAATAACAATAAACGACCGCTTTATATCCCATATGCAGGCCCTGCCCTACTTAGTACCCCGCTCCTTAATAAAGGCAGCGCCTTTAACACCGAAGAACGCATGTCTTTCAACTTAGAAGGGCTACTGCCGGAAACGACTGAGACTATTCAAGAACAAGTAGACCGCGCGTATAAGCAATATACGAGCTTCGAAAGCGACATGGATAAGCACATTTATCTTCGTAACATCCAAGACACCAATGAGACGCTTTTTTACCGCCTGGTTCAAAACCATATTTCAGAAATGATGCCGATCATTTACACCCCAACGGTTGGGGCAGCGTGTGAAAACTTCTCAAACATCTATCGTCGTGGACGCGGCTTGTTTATCTCTTACCCAAACCGTGATCGTATTGACGACTTGCTAAACAATGCACGTAACCACAACGTTAAAGTTATCGTTGTCACGGATGGTGAGCGTATCTTGGGATTGGGAGACCAAGGCATTGGCGGCATGGGGATCCCAATTGGGAAGCTGGCACTTTATACGGCATGTGGCGGAATTAGCCCAGCCTACACGTTGCCAATCGTGCTCGATGTGGGAACCAATAATCCACAACGTCTTGCAGACCCTATGTACATGGGTTGGCGTCATCCGCGTATTACCGGCGATGAATACCGCGCGTTTGTAGAAGACTTTATTCAAGCTGTCCAGCGCCGCTGGCCAGAAGCGCTCGTTCAATTTGAAGACTTCGCACAAAAAAATGCGATGCCACTACTAGAGCGCTATAAAGATCGAATCTGTTGTTTTAACGATGATATTCAAGGTACCGCTGCGGTCACCGTGGGTTCTCTGCTCGCGGCATGTAAAGCGGCAGGCAGTAAACTGTCTGATCAGCGCATTACATTCTTGGGTGCGGGCTCTGCAGGTTGCGGTATTGCCGAGGCAATTGTGGCGCAAATGGTCTCTGAAGGCATCTCTGATGAACAAGCGCGTTCACAAGTCTTTATGGTCGACCGTTGGGGCTTATTGCAAGAAGGCATGCAAAACCTTCTCGACTTCCAACAACGTTTGGTTCAAAAACACACTAACACTGCCGACTGGCAAAGTGAAAACAGTGGTTTCTCGCTACACGATGTCATTAAAAATGGTAAGCCAACAGTATTAATTGGCGTATCTGGTGCGCCAGGTCTGTTTAGTAAAGAGATCATCCAAGAGATGCATCAACACTGTGAACGCCCAATTGTGTTCCCACTTTCAAACCCGACAAGCCGTGTTGAAGCGACACCTAATGACATTCTTCGCTGGACCAAAGGTCAAGCATTAGTTGCAACAGGCAGCCCTTTTGATCCTGTTGTGGTGGAAGGAAAAACCTACCCTATCGCGCAGTGTAACAACAGCTACATTTTCCCTGGTATCGGGCTTGGTGTACTCGCGGCTCAAGCATCACGCGTTACCGATGAAATGTTAATGGAATCTAGCCGTGCGTTGGCCGAATGCTCTCCATTAGCACAAAAAGGCTTTGGGCAACTATTGCCACCGTTGGAAGAGATTCATTTAGTGTCTAAACGCATTGCCTTTGCCGTCGCTAAAAAAGCCATCGAGCAAGGCGTTGCGAAAGAAACCTCTGACGAGACGCTACGCGAAGCGATTGAAGAAAACTTCTGGCAGCCAGTGTACCGTAAGTACAAGCGCTCGGCGTTCTAAACGGAATACACCTCACATTTAGCGGTTTACCTACACATAGGCTCTTGTTTACAAGGGCCTTTTTTTTGTTTAATAACTTTGTTTTCGACTCCATTTTCCCAAATAAGTAAGGATCTCCCCAATGTTCCACATCTTCTCGCCCGGTGGCCAATTTATCTCTCCCTATCTTTTTGAGGTTTCAACGGCACTTGTTGCTTGCGTACTTGTCGTATTAGGTGCAGACATTAACCGCTTGATGCGAAATGCATTACGAAACACAAATTTCGCAATTCGCACGGTCTGCTTTATACTACTTAACGCATTTGGATATGGGCTGGTCATAATAAAAGCAACGCCCTTATTAGCAGATGTTTTGGATAATACCGAACCCGGCTTGATGTTCAGCATTGTGGTTCTAAGCTTTGTGAGTATAGGCATTTGGGCTCAAAGGAATCGTCAGATTTAGTGACCTTTAGATTTAACAAGGAAACGTTGTTCTCCGCATCCATGTTCTCTTTCATCAAGAGAGGGCTTCGTATTGCTTGTTATACCGTCATCATGTTCGTTGTCTTTGTCATCTCCGTTGACCGTTGGGTCAGCTGGCAGGCTGAAGACCGCATTCTCACGTCTATTGAAGAGATAGATAACGTCCAAGTTGCGGTCGTGTTGGGCACCAGTAAATACTTGGGGCGCACACTCAATGAGTATTATTCACATCGCATCGAAGCGGCTATTGCTCTCTACGACGAAGGGAAGGTGTCACACTTTTTACTGAGCGGAGACAATGCTCATCGTTCATACAACGAGCCTTGGACGATGAAACGGGACTTATTACGAGCGGAAGTACCGGAGCCCGCCATTCACCTCGATTACGCTGGCTTTCGGACGCTAGATTCCATTGTGCGAGCCAAAAAGATCTTCGATACTGATGACTTCTTAATCATCACGCAAAAGTTTCATTGCGAACGAGCGCTGTTTATCGCCCGCTCTTATGATATTAACGCAACTTGCTTAGCCGTTTCCGGTCCCACGACGAAATCTGGTTTTTCTGTACGTCTTAGAGAAGTATTTGCGCGAACAAAAGCGTTTTTGGATCTCTACATTATGGACACGCAACCTAAATATTTAGGTCCAAAAGAACCCATCATTTCTGAAACGGAGGCGATAGAACGCAAGATGATACAAACTGACCCTATAGAGTCTCACCTCAACCCGTAATTTTCATCAATGTTGATAATTTCAATGATGTTTATACATAACTCAAATAAGCAGTCATTAGCTAAACACGACACAGTTTCTGCCCGCTTGTTTTGCACGATATAACCGATTGTCGGCTTGGGTTATCGCACCGTAGACATTATCCGCACACACCTCAGACACACCGATACTACAGGTCAGCGAATCGCCGTGTATCCATAAATGACTACTGACTTTCTGTCGAATTTTTTCTGCTTCTCGCGCTGCCATCTCGCAATTTTTATCTAAACAAAAAATAACAAATTCTTCTCCGCCCCAACGTACAACAATGTCTTGTTCGCTAACAACATCCGACAATATCACTGCAAATTCACGTAGAACGTCATCGCCAACACTATGCCCGTAGCTATCATTGATAGACTTAAAGTAATCAATATCAATAAAAAGGAGGCTCATCACGCTTTTCGAGCAATTTCGTTGCTGGTTCTCCAACCATTCTCTTACTGCATGACGATTTCGAATCCCTGTCAGAGCATCTTTATGCGCTAACTCGGCGAACATAATATTTTCGCTGGTCAATCTTTGGTTAAGACGCGCCAAATGAGCCGTTCTACGATGCGAACGCTCTATATCTCTACGGTGCTTTCTAAACTCCCAGGCGATCAAAGAAATCGCCGCCATAACCCAACCAGCCAGTAACATTAGAAAAAGCGACTCTCCCTCAATATATCGCCCTATTAAAGTAATGTTCTTAATTCCTATTTGGTGCTCTCCCAACATAGAGCCAGAGCCAGTCGCTAACTCAAATTTGGTGATGTTACTGTATTCAGGAGAAGCAAATTCAATCGGTATTTTGTTATCAACCAACCACCACGTCATAACTTGAAAGTTCTTGATGGGAATCGACAGCAGCCCGCTCTCATGGTTGAGCGTAATACCGTTGTACTTATGGGTATACTCGTCTTCAAGGTTAGAATAAGCGGGATTATAATTTCTAAAGTAAAGACGCAACGTTTTATCCACATCAGCCGGCAATGAATAGTCGAGCTCAATTTCGAGTGTATGATAACTGGACAAGTCTATGCCTTTGGATGCGTCAGCACTTAGGTGAATCGACAGACCACAATATGGCCAAGGGTAGTCGCTACTTTTTAACTCACAGTTAAGACGTGTCTGATTATTGCTTGTTGTTAAGATCGACTGACTTTGCCCCCCATCTTGTTGATCGTTGGTAGCAAAGAGTTCGAATTTGTTTGTGGTTAAGACAAGCCGTTTTTGTTCTCCCCACAAATGGTAAAACTGAACAAACGCAACCGTCACAAAAACCAATAACAGCAATAAACGATAAGGAAACTTCATTGGGTAGCGCTAAACTCAAATTCTGACTAATCCATCAATAAAACTAGCGCTTGCCTCATCCATTAGCAATACTCAATTCACGATACCATGAAGCCTCTCGCTGTATATGACGTCTAACATTGACAATTTCTTATGATCTATAAATCATTCAGTAGCTCACTCCCCTATTACCGCAGACTCCGCTCTCTTTTTAAACAGACCACAAGCGCTGTATTTGTTACACTAAATAAAACAACAAAAATGAGTAATGTCATGTCGCTTTTAGCATCTGGTACGCTATCCAAAATGCGTGCTACTCTCGACTCAACGGTTCAATATCGCCTACCTGTCGGCGAGCAAGAAATCGAACTCGCGTCTTTCATCGGTCGCACATTAACTCTTACCCATACTGGCAATATTTTTTGTAGTGCCTGCGGTAAGAAGACTAAAAAAAGCTACTCTCAAGGTCACTGCTTTGTCTGTATGCGTAAGCTCGCCAGTTGCGACATGTGCATAATGAAACCTGAAACGTGCCACTATGATGCCGGTACCTGCCGAGAGCCTGAGTGGGGGGAAGCCAACTGCATGGTGGACCATTTTGTCTACTTATCGAATACCTCTAGTCTAAAAGTGGGTATCACTCGCCACACTCAAATCCCCACTCGCTGGATTGATCAAGGTGCCACACAAGGTCTACCTATATTAAAAGTGTCAACTCGCTACATTTCTGGCTTAATTGAGATTGAACTGGCGAAACACATTGCCGACAAAACCAATTGGCGCACACTATTAAAAGAGGATGGGTCGCCAATTGCGTTGCAAGAAAAAGCGCTAGAGCTACTTCCTCTTGTAGCGGATAAGATTGCGGAAATCCGAGCACAATATGGCGAGCAATCTATCGAAATACTTGCCGAAAACATTACGTCTCTTAGCTATCCGGTAGAAGAACACCCGACTAAAATCAAGTCCCATAATTTCGATAAAGAACCTGTTGTTTCAGGCATACTAAAAGGAATTAAAGGTCAATATCTGATCTTCGACACGGGCGTGATTAACATTAGAAAATTTACGTCTTACGAAGTAGAAGTCTCCGAATAGCCTGTAAGGTAAGGGGGTAAAACAACAATTGTTAACAGCGCGCCACCTGTAACAATCCCCTATTTTTGCACCCAATCATTGCCCTCTTTCACGAGGGCAATGACGGACAAACATTAATGCATCGATTCAAGGGCGTCGAAAAACGTATCGACTTCCGCCAAGGTGTTATAGTGCATAAAGCCCACACGTAATACGCCCCCTGACTCCTCAATACCAAGCTGCTTGACCAAGCCTAACGCATAGAAATGCCCGTTCCAAACACAGATATTCTCTTCACCGAGTACTTTTGCCATCCATTCCGGTGAATGTACACTTGAACGTAAAGCAAAGGTTGGGGTTCTAAGCTGATGGTCTGCTTCCGGCGTCCCATAGAGTGTCATGTAGTCTAATCTAGACAGCCTTTCTAAAAAGTAACGACTAATTTGTTCTTCATGCTGGGCAACGACGCTAGCTGATGATATCAATTTTTCACGAATACCCTTTCCGTCGCCCCATTGGGATAAATACTCAATCGCCGCGACTAAACCTGCCAATGATTCAAAGCTTTGAGTCCCTGTTTCAAATCTACCCGGACCAATATTGGTTGCTGGTTCAACCTTGTATGGTTTTAGCGATTGCAAATGTTGCGGTGCAATGTAGGCAATACCTAAATGGGGTCCAAAAAACTTATAGGCAGAGCACACTAAATAATCGCACCCCAAACTTTGAACGTCGATCAATGCATGTGGTGCAAAGTGAACTGCGTCTACATATACTTGGGCTCCCACTTTCTTTGCAGCCGCTACAATACGACAAATGTCTGTAATGGACCCTGTCGTATTAGACGCATACGTCACAGCAACCAGCTTCGTCTTATTGGTCAGTAATGATTCAAAGTGTTCATAATCAAGAGTGCAGTGGCGCTCATCTACCTGAACATGCTTAACAATGGCGCCTTTATCGTCCGCTGCTTGCTGCCAAGACGACACATTCGAATAATGATCCAATGCAGTGACAAGGACTTCATCATCAGGTTGCCAGTCACGAGAAATCGCACGACTTAACTGGAACGTTAGCGACGTCATATTAGCACCAAATACTACCTGCTCAGCGCTTTCTGCATTGAGAAATTCAGCGGAGGTGCTGCGAGCCTTTGCCATTAACGTGACGGTATGTTGACTCGAAAAGTAATGCCCACCAAGGTTTGAGTTATAACGCCCTAAATAATGAGTCATTGCCTCAAGTACTGTTTGCGGTACTTGCGAGCCACCCGGTCCATCGAGAAACACAACAGGCCGTTCATTATGCCATTGCGCCAGCGCCGGAAATTGCTCTCTTGCTGAATTAGGAGTGAAGTGCATTATTCGCATCCTTGGCTGTGAGTACAAAGACATCCATGTGCCCTTCTGTTTTGGAGTCTACGCAGCGAATAGGTTGCGCGTTATGCCACAAGCGATGATCATCTAAAATGGCCACCTCACCATCTTCAAGCACTTTTCTAAAGAACGGCGCTTCATGATTGTCGTTGTACAGCATCACTTCCCCACCAACGATGTTCTTGCGCTCAATGCCCACAATTGCAACATGGTCAAACCCATCTTGATGCACCCCTTCAGGCGCGACTTGAGTCTCTTCATAAACTGCAGCGATGCGCATTTGATGAATTTCTATCTCTTGTCCATTAGGCAGTTGATTTGACGTCATAAATAACGATACCAATTCTCGCATGCCCTCACTGTGCAATGTTTTGGAGAGGATAGGCTCAAAGCGACGAATCACATCCCCTTGAAAGTGATTAAAGTGTTCTGTCTGCATAAAGTCATGTTTGTCTTCTTCAACGACTTTTCCATCACAAAATTGAATAACAGAGTAACGACGCAGACGATATTGCCCGTCAGCATGCTCGGTATGGGGCAATTTAGAAAAGGAAGGAGAAAGCTGTTGAGTAGCCTCTTCACTAAGCTGAGTTAAATGTAGGGTATTTTCATTGGAATGTAACATAATAATCGCCTTAACAATTTGCATTTTAACCACAAATGCAACAACTTATTTACAAATAAGTAAAACGCATTAACTCTGAAAATTCAACCATTCATAGCATTTGCATCCATCAACATGGCAATTTCAAAACATTAATCCACCATTTACCCGAAAGTTAGCTTTTTATCATTACAACAACCGCGCTCAACAAACAAAAACTAGCATAGCTGACTACAGCAAGAGATTTAACCGCCATTTATCAATCAGTTAAGCTAGAAAAATAAGATAAAGCACTGCCTAATGACAACCCAACGCCATTACAGCTTGGGCTAGTCAAATATGCTATAAGATTAGATACTCAAAGCGGGTTACCACAGAAAGCACAGTCTATTGGACTATTTATCCACCTATCGTCAGCGGATTTCGTAAATATCTGACATTGTTGCTCGCTAAGTGTTGATTCTTATCCGCAAAGCCCAATATATTAGAAGAGATAAAGCGAGTAGCTCAACATCGCTGCCTAAAGATAAATAAGTGAGAATAAACATGGCTGATTCAAAACATTGTAAATTGCTGATTCTTGGCTCAGGTCCTGCAGGATATACCGCTGCTGTCTATGCGGCTCGTGCCAACTTAGATCCTGTGCTCGTCACAGGAATGCAGCAAGGTGGACAGCTCACCACTACCACTGATGTTGAGAACTGGCCAGGCGATGCCGAAGATCTTAGCGGCCCACTACTAATGGATCGGATGAAAGAACACGCAGAGAAATTCGACACCGAAATCATCTTCGATCACATCAATAACGTCGATTTCAGTGCGCGCCCATTTAAGCTCTTTGGAGACAGTCAAGAGTACACAGCGGATGCGGTTATAATCTCAACGGGTGCTTCAGCCAAGTACCTAGGACTTGAGTCCGAAGAAGCATTTAAAGGACGTGGTGTTTCAGCATGTGCGACCTGTGATGGTTTCTTCTACCGCAATCAAAAAGTCGCCGTCGTTGGTGGCGGTAATACTGCTGTGGAAGAAGCATTGTACCTTGCGAACATCGCCTCCGAAGTGCACCTAGTTCACCGCCGTGAAACATTCCGCGCGGAAAAAATTTTAATCAAACGCTTAATGGATAAGGTCGAAAGCGGCAATATTATTTTGCACACCAACCGCACGCTTGACGAAGTAGTAGGCGATGAAATGGGCGTAACGGGTATCAATGTTAAAGATACTCAAACCGACACTATTGAGCACATTGAAGTCATGGGGGCGTTTATTGCCATCGGCCATCAACCAAATACATCGTTATTTGAAGGCCAATTGGAGATGAATAATGGTTACATCATCGTAAAATCAGGCTTAGAGGGCAACGCCACGCAGACCTCTATTCCAGGTATCTATGCAGCAGGAGATGTTATGGACCATAATTATCGCCAAGCCATTACCTCTGCAGGCACGGGTTGTATGGCTGCTCTGGATGCAGAACGCTTCCTCGACGCTATCAACGCCTAAAACAATTACAAAACCTTAGAACCCAGTGGTGTATACACTGGGTTCTTTTTTGTATACTCCCCGCTTCTTCTAAGAATAATACTCATTAAGTTAAGCTGTCTAAATGGATAAAAAGAAACAACGGAGCTTGAATAACTGGCTCAAAACGCAAAGTCGTTTAGCAAAGCGCTGGCTACTGATCGCAGTAGGCCTTGGCGTGTTATCCAGCTTGTTCTTGCTCGCGCAAGCTGCTTTGATAGCGACCATACTCCACCAGCTCATTATTGAACATACTGACAAATATGAACTTATCCCCTATTTTATCGGACTAATTGTCTCGGTCGCAGGGCGTGCTGGGTGTGCGTGGGGAAGAGAAATTGCAGGATTTAAATGTGGCGAAAAAATCCGCTGCTACATTCGAGAGCTTATTCTCAATAAACTCCACGAACTGGGGCCAAGCTATATTAAAGGTAAACCAGCCGGCACTTGGGCAACACTGGTATTGGAACAAGTCGAAGATATGCATGATTTCTTCGCTAAATACTTACCACAGATGTCGCTAGCGGTCTTAGTACCCTTTGTTATCTTGATTGTCGTGTTCCCTATTAACTGGGCTGCGGGCCTTATCTTCCTGATTACCGCTCCTCTTGTGCCTCTTTTCATGGCATTAGTTGGTATGAAGGCAGCAGACGCGAACAGAAAAAACTTCAAAGCACTGCAACGCTTGTCTGGTCACTTTTATGATCGCTTGCAATCCATGACAACAATCCGTCTATTTAACCGAACAGCAGCAGAAAAAGATGTACTTGAAGGTGCGTCAGAAGTCTTCAGAAAGAGAACAATGGATGTACTTCGCTTAGCGTTTCTCTCTTCTGCGGTCCTAGAATTTTTTACTTCCATCTCTATTGCAATGACCGCTGTATACTTCGGATTTAGCTTTATTGGTGAAGTCAATTTTGGTCACTACGGCGTTGGCGTTACCTTATTTGCGGGTTTGTTCATTTTGATCCTTGCCCCTGAGTTTTACCAACCTTTAAGAGACCTTGGTACGTTTTATCATGCTAAAGCTCAAGCGGTTGGCGCGGCAGAAAGTATTGTTGAGTTTCTAGATACTAAAGTGGACAATTTGCCACAGGGTCAAAACACACTTAACACTCACTCTCATATTGAGCTCTCCGCTGAGAATCTTGAGATATTTAGTCCAGAAGGTAAGCGACTCGTTGGACCTATCAGCTTTCATATTCAAGATGGCCAAAGCATTGCGCTCGTCGGTCCGAGTGGCGCGGGTAAAACAAGCTTAGTGAACACGATTTTAGGCTTTATGCCTTACTCGGGGTCCCTGAAAATTAATGGACAAGAACTGCGTGATCTTGCTTGCGATGATTGGCGTGAGAACGTCAGTTGGGTTGGGCAAAACCCACTACTTTTACACGGCACCATCCGTGAAAATATTACACTGGGCAAAGAAAATGTCAGCGATAGCACCGTGCTAAGCGCCCTATCCTCCTCATTTTCAGATGAATTTGTGGATCAGCATGGCCTTGATTACCACGTTACCGATCGCTCTAGTAGCTTATCGGTCGGGCAAGCTCAACGCTTAGCACTGGCGCGCGCGATGATTCAAGATGGGCAATTTTGGCTTCTTGATGAACCCACCGCCAGCTTAGATGCCAAAAGTGAACGCTTAGTGACAGAAGGCATCAGACAAACCACGCAAGGGAAAACCACGTTAACGGTGACTCACCAGCTATCACAGCTTAAAAGCGTCGATAGTATATGGGTCATGAATCACGGTAAGTTGGAACAATCTGGTCACTTTGAGGCATTAGCACAAACTGATGGGTTATTTAAATCCATGCTGTCGGCACACAATACGATGGTCGATAACAATAAGGGGAATTTAGATGCGTGAGTTACTCCCTTATCTTAAATTATATAAGAAACATTGGTTTGGTCTGTCTCTGGGGATGGTGCTCGCCTTTGCAACACTTTTTGCCTCAATCGGATTATTGACGCTGTCAGGTTGGTTTATCTCAGCCTCAGCCGTCGCCGGACTGACTATCGCGAGAGAAACGTTCAACTATATGCTTCCCGGAGCGGGCGTTCGGGGTGCCGCAATGGGAAGAACAGCGGGTCGATGGGGAGAGCGAGTCGTTAGCCATAACGCGACGTTTAAGCTTCTGACCGATCTGCGAGTGTTCTTCTTTAGCAAGCTTGCGCCGCTGATCCCAAGTAAAGCGATTAATATCCGTGATGCAGACATGCTTAACCGTTTAGTCGCAGATGTTGACGCAATGGACCATGTCTACTTACGTTTAATCAGCCCTATTGTTGTCGGCTTCTTGGGCATCATTGGTCTGACTGCCGTACTTTGCTGGTTTGACACAACCCTAGCCCTTACTCTAGGGGGAATTTTACTGGCGCTGTTGATTATCTGGCCAGTGTTATTTTATTACCTTGGGAAAAACAATGGTCATGAACTGACATTAAACAAGGCTGATCTTAGAGTTCGAACGTTGGACTGGCTGCAAGGTTACAGTGAATTAACGTTATTTGGTGCAGAATCTCGCTACCGTGAAGCTATTCTCGATGCTCAGCAGCGCTTACTCAGCAATCAATTTATCCATGCCAAGGTTTCAGGTCTTGCGCAGGGTCTGTTGATTCTAGCTAACGGCTGGTTACTCATCCTTATTTTGTGGTTATCCGCTGATGGTGTCGCTGGCAATCAACCAGATCCACTGATTGCGCTAATGGTGTTCGCCACCATGGCCAGTTTTGAGCTACTGATGCCCATCGCCAGCGCATTCCAGTTCCTTGGACAGACACTGACATCGGCCAAGCGGTTAAACGAGATTATCCTTGCTGAGCCAGAAGTGCAGTTTCCTATGGAGCCAGTCACGCACAACGACCACTTCTCTATCGACTTTGACAAGGTACAATTTAGCTACCCTGATGCCCATCAAAATGCACTAGAAAATGTCTCTGTTTCTGTTGCGGGCGGCGAGAAATTGGCGATTGTTGGACAAACAGGTTCAGGTAAATCTACGCTATTGCAACTCATCTCTCGCTATTGGGACGTTCAATCTGGCAGTGTCAAACTGGCTGGTCACAATATTCAAAACTGGAGTGAGGTGCAGTTAAGGCAATCAATGAGTATTGTCAGTCAACGTGTTGATATTCTAAACGGCTCGCTACGCGATAACTTAGCTATGGCAAAACCTGATGCTCAAGATTCCGAGTTAGAGGCGGTATTAAGTCAAGTTAGTCTAAACACGTTGCTGACTGAATCGGGTTTAGATACTTGGCTTGGTGATGGCGGTCGTCAACTTTCGGGAGGTGAGAAAAGACGAATTGGTATCGCTCGAGCACTGCTGCACGATGCACCAATTCTATTACTTGATGAACCAACCGAAGGCTTAGACAAGCAAACAGAACAGCAAATGATGGCGCTATTTGACCAGCATTTCGTAGGTAAAACCGTTGTGTTCATTACCCACCGTTTAGTTAACCTCGATACGTTCGATACCATTTGCTTACTTGAAGATGGCAAAGTCCTAGAGCTTGGGCATCATGATGCATTGCTGGCTAAACAAGGGCGTTATTTCGAGCTGCATCAAACACTATAATGACTCATACAATCCGCTCCTAAAGGAGCGGATTGTTGCTTTTCGTAATAGTTGTCATACTTCAACATCATTGTTATCCGGCACCTCCTTTGCTTTACGCACTCTTACTTGAATAATTCGATTATTCTTCACGACGACGACTTCAAATTCCCAGTGTTGATAGTGAATTCGTTGCCCAACACTTGGTACACGACCCATCAACCAGATTAAGAACCCGTTCAATGTTTGAAATCTTTCTTCCGCCTCCCCTTCTAACTCCGCGAAATCTAACTTATGTTTGAATTCGTTGAGAGGCATCAATGCGTCCATCTGCCAGCTCTCATCTTTTAATTGTTTCGCCCACACTTGTTGTGGCGCCATTCCTAACTGACCAGCAATGGATTTAAGGACATCATAATGGGTCACTAGCCCTTGCACATCGCCGTACTCATCCACCAAAAATGTCATTTCTGAGCTGGTCTTTTGCATGTATGTCAGTAGTGACAGTCCCTTCATTGACTCTGGCACAAACCTAGGCTTGCGTAACAACCTCGCAAGCTTGGCGATAGAAAGGTCATTGTATTCATCAAGCAGTACTTTCGATGATATTGTCCCTATCATATTGTCTAAGCCACCTCGACATACTGGCCATACTGAGTGCTGTGTCTGGCGAAGGTTCTTTAAAATTTCATCGATTGACTGTTCAATATCTAAATAGTGGATATCACTTCGAGGGGTCATTAATGATGTCGCAACCCTGTCATTAAGATAAAGTAAATTATCAATCATGACTTGCTCTTGATGTTCAATCACCCCTTTTTCAGTGCCTTCCCGCACCAAAGCGACAATATCCTCTTCGGTTACATTTTCGTTCTGATTATCCTGCTGTCGCATCATACGAAGTAAGGCGTCTGTTGAGATTGACAATAAAGCGACAAAAGGCTTGGTGAGTTGAGCGAGCCAATGTATTGGATAGGCCACGAAAACGGCGATTCGCTCAGCATTATTTTGTGCAAATCGCTTAGGAACAAGCTCTCCAACTACAATGGCAAAATAGGTAATCGCTATCACCACAATAGCGGTGGCAAATACCGACGCAATATCATGCTCCACACCATGCTCTATGAGCCAAAGCTTGAACGGTGCAGATAGTATCGCCTCTCCAAAAACGCCGCTCAAAATACCAATAGCGGTAATGCCAATCTGGATAGTAGACAAAAATAACGTTGGGGTTTCCTTGAGTTGCAGCGCGAGTTGAGCCGATGCCTGTCGTTGAGCCATTTTTTTCAATCGACCACTTTTGGCAGTAACAAGTGCAATCTCCGACATAGCAAAGAGACCGTTAAGTGCAATGAGACTAACCAGAAAAATGATGTCCATACGCTATCTCCGAGATAAACACACTACGATCATAGCCGACTTCTCCCTATGTAAAACGTGAAGGCGAGCATAGAAAGAAACGTAGTTGTTCACAAAGTTTTTATGGAGACCATAATTTATAGCGATAATAATTTATAACGAGAGCGCCGTCGCGTAAGAGCCATAACGCAAGAATAAAAGGCTGCTACCAAGCCACTCCTTAGAGTACGTTGACACCGTTGTGATTATGCAAAAAAAAAGCCGCACTCGCGTGCAGCTCTATTTATTAAAACGATGATAGCGATGCGTTATCTATAGCAGTCAAAGCTTTCGCTAATGCCACCGTCACATGACTATTATTGCGCGTATTGCGCTTCAAACTCTTTCATTAACGCGACAAGCGCCTGCACACCTTCTATTGGCATTGCATTGTAAATTGACGCTCTCATTCCACCTACCGCACGATGCCCTTTCAACGCCCGTAAACCTCGTTCCTCTGCTAATGCCAAAAACTTGTCATCCAGCTCTGGGTTCGCAAGTTGGAATGGCACATTCATCAATGAACGATTGGCAGTGTGCACATCGTTTCTATAGAAATCTGAAGCATCAATAAAGTCATATAGGATCGCGGCTTTTTCTTTGTTACGAACTTCAATCTCAGCAACACCACCCTGCGCTTTCAGCCACTTAAATACAAGCCCAGACAAGTACCAAGCGAACGTTGGAGGCGTATTGTACATCGAGTCTTTCTCTGCCAGTACTTTATAGTTCAAAAACGATGGCAGCACGTGGCTAGCAAGATCTAATAAGTCATCACGAACAATGACTATACAAATACCAGCTGGACCAATATTTTTTTGTGCACCCGCATAAATCACACCGTACTGAGATACGTCAATTTCACGCGATAGAATCGTTGATGACATGTCGGCAACAATTGGTAGATCAGTTTGAGGAAGCTCATTGATCTCAATACCATCAATCGTTTCATTAGGGCAAAAATGAACATAAGCGGAGTCTGCATCGATTTGCCACTCACTTGCTGGTTTTACCGCAACCTTACCGTCAATCGTCGTTTTGGCTTTGTAGACGCTTGTTGAGCAATATTTTTGAGCTTCTTCAACGGCACTCTCTGCCCAGTAACCAGCATCAATGTAGGTTGCGCTTGTCTTTTTCCCTAACAGATTCAAAGGAACGGCAGAAAACTGTGCTCGTGCTCCACCGTGACAAAATAGGACTTTATAGTTATCAGGAATCGCCATCAAATCACGAAGATCCTGCTCAGCTTCATCGGCAACCTGAATAAAAGGTTTACCACGATGACTAACCTCCATGACCGATGTACCTAGATTGTTCCAATCAATAAACTCTGCTTGAGCTTTTTCCATTACTGCTTTTGGCAGTGCCGCAGGACCGGCACTGAAATTGAAGACATTATCTTGAATCGGTTCCATGAACTTACTACTCCTAACTACTCTTTAATCGGTTTAAGATTCAGTAATATCATGTTTTTACATAGATAAGAAGCAAGAAAAGAGGTCCTAGGACCTCTTTTCTTGCTTCAACACAGTGAGTTTTCATTCAATGCGATTATTGAGCACCTGGCTGTCCCATCATCAACGGTAGAAACAGGGCTAGCAGCGGGATTTTTTGTCCATTTTCAAACATCAACTGACCGTTTTCAATGTCAGCTTTCAACTGATAGCCGGATTCTTGTTGCTCAATCATCTCCATGACCACGAGTTCATCTACGCCTTGAGACAACATAGGGTGAGATGCAATCATTGCATTTGACATGTATGCATCCATATTGCCAGTCAGAGCCGGCATAATTAGACTTGGATCCTTAGATACATTCGTCGTCCCCTCGGGGATTTCAACCAGCCACTTAGACTTAAACTCACCATCTTGAAGTGCAAAATGCATATCATTCATCGCAATTTTAAAGCCTCTTGCAAACAGCGTCTCTATGAGCGGTGCTAGCGTATTAATGTCAGCATGTTGCAAAGAAGGATTAGACTGATAAATCCCGACCAAGCCCTCAAATGCGGCACGATCTAAAGACTCCAGTGAGAAATCCACTTTTAAGTTACTAAGCTCCCCACCTTCTGGGTACGTCAACGCTTTTAAGTCAAACAGATGCTGAGTATCAATTCTATCTAGTTCTGAATCCAACATGGACTTAAAGGTATAAGACGCCTTATCAATATCAAAAATGCTAGTGTGTTGCTGATCTAAGATGCGGAAATTTTTCATCGATGCTTGCTGTTCGCCCAACCAAAAACCTTGCTCTTTTTTTCCATCACCACTAATGCTTAAGTCAGAAACCAGTAGTTGCTCACCATTTTCAAAATCTAATTGAATAGAAGGAACCATCGCGTCCATCGTCACTTGGCCAAGCACGGTCACTGTCCCACTCGCCGACGCGGGAGAAATAGAGAAGTTTACGTTCTGACTTTCGTTACCTTGATAACTCCAACTACCAAGAGTGAAGTCATAATCTGTGTTTCCGTTCAGTTGGGTGACGGTTTTAAGCAACAGTGGGAAGTCTGGATAATTTACCATTACCGATTCAGCGCTAAGGCTAAACAAACCATGCTGGATATCACTCGCAACCACAAAATCTGTCGGTAACCCATCTACTTCCAACTGTTCTTTCAAAACAGGATCATTCACTTGATAGCGAGTTTCCACCTGGGAAGATAAGTAACCACGATCATAACGAACCACTTCAGCGCTCACAGTATCGCTATCTAGATGTTCAATCCCATCTTCGATAACTTTCTGGCCAATATGGCCGACCGCAAAAGGCCAACATAAAACAAGTGCGACAGCGCCACCGATAGCCGCCATTTTCTTTAATTGATGCATAGAGGTATAGACATTTTATTGATGTGTATTTCATTCAGTCTAACCTAACTTGAAAGGATCTCCAATCTCATACCTACTTCTCATAACCCTATGCTTTTTATTGTTATATTAAAATGTAACTCTCAATAGAGAAGGTTTGGAAACGAATGCGACAACAGAATCGATATGCAGTGTTATGTCTAGACAATGACTTGGTGAATCTCGACCTACTCGACACTGAGTTATCCTCATATCAATCGCATTTTGATGTTCATCTTGTTACCTCTATTGAGGATGCTCATGAACTCTTAGCACTAATAGGATCGGCTGGACAACAGCTTGCGCTGGTACTAGCCCGTCACTCAAACGTCTTTGATGGCGGAGCGTTTCTTATTCAACTCGAGCAATCTCGCCACACCCAAACCGCTCGAAAAATTCTGATGACAAAAACAAACTATGGCGACATTCAGGCCATTCTTAACGCCGTGAATGAAGGCCAGCTTGACCACTGTCTAACGCTACCGCTTGCGGAACATGTCCTACAAAAAACCGTTAAAAAAGAGCTGTCTACTTACATTGTCTCCCAAGAGAAAAAAGACTTGTTGCACTACAGCCAAATACTCGACCAACAAAAATTAATGAGAGCGCATATCGAACGCAAGATGCACTCTTATCGTGCAAGTTTTATTCATGATTTCCATGAACTCTCCGATGACGACCTTGCTGCGCAAGTCATTGAAGCTTTACTTAAATTCTTTACCGAAAGTGATGAAACGAAAGCAGTGCGACAATACTCAGCCGAACACTTGCTTACCAAGGAAGGACAAGCCAACCGATTTTTGTGGTTCATAGTGGATGGTCACGTTGCTCTGTATAAAAAAGACCAACTCGGGCAGCAGTGCGAAGTTGTCAGGCACAGTAAAGGGGGTATTGTCGGAGGAATGTCATTTGTCACTGGCGAATGTTCATTTTCCACGGCGATGACACTGACCCAAACCAAGGTAATAAAATTAGACCGACAAGTCTTCACGCAAGTCATGCATTCTAATACCGACCTATTACCTTTGTTTACTAACCTGCTATTGCGACACTTTAATCGCCGACTTCAACGTAGTATCAACACTAAACTCCAGCTACAAAAGACGTTAGAATCACTAGAATCTGCACACCAACAACTCATCGACCAAGAAAAAATGGCCATGCTCGGACAGTTAGTCGCCGGTGTCGCCCATGAACTCAATAACCCCGTTTCTGCCATTTTACGGGGTGCCGAAACGGTGACTGACAAAATAGGCCAAATCCTTCAGCAAGATAATAACCAAGGCGATCTTTCTTTTGGGGTTGATGTATTCGAAAAATCGAGGTTAGCAACACCGCTCTCTACATCTGAGTTGCGCGCTAGAACGAAGAGTTTACAAACTACCATCACAGACAGGCGCATAGCAAAGCGTCTTGTGCAGCTCGATTTGCACCACAACCCAGATTTAATCAATCTTGCCCGCGTTTCACCAGAACAACTGTCTCATCGCCTCCACCAGCTCGAACAGTACCAACAAACGGGTGCCACATTGCGGTCTATCCAGGTGTGCGCACAGCGTATCGCAGACATGGTAAAGAGCCTCAAGGGCTATGCGAGACCAGACAACGAATCTTATGAGTTTGTTGACTTACATGAAGGCATCGAGGACACATTGGTCATTTTTGAAAATAGACTGAAACGCCACAATGTCATCAAGGAATACGGAGATATTCCTAAGATTCGCTGTATGCCTATTGCCTTGCAACAAGTATGGACCAACCTAATTTCGAATGCGCTAGATGCGCTTCCTGACAACGGACAATTGCAAATTCATACTAGCTGCGAACAACGCCAAGGCATCAATTACGCGGTTTACCAATTTATCGACAACGGCGATGGCATCCCGATTGACCAGCAAGGCGCTATTTTTGAGCTAAATTACACCACCAAAAAAGAAGGCAATTTTGGCCTAGGGATCGGCTTATCCGTTTGTCAGCAAATTTTAGCCCAACACCAGGGGTGGATTGAAGTTGATTCTAAGCTAGGAGCCTATACCAATATGTCTGTCTACCTTCCGTTAGACACACTAAGTACGTAACGGCACACATTAAAGAGAAGCGGCAATTGGCATAACCAAGTCGCACTTACAAATCCAAGTAGCACTTACAAAACCTAAGAAGCGACGCGCGAAAAGGAGAAAAAGATGAAAGAGTATTTGATCTTATGTGTTGACGATGAGCGAGAAGTTCTCGACAGCGTGTTACAAGACCTATCCGATTTTGAAGATGACTTTATTCTTGAAGGTGCTGAATCCGTAGCTGAGGCAAAAGAAATAATTCAAGAACAACAACGTGAAAATGTCCCACTCGCCCTCATCTTATGTGACCATATTATGCCCGGAGAGACTGGCGTCAGTTTCCTTATCCAACTCAATGAAAACGATGATACTCATGCAAGTCGCAAGATTCTTCTTACTGGACAAGCGGGCCATGAAGATACCATCGAAGCCGTCAATCATTCCTGCCTGGACTTTTACATCAACAAGCCCTGGCGCGGCGACGAACTAAGAGATGTCATAAAACAGCAGTTAACCACCTTTATGATAAAGCACGAACCCGAACTCATTCCTTGGGCAAGAATATTGGACACTGAGCGCATTTTTGACGCATTGTCTAAAAATCGCATTAATTATGGTGACTAATTACATAGCTAATCAGCTTAACGTGGCTGATAAAGCTAACGTAGCTGATAAATTTAACGTAGCCGATAAACCTAACCCATCTACGTTAATGGACGTATTGCGACTTACTTTGGATATATGCCTAGTAAAAAGAAAAGTAGATAACGGCATCCTTAGTAATCGACACGAGTCAAAGCACTTGCTTGTCACCATAAGTCACTCATTAGAGAAGGTAACAAATCATTAGTTTTACCGTATAGATGCGACAATACTGATGGAATTTTGTATACCTATGTCATTTTTTGGGAATTTCCCCGCGTTGATGACACATTTTGTTGGTG
Organism: Vibrio nomapromontoriensis; assembly: GCF_050337205.1. Lineage (NCBI taxonomy): Bacteria > Pseudomonadati > Pseudomonadota > Gammaproteobacteria > Vibrionales > Vibrionaceae > Vibrio > Vibrio nomapromontoriensis. Next base: position 355,364 of record NZ_JAKJSS010000007.1, read on the forward strand.
ATTAAGGGACACTTTCGATTATTATGTCCACATATCATTGCCGCCCAAAATGTAATACGCGGCGCGCACTTATGTGCAAGGAACTAAAATCAAACAAAAAGGTTTACAAAGATTATGCGCAAGACTCTTTTAGCAGCATTAATGGTCGTAACATCGCAGCATGCATTTGCAGAGCAAGAGCAAAATCAAGCAACGATGAGTAACTTTAGCTACGATTACGCCGAAGCTCGTATCGGTGCTAGCCCAATGACATTTGGAGCGGGAATCAGTAAATCTATTCACCCAAATGCGCACATCGTGGGTAGTATCGATTCAAAATTCGAAGGCGATTATGACATCACTGGTGGTGTCGGCTTCCATGCTCCTGTGAATAACTGGGCGGACTTTACCGGTGAAATGCTTGCGCACATCCACGACAGTGGTGATCACCATAAGACAGACACAGGTATGGAAGTTAATCTAGGTGTACGCCAATGGTTAGGTCCACAACTTGAGATCGGTGGTAAAGCGGGTTACCTAAATGTTGGCGATAAAGACCGCTGGATGGGTTCTATTTACGGACGCTTCCACTCAACAGAATTGTTCTCTCTTGGTTTGGAAGGCCGCATCAATCACATCTACGGTGATCAATTGATGTTTACAGCACGCTTCGCATTCTAAGCGCCAAACAGGCGAACCCGGTTGGCTAAGCTTCTTTTGTCTAAGTTTTCCTTATCTAACCAGGGCTAGAAAGCAAAAAGGTCATACATATCGTATGACCTTTTTAATGACACTCTCCCCAGAAATAGACGAAAGCGTGAACAGCGATTACGCATCAAGTTGAGAGCAATTATCTAATAACTGCTGTTTCATTGGATCTTGGATTAGTTTCCAATGCACACCATCAACCGCGCCAGCAAACTTCCATAACAGCTTCACGTCAACATCACTACCGTAAGTACGTTTAACGCGATTGAAAACATTGGGAGCACCTAGCTCTAAGAACGTTTTTACGTCTTCAATACCCGATTTTTTCACCATACGCTCTAACGTCAATTGCATATTGGGTAGGTCACGAAGGCGTCGGTTTTCTATCGCCCTTTTTGTACACCGTTGACTTACCGAATTTTCAATAGATTTTTTAACTAAATCATGCAAGCGTGGCGCTTTCGACTCGAATATTTCCGTAATATCATAGTAGTTTACTGTTGCAGTAGACTGTTTTTTCACATGTTTAAATTTGTCGCAACCTAAACCGTTTAAGACATCATCAAGATCTAAACCGCCGCGAATAAAAACCCGTTCATTACTGACCAGTGCATACATGGCGCCTTCCTTGAACAAGCCTGTACCACCAAACATTGAACGTTTTTGAGATTCACCAAATTTAATTGTGTAGTCGTAGAAATTTTGCTCAATCATTTCCATTGATCCTTTAATCCATTACCCCGATTAACGTGATCACCAGAAAAGCAGCATTTTTAAGCGAAAAAAGTGGAGCTAGAGTAGACCTGCATTACCACTGCGGCGTCTCTCTTTTTATATAATGTGCATTAATCATAGTTCACATTGCAAAATAAGTCTGGGTAAACATCACATTTACATAACTACAACCCCCAGCAAATGCGAGTCACTTCACTATTTTATATCATACCCATCTAGTGGCATAACTATCAATATATGAACGCTGTTTTAAACGTCAAACAATTGACTTAGCACGACATTTTGGCACTAAGGATATTGTCAATTAAGAGTAAGGACAGGTAAACTGGGTGCTTATACTTAGCTGTCGAAGTCCTATGAATCACTTATCGTTTTACTGGCTCCCTGATAATCAACAATTATTGATAGAGAGTTTAGAGACCGAGTTTGCCGAGCTCGTGGAACAATCCATCAATACCGGCAAAATTTCCCTACCACCTATCTCTGAAGTTGTTTTAAAGATACAAAAGCTTTGTACACTTGAAGCTACTGGAATCACTGAGATTGCTGAGTGTCTTCTTGACGACCCGGGTCTCGCTGCCATTGTTTTACGCGTATCCAACTCTGTTGTCTTCAACCGCAGAAACATTACCTGTAATGATTTGCATACTGCAGTTTCTCGACTTGGCATATTAAGAGTACGCGACATCGTGACTGCCCAATCGATCGAGTTGCTTAAACACTCTGTTAACTTATCCGACAACTGCAAAAGTGTTCTTGTCCAAAGTGCCGCCGTTTCACGTGAGTTAGCTGCGACGATGGTCCTCGTAACCCGAGCGTTTCAAGAACAATCAAAAGACGAGTACAGTTACCTAGAACAAGAAAAAGCACTATTGGTTGGCCTACTCGCTGATATAGGACTCTTTTGCTTAGTCAACGAATACCACCTCTACTTAGAGAAAGGTAATTACCTTGATCCAGAACTTGCGATGCAAATCTTCCATTCACGCTGCCCTCTTATTAGTGAAAAAGTCCTAACAACTTGGGCATTTGATCAAGACTTTATTGAAGTGGCATCTAACCAAGAAAAAGTCGCTGAAAGACCGGAAGTCTCGTATCTCGATATTGCACGAATCGCTAACCACATTCTTTTATATCGAAAGCAAAATGACGAAGCGTTAGAGGAACACGAAGTTGAGATCAATCTTGCCGGCGCAGAAGTGATGTTTCAGCTAACAACAATGAGCGAAGCTGACTTTCTATCACACACTGCCGATATCATGCGTAGCTCAGGCTTGTAGTGAAAGAAATGGTTATTATCTAGTATGTAAACACTATGCTACATGCTTGTTTTTAAAGCTCAAACGCTACACAATACGATTCAAATCATATTTTGAAGGATTATTGAGCTTATGTTCTCCGGCATGTTGTTTATCTTTGCTCCATTGGTAATCGGCTATCTTTTTTCGATCTCTCGTATCGAAGTGCTCGAAAAAATCAATCAGGCAACGTCTTGGCTCATCTATGTCATTTTGTTTTTGATGGGACTGAGCCTAGCTGCGCTTGAGGATTTTGGCAGTAATCTAAAGATCATCGTTACAATGACAGTAACATTCTTTGTCATTATTAGTGCATGTAACTTACTGTGCCTCCCCTTAGTTGATCGCTTCCTACCGCTTGAGTCAGAAAACAAGAGTTCAAACTTACCTCTGTCTCGCATGGCTCTTGAATCTCTAAAGCTGATTGTTGTCGTTGGAAGTGGCCTTGCGGCAGGTCTCGTGCTCCCACTTGGTTTAGCTTGGGTCGAGGCGGCAAGTGAATGGATCTTATTTGTCCTTCTCTTTTTTATTGGCATTCAACTCAGAAACAGTGGCTTATCGCTTAAGCAAATTCTGGTGAATAAACAGGGCATGGCCATCGCTTCTCTTATTATTATAAGCTCACTCATTGGTGGCTTATTAGCAGCATGGCTACTCGAAATCCCTGCTTATCAAGGGCTAGCTATGGCATCAGGGTTTGGCTGGTATTCTCTTGCTGGTATTTTAATGGGCGATGCATTTGGTCCCGTCTTTGGCGGTGCTTCCTTCATGATAGAGTTACTAAGAGAATTGGTGGCGCTCGTCTTTATACCCCTTTTCATTCAGAAAAAACCAAGTACTGCCATAGGCTACGCTGGTGCTACGGCAATGGACTTTACTCTACCCGTAATTCAAAGTACTGGAGGCGTGAAGTGCGTGCCTGTTGCTATTGTCAGCGGGTTTATTCTCAGCTTATTAGTGCCGATTTTAATGCTGTTCTTTGTTTCTCTTGGAAGTTAGATCGCAGGTTTTTCGGCGTAAAGTCGTTATACTCCTCGCGTTCTAATAATTATAATTAATCAAATTCAGCCCATTTAAAGGACCTAACAATGAAAAAATGGCTTGCCGCTATGATGCTAGCAACAACTTCATTCTCTTCGCTTGCTGCAGATACTCAATGCCTTTCCGGTAAATATGATGCCTATATCGATGCATCCATTAACTGGTATCAAGACCTTATCACTCTTACAACTGAGCAATACCCTGAATTACAAGATGTCAGCCAATGGTTTTTAGAAGGTCGTAAAAACCACTTTGAACTCAATCGAGCGGCGGTACATTACTACCTTGAAAATGACCAAAATAAAGTATCAACAGAGCGTCCAATTGAAAGTTGGCTGCAGCTAGAGCAAAAAGATATCAAAACACTATCTCAACGCAATGACGAGCTTGGAAAGATCGCCGCGACAAGCTTCGCCGACCGTCAAGCAACACCACATCAGCAAAATTATGAATTGCGCAGTGCCTTCGCAGACTTGCTTAGCCACCCAAAGAAAATTGACTCCGCACTTAATAAGTACAACGATGCGATTACTAAAGTCGAAGCAACCCGTTGTAAATAGCGCTCCACCTCAAAAGCTGGTTTTTTCGCCAGCTTTTGCTTCTGAATCAGCCAAAACCTAACCATTTTATCTGTAGCACGGTGAAACTTTAGTTCTCATTTCAATTATTGGAAGACATTCTCGTTTAATTGGTTTAGATTGTGCCGCTTGCACCAATGGAATATTAGTAGATTACGATATGGTATCTGAGCAAAAAATTGCTAACGTCAGCTTTGAGAGCCTTCTTCGCATATTCACTATCCCTGAAGGACCAGATTCAACGCTGACACAAATCGAAGAAAGCTTATCGCGAAACCTTAATGAGTTTTTGCGAGAGCATATTGTGGCCGAAGAAAAACCGCTTTATGAAATTGAAAAAGATTTCTCTAGTGCTGTTATTCCCGAACAGCCTGAATTCGTTTCAGAGCATACGCAGCACTTATTAGACACGCTGGTTTCTCATTCAGTACATACATCGTCGCCAAGCTTCATTGGCCATATGACATCAGCCCTGCCCTATTTTTTGATGCCGCTATCGAAAATAATGATCGCGTTGAATCAAAACCTTGTAAAAATAGAGACTTCAAAAGCGTTTACGCCATTGGAGCGTCAAGTGCTTGGCATGCTTCATAAGCTTATCTATTCACAAGATCAACCTTTCTATCAGCGCTGGATGCACAGTGCTAACCATTCCTTGGGCGCTTTCTGCTCTGGTGGGACTATCGCCAACATTACCGCGCTTTGGGTCGCACGAAACAACGCCTTAAGAGCCGACGGCGAATTTAAAGGTGTTGAACAAGAAGGTTTGTTCAAAGCCATGAAACACTTCGGCTATGAAGGGCTTGCCATTTTGGTGTCGGAGCGTGGTCACTATTCGCTGAAAAAAGCCGCTGACATTCTTGGAATTGGTCAAGAAGGCCTAGTTGCCGTAAAGACTGACAGTAACAACCGAATTTGCCCTAAAGACTTGCAGCTAAAGTTTAAACAGTTAAATCAGCAACGCATCAAGCCGTTTGCTGTTATTGGTGTCGCAGGTACAACAGAAACAGGCCACGTAGACCCATTACGTGATATCGCTCAAATCTGTGCACTGGAACAGTGTCATTTTCACGTTGATGCCGCATGGGGTGGTGCAACCTTGATGTCTGACAAGTATCGCCATTTGCTTGATGGTATTGAACTTGCCGACTCAGTCACGATAGACGCACATAAACAACTCTACATTCCAATGGGCGCTGGCATGGTGCTTTTCAAAAAGCCCGATGCCATGAAAAGTATTGAACATCATGCTCAGTATATACTTCGCAAAGGATCAAAAGATCTCGGAAGTCACACATTAGAAGGTTCTCGTTCCGGTATGGCCATGCTCGTGTATGCAGCGATGCATATTATTAGCCGTCCTGGATATGAATTGCTGATTAATCAGAGTATAGAAAAAGCGAAATTCTTTGCTGAATTGATCGATAAACAACACGACTTTGAATTAGTGTCCAAACCTGAGCTGTGCTTATTGACGTATCGTTATGTTCCAGAGTCTGCCAAGCAAGCATTAAACAATGCGACGCCTGAACAAGTCACTCGCATTCATTCGCTTTTGAATGAGCTGACTAAGCTTATCCAGAAGAAACAACGCGAAACCGGACGCTCTTTTGTGTCTCGCACACAATTGAACCCAACTCGATGGAATGAACTTAATACCATTGTTTTCCGTGTAGTGTTAGCGAATCCACTGACCTCAACGGACGTTCTAAGAGCCGTGTTACAAGAACAGCGTGAGATAGCACAAAACAGTGGCGCGAGCTTGATCACACAGATCGAACGTCTCGCGAAGCAGATTAACTCTGCGCAGCATCATTCAACAAACTGATGCATCGCAGCGTAACACCGCAAATTTAGAAGAAACCAAGTGCAATGCTCACGTTATGAAATTTTATTTCTATTTTGTGGCGCTAATACGGCTGAAACGGGCTAGAAAAGCACCATTTTCGCTTATTTTTTATCCATTTGTTTTTTTCTTCCAGAATTTTGTTTGATGCCTGTCATATTCTAAAGATTTCATGTGACCTTTTGTTACAGCTGACTGGCTTGTTCGTTTATACTGAACTTATGGAGTTAGCGCGCGTCGAAAGTCGCTAAAAAACTCGATATTGGTTGAGAACCCACTAATCTACCCCAAGATCGATGGTTCCTTATCAAACTATTATGCGCTAACAAGATGTTCTCTTTACCCTGTGAACACTATGAATACATTAGAGAAAATCCAAAAGAACTTAGAAAATTTCAGCAAATCTGAAAGAAAGGTAGCTGAAGTTATAATGGCATCTCCCCAGACTGCCATTCACTCTAGCATTGCCACTTTAGCTAAAATGGCTGATGTCAGTGAACCGACGGTAAACCGTTTTTGTCGACGACTCGATACAAAAGGTTTCCCTGACTTTAAACTGCATTTAGCTCAAAGCCTTGCGAACGGCACGCCATACGTCAATAGAAATGTTGAGGAAGATGATGGTCCTGACGCCTACACCCATAAGATCTTTGAATCAACGATGGCGTGCTTGGATGTGGCAAAAAATAGCTTAGACTCAATGCAGATCAACCGTGCGGTTGACCTACTAACACAAGCGAAAAGAATCTCATTTTTCGGGCTCGGTGCGTCGTCTTCTGTTGCTCGAGATGCACAAAATAAATTTATTCGCTTCAACATCCCAATTTCGTGCTATGAAGACGTAGTGATGCAAAGAATGAGCTGTATCAACTGTTCAGATAACGACGTTATTGTCCTTATTTCACATACAGGTCGAACAAAGAGTCAGGTAGAAATTGCGCATCTTGCTCGTGAAAATGGTGCGACGGTGATTGCGATTACGGCTAAAGACTCTCCCCTTGATAAAGCCAGCTCGCTTTCTATTACGGTTGACGTACCTGAAGACACGGATGTTTACATGCCAATGGCTAGCCGTGTAGTGCAAATGACTATTATCGATGTCCTTGCTACTGGCTTTACCCTACGACGTGGTAGTCGCTTCAGAGACAACCTGAAACGTGTCAAAGAAGTCCTAAAGGACTCTCGCTACGATAAGCTGCCTAATTTTTAAGGCTGCTGACAACAAAACATAAAAAAGAGAGGCTAACACCTCTCTTTTTTTATCACTTCTCATCCCTAATCGGTTTCAATTGGATTATTTCTATACTCCACCTGCGCTTGTTCTTCTGTGATGCGATCTCTCGAGTCACAATGACACTGACATACCTGATTTAAAATATGCTCTAATCGATCGACGGTTAATGGTAACGGGTTGCCTTTAATGGCAACAGATTTCATTGCATCTGCAGCAACGACATCAAACGATGTATGACAAACCCCAAAATCGGATAATTTAGGCAACTCCAAGCGCTCCAAAATCATTGTCACCCATATAATCCCATCTTCAATCGTTGCGTCTGATCGTGACGTTAGAATCTGAGCAATCTGACGATAACGATTCAACACATCACTACGGCCAGCCCGCTTTGCCGCTTTAACGTTTTCAGCCATGACATGTGGAGCAAGTTGCGCGGTGATAACACTATGGGGCGCGGTAATTTTCCCGCCTAACGCAGAGGCAAGCCCATGTGCCGCTCCGAGCTTAGCATTAGTAATCGCAATACCACCAAGCATGGCGGCAAAGGAGAGGTCCGCGCGTGCTTTCGGGTTATCTTGCTTACAGCCTGAAATAATTGACTGGCTTAACCTTCTTAACCCTTCCTCACAGACCATATCGGTAAGCGGATTGGGCTCGCCACAGACATAGGCTTCCATTAGATGGGTAAACGCATCCATTGCCCCTCTTCCAGAGGTATAAGCATCCGTGCCATAAGTCAGTACCGGATCAACAATCGCGACATCAGGCAACATATCAGGACTGCGCAAACTCACTTTTACCTTATCTTGTCCTGATTTTAGTACCGCATTTTTCGTCACTTCTGCCCCTGTACTCGCGGTGGTCGGAATCGCAATCATTGGGATAGGTTTTGTCTTTAGCGGCACATTTCTCCCCACGACCTCAACATAGTCATAAACATCACCTTGGTTGGGGATAATGGCGGCAAGCGCTTTACCCATATCGAGAACACTGCCCCCCCCAATGGCGATCACCATATCAGGCTTGAAGCGGCGGCCCATAATCGCCGTTTCTTCAACCATGGTTATATTGGGCTCTCCACAGATTGCGACATGTTGATAACGCATATTTTGACTGTGAAGATAGTGAATGACAGGTTCAGCACGCTGCCTATCCTGCCCCGTTACCAGTAATACGCTGTAGCCAAATTGGTTAATGATAGAGAGAGACGATTGCAAAGCCCCTTCGCCAAATATGATACGACTCGAAGTCATAAACTGAAACATACCAATATCCTTTCGGTATATCGTCAAGCTCACCATCACACCATTGTCGATTCAGCTTCTATGCTAGAAACTTAAGCCCCGGCACGTAGATGGTTCATCCGATGCCAAAACCTAAAGCGCAGTGTCGTTGAAGTTCAAAATACAACGTTGAAAAAGTGGTGTCTCAAATTGCGAGCCCTATCGATAGTAAAAACACATGAGAGTTATAAGCCACTAATAGCATGCCGTGACCTAAGGGATGAAAAATTGATATAAACCAATCAACATACGTTTTACCCATTTTTAAATTCGCAATTTCGGTATGAGTCACAACATAAAGTAACCAATTGAACTTGCAAACTGACTAACATATGTACTAATAGGTTTTGCCTATGATAGTGAGTGGTATTTCCGGCTTTATTTCCTTTTCATCTTAAGGCATAGTTATTGTCAATACACTATAAGAGCCGAGTTAATCAAACTCCTAGTGCTTAGTAAGAATTTAATCTTCAAGGAGAAAGTCAATGTTTGTCGTAATTTTTGGTCGTCCAGGTTGTCCATTCTGTGTTCGTGCAAAAGAGCATGCAGAAACGTTAAAAGCAAAACGCGACGATTTCAACTTCCGCTATGTTGACATCCACGCGGAAGGCATCTCTAAAGCTGACCTAGAAAAAACCGTTGGTAAGCCAGTTGAAACCGTTCCTCAAATTTTTATCGATCAAGACCACATTGGTGGTTGTACAGAATTTGAAGCGTACGCAAAAGAAAATCTAGGCCTTTTCGACGAGTAACTCACTGTCTAATCAACAGTATAGTTGAAAGAATCGTGCATAAAGCCAACTCTCTTGAGTTGGTTTTTTTATTGGGATCTATATCAATATTGCTACAAAGCTATACCAAATCACTATTGACCCCCTACGGATAAGTCAGAGAATCCACACAATATGTAATCTAATGGTCAAACTTAAAAAAAATCACTTATCTTTTTGATTATTTCCGCTACAATCGCCACACTTTATAACCCACTCAACTTCGTTGCTTCGAGTCGCTACAGTGAACATTGACGTAGTACAATTGTTAGATCAAAACCCTATCCTCCTTATTTTCGTCGCCTTAGCGATTGGCCTTGCATTTGGCAAAATTCGCTTCGGAAGTCTTCAGCTCGGTAATTCCATCGGTGTATTAATTGCCTCATTGGTCATGGGACACCTCGGATTCTCATTTAATGCCGAAGCGCTCACCATCGGATTTATGCTATTTATCTACTGTGTCGGTATTGAAGCAGGTCCAAACTTTTTTGGTATCTTCTTTAGAGATGGCAAACACTACCTTATCCTAAGTTTAGTGGTGCTGGTCACGGCATTAACGGTGACCTATTTTGCCAGTCATTACTTAGGGTTAGATTACGGACTATCTGCTGGTGTCATGGCGGGCGCTCTCACTGCAACGCCGGTACTCGTTGGCGCACAAGACGCGCTAAATTCAGGTTTGGCGACCATTCCACGTGGTATGGATTTTGGTCTAGTGTTGGAAAACCTTTCAGTAGGTTATGCAATGGCTTATTTGATTGGCCTCATCAGTATGATTATGCTGGCCAAACTCTTGCCAAAACTGCAAAAGCAAAACCTGCACGATTCTGCCCAACAAATTGCTCAAGAACGCGGTCTTGGCGGGTCTGGTCAACGTAAGGTTTATCTTCCAATTATTCGTGCCTACCGAGTGGGTCAAGAGTTAATTGACTGGACTGACGGCAAAAACCTCCGTGAGCTTGGCATCTATCGTCAAACGGGTTGTTATATCGAACGAATTCGTCGTAATGGTATCCTTGCCCACCCTGACGGAGATGCGATTTTACAAGAAGGCGATGAAATAGCACTTGTCGGTTTCCCTGACAGTCATGCACGTTTGGACCCAAGCTTTAGAAATGGCAAAGAAGTGTTTGATCGTAACCTACTTGACCTTCGCATTGTTGAAGAAGAGATTGTTGTTAAGAGTGATAATATTGCAGGAAAGAGTTTATCAAATCTTAACTTGTCAGAGTTTGGCTGTTTTCTAAACCGTGTTGTTCGCGCTCAAATCGAAATGCCGATGGACGCTAATATCGTTCTTGCTAAAGGTGATATTTTACAAGTCAGTGGCGAGAAAAGCCGCGTATTAGGGCTTGCTGAAAAAGTAGGTTTTATCTCCATACATAGCCAAATGGCAGACCTGCTTGCATTTTGCAGCTTCTTCATTTTAGGCATCATGTTTGGTTTGATAACCATGACATTTGGTCAGGTATCATTTGGTTTAGGCAATGCTGTTGGGCTGTTACTTTCAGGCATCACACTTGGTTTCCTCCGGGCAAATCACCCTACTTTTGGTTACGTGCCACAAGGTGCCCTCAATATGGTCAAAGATCTGGGGCTGATGTTTTTCATGGTTGGAATCGGGTTAAGCGCGGGCGGTAAAATGTTTGAGCACTTAACTCAAGTTGGCCCGCAAGTGATTGTTATCGCATTCTTAGTCAGCGTAGTGCCTGTTGTGCTCGCCTATCTAGTTGGCGCGTACTTCTTGAAGATGAATCGCGCGCTTCTTATCGGTGCTATTGTCGGAGCGAGAACATGTGCTCCTGCGATGGATGTAGTAAACGAACATGCGCGGTCAACCATCCCAGCGCTTGGCTATGCCGGTACTTATGCCATTGCGAATATATTAATGACCCTCGCCGGCACCATACTGATTATTCTGTCTTAAATTAAGTAAGTTAGAAACTATGGCTTAGACGTAAAAAAGGATGCCAACGGCATCCTTTTCTTTCAATGCTCACTCACTGAGCCAATACGTATAAATCCTTTGAGTATATCCGCCCCTCTACGTTATTAACGGGAAACCCTCCAATGGTTGGGCGAACCAATCTTGCCTGCATATAGTAATAAATTGGGGCTATTGGCATATCTTTCACCAAAATAGATTCCGCTTGATCGTAGTGTTGATTACGTACTTCACTATCCGTCGCCAGTAACGCACTACTGATCTGCTTATCGTAAGCATCACTCTTATAGAATGCGCGATTACCAGCGCTATCTGACGTCATCAAAGATAAGAATGTGGAGGCTTCGTTGTAATCGCCACACCATGAGGTTCGTAAAATATCAAAATCGCCTTCTCGACGCGCAACCAGGTAAGATTTCCACTCTTGATTTTCTAGTTCTACCTTGGCACCTAAGTTCTTTTTCATCATTGAAGAGATAGCAACGGCGATGGATTTATTACTTTCACTGGTATTATAAAGCAGCTTAGCCTCTAACGGCTTATCGACCCCATAGCCTGCTTCAGCTAACCACTGCTGGGCTTGTTGATCTCGTTGCTTTTGCGTCCAACGGCTATATTCTGGTTGAGTTGCACTAAACCCCGCTACGTATTGGTGTGAAAACGTATAAGCGGGAATATTACCGACCTGTGTAATACCATTGGTTATCACATCTCTCATAATCGTGTAAGACACCGCCTTGCGAACTCGTTCGTCATTAAAAGGGGCTCGAGTTGTATTAAAGGCGTAGTAATAAGTGCACAATAGCGGCACGACTTTATACGCCTCTTGTTGTTCATTTTTCAACTTTTCTGCCATCTGAGCAGGAACATCCGAAGTAATATCTACCTCGCCTGTCATATAACGATTCATCGCCGCGGTTTGGCTTTCGAACGGAATGAACGTCACCGCATTTAACACTGTGTTTGAATTATCCCAATACTCACTATTTCTCGCGAGTTCAATACGCTCATTCACAACCCACTGCTTTAACGTGAACGCCCCGTTTGACACTAGTACACCAGCACGGGCCCACTTATCACCATTTGTTTTCATCGATGCTTGATGAATAGGCATCATCGACGTATGCCCCGTCATCGCCACAAAATAAGGCACAGCACTGTCGAGTGTAAACTCGAGAGTTTGGTCATCAATCGCCTTAACGCCAAGTTCTGACACCGGTTTCTCGCCATTTAAGATCATTGCGATATTATTAATCTTCGTCATTTTCAAATACCAGCCATTAGGCGAAGCAGTTGCTGGATCAGCAGCCCGCTTTAATGCGAAGACGAAATCAGAAGCGACGACTGGGTCTCCGTTTGACCATTTGGCATCTGAGCGAAGGTGAAAAATAAACGTTTTGTTATCCTTTGTTTCCCACGACTTTGCGACGCCAGGCACCACATTCCCATCGGCATCTTGAATCACTAAGCCCTCAAAAAGATCCCGAATAACATGCATTTCAGGTAAACCCTCTGCCTTTGCAGGGTCCAAGGTCGCCACTTCAGCGTCATTGCCTCTCACAACATGTTGAGTAGTAGCTAGTTGCACCTGCTTAGGTAGCTGCGCTGTATGGGCAATAGAAGGAACAAGAGTGGTGAAAGCCGATAAGAATATAAGCGGGGTCACTGACACCCTCTGACGTTTACTGTTATTTTTCATAGAGACGTATCCAACATTCCATGTATATTTATTGTTCATACGAGGGTTCAAAACCAGCAGACGATCGTATGAGCTGAGATAAGTTATAATTAACAAACTTACCCACCACTTTTATCACAGGCAAACCCATAAAGCCGTGAGGTTATTCCAAGTAATGCGTTTCGAGGTAGTCTATGTCATTTCAGAACATACCCAAGCAACATACAGTAACGGTGCAAGATAACTCGAAAGATGGCTGTTCATCGTCAACAGATCCATCACTCCCGCTAACAACGCGAATTCCCCGACCTCAGCGCGCGCAATTTTTAATCCAACCAGAACCATTTGGTCACAGCGTTTACAATGCCCCGTTACAGTTTTTCCCCACGCAGATACCTTCCAGACGCAAGGGGTTGATTATTGCAGGAACTCACGGCGATGAAACCGGATCAGTGGCGGCATTATCTGCAGCTCTAAGAAGCATGCGACCTGAACATCTTCGTCATGATGTTGTGTTATCTATCAATCCTGATGGCCACCAATTAGGGACACGGGCCAATGCTAACCAAGTCGATTTAAACCGTGCATTTCCCACGCAAAATTGGTGCAAAAATGGCACAGTCTACCGTTGGACCACCAACAACGCCCAACGCGATGTCAATATACGGACCGGACAAGAAGCCATATTGGAACCAGAGATAGCCGCTATCATTCACCTCATTGAAACCAGAAAGCCGCACTTTGTTGTTTCACTGCATGAACCACTCGCATGCGTAGATGATCCTGAGGACTCCCTATTAGGCCGCTGGTTGTCCACTCGCTTTCAACTACCACTTGTCACCGATATTGGTTACGACACTCCCGGATCATTTGGTAGCTGGTGTAAAGAGCAAACACTCCCTTGTATTACCCTTGAATTCCCCAATTTATCTTCCGACCAATTAACTATTCATTATCTCGAATCATTAATATCATTGCTGCAATACAACGATAAGTCAGCATAATTCGACTAACTGACGCGCTCGAAGTACAACAATACTTGGCTTTGTACTTCGAGGGTTCACTAGGAAATTGCCGCAGGTCGTGAGATTTTCGCTCGTTGGATCCACTCACGCATTTTTTGTGGTGACATCAGCTGTGGATCTCCAAGGTTAGCGTCTGTTGCCGTCTCAAGCTCTGGTGGAAGAATATCGATGAGCAACTCTAAGTCTTTGTGTGAATGAATTTCTTCATCAAATACCGTTGCCATTTCACGGCTGTAACTCGCCTGACGAGCGCGCGCTGCTTTCACCAAGCCTTCTAACAAAGTAAACCATGTCGTCATTGGTCCTTGTACTATCGAGGCGGATTCAGCGGCTGAGTCAATGAATGCAAACGGCACGGTAGTAATTGGCTTGTTGTATTCCATTGCCGCCAATATCCAGTCAGTATCGAACGAAAAGTCATAAACCGTCGGTCGTTCCAAAATTTTTGTTAACGCCTCTCTGGAGTACAATTTAAACGCCGCTTGAGTATCTTTAATGCCCTGAGAGAAGATCTGTTTACCGATCATTCTTTGCATGTGCCTCAACGTCTTAATCCCCACTCCCCAACGTTCCTCTTGTTTCACCAATATCGAATCTGGGTGTTTCCTATTACCAAGGATGACGTGTTTTCCTTGCTCTAAGTACGGTCGCAACAACAAACCAAGCTGCCCAAGATGCACTGAATTGTCAGCATCTGTGTAAACAACCACATCAACGTTGTTCTCAACGGCCTTCATACAGCCGAGTATAATCGCCCCCCCCTTACGTGAATCGTCTGCGCTATGTAAGTTCGCTAATGGTCCTGCCCCAGTCGCGACGTAGTCTTCTAGACAGGAAACCCTTATTTGCTTACTCGATTCACTTGTAATGCTAATGCCTCTTGCTATTTCCGCACTACCATGTGGACAGCCATCATCAATAGGATACAACCGCCAAGAAACCGGACTACCTTGTGTTACCCAATTAAGTTGGTCGATTTTGGCACGCAGAGAATCCTCACCATTTGGATTATGAGCTGACTTGGGATTGAGGCGATTATGTTCACCCCACATCGCAAACACCACACCAACGGATATCGGCTTAGTTATTTGTCTCATGTAACGCTTTGAATCCACCAATTTAACCGCAAGACGAAACTCTAAGGGAGCCTGCTCGTCAATTGCTAACTGTTTAAGTTGCTCGACTGAAAGCAAGGTCAATGAATCTAGCTGCTCAGCTAAACTCAATAATTGCTTTTGGTGCTCGTTATCAGTGAGGTCGAAATGCTGGCTAGAGTGTCGAAGAAGTTTTGTTGCGCTTTGTCGTTGATGTTTTTGGGTCATATCCTTTGCCTCGCGTTCACGGAACGAAATGTACGTAACGAAAGCAAACTAGGATTTATCTTCGTGTTATCAAGAAATTGTCCCACATTAATCTTATACGAGGTCGGAACGTTGACGATTACTAACCACACCAACCAATTTATCGATAGTTATTCTGTTATCGGTGCGAAGCTTCGCCTCTGTATCGCTTCTACGCCTTGATTCGTTTCAGTACCAATATTGGCTTTTTGCAACTGTGACGCTGCCTCTGGCTGCTGCCCTTTATCTTCTGTTACTTTGGGCATTGAACGTTCATTATGAGCCGTTTCTGCTTGTTCATAATCAAACGCTTCAATAGGTGTCGCAATCGTCACTTCATTATCTGTAATTGCAGCCTGTGGCGAGATTGTACCTTGAATTAAATGCCTATTGGTGCGGGGAATATTTAGCGTAGGAGTACTTGTTGATACCGGGTCCGCCGCCGCTTTGGTATCCTTGCTTTCAACAGCAACAACAGGAGCGACAGGAGCAACTTCGGTTGGAACGAAAGACGAAGACTGTGAAAAATTAGACTCTAATCCATTGAGTTTTCTTTGCCCCGGCGCCACTTGGGCAGGAACCTGTGAAGCAGGTCGCCGCACTTGTGGCTGAATAGGAAGAGCGGATGGTGAGACGGCCATCCCTGCTCTAGGGCCTGAAAAAACAAACAGGTTTAGTTTTTCCTGCCACACTTGTAATACAGCGGCATCCTGCTCCCAAGATTGATCATAGCCTCCCGCAACATCGATCGTTTGCATTTGCGTGAGAAGCTGAGTATTGGCTTGCTCATTTTGCTGATGCAGATATTGTTGCATTTGAGTCCAGTCAGTCCCTCCCGTTAACAAGTATCGGACGCTATTCGCCCAATACTCATACGCTTTTGCATCATTATCTAAATTAGCACATACCGTTGCCAGTACTTCAGCAAGGCCTGCATATTGCCACATTTTTTCTGTGCCTAACTTAGACTCTGACGCCAAAATTTGAATACTCAGTCGGTGATATTGCTCAGCCGCTTGTTTATACCTTCCATTACCAGCCAACAACGTCGGTTTACTAAAAATTCTTAAGTCGACATCTTGCACTGCCGCATTAGCAAAGTTACAGACCATTAATCCATTAAACGCGAGCACTAGAATTAAAAAACCAGCTCTAATCATAGTCATCAAAGGTCTCCGTCAAGCACTTACCTGGGTGGTAAAAACGCGAATCAAATTGAACATCTCGATATTCTCGATCCCCTTTAGGCTGGTAGAGCTTTCCTTTCTTTTTATAGAGTAACGCCTCCAGTACCCCTGCATTTGTTTTAAGGGTAATACTTTTCTCATACTTACTATTGCGCTCGTACCGGCCTTCATACCAACCCCGTTGAGGATCGTAGAGTTCCTTTACCAAAATCATTAAACGATCGGTATAATCCGTTTTCCAAAGCGCCCACATCTGAAATGCGACCCTTGTTGATACTAACGCTAATAGGTCATGGGAACTGCCATCTTCTGCGACCGTTATCCATGGAGTTCCAAGGGCATAAACAGCGTCATAGACGAAATAAGGGTCGCCAGAGACCACATGATCACCACGCGCGGTATAAATTCTATCAACATCCCAGCGCGCTTCTTGCACCCGGTAAAGTGAGTCCGCCATCGCCGACATCACTTCATCAGTATGCGTCGCATCAGAAGAGGTTCGGTCGTCGATCTTATCCCAATTAAATTCCAAACCCATCCATAGGTAAGGTGTGCTATAGACAGGTCTTAACACATCAAAATCACGAGGATCTCGACCGTCAAATAAAAGGTCAATGCCGTAAATCGTCGCAACGTCATAAGGGTCTATACGCATCGCTTTGTAAGGTACGACTTGCCAATCTAAATACCCGTATGAAGTATACTCCTCTACCCCTAAGCGCCCCTCTTTGTATCGCGTGACATTACCGTCAAAGATAGCGCCGCCAAATAGCTCACCGTCTTCATTTATGAGCTCACAAAAATTCCATCGCAACACGGCTTTATCAACATACTCTGAAAATTCCGGTGAATATTGCTTTACCATAGCAAGCGTGATCAACAAACGGCCAACATCAAGGGACGACCAGCCAATGTCTTTGGGTTGTAAACCATAATCGGTCATCTGGCCGGTTTGTGTATGGTAAACCTTGTTTGGGATCTGACCGATGCTTAAATTCATGTCATTGAGGAAAGTGAGTACAAGCGTCAATCGTTCGTCGTACTGCTTGTTTGAAATAAACTCGAACTCTTTTGCCGCTAATAAGGCAATGAGGTAATCTGAAATCCCAGACATGTTAGTGGAAGGAAAATTATCGATGCCATTAACTAATCCAGTTTGCAGTTGAGTATTATTTTCGATGTATTTCCATGCTGTGCTTGCCCACGCAAGCTCTTCTTCGGTTAGCGCACCGAATCGTCCTTGCCTAAAGCTTTGAGAAGCGTTAATTGCATCGACACCATCGCTCACACCGCGGACAATTGTCCCGCATGCGACTAATACTGGAAATACAATAAGCAATACTGCGTGCTTAACCATCAGCGACATCTCTACGTTTTATTTTGCTTTTTTTTGTAATTTTCTCGCGGTAAGCACTGCCCTTCATAGCCAAATGGTGTCTCTAACGCTTTTTCCCATAAGCTTGGCGCAGGTTTGTCCTTATAGCGCAGCAATTTCCCTTGTTGTTTGTAGAGCAATATTTCCAACGTGATGCCGTTATTATTGGAAGTAAACGTATTGATGAGACCGGTACCATTTTCATAGATCCCTTCATAGAATCCCTTGTCTCGATCATACAAATGAGAAACATGGTCAAAGAGTAGATCCGTATATTCTGTGTCCCACAGCACCCACATTCCCATCGCACCCTTAATGGCGACAGCTGAGTATTGTGGTAAATATTCGCCGACCTCAGAGATGGTATTCCAAGCAAAACCATCGGTATAAATCGTGTCGTAAACAAAGTAAGGCGCACCTGCTAATTGGTGCTCGGTCCTAGCGGTGATAATACCGGTTTGTTTATAACGCTCCTCCTGAACGCGATAAATCTGTAGTGCAAACTCCGCCATCCATTCATTGGAGTATTTCGCATCATGCCCTGTTTTGTCTTCCGTTAGATCCCAACCCAGCTCTATACCATCTAAAACGTAGCTTTCAGTTACAACGTAACTATGTGCTTTTAGCTTTCTCGGATCTCGGGTATCGTAGGGCACGTCGTAGCCAAATAAATTGATGGTCGCATATGGCTCTGGATCAGACGCCTGACTGGTATCAAAGCCCCATAACTGGAAGCCTTTTGCTGCGTATTCTTCGTAGCCAAGTCGCCCCTCTTGCAAGTATTGGACTGGCTTATCTTTTTCTAACAATGCACCAAACATCGTGCCATTTTCGTCTACAACATTACAAAAATTCCAACGTAAAATTGCAGAGTCTATACTCGGTGCAAACTCAGGGTACCTTTGCTTAATGATATATAGCCAAACAAGTAATCGCCCTAGGTCGAGTGCCGAATAGCCAATTTCTCCTGGTTGGTTGGCGTAATCCACTTTCGCTGCATTTTGAGTGTTATAAGCCTTGTTTGGCAATTCGCCACGAAATAGGTCAAGCCGATTTAATGTTCCTATAAAAGCAATTAAACGCTTATCAAGTTCTTCTTTCTCAATAATCCCTAACTGATGCGCACTTACCGCACCAGCAAGATATGAAGCCGCATCCCACCATGTGACAGATGGGTAGTTATTTACCGCGTTAACTAAGCCCGTTGATTCTTGGTAGTTATTTTCAAAATATTTCCAAGCAATCCGAGCCATATCCATTTCTTTTTCGGTCAGTTCTCCATGACGAGGCTGAGGTATGCTCCAGTGAGACTTGCGCTCAACAATATCTTCTGAAAACTGATTATATTTATTACCACATCCAGCTACGGCCAGCGCGATACATAGTGTTGACAAATAGCGCATCGAATTCTCCCTAATACTGCACAATCTCACTTACTGAGCTCCAACCCGTAACAGAGGGCCATTTTCTATGTAGGCCAATGACTCCAATACGATTCCATTGGTATTGGCCGTAATCGCCCTATTAGGACGACCGTCCGCTTCATAACGCCCTGAATACCAGCCTTTCCCATCAGAAAATAGAGGCGATACTTCGCTAATTAGGAGATCGGTATAGGCATTCTCATAAAGGGCATACCAACCGAAAGCAGCTTTAGTTGACAAGGTTTTAAGGTGCGATTGATCTTTACCGTCGTCAGAAATCGCGTTCCATTTTTTCCCATCCGAAAAGACGGTGTTGTAGACGAAATAAGGCGCTTCATCAACGTTATCTTCACTCACTGCTGTCACGATGCCTTTGTCCTCATAACGGCGCTCTTGCGCACTAAATACACGATGAGCGAATATTTTTGAAACACTGTCTGAGCCAAATTCAATGCCATCTAAAATATAGGATTCACTCACCACATAGTTATGGGCGTGATACTTAGCTGGGTCTCGCTTATCCGTTGGAATTTCGATCCCATAGACATCCACCATATCTAGGTAGTCGATATATTTCATAGAGTTAAATACATCTCGCCCCATCAAGAATAATGATTTCGATGCATACTCTTCGTAGCCGATTCGCCCTTCTTGGACAAGTTCAAATCCACCTTGCTCACTTGGACGAGAGCCGTATAAGTAGCCTTCAATTAACATTTCATCCATTTTCCAATGATTTAGAATATTGGTGACTTCAGTATTAAATTGTGGATATTGCCAAATAAGAATATTAAGCGGTACTAGAATTCGACCAATATCAATCGCAGACCAACCAATCCCTTCAGGTTTAGGATTATTTTGATAATCCACCATGGCTAATGTTTGTGTGTTATAGGCTTTGTTAGGCAACTTCCCTTCGACTAACGGCAAGCGAGCTAACGATCGCAAGGCTTTTTCCATGCGTATCTTAAACACGTCTTGTGTAACAATATTGATTTTTTCTGCCGCTATTAGCCCCATTAAATAGGACGCGGTATCCCACATCGTCGTAGAAGGATAGCCATCAACCGAGTTCACTAAACCCGTGTTCTCTTGGTAGTTATTTTCAAAATACTGCCAAGCCGTTGTCGCCCAAGTAAACTCTTCTTGAGTGAGCACTCGCTGCGCTTTTAGCGGAATCTCTTCATGTGCCTCAAACGTGATGTTGCCTAATGTTTTACCATAGTCACGCGTTTCAATAGAAAACGCGATCACAAGGGCGGTGGCGAGACCTAGAATAAATACAATATGGTGCCTTGCTGCTAGCATTGCTTTACTAAACTTCATATTTAAGATCCTCTGTCTCTGAAACGGCTGCTTTATCTGCAGTATCTTCTTTCGGTGGCTCCCAGAACGCGGCCGCTATCATGCCCCACATCGCGAGCATATTATTAATAATCCAAAACGTATTCAGTACTAGCCCACCTTCTGAGTATGATCCCCAGCCACCAAAGTAATGCCCGTACCAGGCAAAACATAAGCTAAATAAACTCAGTAAGAATACCGCCATTTGTGGGGCCACTAACTTTGCAAAATTGCCAGATTGACGCTCTTTCGGCGTGGTTGGAAAGCTGATTTTACGCCCTCTTAATACCGTCCATAGTGCTCTCATATTAACGGGGAAGAAGGACAAAAAGTTGGTTTTTCCTTTGTAACCTGCCACACCCCACGTCCCAAGCATCATGGCAATCTCAGCGGTCAATACATAAGGAAGAAAATGCAAATAGAAAGTCACGTCATATGCGCTGACAGGCGCAATCGAGGTCAAAAAATAAATGATAGGGCAAGCTAAAAAGACGATGTTCCATACCGCAGATAGATTTGACCAAAAACTGCCGCCATACATTAGTTTCTGCTTAAAACTCAACCCTTTCCTAAATATAGGGTTATCGTTCATAAAAATATCAATGGAGCCGCCAGAATATTTAAAACGCTGAACGGTCCAAGTCTGTAAGTCTTGCGGCGACAACATTTTGCTCTCCACTTCCGGATGCATAATAGATCGCCAATTACGTTGTGAATCAGAGTGAAGAACGATAGAGGTATATAAGTCTTCTGATACATGAAATTTATAAGGGGTAAATTCAGTATCAAAGAGAATCTCATTACGCAGATTATCGGAAACGGATTGATCAACATTTTTTTCTTTGGTCAGTTTACGAATCTGCTTTTCGACATCTTTTTGTTCGTTGGTAATCTGCTCAGCATACGCTCTAAGCGCGGCTTCCATCACAGCTTCACGTCGATGTATAGAGCCGGCTCCACAACAAAACGCTGCATTCACCCAATTACGTCTACGCTGGATCACGTCATAAAACATTTGTGGATCATTAACAAAAGGGTCTTCACCCAATGTCACTGGACCATAGATCTTCTCTACGCCCTTACCCAAAGGACTTGCCCACTTACCAAATTTACTCGATAGCCATTTAGGGAGGCGAACACCTGCAGGTAAGTCGAAGAACCACTGTGGTGTTTGAACCCATGCCACATCAGGGTCTTTAAAGTAACCTAAGGTATGTTCCAAAATCGTAGAAAATGGTCGCGTATCGGCGTCACATATCACAACAAAGTCACCATAGGTTTGCTCCATGGCGTTTCTCAAGTTACCGGCTTTGAAACCCACGTTGCCTTCACGAGTGATATAACCAACACCCATTTCCTTGGCAAGTGCTTTCATCGAATCACGCTTGCCATCATCTAAGATGAAGATCTTCATCTCGATGGCGCTTGGGTAGGTGATCTTTTGCGCGTCTTCAATACTAAGCCTTACTAAATCAGGCTCTTCATCATAACTGGGAAAAAACACATCAACTGAGACTGGTCTATCTTCATCACAATCTCGTACACATTGATTTATGTTGCTTGGTGGGGTTCTTTTCGGTTCATCTTTGGTTTTCCACATATTGATGGTAAACAAGATAGAACCTATAAATGCACAAGATTCCGCAAAGGCAAGTGGCAACGAAAACCACAACGCGTCCATATTCAATGCATAGGTCCAGCGCCACCATAAATACCACATACCTAATGTCAGGTTACAGGTGGCAATATACTGATATAGCAGCTCACGCGGAATGCTATGTGGCACGGGTTCTGGCGGTGTTCGGTGTTCGAACTTTTTGAAATACATATCCATTTACTTAACTTCCCTTATTAAGCATTCGCATGCTTCAGTTTCGTAAATGACTAGTTAAACGCTAAGCCTGTTCATTCTAGCCACTTAATAATCACCTGCTTTGTAGTGATTACTTGAAATAAGTTTCCCTTGCTCACTAATGATATTAATTACAAAGTCATCAGTTATTTTTAACGATTCAATACTGGCAATTGTTACCACTTGGTTTTGACCAATCTTGATATTTTCGCCTCGCCAACACTGTGATTGTTCAGTGTTCGCCTGAATGCAATTAATTTCGATCTTAGCATTATAAATATCTGTTCTTGAGTCATTGATTACGCTGATATTTATAAGCTTAGACGAAGAATTTTCTTTTACACTGGCAACAGGCAAAATTGGTTGAAAAGATTCTTTTAATGCCTGATAAGCGGGCTTCATCTCACGATTAACGTCCAGTATTGACCATGTTATAGAAGGCCAACTATCCACAAACATAAATTGATAAATGGCCGCAACGCCATTATTTTTTTTCAGCCGCAGCTGCTCTGCGGCATATTTATTGACAACGCGCTGGTACTCTTGGCTATTAATGATTAGCTCATTAATATTCTTACCCATATCGACTTTCGCCAAATTTTTCAATTCATGAAGCTGAAAGTTATGATAATCAAGCTGACTTAATTGTTCAGCATTCAAAGGCCACGTATCCGTGTCCGTTAAAAAGCTAGATAACAACTCAGAACTTGGAAATGCTTGCGCGCCAAATTCACTAATGATGGGCGTTCCATTAAGCGTTTTGTAGTCCGTATACTGCCCAGAATACCATCCGTACCATGGATGTTCATTAGTATAAGAAGCCTCTCTCACTACTCTGCCATCTTTTGACTTGCTCAAAGCAGAATACACAGCTTCTGTCAGCTGCTTATTGTGGGAC
Source organism: Vibrio nomapromontoriensis (assembly GCF_050337205.1). Classification (NCBI taxonomy): domain Bacteria; kingdom Pseudomonadati; phylum Pseudomonadota; class Gammaproteobacteria; order Vibrionales; family Vibrionaceae; genus Vibrio; species Vibrio nomapromontoriensis. The sequence continues at coordinate 378,907 of NZ_JAKJSS010000007.1, forward strand.
GGGCTATACGTTGAATATTTATATTTCATCCATGTTGCATCCCATGGGGGCTCGTTGTGCCCACTCCAAAATGCAATCGAAGGATGGTTAGACAGCATGCTGGTCATTTCTACGGCTTGACGGGCCGCTTCTACCGCGGTACTCAGTGAATCGTCATAGCCCCACTGCAAAGGGAAATCTTGCCAAACGACAAAGCCAGCTTCATCTGCAAGTTGATAAAAGGCTTTGCCGGCTACATGACCATGAACTCTAATGCCATTAATATTTGCCTCTTTCATTAGAGCAAGATCATTGGCGTAGTCTTCTCGAGTCACGGCTCCTAGCCATTGGCTAGCGATATAGTTAGTCCCTCTGATGAAATATGGTAGCCCGTTTATATAGAAATGCTTATCGTCTTCTGAGTAGCGAACCTCCCGAAAACCAACACGCTGCTGACTACTATCTGAAAGCGCACCTTTTGGTAACGATACTTTTACTACTAAGTCATGGAGGCTTGGTTTCCCCCAGTCATACGGCCACCACAGTGCTCGTTTCATACTCGGCACGGACCACTCAACGGTATTTTGCCCTTGCTTGACAGCGGTGGTGATAACGTATTTTTCACTGCGAGTTTGCGTTTTCACATCGTGTGGTGAAGTAAGTGAAATCTCTATCGTTGCCTCAGCGTCAATCGCACTATCTAGCTCGATCGTCACGATGCCAGAAGTGCTGTCATTGGGCTCAATAGTGGGGATGAATGTTATGTCGCGGATAGCGATTTGACCGGTGCGCTTTAAGGCAACAGACCCCCATATCCCGCCCGAATTTGCATCTTGTCCTTTATCCGACCACGCGCCTCCTGGTCTGGTATCATGATGATTTAGCACACCTTTTATCTCTCGCTTGTTTAAAGACCAATCCGCATTTTTATCATCATTCTCACTGGTTACAACCACGCTAAGTTCATTGTTCTTCGGTTGAACAAAACGGGTTACATCAAACGAAAAAGGAGAGAAATACCCAACGTGAGAACCCAATGGAATATTGTTAAGTGACACGTCGGCGGCATAATCAACGGCTTCAAACATTAACCAATAGCGCTCACCACCAACATATCCCTGTAAGTCGAACGATGTTTGATAAAGGGCCTGGCCCGAAAAGCTGACCCCTTCAGAATGCCAGTTAGCTGGCACTTGTATAGATTGTTGATAAGGTAATATAGAAGGTGAAATCGACGTAAACTGCCATTGGCCATTCAAATTTTGCGAACTGATAGATTGAACTACCGATTGACTCGTGCAGCCTTGAAGGAAAATACAAATTAACATCCAACTAATAAATCGCACTAGCGGCCTCCTAACTCATCATGACTGCACGGTTTTAATTAGAGTAAACGTGTTTTTATCTCCTTCTTGCGTCAACTCCACATCATCAAGTAGCGCCGCCAAAATAATAAATCCACGTCCAGACGTCGTCCAAGTGTCCGGGTCATCTGGATCAGGCTCTATAAAATCGGCTTCCAACGCGGAACGAAATTCAGCTTGAGACATACCGTCGCCAAAATGAGTGATATCGACAATCACTTTGTTCTCATTGTAGCGACTTAGGACCTCAATCGGCTCACCATCTTGGCTAGCGTAAGCATGCTCATAGGCGTTATTGACCAGTTCAACCACACATAACTCAAGTTCACTTATGGTGTTTTCGTTTATGCTGCGCGAATACCAAAACCCTTTTAGGTCTTCAGCTGCAACTCTCGAAACATCAATGGCACTTTGATATGTATTTGAAAAAATGTGGCCGTCTCTGGTCATTATGCTGTCCCTATCATACTGCTAAACATCGAAAGTCATTTACATGGTATTAATTGCATCGGTTAGGCGATTCATCGCTGGATAAGGTCTTAAGTTTGTCCACATTATTGAGCTTTGCGTTTCTCCATCGTGGCCTATACTAAAATCTCCAAATATGGTTTGTTCGTTGATTTCCACGCCCTGATGAATTTTGGTGTAGTCAAAAATAAGAGAGTGCTTCACCGTAGCACCTGTTTTTACATTACAATTTGCGCCAATAAGCGCTGGACCTATGATGGTGGCACCGTCTTCAATTTGGCAACCGCTTCCAATCACAACCGGCGGGACAATAGTGCATTTCGACAAATCGATATCCGTATTAATACCTAACCAAATACCGGCCTTTACCTGTGTACCTGGTATGCGATAACCAGGTACCTTGCCACTTAATACATCTTCCGTAACGCCCCAAATATCTTTGATATTACCAACATCAAGCCATTGAAAATTCATTTCAACCGCGTGGAAAGGCACGTGCTGCTCGACAAGTTTAGGGAAGAGTTCACTACCAATATCAAACTCTGTATCTTTGGGGATATAGTCAAATATTGCGGGCTCAAAAATATAAATACCTGTATTCACCTGATCAGACAGAGCGTCTTCCTTCGCTGGCTTCTCTTGAAAGCTTTGGACGATCCCCTTTTCACCAGTTACGACCACGCCGTACTTTTCGACTTCATCGGCATGCACACGCTTCGTAATAATTGTCGCGATACCGCCGTTTTTGTGATGTTTTTTCACCGCTTCTTTAAGATCCAAGTCAATCCATGCATCTCCACACACCACCACAAACGTCTCATCAAAAAAGCCTGAAAATTCTTGAATTCGCTTCATGCCTCCAGCAGAGCCCAACGCTTTACTCTCGAACACGCCATCCTTTAATGCCCCTTCACATGAATACGACAACTGTGCATCGAAATGATGTCCATCCCCAAAATAGCCCTCTATCACTTCCGCAAGATGGCTCGTGTTGATGACGATTTTGCTAATATTATGTTGAACAAACAATTCAATCATCGACTCCATCACTGGTTTCCCTAAAATCGGGATCATAGGTTTGGGTATCTGCTGAGTGATGGGACGGACGCGCGTCCCCTTCCCTGCTGCGAGAATCATTCCTTTCATATTGTATTCCTAGCCTTATTTCGTTATTTGTGATTAAGCTGACGTCGCAACCGCATCTTCGACGGTGTCATACGTTTTAATCAACCTATCCATACGGGTTAACTTAAATAATTCCCGTACTGGTTTTTTTGCACCTACAACCGCAATTTGCTTATCTCTCAACATCTTATAGACTGCCATTACCGCCCCTAACCCACTGCTATCCATGAAAGTGACTTGTGAAATATCGAGCAACAAATTTGGTTTTATATCCGCCTGAACCTCTTCTATTGTTTGACGAAATGACGTGGCAAGCTTGGCATCAAAACGCGCTTCCTGAACTTGAATAACAGTAAACAAGTCGCTACTAGAAATGTCATACTTCATATAATTCCCTACCTATTGTGGTGTCCATTTACAAACTAGAATGCTGATATCGTCATCAAACATTTCATTATTTTGCCATTCGCGTACAGAGGACACGATATGACTTGGTTTAGCTTCAAGATTCATGTTGCCTTGAAGTGCTATTAATTCTTTTAAACGTTCTTCGGTATAAAACTCTTCTCCGACTCTGGCTTCAGTAATACCGTCGGTATAAAGCCAAACTTCATCATGTGGGCCCAAGCAGATGGTTTCTTGCTTGTAATCGGCAAAATCAAACATGCCCACGACAAAATTGTCATCGCCCAAAAATTCTGTCGTATCTGTTTTATGCTGTAGCCAAACAATGGGAGGATGGCCAGCTGCGCAATAGTTTAGCTCACCGGTTTTTTGATTTAACACCGCATAAACCATCGTAAAATAAAGATGGTTTGACGAGTCCTGACTGTATATTTCATTCAATTTAGTCACCACTTCGTCAGCAGGACGTATTACCTTTCCGGCACTCGTTTCTTTAAAAACCACAGAGCTCGGCCCATTAACAACAGAAAGTGTTTGATGAACAGAAAACGACAATAAGGCCGATGCCACACCATGCCCAGACACATCCAACAGATAAAAGCCAACATGATCTTCATCAAGAGGAAAGTAACCTAATATGTCGCCCCCTACTTGCGCACTTGGGATGGAGGTATAAGCCATCGAGGCGTGCTCAAATGAAGTCCGACTGGGAAGTAATTGGCGGATGAAATCACCCGCAGAATCTAAGTCTTGTCTGATTGTTGCGTAGGCAGAATCTAATTGATGATTCTTTTGCAGCAGTTCATTGTGGAGGCCAAGGTTTCTGAAACCGGCCCGAATACGCGCATCCAGTTCATCAATTGCGGTATTTTTAGCGACAAAATCATCTGCACCGGCATCAATACCACTAATAATTGAATCTTGGTCATCTTGCGAAGACAGCAGTACAAAGAATATATAGCGATTGTAGTTGGTTGATTTCAGCTCTTTACAAAGCTGTACGCCATCCATTTTAGGCATGACCCAATCACTTAATACAAATTGAATATGTTCGCTTTTATTCAGGGCATCTAGCGCTTCATAGCCGTGGCTTGCTACGGTGACATCATAGCCGCGCTTTCTTAACAAAGAACTCATTAAGATCTGAGTAGTCTTATTATCCTCAACCAGAAGAATGGCTCTTTCTAATTGATTATTACTGAATTTATCACTTTCCATTCATCAGTATTCCGCGACATTTCAATCATTATAATCAGGATAGGAATAGAAACCGGAATTACCAAAAATATTTTTTGTTTTCTTCACGTTAGCGTGAGATTGTGCTTGAATTAGCATTATTGAGAGCTATTAACGTCGTAGGTGAATATGAACCGTAAAGTGGGATTTCTGAGTATTATCGCTCTCACTCCGCTCATCATAAAAGCTGACGACTATTTATCTCACTCTCGTCAGCATGCACCTGAGCCTATTTCACCTAATATCACTTCAGGTGATAATTCTGTAAATAAAGAACCTGAAGAAACAGAGGCTGACTTGATTTGGCGTGGTGTAGAAAGCTCATTTGAATTACCTCTTGGAGAATTAAAAAACCGGAAAGGACTTTCAGGGCTAAGTGGCAACCTTTCAATAAACCTGCCCCTTATTCAGACGCCAGATGCTAATTTGCCCTCAGGTACCACTAATGGTCCTGCGAACGTAAACTATACGTCAAACTTATCTTTAAAATATGTATTAATGGGCAACTGGTTTGTCTCTGGAACCCTCTATTACTATTGGGACAAAGAACAACAACAACCTTGGAATCCAGACTTTACTTATGTTTTCGGTTACAGCGATTGGCGCCCCTATACATTTAGTCTGCTTTACTCTAATTATGGCGGAAATAGATTCAGTCCAGAGCCTGGAGGATCACGAACCAACTTTAATGAAGGAACTTGGTCTCTGGGTTGGAAGTTTCCAGTAACAGGAAAACTCCTAGAATGGACGCGAATCAGTAAAGATGGCAGTATTGGTTGCCAAACTGATTACAATTACACCCCTTCTTATTTTGATCTCGCCTCAACTGGATATAAAGCTCATCACCAAACACTATCACTAGGGTGTAAGTACGCGATAACAGGAAACTGGTACATTAACGCCACCGCATTTTATTATTTTGACCGCTCTCAACAGCAGCCGTGGAACCCCGATTTTACCTATGGATTCGGGTATTTCGATTGGCGACCAGGTACAATTACCTTGCAATATAACAACTACTCAGGAAACCGTTGGAACTCACAGGATGCAGGAGAAAACACGGGGAGGTTTCTAGATGGCTCCGTCATGATTGCTTATTCATTCTCATTTTGATTTTCCGATAGCCCCCTACCCTTCATCACTATACCTTCCTGTCATTTTGCGTCTCAAATGGCAATTTCACACTCGTCCATTGGCGGACTTACTACCAACATATCCATCATTCTAAAAAACTAGCCTTATTTTCAAGAAGTTAACAGAAACCTCCACTTTGGCATGCTTCATGCTGCATATACAACAAATACAGATTTAGTTGATTTTGATACACATTTTACTAGTTCATACATATCGCTTTGCACATTTCGGTAATCGGCGTATTACAAACGACAGTTTCATTAAATGACTTAGAGAGGCACTCCATGGAAGGAACAAAACACGACGACCTTATCATTGGGACAGAAAGCGACGATAACGTGAATGCCCGTTCTGGTAACGATGAAGTGCATACTCAACAAGGTGATGATTTTATCGCTGGTGGTGAGGGTTCAGATCATATCGAAGCCGGGGATGGCGCAGATACCGTACTTGGTGATGTAGAGTACGATACCCCAGCAGAAGATGCACCGCCAGTCTCGACCAATACCGATGACTCATGGGGGGCCAGCCAATCGGTCTATTCGTTTTCAGCTGAAACTCAAGGCGATAACGCCGATCCAGTGACTCACAGCGTTCGACTTGGCAATTACATGGTTGATCAAACCAGTAACTTGACGGCTAGTTTCAATGTAAGCAGCACTCAAGAAGAGGTTGTGATTGTTATGACTGATGAGAGCGGTCAAGTCATTCAATCGCAACCCGCAACGATTGACGAAAACGGCGACATCTCATTAAGTTTTGCCTATACCTCGGAAGATTCCTCCACCGATTCACCCATCTACTTCTCACTAGAAACGACTGATGGCACGCCTATCGCTGAAGTTAACAGCGTTGACATTGCCGTCAACGGCCTATACGACGACACCATACTCGGTGGTGCTGGCGATGATATTCTTAAAGGCCAGCAAGGTAACGATACTATCTATGGTGGCACTGGCGATGATTTCTTAGACGGTGACATCAATGATGACCAACTCTTTGGTGGTGAAGGAAATGATGTCTTGGTCGGTGGGAACGGGGATGATTTTCTCTCTGGCGGCACAGGAAACGATACCTTAGTCGGGAGTGATGGCAATGATACCCTGCAAGGTGATGCTGGCGACGATATGTTACTTGGCGAGCTTGGCGATGACATTATTTATGGTGGTGAAGGCGCAGATGTCGCCATTGGTGATGACGGTGATGACTTACTCTACGGCGAAGGCGGTAATGACGTTCTAATCGGTGGTAAGGGCACGGACTATATCGAAGGTGGCACTGGCGATGATGAAATTCAAGGCGAAGATGGTAATGACACCCTTTATGGAGGTTCAGGCGCGGATTTCGTCATGGGCGGTGATGGTGACGATGTAATTTATGGTGAAGATGATAACGACGTTCTACTTGGTGGTGACGGAGAGGATACCCTATCGGGCGGCTTAGGTGATGACGTCATCGTCGGTGAAGTAGGCAATGATCATATTTCAGGAAATGAAGGCAATGATGTACTCATTGGAGACGCCGGGGATGACTATTTAGTCGGCGGCGTTGGTAATGATGAACTCTATGGCGGGACTGGCGACGACACCCTATTAGGTGGTGACGGTAGTGACATCATACATTCAAATGAAGGTGACGATATCATCTCGACTGGCGCAGGGGATGACCAAGTCTATGCAGGCTCCGGCGATGACCAAATTGAAACAGGCGCTGGTGATGACCTCATTTTCGGTCAGAGCGGCAACAGCACCATCGACTCCGGTGACGGTGCCGATACCATTTATACCGAGTCTGGCGATGATGTCATTTCTTCTGGTGCTGATGACGACACCATTTACGCGGGCAGCGGCGAAAACGTCATTGATACTGGTGAAGGTGCCGATACGGTTTATGCCGATGACGGTATTGATATCATCGATGCCGGTGCTGGTGATGACATCATCTATGCCGGAGGTGGGGATAATCAGATCTTTGGTCAAGAGGGTGACGATCACCTTTACTCAGGTTCCGGCGCAGATTCGATTCAAGCAGGTACGGGGAACGACACCGTTTATGCGGGCTCTGGCAACGATACCATTTCCGCAGGCTCTGGGAACGACCTTATTTTTGCTGGCGGTGGTGACGACACCATCACGGGTGAGCAAGGAAATAACACCCTATTTGGCGAAGGGGGTAATGATACTCTCACCGCAGGCTTAAACGCCAGTGAACTTCACGGTGGAGCCGGCCACGATACGCTCACGGGGTCAGATGAGGACGATGTATTAAAAGGCGGCGCTGATAACGACACATTGGTATCAGGCAAAGGTAACGACACCGTATTTGCTGGCTCTGGTATTGATACGGTTATTACTGGCGAGGGGGATGACATCGTCTTTGGCGAAGCCGGAACCAATACCATAGAAACAGGTGTCGGTAATGATTCTGTTTACGGCGGAACGGGAACCGACAACATTAATACGGGTGAAGGTAATGACACCATCTACGCTGAAGGCGGCGCTGATACCGTCTATTCAGGTACGGGGGACGACCACCTTGACGGCGGCGCAGGCGATGATGTGTTGTACGGTGAAGATGGCAACGACGCTATTTTTGGTGGTGATGGTGACGATGAACTCATTGGTGGCGACGGCTACGATTTTCTTGCCGGAGGGGCGGGAAATGACACCATGACCGATGATGGCCAGGATACACTTCTTGGTGAGGCTGGTGATGACACATTAATCGCCGCAGCGACGGGTTCTCACAACATTTTTGGTGGCAGCGGCAACGACACACTGGTCGGCAGCAACGTCGCGGACACCCTCTATGGTGGCGATGATAACGACACAATTACTGGCGGCGACGGTGACGATAATCTATTTGCCGGTGACGGACAAGATACCGTAGACGCGGGTCTAGGTGATGACACCGTGTTTGGCGAAGCAGGCACAAACACCATTACTCTTGGTCAGGGTGACGATATCCTTTACGGCGGCGAAGGCAGTGATACCGCAACCGGGGATCAAGGTGATGACGCGCTTTATGGGGGGGCAGGTGCCGATACACTCTCCGGTGGAGAAGGCGCTGATACAATTGATGGGGGCATTGGTAACGACCAACTGTTCGGAAATGAAGAAAGCGACGTTCTGCTCGGTGATGCTGGCAACGATAGTCTAGACGGTGGTTCTGGCGATGATTACCTATTTGCAGGCTCGGGTAATGACCACCTCATAGGAGGTGAAGGAAGTGATCAACTACATGGCGAGTCCGGTGACAATACGCTCGATGGCGGCCTAGGTGACGATATTATTCTTGGTGGTACAGGCAATGACACCATTATTGGCGGCGAAGGCGATGACTATATCAAAACGGGTGCGGGTAATGATTCCGTCACTGGAGGCATCGGCGATGATGAAATCATTGCTCAAAGTGGCGATAACACCTTATTTGGTAACGAGGGTAACGATACAATAAGCTCCGGCGACGGCAATGACAACATTGAAGGTGGCGAAGGAAATGACACCCTATCATCAGACGATGGCAACGATATATTACGCGGTGGTAGTGGTGCTGATTCACTCATTGCCAACGCTGGCAACAATAAACTGTACGGCGGCGATGACAGCGACTCTCTCTCCTCTGGAGCAGGTAATGACCAACTTTGGGGCGACGAAGGTAATGACAGCCTGAGCGCTGGCGCTGGCGACGACAAACTGTATGGCGGAGCTGGCAATGACCTATTAAACGCAGGGTCAGGTAACGATTTACTCGAAGGCGGCGAAGGTGATGACAAGCTTTATGGATATGGCGATAACGATACGCTAGACGGGGGCACTGGCGCCGATAAACTTTATGGCGGTGACGGTGACGATACGCTAACAGGTGGTACTGGTGATGACCGGTTGAAAGGCGACAGTGGCACTGACCAACTATTCGGTGGCGAAGGTAATGACCGTCTTGAAGGTGGATCCGGTAACGACCTTCTCTATGGTCAAGACGGCAATGACACTATGTATGGTCAATCTGGCGACGACCACATGTATGGCGAGCTCGGTAATGACAAAATGTACGGCGGTTCTGGTGCTGACCACATTTCCGGTGAAGAAGGTAACGACACACTCGATGGTGGCGGTAACAATGATTACATTGATGGTGGAGTTGGTGATGACACACTTCGTGGCGGATCGGGCGATGATTTGATCTTTGGTCAAGAAGGCAATGACTCGCTCGACGGTGGTAGCGGCCTTGATCAATTATTTGCTGGCAGTGGCGACGACACGCTTATATTCGACAGTGAAGAACTGACCTCTGGTGATGTTAACTCGGTCTACTTTAGCGGGGGCGAAGGCTTTGATGTTCTGGTCGTGGGCAACGATGGTGACAACCAAACCATCGACATGTCAAAAACCGCCTTCCAAGAAATTGAAGGCATAAAAGTCAATTCAACCGATACCGACATTTCAATTGCGCTCGATAAGGTTACCGTCAATGACACCGCCGGTGACGCAAACGGTCAGTTTGTTTGTACCGGTGCAAAGTCTATCGACTTATCTGGTTGGGGGTGGGAGCTCAAAAGTACCACGACAGATATGGATCAAGGGCTTAAAGATGCCTACGAAGCACAAAACCTTGATACGTCTAATTTGTATGGCTACAAACTCGAAAGCTCAGATGGAAAAGAAGTCACTATTTGGAGCGACTTAGAGCAAGACGATATTAACTTCCCATCAGACGTGGTTTAACTATTTAATTAATAACTTAGCTATTGAATTAACAGTTTAGCTTCCTTGCAACATTTGACTGTTTGCCCTCTTCTACAGAGGGCTTTTTTTTATCGAAGCCATGAGCAAAAATTAATTCGCTAAGGTTAATTCGCTACGGGATGCAATCGCCAATCAATCGTCGTGCGAGACTTTTGCATCCTGCAACCATTACAGTAATAGCTCACATTACCACACGCTTTTAACGCTTCAAGTGAGTCACCGCACTCTGGACAAAAAGGGATTTTACGGTATTTCGTTGTACACTCTGAACATGTGTGTCCGGCGCTGCTTGTTACTTCCACGTCGCAGTTCGGGCACAATAACGTTGGCTTACTCATAACGGTTCCTCTTTCGCCAAATCTATGGCAAGTTCCTGAATCAACTGAAAACTCGCCGGATTATTGACCGTAAGAAACTGACAAACAAGTAACATACCGTATTGACGGCATCTATTAGAGAAGGCGATTAGAAACTAAGCTGAGAGCAGCCTACAAGTGCGTTTTCACGTTAGTGAGAGTGCAAACAACCGTACACTTTTTCATGACAGCATTGGCACTGGTATGAGTGTCGGTGCGTCTTCTCGCCACAATGGGGACAAGGTATCATCCTCTTATCTGAGCTGCATAAAATAAGGATTAACCCCACAGGACCAAGTACATACCCTAACAGCGCACCCGCAATGACTCGCCCCTTCTTTGCCCCTACTATGACGGACAGCACGAGAAAAAAACCATAAAAGGACAACCAAAATACCATCTCCGGCTCCATATCCTATACCTCTCTCATCGCTCGATAATAACTGACTGTCAATGGCGCAGTTAAGTAGTCCCATAATGTTCGTTGCTCTAACACAATAAACACCTCAGTCTGCATGCCCGGATATAGCTCTATATTCTCTAATCCGTTCAATGCATCTTTTCCTAGTTTGACCTTCACCATATAGCCCGTTTGTTGCTCGTTCGTGTCACCACTTAATCTGTCAGCGGCAATATAAGTCACCTCTCCATCTACTGGCGGTGTTTTCCTCACATTGTACGCACTTAACCGCACCTTAGCTTGCTGCCCTACGCGCACCACGTCGATATCTTGCGGTGGAATCAGCGCTTCAATAATAAGCTCGTCACTATCAGGTACAATCTCCATCAGCACATCGCCTGGATTAACCACGCCACCAACACTGGCCACATTAAGTCCCACTACCGTGCCATTATGTTCGCTTCGAATAGTGACTCGAGACTTAACATCCGTGGCGGCTTTTAATGCTTCGCTAATATCGCGTGACTCCTTTTGAATCTGTGCCAGTTGCGAAGAATAGGTCTGTTTCAACTCCAAAAGCTGGGCTTGATGAGTTTGTTCTAATGTCTTCAATTGACGATGATTCACTTCTGTTTCTGCCGTAACTTCTGCAAGCTCTGCGTCTACCCGTGCCGCGGCTCTTTTTAATTCCAACATTCTTGTTTTTGACACGTAGCCTTTTTTGACTAGCCCTTGCGTCATATCAATTTCTTCTTTAAGTAGTGCTCGCTGCCTCGCTATCGCTCTTCTTTGGAAAGTCCCACCGCGAATCTGCTCGTCCAATAGTGCTTTTCTTTGAGTATACTGACCTTTTGTCAGCTCCAACTTCAGCATTGCTTGCTGAAATTGAAGTTGCTCGCTACTAATGACATTGGCAACAATTTGAGTCTTATCGACGGTATCAACGCCTAAGCCATCATCAATAAACGTCCAATCCACGGTATTCTTTCCAGCAAGCAGTGCATTAAGTCGACGTTTTTGATAGTCCAAAGAAATAGATTTCAACATCAAACGTTGAAAGTCTGCTTCGGCTTTTGAATTGGATAACTCTAGGAGTACGTCTCCCACTTTTATACTTTGCCCTTCTTTCACATAAACTTGTTTCACCCACCCCCCTTCAAGGTGTTGAACTTGTTTACGTTTGCTTTCTACCACCAGCACTCCTCTGGCAATAGATGCGGCACTTAAGTCGACAGACGTCGCCCACCAAACGAAACCTATCGTTGTAAGTAAGCTAAGAATAATGCCCTTTTTAACGACGTTCGCTGTATCAAAAACCATACCGACTCCTAACTCGCGCTGCGCGATTGTCTCTTAGATGATCCCACTGCATTTTCCGCTTCCGCATGCAACCCAAGAAACTGTTCACTTTTGCCCGCTTTTTCTACTTTTCCATCTTTAAGTAAAATGACCCAATCCATTTGCCTTAAAAATCCAGGACGATGGCTTATCATAACCGCGGTGATTTCATTTTCCTTACAGTGCTGCAATACAATTGCGAGTGCGACCTCACCTTCGGGATCAAGGTTTGAGTTCGGTTCATCAAGCACCAAAACCTTAGGGTTGGAGAAAATGGCGCGAGCCAAACCTATGCGCTGCATTTGTCCACCTGAAAGTTGTAAACCTCCTTCGCCACAATAGGTTTGATAACCATCCGGTAGAGATATAATCAACTCGTGTATACAGGCAAGTTTTGCAGCGGCGACGACATCTTCATCTTTGGCATTGCTAAAACGACAAATGTTGTCTCTAACCGTACCTGACAGCAACCCCACATGTTGGGGTAAATAACCAATATGTTCACCAAACTGGGTTTCTGACCATTGTTCAATCGTCGCCCCATCGACTTCAATCATGCCAATACTAGGTTGATAGATACCCATGATGAGCTTAGCTAGCGTCGACTTTCCAGAACCCGAATTCCCCAAAATGGCGAGCGACTGACCACCTGCTAATTTAAAGTTAATATTTTGCAGCAAGGGCTCTTGCATCGCTGGCAGCTTCAGTGCCACATTTTTAAACTGAATATTACCCTTAGGTTGCGGTAGCGTGACTTTCGCCACGGAGTGTTCGCTTTCACCTAGTTTATTTAAACGACGCCATGCGCCCATCGCGCTATACCAAGACTTCCAGCCCGATACGGCTTGTTCGAAAGGCGAAAGAACACGTCCCATTATGATTGAACTCGCAATAATCGCGCCTGTCCCCAACTGTTGAGTCAGTACCAAATACACACCCAATGTGAGCACTGCTATTTGTAACAAGGTGCGAAAATATCGACTCAATGACAGCAGCCGGCCAGTTCGAGAATTCACCTTCCATTGATACGCTAATAGCTTTTCACTCTTGCTTTCCCAAACCTTACCAATATTTTCAGACATCCCCATCGCTTTTAACATGGGAGCATTTCGTAGGTAGTCGTTTAACTCCATATTGGTACGATTAGAATACTGGTTGGATGCATCATTCGATTGTCGGCTCTGATACATCATCACCACAGCCATCACCATAAAAACAGTGCTGCCCAGCAATGCTACCGCCCCAATATATGGATGAAGCATAAACAAAATAACAACAAAGAAAGGCACCCAAGGAAGGTCAAAAATAGCGGAAGTAGATGGTGTCACTAAAAAGTTACGTATTTCAGAGAGATCTTGTAGACCTTGCTTCTCTATCCGATTGGTAATGGATGACTGAGAAATACTTTGCGCGAGCAATAGACCGCTCAAAGAAGAATCTAACTTTAACCCTGACTTTTGCAGCAGTTCTGTACGAATATATTCCATCAAGAATTGCGCTGTCACTAAGAAAAGAGCAATTCCCATCAGAGCAAACATCGTTTCAAGGCTGGAGCTTGACAGCACTCTATCGAATAGCTGTAAGCCATAAATAGGCAGTGACAATACTAAAAAATTAATCACTAGGCTGAAGTAACACACTATCCATAGTTCTTTTCTTGCTTGTGCAAAGGCAGACTTTATGCGCTCCATGAAAGTCTTTACTCCAAATAAGGTCCATTTAAAAAGGAGTATAGTAACTACAATGCCAATGTGTACTTTTTTACGGTTCTATAAATTTCTTTACAAACAAATCGTTAGCTCCGTCAATTACGACGTTATGCTAAGTTAAGTTTCTTACTGATTTCAACACCGGTCGCCACCGCGCGGTGGCTTTCTTTTAGTATCCAGTTAATTGGATTCCTGACCCAAGGTTGTGGGTCTTCCGCAGGAAAGCGGTTCACTGTTTTAACCGCGACGACATTGAGCCCCACCTCCTCACACGTTTCAATACAGCGTTTAGCATGCCATGACTGAGCCACTACAATGACATTTCGTCCCACAGCACGCGCAAGTGCTTGCTTAGCAATATCCGTTGTTGTTAGGTAGCTTTCACTTGTTATGACATGAGCGTGTTTAATGCTATTGATGGCATGGGTCGCAACTTCTTGTTGAAGGTGTGCATCCAAAAATGGATATTGCTTAACAATTTTTATTGTTTCTTGAGCAAGAGAGCTATTCACGTCATCGCTATCGCCAAAGGAAAATGCAATCACGCTGTGAGCATCTAAAGGGTTACCATAATCGTCAATCGACAGAGGGGTTTCCCCTAAATAAGTTTCCACTCTTTGTTTTTGTTGTTGACTAAGTTGATAGTCGCGTGAAGACGCAAGGAATTGTTGTAACACTGTCGCCGAATGGCGAACGGGAGAAAGTTCTGAGCGAGTTAAAGTATTGATAAAGTTTCGCATAGCAGCACCTCTTTAGGTTAGCCCTGCCTATCCGTTGACTCAATACAGTCCGTTGACGCCATGATAGTATCAACTTCAACGGAAAAATGACAGCGCCTAGTATAAAAAGTAATCACTTTTTCTTAACGCTGAGCGTTCGATTTTGAGACACTCTCGATCTAATCAAACTCGAAAATAATAACTTATGTATTATCATTAAGTTATCTTCTGTATTCCTTCCGGGGATTTTTTATTGGCATCTCGCTTAATTCGGTACTTTTTCATCACCTTACTGTCAGCGGCTTCTGTGCACGCTGATACTGACGCACCCGAATTGCCAAGCTTTTACGGTGGTCGGTCTGTGGCTCCCGGTGAAACAGCAAAAGAAGCGACAGCCATAGACTATCAACGGCGCGCTTTAGCACCGCCCATTCTCCCAGAAGACACCATTGAAGAGTATAACAAGGCCAATTCATCACCCTCTCCCTTAATCGTGATGGATGAGTACGTACACAATCAGGAATTGTTTTTAGCAGACATTCAAAAACTTTCTCGCAATGATTGGCTTCTTGCACGAAAAGCCCAGCATTACTTTCAGAAAAACTACCACGAACCAACGGGGATGTGGGACTCTGTCCAAGGCTACCACCATGCGACAATGTGGGATATTGCCAGCGGGTTAGCCGCCACATTAGCGCTGCACGCTCTTGAGTTAGAAACAACCGAAATAACCCGAGATCGACTTCGTACTACGTTGACCACACTCGCTGACTTTCCGCTTTACAAAGCAACGCTACCCAATCGAGAATACAGCGCAAAAACTGGCTTACCCAGTGGCAGTTATAGTACCAGCTCATCAAACGGTAATGGTTGGTCAGCATTAGATATTGGCCGTCTGCTCATTTGGTTGAAGATTACCGAAGCTCGTTTTCCGGAGCTGTCACCCATTGTCCAAGACATCACATCCCGTTGGACCTTGTCGGCAGCAATAAAGAAACAAACTCTCTATGGGACAAAATTGTATAAAGGTAAGGAGTATTTTAGGCAAGAAGGTCGATTAGGTTATTTGCAGTACGCGGCACAAGGTTACGCGCTCTATGGGTTCGACTTATCTGCTAGCTACGACAATACCACATCAGAAACCATTACCGTGGATGGGATGGACCTGCATGTAGATACACGCAATGTGCCCTATTTTACCAGCGACCCCTATGTATTACTTGCATTGGAGATTGGTCGTCCACAAGTATGGTGGAATCAATTAGATGCGCTCTATCAATTGCAGAAAAAACGCTCAACGCTAACAAATAAACTACACATTTACGCAGAAGATGCGATGAGTAAAAGCCCTTGGTTCGCCTACAATAATATCTACTATTACGGGACGAGTTGGTTGAGTGTCAGCCCTGGAGGCAAACCCATTGAAACACCACAGCGATTTAGTAATAAAGTAGGATTTGGTTTTAGCGTGTTATTTGACGACACTTTCAGTACAAAACTAAGAGATGAAGTCCTTCGAACCAGCTTAAACGCTAGAAGCATACCCACAGGTATCTATACTGACAATGGCACTAACAACGCGTTCAACATCAACACTAATTCATTAGTTTTGGTGTCATTATGGTACAAAGCACTCGGAAAAACCCCTATCCTAGAAGCCTCAATGAGCCAGCGCCTTCAATGGAAAAATCAAGTATCCGAAGATCAAACGTTGCGAATAAAGAACATGAACGACGGATAGTCAGAGAATGTTGATGTCCCTTTAAATAGACCACCTTTCTTAGGGTAAAGGCGGTCTTTGTACTACAGTGCCGACTTATACTGCTGCGACGACTGATATTTCCACTAACAGCTCTTCTCTCGCCATGCTCGCTTCAACACACGCTCGCGCAGGCGCGTAGCCTTCGGGTACCCAAGCATCCCATACCTCATTCATGGCTTTAAAGTCATCCATGGTTTTCACATAGATAGTTGCTGACAGTAGTTTTTCACGGCTCGAACCCACGCTTTCTAATAACTCATCCACTTTTTCTAACATGGTTGTGGTTTGGTGAGTAATATCTTTTGTTGAATCCTTAGCCACTTGCCCACAAAAATAAACCGTGCCGTTATGAATCACGGCGCGACTCATACGTTGTTTTGTCTCTTTTCTTTCAATCATCTTACTACCTACTATTACATCAACATGTGCGGCTTAAACCGAATAAATACCCGCAAATGATAAATTGCATATCATGGTGTAGCAATGGATTCCTTCTAAAACCGAGAACACGCGCTAAGTATCTGTATCATCATTATTAATATCAGAAACTTAAGGTAGCCGACAATTCACATTTTGCTACCAATGTTGCCTCCAAAGGTTCACTAATTCGTCAGTTCATGTACATTACTTGAATCAAGGTATAACGAGGATGTAGATATGACAAAGAAGGTGTTCGCGGTAATTGGGACTGGCGCTATTGGCGGCTACTATGGTGCAAGGCTGCATCACAGCGGACAAGAGGTGCATTTTCTTTTTAACTCTGATTTTGCGCATGTTCGTGAGCACGGTTTAACAGTTGATTCTCACTATGGCGACTTTTCGATTGCTCCCAACTCGCTGCATGCCTATTCAACAAGTGAAGCGATGCCGAAAGCCGATGTCATCTTGGTTGCCATCAAAACGACAAGCAACCAGCTGTTATCTAAGCTCATCGCACCAATAGCCAAACCCAATACGCTAGTAGTATTACTGCAAAACGGTATTGGCGCAGAACAAGAGCTATCTGAACAGCTCAACTTACCCTTTGTTGCTGGTGGGCTTTGCTTCATCTGTTCTAATAAGATTGGCCCTGGGCATATTCATCATATCGATTACGGCCGACTGACTCTGGGAGTGTATGGCGAAGAAGGGCTTATACCATTGGAAAATGTTGCGAGCGATTTTCGAGGCTGTGGCGTAGAAGTTGACGTAGAACAGCGCATTGTCGACGCGCGTTGGAAAAAACTGCTGTGGAATGTGCCATTCAATGGACTGTCCGCCGTATTATCTGCCGATACCAAGCAAATCATGCAATGCCCCGAACTTGTCTCTTTAGCAAAAGAAGTCATGCAAGAAGTCCAAACGGCAGCAAAGGCATTAGGAACAGACCTGCCATCCTCTTTAATTGATACCATGCTTAGCAATACGGCGGCGATGAAGCCTTACCACACGAGTATGCTGCTCGATCTAAAGAACCAAAGAGCATTAGAACTGCAATACATGTACAAAAATGTATTAGAGCTCGCAGGTTCTCATGATATCGGCATGCCGAAAACAGCAACGTTATATCAACAACTGTGTTTTATCGACCCGGCAACAAACACTTAACGCACTGTCACACATCATCTAAACGAGTCAATTTCACTCATAAACAACGAAAAGACCAATTTAGTCACTCTACTCACCTGCTCATCGTTAGCAGGCGAGTGGTAATTTCCACCAATTATCGATAAACTGCGCCCGTCAAAACCCGCTTTAGAGTAATGCTATGAAACGTTTAGTCCTGTATGTCGCTGACAAATGCCCTCACTGTAAAGATGCCCAACGCTATTTGGATAGTAAAGGCTACAAATATCGTCTGACTAACGCAAAAATGCAAAGAGGACGCAAAGAGCTACAAGCAATGGGGGCTCGCTCTATTCCTGTGCTAAAGATTGGCGATCAAGTCATGGTTGGCTGGAATCAAAAAAACTTCGAGCGCATGTACAATTCGAACTAAGCCGTCGCGCTGTATATAAGTAATAGCGCTCCATAACCATTCCTTTGCTCTAGTCAAGCAAAGGAAAATGGATCAAATAGCATTCAGCGTTTCACGCCTCAGTTACTCATCCTTAACCTCTTCCTTCTAATCTCTAATTCCGCTTACACTTATAGGTCAAAATGACCTACTAAAAATCAATAATATTTCGTTACAACTCTGTGATCGCGAGCAACCCTTGTACTATTGATAGCTTGCATTGTATTTAAACTTGATACAAATCAAAAACACCCCATTAACAAGACTCTACTCTAACGCCTCACACCTGCCCGTCTCATCGTATTTATCTCGATGATTGTTCGGTCTGGCAATATGGATAGAAAGGGAGCGCTTATGCTGAGAATTGCCACAAAAATTCTAGTGTGTCAGGTGTTCGCTCTACTGTTTATTAGCGTGCCCAGCTACGCACTATTTGTCAGCCCTCCCAAAGATCCTATTCCGCTCATCGAACAAGCCTTCCCTACCCAGACATCCATTTCAGATAAGCTCGGCGATCCTCTAGTAAGAACCATCAAACATAATGAGGACGTTCTCGGCTATGCCTTTGAAACTAATGACATTGCAAGCATACCTGCCTACTCAGGTGAGCCTGTTAACATGCTAGTGATTATGGATCCTGAAGGCACCTATCTCGCCTCCAAAGTTCTTGAGCACCATGAACCGATCATTTTAGCCGGAATACCCGAAAGCAAATTATGGGGATTTAGCGATCAGTATGTCGGACTGTCAGTGAAAGACCGGATTAAAGTGGGCGGTAAGGTAAACGAAAACTACATCCCTATTGACGGTTTATCAGGTGCTACGGTCACAGTCATGGTCATGAATGTCGCCATTACAAAAGCAGCGACCAAGGTGGCCGAGTCTTTGGGCATCGTTAAACCGAGCAGCAATATCATTCAACCAAAATCAACCATAAAAAAAGAACTATTTGAGCAGAAAAACTGGTTGGAATTAACCGGGGATGGCTCCATTCGTAAATTATTGATACGAAAAGGAGCCGTTCAAGACGCGTTTACCGATACCGCAGCAGAAAACATTGATCGCGTAGCAACCAGCGAGAGCGATCAGCCTTTTGCTGAAATCTATTACGCACAAGCCGACATCCCTACCATTGGCAAGAACCTATTCGGCGAGCAAGAGTACCAATGGCTAGTTAACGATCTTCAAGTCGATGAACATCTTATTGCTATTTTTGGCAATGGTTACTCTTACAAAGGCTCTGGCTATGTGAGGGGTGGTATCTTCGACCGAATCCAAGTCCACCAAAGCGACAATGAAATCTCTTTTCGAGATCTAGACCATAATCGAATCCTCGACCTATATATCTCAGGTGCCCCACGATTTCATGAAATGTCGGTATTTAAAGTACAAGCGCACCATGAATTTGACCCCGGTGCCGACTGGCAAATTGAATTGCTTGTGCGCCGCCAACTTGGCGCGGTGGATAGCGTTTTTACTAGCTTTAAAGGCGACTATAGCCCTCTACCACAATACGTAGACACACCAGCGCCGATCATATTGCAACCCGAGCTTTCCTTAACTCAGCAAGTGTGGCAAGAAAACCAAGTAAAAGTAGTGCTGCTTTCTCTTCTCATTGTGACCTTACTGCTTATTCTATTCTTCCAAGATCTCTTAGTACGCCATCCGACTTTCATGCACCGCCTACGCCACGGTTTTTTAATTATTACCGTTGTTTTCATAGGCTGGGTCTGGGGCGGACAACTTTCCGTCGTCAATGTTTTCACTTTCCTCAACGCGCTAATGACACAATTTTCGTGGGATCTTTTCCTACTCGACCCAATAATTTTCATGCTGTGGTGCGCAGCGGCAGTGACCATTCTAATGTGGGGACGCGCAGTCTATTGCGGCTGGTTATGCCCTTTTGGCGCGCTGCAAGAGTTGATCAATCAAAGTGCGAGAGCGTTTAAAATCCCACAATTCGAATTGCCATGGGCAGTTCATGAACGACTATGGGCGATCAAATACCTTATTCTTCTCGGCCTATTTGCTCTGTCTCTTGACTCACTAGCACTCGCTGAACAGTTCGCAGAGATCGAGCCTTTCAAAACCACATTCTTGCTCAAGTTCGACCGGGAATGGCCTTTCATCCTGTGGGCAGTGTTTTTGCTGTCTCTTAACTTATTTAACCGCAAAACCTTCTGCCGCTACTTGTGCCCATTGGGCGCTGCACTTTCCGTATCCAACAGTATTCGTCTTTTCGACTGGTTAAAAAGACGCCCTGAATGCGGCTCTCCATGCAAAATTTGCGCAAAAGAATGTGAAATTCAAGCAATCCATCCGAACGGGGTTATTAACATGCGTGAATGTCACTACTGCTTAGATTGCCAAATCACCTATTCCAACGATGGAAAATGCCCACCATTAAAAAAACAGGCATATAAAAAACGGAAACAGAGCGACGCTGATATCCCAGTAACACAAATACCGTAATGGATAACGAGGCAATGACGGACGTGCCGCATTGCAACACTACGTATCAGCCCTACATACGAAGAATGGAGACTCAACATGAGCGATGACAAAAAGACCCTCACCCCGGACAATATGCCCGTCGATACCGAGCGAAGAAAGTTCTTTGGTAAAACTGCTGCCATCGGGTTAGGCGTCGCAGCTGCGCCAATGTCGGCCGCCATGTTTGCCTCAATGGCAAAAGCGCAGGCAGCCGAGTCAGGTAACAGCCCTTATGTTGAGCCGGGTGAGATGGATGAATACTATGGATTTTGGAGTGGTGGTCACTCGGGCGAGGTACGAATCCTAGGCATCCCATCAATGCGTGAATTAATGCGTATTCCAGTCTTCAACGCAGATAGTGCAACGGGCTGGGGATTTACTGACGAAAGTAAACGAATCAAAGGTGACAGCGCCCATATTCTATCCGGTGATTCCCATCACCCTCATATGAGTATGACCGACGGTCGCTATAACGGTAAATACGTGTTTATCAATGATAAAGCAAACTCACGCGTTGCCCGTATCCGCTGTGACGTCATGAAAGTGGATAAGATGATCACTATTCCTAACGTACAAGCCATCCATGGTCTTCGAGTCCAAAAAGTACCGGAAACCAAATACGTTATTTGTAACAGTGAATTTGAAATTCCAATGAACAATGATGGCAAGGCGACGCTAGAAGACGTCAGCACTTACCGTTCACTGTTTAACGTAATTGATGCAGAAAAAATGGAAGTGGTCTTTCAAGTCATGGTTGATGGCAACCTAGACAACACCGATGCAGACTATGATGGTAAATACTTCGCTTCAACGTGTTACAACTCAGAAATGGGCATGAGTCTGGGTGAGATGATTACGGCAGAACGTGACCATGTAGTGGTCTTTAGTCTGGCACGTTGTGAAGCCGCATTAAAAGCCGGTAAATTTAAAACCTACAACAACAATGACATTCCAGTACTCGATGGCCGTAAAGGATCTGACCTTACTCGCTATATTCCTGTTCCAAAATCGCCACACGGAATGAACACCTCTCCTGACGGCAAGTATTTCATTGCTAACGGTAAACTGTCCCCTACTGTTTCGGTTATTGCCACAGCAAAACTTGATGATCTCTTCAATGACAAAATCCAGCCAAGAGACACCATTGTCGCAGAGCCGGAACTTGGTCTTGGTCCTTTGCATACAGCATTTGATAACCGTGGATTTGCGTATACTACGTTGTTCCTAGATAGCCAGATTGCCAAATGGAATGTAGAAGAAGCCATCCAAGCGTACAACGGAGAAAAGGTAAACTACATCAAACAGAAAATTGATGTGCATTACCAACCAGGACATAACAGCACCTCTAGTGGCGAAACTCGTGACGCTGACGGAAAATGGCTGGTCTCACTCTGTAAGTTTTCTAAAGACCGCTTCTTACCTGTTGGACCACTGCGTGCCGAAAACGATCAGCTAATCGATATCTCCGGTGACGAAATGAAACTGGTTCACGACGGACCTACGTTTGCAGAACCGCACGACGGTACCATCATTCACCGCAGTAAAGTGAAGCCAAGCAAACTTTGGTCACGTGATGATCCTATCTTTGCTGAAACCATTGAAATAGCCAAAAAAGACGGCGTCAACGTGATGACGGACAACAAGGTTATTCGAGACGGCAACAAAGTCCGAGTATATATGACCTCCATCGCACCAACTTTTGGCATGAACGATTTCAAAGTCAAACTCGGTGACACTGTGACCGTGGTCATTACTAACTTAGATACGATTGAAGACGTCAGCCACGGTTTCTGTATGACGAACCATGGCGTACAAATGGAAATCAGTCCTCAACAAACCTCATCTATCACGTTTGTTGCCGATAAACCTGGGGTGCAATGGTACTACTGTAACTGGTTCTGCCACGCCCTACATATGGAAATGCGAGGTCGAATGCTCGTCGAAGCGTAGACACTTCTGCGTATTGCTCCCTCCGCGATGATGGAGGGAGCACTCTTCTCCCACGACTTAATTAGGATAACGTCATTGAAGCACTTTTCTTGGCTACTCTTTGTTACTTTCCTCTATCACGGCATCGCCTTCGCCGCGGTAACGACAGTGAACCCAAGTGATGATTTACAACACGCACTCGATCGAGCCCAACAAGGTGACACCATTGTACTTGGGCAGGGGCGGTTTTACGGGAACTATGTGGTTTCTACACCGCTGATACTCACGAGCAAGGGCGACGCGATTATTGATGCACAAGGCACTGGCAATGCGATTACCCTTACCAATTCGAATATCGAGGTTTCCAACTTATATATCGTAAATTGGGGACAAGATCTTACCGAGCAAAATGCGGGCATCTACTCAGATACCACAGCAGAGCAGCTAACTATCACTAACAATAGACTTGAAGGTGATGGGTTTGGCATGTGGATTCAGCGCGCTCAAAACATTACCATTAACGACAACACGATTATTGGCAACACCGAATTGCGCTCTTCCGACCGAGGTAATGGCATACAGCTTTCAACCGTCAAATATGCTTACGTTAGTAACAATACCATTTCTCAAACTCGTGATGGTCTCTACATCATATCGAGCCAGGATTGTGAGCTTCGCAATAACACCATGTATAACCTCCGTTATGGCATTCATTACATGTACTCACACAGTAATCGCGTCATAGGAAACACCGCTTACAACACACGTGCAGGCTATGCTTTAATGAGTTCGAAACACCTTCAAGTCATGGGTAATATTAGCCGTGACAATGAAGACTACGGCATGCTAATGAACTTCATCACCCACTCCACCATTAGCTATAACCAAATAAACAATATTTGGACGAAGCCAGAGAATAAAGTGGTGGGTCGCGAAGGCAAAGGTCTCTTTGTCTACAATTCTGGATACAACGAAATTAGCCACAACACCATAGATACCGCTGAAATTGGCATTCACCTCACTGCGGGCTCTGAAAATGTCAAAGTCACTGGTAATAGCTTCATCAATAATCCGATTCAAGTTAAGTATGTTTCAAATCAAGCGCAAGAATGGAGCATTAACGGCAAAGGGAACTATTGGAGTAACTATCTAGGATGGGATCTCAATAATAGCTCAACGGGCGATACCCCATTCGAGCCTAACGATGGCATTGATAAAGTGGTATGGAAATACCCAGAATCTAAAGTACTGCTCGATAGCCCTACTATTTTGATGCTGCGCTGGATTCAAAAACAATTCCCAGTATTAAAACCATCGGGAGTGAAGGATTCCTACCCACTCATGTCACCGCCCAATCACTCGGAAAAACGCGAGCAACTACTGGCTCCAACAGCATCACAATTACAGGGGAGTCACTCATGAATCAGGCTATCGTTCAACTCGATAATGTGAGCAAGCAATACAAAAATGTCTGTGCGGTTGATGCGCTGAGTTTCTCCATTATGCCCGGCGAGGTATTGGGGTTATTTGGTCACAATGGCGCGGGCAAAACCACGACCATGAAACTCATTTTAGGCGTCACACAAGCATCGCAAGGGAGCGTATCCGTCTTTGGCATGAATCCAAGCAGTCAACAAGCATGGCAAGGACGCAAACAAATTGGCTATTTGCCTGAAAATGTCAGCTTTTACGAGCAGCTAACCGGGCTCGAAGTCCTCACCTATTTTGCTCGTTTAAAATCGGCGCCCAAGCAACAGATCACCGATTTACTCAACCAAGTGGGTCTGTCCCATGCACTACACCGACAAGTCAAAACTTACTCAAAAGGCATGCGACAGCGTCTCGGTTTAGCACAGGCTTTTCTTGGTAAACCGAAACTACTGCTTCTCGATGAGCCCACAGTTGGACTCGACCCAATTGCCACTCAGGAATTTTATCAAAGTGTCGACACATTAAAAAAAGAAGGGGCAAGCATCATACTCTGCTCTCATGTACTACCGGGTGTCGAGCAACATATCGATCGAGCGATGATCTTATCTCAAGGTCGCTCAATCACCATCGGTACTTTGGATGAGCTGAGGTCACAAGCACAGCTACCGACAAAAATAAAAACCAGTGGGCTGAATGGTGCAATCTATAGCAACAGCAAACTCGCGGAGTTCGCGATTTCAAATGATCAACTCTCTGTTCCCAAAGAAGACAAAATGCGAGTGCTCAAAGAGTTACTCGCACATGAATCGTTGAGTGATATTCAAATGGAACCCGCTAACCTAGAGCAGATTTACCAACACTTTCTCGGGTTAACACCAAGCACCAGTCAGGACAAATTCACTAAGCCGCAGGAGAACACACTATGAACCCTATTTTTGCTGTCGCGCTTAAAGAGTTTCAAGACGGATTGCGAAACCGCTGGTTAGTGTCCATCACTCTGGTCTTTGCCTTGTTATCGATTGGTATTAGCTATTATGGAAGCGTCGCCTCTGGTCAACTGGCAACACCATCGCTATCTTCCACCATTGCTAGCCTCTCTAGTCTATCCGTGTTCATTATTCCGTTAATCGCGCTGCTACTTTGCTATGACAGCTTTGTTGGCGAGCAAGAGTCTGGCACCTTACTATTATTGATGACCTACCCTGTGAGTCATGCGCAATTGCTGTTCGGTAAATTTATCGGACAGGGAGGAATCATTACACTCGCAACGGTACTAGGTTTTGGTTCTGCAGGCGTTTTGTTAAGTCTTACCACACCAATTCAAGCCATTTGGGGGGCGTTTACTCTATTTATTATCACCTCTAGCTTACTCGGTTTATGCTTCGTTGCACTGGCGTATCTCATTAGCCTTATGGTGTCTGAAAAATCCAAAGCGGCCGGGGCTGCATTACTCACTTGGCTATTTTTTGTTTTGGTTTTTGATCTTGTGCTGCTTGGCGTACTGATTGGCGGATATGAATTACTCGACCAACAGACGCTCGTACAGATCATGTTGCTCAACCCTGCCGATCTTTTCAGGCTCATCAATCTTTCCGCCCTTAATCAAACCGATGTAAATGGCGTACTCGCCGTAGCAATAAACAGCAGCCTATCAACGCAGAGCCTGATTTTCGCCTTGTTCGCTTGGATCTTATTGCCCTTAAGCGTGTCACTTTTCATTTTTAGACGTAAGCACTTATAGCAATAACAGACGCATGCAACACAATAATAATCACGACAATAATCATCACAATACCGATATACCTTGAATGACTCAAATCTCCAAAAGACAAAGGACGACTACTAATGAATATCATTAAATCACTGATTATCCCTATTTTCGCCTTGCTCCTCTTTGGCTGCGGAGAGTCGGAACAACAGCAAGTTATTCGGCAAGCCCAAGCTATCGAAAGCGCCGACGAATGCCATCTATGTGGCATGGTCATCACCAATTACCCCGGACCAAAAGGGCAAGCCTATCAAAAAGGCAGCGACACAACGGTTCGCTTCTGCTCCACCAAAGATATGTTTAGCTATATTTTACAGCCAGATAACCAGCGCCAGATCGAACAGGTCTTTGTCCATGACATGAGTAAAACGCCCTGGCAGAAACCAGAAAATGAGTATTTTATTGACGGCAAAACAGCGTGGTATGTCATTGGTTCGAATCAAACCGGAGCAATGGGCAAGACATTGGCAAGTTTTAGCCAAGAGTCTGATGCCAAGGCATTTTCAACGGAATTTGGCGGCGAAGTCTATCGCTTTGACGATATCACTCTCGACAAGCTGTAACGGACACACTGCATCGGCTTCACGTTAACTTTTCGGCTATTTCATCTAGCCGCTATCAAGGCAAATCCGTCCGGTCTGGAAAGAGAACCGCTACTCCTTCCAGACGAGTGATAATACGTAGCTAGATTATTGCAATGCCGTAATAATCAATTACGCTTTCCGTACTTCCAAATCAATATTTTTTAATTATACTTCGCGCCACAGAATACGAGTTGTTTCGTGTTCATCTATGCGGCGTGTTGCTATATGTTCCAACTACTTGTTTCGTTGCCCCCAGCCATTGCACTTTCTATTGCCATTGTAGCTGAGGTGATTGCCACTTCATTCATTCCAAAAACACAACAATTCACCAAGTTATCACCCAGTATTATTGTGCTCATTGGTTACGGTATCGCTTTCTTTTTACTGTCCGTTACGGTCAAAACCATGCCCGTTGGCGTAGTGTACGCGATTTGGAGTGGTGCCGGTATCGTGTTAGTCGCCACCGTTAGCTACTTTGTTTACGGTCAAAAACTCGATTTACCAGCATTAGTCGGCATTGGGTTTATTCTTGCCGGAGTTCTTATCGTGAACTTATTGTCAAAAACCGTTGGTCACTAAATACGCGCTTTCATTGGGAACCATAGAAAAGACAAGGTCGGATAGACTGCGCCTGCCTTGTCTCATTGCACACTTACGTGTGATTTTTAATGTATTCCATAAACGCTCTATCAGCGCGAGACAAATAGCCATCTTTACGCCATGCTAACGCAAGATCGACAAAAACAGGTGGATCAAACGAGACACCGCGCGTTTTGGGTTCGTGCTCCGTTACCAATTCTAATAAAGCGGTGATAGCAAAGTCTTGCTTTACTATGCTTAAAATCATCGGCAGTAAGTTCGTTTCGTAAGAAAACTGAGCTTCTACCCCTCTTCTTTGACACTCTTCATCAATAAAATCCCGGTGAAAATAACCCGGCTTGAACATCACCAACTCTTCTTGAAAGAACGCGTCAAAGGTTAATGTGTCTTGCGACGCAAAAGGATGGTGTTCGCTCATTACCGCAACCATCTCTGAACGGTAAATGGGGTCGACATCTAAGTCATCCGGTACATCGGTGTTGCGAATAACGCCTAAATCAATCTCCCCTGCCAGTAGCATTTTACGAATATCTTGCGTGCCCGCTTCAACCACTGTCATTTTTAAGTTGGGGTACCTTGATTTAAACGCCATGATGATTTTTGGGAAAAAATAGCTCCCCATCATGCTTGGAGTGCCTAAACGCACCTCCCCTTTCAGCAAGCCTTTCAGCTCATCAATGGCCAATGTCGCGTCGTCGACTTGCTGCAATATTTTTTGGGCGTGCGGCTTCAGCGCCCGCCCTTCCTGAGTCAACACCACCTGCTTGTCGATCCGGGAAAATAGCTGAACACCCAATTGTTGTTCAAATTTTTTAATTGAGATACTTAACGCAGGTTGAGCAATGTTTACCTTCTTTGCTGCTCGGGTAAAGTTTTGCTCTCGAGCCACCGCGAGGAAATGTTTGAGCTGTCGAATATCCATATAAACAAAATATATTATAGTGATATTTTTAATATATTTTATTTATTACCACTCAGGTGATAATTTCGTCACATTGCTGCATTTTAGTCGGCATTTAGAAACCAAATGAGGTGATTTGTGATTGAACGACATTCAGCAGAATATAGTAAAGTGACTTGGGGACTTTCACTCGGTTCATTTCTGGTATTTTGTAACCTATATGTCTTTCAACCAATCCTGCCCCAACTCTCACAGCATTTTGCGGTTTCTGAAACCGAAATCAATTGGGTCTTTGCCGCTGCAACGTTAGCACTTTCCCTTTCATTGGTGCCATGGGCAATCAGTTCAGAGAGCTTGGGACGACGCGCGGTCATGTTAACTGGGCTATTTCTACTGCCTGTCATTGGCGCATTAATGCTACTTACGACAAGCTTATTATCGCTTGTTATGCTGCGCGCGTTAATGGGGTTTGCTTTAGCCGCATTTGCCTCTGTTGCTGTCGCCTATATGGTTGAGGAGCTCTCTAGCGAAGCATTTAACAATGCGATTGGCGGTTACATTGCAGCCAATTCTTTGGGGGGAATCGCCGGCCGTATCGCAGGAGGCGTATTAACCGATATGTTTGATTGGCAAACCGCTGTCATTGTTATCGCTTGCTTTACCTTTGTATGCGTCTTAATAGTGGCATGGCTGCTTCCGCAACAAAAACACTTTAAACCCACTAGAGGCATGTTCCGCCACCACAACCGAGCTTTAGTGATGCATCTCTCCAATCGCAATATATGGCTTGCCATGCTGATTGGCGGGGTAAATTTTGCTTTGTTTGTTAACCTATATTCAGTCATGGGGTTTAGGCTAGTCAGTGAGCCTCACAACCTGCCCATCGCAATGGCGGCACTGATTTTTCTTTGCTACCTCGCTGGTACACTAAGCTCCAAATGGAGTGGTATTTGGAGTCGTCACTTTCCCCCTATCACCGGAATGGCACTCGGTGCGACCATTAGCCTATGTGGGATGCTCATTGCCATTGTCGACACCATTCCAGCAATGGTTGTTGGGTTACTATTCATTAGTGGCGGCGCTTTCTTTACGCATACCTTAGCCTATGCATGGGTAAGCCAAAAAGCGCAACAGGCCAAAGCGACCGCAACTGCATTATATTTGGTGCACTATTACATAGGCGGCAGTTTAGGGGGATTCTTTCTACTTTATTGCTGGCAACACTCTCAATGGCTCGGGGTCGTAGAAGGAGGGGGAATATTATACTTACTGCTATTCGCTCTTTGTTGGAAGCTAAAACTTGTCAGCGAGTCTGTGCTAGTCGTCAACTCTCCCGCTTAACGGTTATTTTGAGCGATTATTAGCGAAACGTCTTCAGCGATCATATAATCCGATTTAAGAATTTTATCGGTAGAGTGTTATGTCGTTACGAGAAGAAATTGTCCACATTGAAGGGCAAGTCCAACAATGGTTAAAAGAGGTCGTAATCGGGCTAAATTTATGCCCTTTTGCTGCAAAACCAGAGCGCAATAAGCAGATCAAGACCTTTGTCAGCTTAGCGAATAAAGAAGAAGGACTGCTAGAGGATATTTTGGGAGAACTCATGCTATTGGAGCAAACTGAGCCCGAAGACCTCGAAACGACTTTGGTCGTTGTGCCTAACATGCTTGATGACTTCATGGACTACAACTTCTTTATCGATTGGGTAGAAGCGCTCATTAAGCAAAATGACTGGGAAGGCATCTATCAAGTGGCTACCTTCCATCCAAACTACTGTTTTGGTGGTGCCGAACCTGAAGACGCAGAAAACCTAACGAACCGTTCCCCTTATCCTATTTTTCATTTAATTCGTGAAGCGAGTATGGCAAAAGTACTTAAGCACTACCCGGATCCAGACGCCATACCCGATAACAATATTGCCCGTGTCAATGGCCTTAGTGAAGTTGAGCGTAAAAAACTATTCCCATATCTATTTGTCAGCTAACTCGACCGATAGCCGTTAGCTTGACAGTATTCGTTTCTTTAGAGATGAATACTGTCAACGCTGGCATAACAAGAATGAGTGAAGACAGCAAAGTAACATTGCGATAATAGCGATTTCATCGTAACCAAGTGAGTGATAATTTCTCAGTATTCACCTATTAGAGACTATCGTTATGAAAGCTTGGATCAAATTTATTCCACTCGTATTACTTATCACCTACTGCATCACCTACGACGTCATGGATTCAATGCAGCACAACGATGCAAATACCCCATCTCAACAAGTGATTGCCAGCGATTAATCCTCGCCTTAGCGCATAAATGCAGATGCTCAACACCCGACTCACGCTAGTGTGTCATCGCCCGCCATAAAGGCTTTACAAACGCTCACAAATTTCACTATTCCATATGGTGATAGGTAAAGTAATAACTGTTACCATCTCGCTCAAAAGTCGTGTGCGACAATGGAGCAATCATGAAAATGTCTCTTGCTATTTTTATGCGTAATGAAGACAGCGGTATTGAGCTTGCGCGCAGCAATGAGGTCAGCGAAAACGAATTATTGGCGCAGTGGCATGCGATTCCACAAGCAAAACGCATCACAAGCCATTTTTTAGTACTAATGAGCGGGCACGAGCACATTAACGCAAAATTTATTGACGACCCAGCGCTCAATCAGCTGCTTCATTTGTGGGGAAAATTCGACAGCTTTTACCAAGACCTATCGGAATGTGGCTAAATCACAACGTATTTACATTCGGTTTTTAGAAGGCAAACATCATCAAGTAAAAAGCCACCTCTTTCGAGGTGGCTTTTTGTGACGAATCGGGACCCTAATTCCAAAACGTCGTTTCCAAAAAGTACGTGTACCTTTTGAAACTGGCTGCCTAACAAAAGCCATTCACCGCCTGTCAGACATTAACCATAAACAACCGAGCGGTCACCACTCCATCATTTTAATCTAATAAAAGTATATGACGTGATAGCCTCACAAGCAAAACCTTGTAAAATATCAATCACTTTGTATATAAACCTTATAGAATCGCCACTAATTTTACAAGGTAAAATTAGTCACAGAGTGTGTCTTCTCCTTCACGATGCTAACTTAATCTAGCTATAACGAAACGCGTTTGATAGGATCACAAGCATTGTTGCCTAACGAATAATTATCAATGAAACTAACAAAACTGACACCAGAGATTTTTGCCCACCTTTATCGTGATATCACTGAGTTTCGTGCCACGTTCGACTTACCGGTTAACGCACCCGAGACACTAGACGACGCAGCCGATACGCTGCACAGCTCGCTAGCTATCGAGGAGATGACGGAGCTTGCAGAAGCCGATTCAAAAGTAGAACAAGCTGATGCCATCATCGACTCTGTTTACGTATTGATGGGGCGACTGGTGCACTTAGGTGACGACAAAGTCGAAGCAAACGTAGCCATTAGCTATTTGATTGAATTGCTACTGCACGTGGCAGCGAATCGCAACATCGACTTCATCAAGTGCTGGGATGAAATCCATTCCAGCAACATGAGCAAAGTTTGTCGTAACGAACAAGAATACGCAGAAACAGAAGCGCATTATGCGACCCAAGGCATCACTTTGATGGCGGTTCAAAAAGGGGCTTACGTTATTGCTAAGTGTGCGGAAGACTTCGTGTCCGATGCTAAAACCATCCGTAAAGGCAAAGTACTCAAGTCGGTTTACTACCGCCCTGCTGACTTAGCACCGATCGTATAACGTTTACTGCAAGTAAGTTTGTAAGAAAGGGCCCTGCGGCCCTTTTTTTATGCCATCTGTTTGGAAGTTTAATGCTGTAGCTCATTTTTTCTCAAAAGCGCTTCTGAATTAGCAACTAACACATCCCAACCATTCGTCATTCCTTTGAATGAAAGGAATCTACTTGACGCTTGCTACATGCACCGACAGAATCGCTTGGTGATCACAACAATTTTATGGTTAAACCAACAAGCTTTTAGACCAAAATGAGTCATTGATTTTGCTAGTTTAACTATTAATGAATTAGTTCAGTATGGCAGGAACTCTGATACTAAGTCTGACAGCAGCTGATTCGCACATAATACCCAAGGTTTTGATATGGCAGCGACTAGGCTTAGATAAAAGAAGATTATGGCAAGTTCATGGGTGGTGAGTGCTACCATCTCAAAGGCTTACTAGAATACACGGTTTAGAGATGAGCTAACTCTCACAAGATCCCTCCTTCTCTCAGACAGATAATTAGTGTCCCTTGTTTAACCAGAATCGCCCGGTAATAGCCA
The DNA here is from genome assembly GCF_050337205.1 of Vibrio nomapromontoriensis. Classification (NCBI taxonomy): domain Bacteria; kingdom Pseudomonadati; phylum Pseudomonadota; class Gammaproteobacteria; order Vibrionales; family Vibrionaceae; genus Vibrio; species Vibrio nomapromontoriensis. Next base: position 411,616 of record NZ_JAKJSS010000007.1, read on the forward strand.
AATGTATCACTAGCTCTTTCAATGTTGTTTCGTCGGACCTTTGCAAGTAAAGTGACAGAGTGTTCCTGTCTAAATAAAATGCTAATTGACCTATTTTTTACTGGAACTATTGAATAGTTTGATGCCATCAATATTGTTGGCATCAAACTAATATTTAGTTTTAACTTTTACTCCTAAAGCATTTCGTCTTTACATGTACAGCCCTTATCCAGCATTTTATGTATTGGATTGTAGACTGGACACATGGTCAGGTTAGTCTTTACATTGGTTCCAAATCTCCCAGACTGATGTCGCTAACTCTGGTGACTTTTCTTGATGATGTTTATTCAACAAACCTTTGTGTTTTTCTGCTGCACCATAAGGGCCACCTAAGTTGGGGTTATCTCGATATGCCATCCAAGACATAGCCGTTAGGCCTGCATCGATTAAATCCTGTCGCTGTTCACAGAACTGCTTAGCAACATACTCTTGGGCTCCTGACCAGCTAGTTATCTCTTGAGCATCTTGTGGTTTTTCAAAATCACGAAGTGAACCAGGATGTTCAGACACCATGAGGTAATCTAATCGAACGGGACGCATAAATTTACGTCTCAGATAATTACTAAATCGAATCACTTCATCTTTAGATTTAAATGCCTTTTCGGCCACGGTACCGTGAATAAGGTACTCTCGATCCCACACGAGTTGTTCATGAGGAGTGCTGGTGTCCTGAAAGCCATGAGTGCTATCTGTCGAAGCTGCCATTCTTTGGGTTGCAAAGCAATCGGCATTTGGCGCAGCATCTTCCAATGACTTGGGAATATAGTTGTGAAAGTCCCAGGATCCTGCAAACAAGCAAACATCAATATCATTACTATGGAGAATATTCATCGCATCATTCATCAGCTTACTGTAGCCAGGCCAATTCTTTAAATTGCCTCCTGGAGCATTGTATTCTGCCTCGATACTAATCAATGTATTCGTATTAGCTCCTGGGTTCGCCATTTTACGAGCATCTTGAATACGTGCCGCGAAATTTTGAATATAGTCCAGATATTTGGCTCTTTCAGAGTCACTGGGGATACTTGGGTTATCGCCAAACTGGAAACTAATGGCCTGAAACAGTTTTCCATCATTATAGATATCACTTAATAATTTGGTATCCAGCCACTCATTCCAAGCATTATCTGGCGTCAACCATGAGGTGATATAGTCGGTTTTAAACCCATCTCTGTTGTAGATATGAGGTGCATTGATCCAATTGCCATCATTATCTTTAAAGGTGACATCACCAATACCTTTAGCGATCCCACTAGATGCACTCAGATAGGCTGGTTTCACTAGGGTATCGTTCCACTCTTGAATCGAACGCCCATCTTGGTTAACCGCAATCACACTGACAAGGCCTTTTAACTCGCCCTCTCCGTTAGTGGATATGCGCACTTGGTGAACGTTTTCTAAATGCTGTCCAGCGTTAGTTTCTATAACAGATTGTACATTGCTCGAAAATAACACTCTTGCATAAATGGGTACATTGGAATCAAAAGATACTATGGCATCTGTGTCGCTTAATTCAGTTACCGAAAAGTTGCTTATCTCAGGAAGAGCAGTTTTGTCTGGTGTTTCGAAACCAAATAGATCCATGCCACTGATGCCACCCCAACCATAAGCGTCCATGTTACCTTTGGTTGCATCTAATATTTCGACATCAACATATTCGGTTGGCATGGTAAAGCTTTCGCTGAGGTCAAGGGTTTCCCAGGGCCCCGTAGGCGTGCCTTCACTTTCAGCCTCATCTACCGTTGTTGATGTGAACGCGGAAGGATTAAGTGTTATGGACTGACCGTAGGAATTGGTCAATTTCATTTCCTTCACCTGGCCCCATGGCAAGTGACCATGCTTCATCGCAAGCTGAGTGACAATAGCCGGTTTGGCAAGATTGAGCCTGAACTCAAAACCTGTCAGGGTAAACGCGCCAGCCCCCATATCTGCATTGCGTTCAAATAACCAATAAAGCGGATTTTTTCCATCTTCAATTACATCAGTGGTCGCCGTTACCTCCAGTACGTTAGGTTGTATTTCTACCTCCGGAATATCCGGGGTTTCTGCACCACAATTGAGATAGTCTTTGACATTACTAAACTCCAGTTTAGCGTCCCTATGGGCAAATACTTTACTGGCGTTAACGGCGCCAGTAAATTCCCATTGAAACCCAAGATATACATTGTCAGCGGCAGAAAGTGCCGTATCGACAAAAGTTGAAGTATTGGAGTGACCCGCCGCATGTTTTAAGTCATTGATAGAACTATTGGAGTGTATCCATATCGGAGATAATTTTTCATTATTACCAACAACCTTAAACTTGTGAGGAATAATAAGGGGCGATTGATTATCAAAAAAGATACGCACCGGGCCTTCTCCGGCTGTCTCGAAATGAACCTGGTTTCTTTTGTCACTGTCTTGCCACTCTTGAATGAAATAATCACCAGAGCCAAAAGTGACCTTAGTACCAGAGTCAAAATCTATGGTACCTATGCGCATGCCTTCCGGCGGTGCAGTTAAACGTAGGTTTGCCTGATATTGAGAGCGCAACCTTTCATAATTGCTCGCTTTGAACTCTCCGTGTGTAATATTCTCGTGTGTACTACCATTTACTGGTTTAGGGATATTAAACCTCCCAATAGAGACTATATGGCTATTGTCTCGTACGCGACATTCATGGCGGGAGCTAGGTTGGTCATGAGCACGATCACACCCATTCACGACGGCTCTATCGAACTTTCTAAAGTCACCAGCATAATCTGGAACGTCTCCTAAATAACCGTCCCCTTGACCATGGAAGTTAAAGAGGTTTTTTGTTGGTAATCGTCCTGTACCCGTACTGGTTTGGGCAATATTGGTCTTCCAGTCAATAATAATTCTGCCGTTCCCACTTGTTTGCAGTACATCATCAAACACTCGCTCACAAGCGATGGGTGGGATCCTGTCATCTGGGGGGAGAACCCCTCCCCCGGGGTGGGTGATCTTGAGCTCAAATTTGGACTGCTTATGCGTTGACCATACCTTATTGCCTTTTTTAGACTGCACTGGAGCAACAACACCTTCAATATTCCTGTTGCCAGCCTGAATGCCGGGTATATTTTTTTCATTAATCCTTTTTGCCAGCTCAAACGGCCATTGGAGCATGTCTCCCTTATTTGCTTCTTCTACCTTAAACTCAACCTGATAAAGTTCGCCTTTATGATCAATCGTTGCCTTCACAACCGCGCCAACCTTAAGCGAAGTGCTCGCCGTTATCTCATGTATGTTATGCAGTTTTAATAGGGTGATAACCTTAGCCTTTGCACTCTTATCCTTGCTCCAGATATCATTACCGCTGACACTTCTTTCTGGTATTGGGTCAGCCTGGCCTTCTTGTTTTACGCCAGCCTTTACCTTACCCCCGCCATTTTGGTTAACAACCTTGGCAAGCTCCATTGGCCAATAATCGGCTTCACCCATAAAGTCGTCTCTAATGCGAAAGTCAAATTTTTGCTTCTCGTTGTTAGTGGCATTTTCAATGATGGCCCTCGCGATGTAGTTGGCTTCTAATTTAGTGCCGACTATGCTACCCACTTTTTCCCACCCTACTGGAATACCGCCGCCATTGTCATTCATATCACAAGAACTAAATTTATCAGCAACATCAACGAATTTTAGGTTTTCTTGGTTATTTTCCAGCTCGATATTTGGCGCGTTAAAGCCACCGGAAAGCCCTATTGTTTGCCCATTGGGGTTATGGTCACTATTTGCACCAATCTTTATCGAACTGGCAGAAGAAAGCAGCGTATTTGCAGTAATGAAGTTAGTTTGAGTATTAATACTATCATTTACATGCAAGAGTATTGGGCTGTCGGTTGAGCCTAAGATTTGGGTGTTATAGGCTGCACTGTACGCGCGGTTAACAAATATCCTTACTGGTCCATCACCGTTTGATTTTATAATCGGATGAGGCGACTCATTTGTTAACTCTCCTATATAATAATCTCCAGATGATAGTGTAATGGTCGCTCGATATTGTAATGAGAGCTGACCTATTATCATTCCATCGCTGGGGGCGACCAAGCGTGTTTCACTGCGCATTGGCACGCTGACAGATGCGTATTTTTTACCTGTTAGCTCACCTGAATTAGATATCTTCTCGCCTCCGTCAGCACTGGGAATGACAACGCGATCTATTGACTTAACATCACCGTCTCCCACTGCAATGCATTCACCGCCATCACATTTCACCCCATACTTTATTACATTTTCATCGCCAAATTTTGCAACCGGTAATGTGGCGTCACCATTCGCTGTTTTTATGTCGGTTGTCCAGCCTAACTTTAACGTGCCACCATTGACTGTTTGAAATATATCTGGAAAAACTGCACTACAAGGCTGTGCGCTGACCATTGTCGATACCAGCGTGATAGACATGAAAGCGCTTGGAATTAAAATGGCCAATCTTTTTTTTCTATAGCAATTAAAAGGCATTATTCTTCATCTTATTATGAGTTAAAGTACATTCGATGTGATGCAATCGAGTTATTTTTTGGTCACCTACATTTAAAAGTTATTTATAGGTAGCAGTGCAATAAGTAACTTTGAAATAAACGGGTCATTATCAGCGTGTTATGTCCAAAACATTTACCTTATAGAAGATTAAACATGAACGTTATTAAACCAACCATTAATAAGTCACAAGAACCACCTCTAAGCCATTGATGCAAAATCACACAAAGGAAGACTAGCGAGAAAATCATACTAATACAAATCAGAAACCGTAGTAATTTTGCTGCAGTCTTTGATTGTTAATCCATTTAGATGTAATGCAAAGTTATTATCAATATCAAATTTTCTTTTGATATTGATAACTGTAACTATTAAAAGAAGCTTGCTTCTAAATGAGAAGATAATATGCTTATTAAAAAACCATTTACTTCGCCCATGCGTGTGATATTCACTGGCATCTCAATTATATTTAATTTGAATGTTAGTGCGACTGAAACTCCCCTCCCGACCGATAAATTAACGTTCGATAGCGGATATAAAAAAATAGTATTCCAAGACTTTGAAAATGAATCGAGCTACCGCCTAAGCCATAAGGGAACTCGGGGAGGCTGGGTGCACAGGGGAGGGCCTGAAGGCGAGTCTAACGCGGTTCGTTTAACCCCGTTTGGCGGTAAAAATGGAGGTTGGCAACCCGCTGAAGAAGACCGATCCATTCATATATTCCCAAAGGAAGATGCGTTTGATGCTAGCTCAATGTCCCATTTACGCTTTGATATCAAGGATACTGATAATAACAACAGTGCCTGGGTGATGTTAAAGGATTGCGGAGGTCAAACAGCATCAAGCTGGACTGACGACAAAGCAGTTAAAAACCAATGGACCTTGATGAGCCTGGAGCTAGATAAGCACTTCAAGGGCAAAATAGACCTGAGTTGCCTCAAAGAAGTCATCGTCGGTGAGCACTGGAGTGGCGATTATTTTATCAGCCAGGTTCACTTTCTAAAGGAAAAAGGAGAGGAGCCAGACTACGGAAAAGCCCCTCCGGTTGCTAAGAAAGACGGCTCTGTCAATATCCCTGTACCAAATGTAAAACCCTTGCCTAGCAACAGCCACACAAGTGTCAAGCCAGTGAGTAAAGGCAGCTTTCAAACATTCTTTCAAAATGGGCATGTTATCCCTTCTTTCGATAAACATAAGGGGCGTGAGTACATTAGTTTGGACGGGGATTGGCGCTACCAATACGCGGGCAATATGGACACGGATAGCTTAAGTTTAAAGCCAAGAACAAATGAGATTATCAAAAAACTGCAACGGGAAGCGGGAGACAAGCTAAATGCTGATTTTGATGACCATAACTGGGAGACCAGCCAAGTTCCCATGCCGATTAACAAATCAGGCTATAAGATCAATGATTATAACGGCAATGGCAATGAGGATGGGTTGAAACCAAGTGATTCCATGAAACAGTATGGTGGAGCCTGGTACCGTAAACAATTTCACTCTGACGGGGAATGGAAAGGGAAAACAGTTAAACTGAATTTTCACTCTGTCAGCTACACGGCTGACGTTTGGTTAAATGGCCACTACCTTGGTCATCATAATGTTGCTCACTTGCCCTTTAGTTTTGATGTGGGTGAGCATTTGAACCAAGACGATGTGAATACTTTGCTGGTTAGGGTTGATAACAAGCAAACCACCACAGCCACCCCAGGTATTAATGACCCCATCTATTTCCCCCCAAAGCGTTCAGACTGGTGGACCTATACTGGTGTTTTACGTCAAGTCTACCTAGAAGTAAGCAATACACTTCATATTGCACGCGCTGATGTCAGACCCATTGACATCCAAGGCAGAGTGGAAATTACCACGACACTTAACAACAAGGGCGTTAGTGATGAAAGGATAACTGTCGAGCATAATATCTATCAGGCCAGCGTAAATGAAAACAACATCTTGTCTGAGTTTGCTGATGATTTAAAGGACGGAGTGGTTGAAAGAAAAGCCATAACTCACACCGTAAAACCAAACCATGTTGGTATAAACCGAACCAGCTTAACTCTACCTAATGTGCGCTTATGGTCGATGAAAACGCCTAATTTGTATGTTCTTGAATCCACAGTGATGAAAGGTGGCGTTATACTGGACAAGTATCAGACTCAGTTTGGGGTGAGGACGCTTTCCACGGAAAAACACAATATTCATCTTAACGACAAGGTCGCGCCCTTCCTAGCCGGCATTGGCCGAACAGAGGATCACAAGGTATACGGCCCATCAATGCCGAATAAGGTCATTCTTGATGACTTAAAGATAATTAAGCACAAGTTGAACGCAAACTTTGTGCGCACGGGTCACTTTCCATCAAATTTGAACACTAACTTATACGCCGATCGTTTAGGGTTAGCTATTTGGGAAGAAATTCCCGTTTATTGGGTAAGTGAAAAGCGTGAATTTGACAAAATTATCAGACAGGGACAAGCACGTCAGATGATACAACAGATGGTACTATCAAACTATAATCGTCCTTCGGTTTGGTTTTGGGGCACCATGAATGAATCCGGTGACCAGACGGGCAGATTAGAGCTTCAGCAGCAACTTAAGCAAGCGGTTCGACCATTTGACGACACCAGATTAATTGCACAAGCCATCGCGACCGAAGACCGAAGCCGGGATGCAAGTTTAGAAGCGTCTGATGTAGTAGGCTTGAATCTCTATGATGAAACTCACCACAGAAGATTCGATCCTGGCAATCAGCATACCAATTTTGACCATTTAAAAGAGCAGCAAGGTGAAAATCTGGATCTAAGGCGCAGCAACCATCCAGATAAACCCATTTTGATCACAGAATTTGGACGATGGAGTTATGACAATAATTATCTGCAAAATGACCAGGCCGAGGTGTTTAGTCAAGCCTTCAATCAAGTTTACGCCAAAAGAGCAGCCTGGTTATTGGATCCTGTATCCGGTAAAGGTGTATATAACCCTGAGGGCCCCGTTGCCGGCGCCACTTGGTGGACCGCATTCAATTGGTTTTCTCCCGAGAGTGAAACAACTCAAACCATGGGCGTGATCCAAATGAATCGAACCATGCTCAAACCTATTGCTGAAAAAATGTCTAAAAGCTATCAACAGTATAACAGTGTCGATACTGGGCATCATTACGAATGATAGAACCTGAATTTTGATATTTTAACTAATTATCAAATAGTTATATTGATTCAATTAAAATAATAAGGGCTACCTTCTTTGAAAAAGGATACGAAAGTAATCAAAGTTAAAAAGGTAACCCTTAGAGGTCTAAAGGTCTCGTAAGGCTTTCTCAACATCAAATAGTTGAATCATATGTCTATCTGTTTTAGGAACTGGCCTGAATTGACACCGTTATAACGATAGTACAGACTGAAGCTAACCAGTACGCTAGATTTGCATTTCCCAGAACGTAGCCATCTTAACTGTGTTCGTTGTCACCTTTAATGCAACCAACCAAACCGTCGCCACCTTACTCATCAAAAAGTAAATAATCCCGTTGATTGATCTTCACCCGCTGCACTTGGGTTGAATAAACGTCACTCACGTTCTCTTCCGTCAATACGCTGCGGCTATCGCCTTGCTGTACCAACACGCCGTTGTTGAGCATAACGACGTGATCAGCTCGCTTTAGCGTCACGTTCAGATCGTGGTTGGCGACGACGACCGAGGTACCCTGTTGGGTAATCCGCGCGATCATTTCGTGCAGATATTTTTCTTGGCCTACATCAAGCGGTGCTGAAGGTTCATCAAGGATCAGTAGCTTGGCAAAGGGGTTGATGGGCTTCCAAATCTGTAAACAACACGCCGCTAACCTCACTCGTTGCCATTCACCGCCAGACAAGTGATGAACGGTTCGAGTTAGCATTGACGTTAAGTTTAACAACTGAGTGATCTCTTCTACCGCTGTGTTGATCGCAGCACTTGAGGTAGCACAGCTTGGGATGGAGAGCGACAAATATTGATAAACAGGCATATTAAAAGCCGGACGCGATGACTGGTTTAGGTACGCACGCAGCAAAGAGAGATCCGCCAATGACAGCGTTGCCATTGATACATTATCAATGGTTGCTTCCCCTTCTGCACTCAGTACACCAGCCAACGCCGATAAAAAGGTGCTTTTACCACTACCATTGGGGCCGATAACATGCGTGACTTTACCTTGAGGAATCCTCACCGATAACGGTAATAAACGCGTGCCCACCGCTAAATTATGAACCTGTATCATGACTCTTTACCAACATCCAAATAAACACAGGCGCACCAATTGTCGTCGTCATCACGCCAACGGGAAGTTCAGCAGAGTCAAGCACAGTGCGAGCTAATATGTCTGAAACCACCAGTAACGCGGCACCAGACACCGCAGACAGTGGTAGTAAGTAGCGGTTCTCAGTACCAAAAGCGAGACGAAGTAAATGAGGAATGACCAAACCAACAAAGCTGATCACCCCACCTAACGCGACCGAACCACCCACTAATAGCGACACCGCAAGTATTAACTGCCAACGAATACGGTGTACATCAACACCCAGTTGCTGCGCATGCACTTCGCCAACCATGAGCTTATCGAGCACAGAGCCCTTAGCACACAGCCATAACGCAACCGGAATCATAATCAACGTCAAGCTGTGTTGGTACCAACTCACCCCGCCTACGCTGCCCATCAACCAATACATTAATTGGCGAATACTTAAGTCATCACTAAAATAAAAGGCCCATGTCACGACAGCACTCGATAAAATACCCAGCGCAACACCAACTAATAATAGACGAGTCGTGGTGAGACGCATGGCGCGTGCCATGCCAACTAGAAGCAACGTGAAGCATAACGCCCCGCCTACCCCTGCTAACATAAATGCTAAAGGCGTTGCAGCCACCGGAAGGATAAACAACACCAACACCATACCTAGGCTGGCTCCGCCCGAAATACCCAACACGCCGGGCTCTGCCAGTACATTGCCCAGCAGCACTTGCAATGCCGCACCAGAAAGCGCCAATGCAGCACCAATCGCCGCAGCGGCAAGTAAGCGAGGCATCCTTAAGTCATACAGTAGTCGCGACTCAAGTGCGCTATTGGGAGAAAATGGATTAATTAAGATTTCACCTACTGAAAGGTGAAGAAAAGCACAACCTAGCAAGACGCTGCTCATCGCAATAATTAAATTACGCCAACGTCTCTGGTTTCTATTCAGTAACTGATTGAATTTCATAAGAGGAGCATAACAGTGGCGCTAAAATACGCCACTGTTTTTTGTTAATCGTAGACGAGTTGGTCATCCTCGTAGCGAATCGCGACTTTAACGACCATTAATGCCGCGCGCTGACCAATTTCAACATTGCGGTTAGGAAACACAATCGCTTCATTGTCATTTTTCGCCATCAAAGGCTTATCGCCATCATGACCAAATACTTCACCGTGTTTAAACTCAGTGAAATTAGCCACCTGTTCATCAAACAAAAAGTCAAAATCTTCATGATGACGAGCAATGGTTCTGGAGACACGATACATTATCGAAGGTTTGGCGATATGCTCGGCCGTCTCATCCGAAAGTAGGTCCCTTGTTGCGATATCAAACGCAAGTAATTTATCGAGATCATTTTCACCAATTTTGGCAACACGACCCAACTCCATCGTTAGTGCCTGAGCGGCAAAGTTTTCAGCGGAGTACCAGCTAAATGTGCTCGATGGTGAGTTAGAGAGTAGTACCGCATCAATATGTGCGCTAGCTACGTAATCAAACAAAGCTTGGCTACGAACTGGATGGCGAGTCTTAGGACTCACTACAAAGGAATAATGCGCCGATTTACGTATCGCACAATGCAAATCTAAATGCCAGCGCTGAGACTCTAATGTACCTTGATAAAACGCCGTCACCTGAGACTTAAGATGCTTAGCAATAGCAACTTCGCGGTTCATCGGATGCGAACGTTCATCGAAGAGTCGATTTAAGTTTTCATCAATGTAACGAGTGTGTTTATTCGTCGACTCTGGATGAGCGATAATAAACAGGCATCTCGATCTCAAAGTAAGAAAACCAGATTCGATGTCTTCCACCATCTTGTCGACGAGTTCCATGGGCGCAGTCTCGTCGCCATGGATACCACAAGAGATGATGATATGTTTCGTGTCCTTATTGACCGAACACGGTGTCACTTCCAACATTCCACGGTGAGTAAGATCCATTTTGATACCGGCATCGGTCACCATGGATTTTGCTTGAAACTCAATATGGGTTTCTAACGTATCTTTAAGAAATGATTGGCGAAAAAACGATTTCGTCATGCGCTGCTCCCTATCTGACAGCGGTATGGTAATGAATCAGAGCGTAAATTTATACTGAGATGATCGCGTTTATCGAAGTAAATCGCGTTTAGAGAGACGAAAGACTTCAATTTGGACACAAATCGCCCCTATAAATACAACCAATTGAGTTGGTTAGCCGCGCTTTGGTTCAATACCGTCCACGGTAAATGGCGTATTCATTGCCACCCTATTACAAAAGGGTGGCTAATAATGTTTCAAACTCATCCACTTTTTGTTCCAACCTTGCCATGCTCTCCTGCCAGAACTCAGGTTGCGTTAAGTCGCGTCCCATATGCTGCGATACCACCTCTTCGGCCAAGAAGGATCCCGTATCTCTAAGTAATGAGACATAATCGGAATAAAATGCTTCCCCTTTCACTGAGCGTTGTGCATATACCCCTAGGCTAAACAAGTAGCCAAACAGATAAGGATAATTATAAAAACTTAACTCAGAGATACTAAAGTGAAGCTTACTCGCCCAAAAATACGGATCCTGCCCTTCCATGGAATCCCCGTACCAGGCTTGCCAAGTATCTGACATCAGTTGGCACAGCTGCTCTGCATCCAGTTCATTGCGTTCACGTGCTCGATAAAATGCTTTTTCAAACTCATAGCGAACAGGGATGTTGATGGTCAATGCATAAGCTGAAGAAAGCTCTTCCCATAACATTTCCAACTTTTGCTCTGGGCTTGTCGCATGGCTAAGCAAGTAATCTCTAACAATATTTTCAGCAAAAATAGACGCAGTTTCGGCCAAGGTCATTGGATAACGAGTACGACAAAGCGGTAAGTCTCGCATCACCCAGTTATGGAAGGCATGCCCAAGCTCATGCGCTAAGGTCAGCAAATCTGAGCGGCTGCCTCCCCATGTCATGAACACCAACGGCGTACGCGTTGCCGCCAATTTGGTACAATAGGCGCCTAAGCGGCGATTTTCTGATGGTTGCGCATCAATCCATCCGTTATCAACCATAGTCTGAACAAACTCTGCCATCGCGGGTTCAACGGTAGCGAAAGCGGCTTTAATAACATTAATGCCCTCTTCAAATGTGTAGACTTGTGGCTCAGTTTTCCCCAACGCAGGCATAGCGGCAAGGTGGTTCCACGGTGTCATCGCACTACCGCCATGAACCTTAGCCATCAATCGACCCGCGCGCTGACCAATGTGCTTGTTCGACTCGGCAACCGACATCATCGCATCGAGGGTTTCGCGCTGAATACGATTCTCCCTTAAACTGGAATCTAAGAAATGTTCCGGTTGGTGAGAAGAGCGCTTCTTCGCTTCCGACAGTCGCCAGCCTGCCAAAGCATTCAAAATGGCGGCGAAGGAATGGCAATGTTGCGCCATTGCGCTCTGAATGCCTTTCCACGCGGCTTCTTGCTTGGCAAACTCACTGCCGTAAAGCAAACTCGCCGCTTGAGAAAAACCGATAATCTCTTGCTTATCATCGCACTCTATTGTGATTTGAAGTGCGCCGGTGATGTTATCGTAAAGCCGTCCCCACGCGTCTCTACCGTCCACCTGCATCGCAGACAATAGCTGCTCTTCCTCTATACTTAATTGCGTTTGCGCCTTGCGCTGCAACAGCTCTATTTGAAAACCTTGCCCAGCAACACAAGGATCTATATGATCCAAAACCTGCTCAATAAAGGGGAAGTCAGCCAACGCTAGGGTGTTTTCATACGGGGTAAACGCCTGCTCTAGTTGAGAGCTCAGTTGGGCAATGCGTCCAATGAGTTGCTTAGCTTGAGTATTCATAGCATTGGTTGAAGCCGCACACGTCGCTAGCGTATTTACCGTTGCTAACAGTGTACTTGCGGCTGACTGCGTTTGAATCGCGTTCTGCATCGCAATCACTTGCGCTCGCTCGTCTTGATAACTTTCAAGCAGCTCAATCGAACGTTGAATTAATACGATATCTTGCTCTATTTTTGGATCATCTAATCCACTATAGGCAATCGTCAGATCCCAAATAGCTTTAGTCATCGTTAGGTCCTTTTATCGGCATACCGATCGCTTTGATCAATACATGCTCTGGAAATTTAGGGTTAATTTGAATATGTGTCAGTGAGCCGTTTTGGATAGATAAGGTCGAATACCATTTCGCATTCGTCCAATCAAGATCTAGAAGGTGGGCGAGAATCATTCTAATGACCCCACCATGCGTCACGACTAAGGTGTCTTGTTTTTGTGTAGCCAGTGACTCCCAATAACCGACAACACGAGTGTGAAAGTCACTGAGTGATTCTGCGTTAGGCAGCCGTATTTGAGCTGGCACTGTCCAAAATGGTTCAAGCATTTGCCACTCTTGCGTCGACATCGTATCAAAAGGGACACCATCAAGATCCCCAAAGTACATTTCGCTAAGTTCAGGCGCCACGCATAACGGCAAGGCTTGTTGGTGCGCATATTGCTCGGCAACGCTGTGACAACGGACTAAGGGTGAAGTAATCACCTGCCTTAACCCTAAGGATAAGGAGCCCAAGTTAGCCGCTATACGATCATTCTCTTCACAAAGTACTGAAATATCCGTATGACCATAGAGCGCAGCCTTTCCGGTCACTTTACCGTGCCTTAGTAGATAAATATTAATCATTGAATTAGCCGTTCCGTGCTCACTCACTCTCCGGTTTTAACGTAAGCGGTAACCCAGCTGCCACCAACACCACTTGCTGTGCAATACGTGCCAGAGCCTGATTCATCCTGCCTGCATTATCCACAAACAAACGCGACACCGCCCCCATAGGTACGACCCCCATCCCCACTTCATTTGAAACTAGAATCACATGGGCGGAACATTGCTGCAGGGCAACCACTAACCTTTCAATTTCTTGTTCTAGACTCTGATTGCTACACGACGCCCCTTGATGATAAATCACATTGTTTAACCAAAGCGTTAGGCAGTCAATCAGTACCACATCCGCTGAATCAAAACGGTCAAGTTGCGAGACAAGATCACAGGGGCACTCCCATTCTTTCCAACCTTCGCCTCGCTGCAGCTTATGATGTTTGATCCGGCTTACCATTTCATCATCTAAGGCTTCCGACGTAGCCACATAATGTCTAGTGCGTGGTTTTGACGCTTGCGACGCGAGTGCTTTGACTCGGTTTTCCGCAAAGCGTGATTTTCCCGAGCGCGCACCACCTAAAATAAGTTCTATTGGCATAGTAATTACCGCCTATTACCCTAAATATACCAGCAAAGCGAGATAGATCAGCAACTCCATAATTTGCTGCGCTGCCCCCAAGCAATCCCCTGTATAGCCACCAATTCTAAGCTGTAACCAGCGTCGAAATAAGACATGGAACACCACCGCGATAACAAAAACGATTAAAGTGAAATCGATACCTATGAATAAAGCGGGTAGAACACCGCAACCCGCTAGAAACAACAGTTCGCTTGGGCGTTGTGTATTGGCAAGTGGTTTGCTTTTGCTGCCATCTGGGTCAGAGACGTATGGCATCGTTGATATAAATGACGCGGCGACGGCTCGACTAGTGGTATAAGCAACGATCCACACCGCGAACATGGACGTAATAGCCGTTAATTCAACTAATGTGACGAACTTGACAAGCAGCCCCATCATCAGTGTCGCCGCACCATACGTGCCTAATCGGCTGTCCTTCATAATGGTTAAGCGTTTGTCTAGCGTCATCCCACCGCCAATACCATCCGCCATATCGGCCAACCCATCTTCATGAAATGCCCCCGTTAGAAGCAAACTCACGACCATAGTCATTACAATTGACACCGATGACGGCAACACCATATTCAGCAGTTGGTACGCTATCGCGCAGATCAGCCCTAGAAGCAGACCAACCAGCGCAAAGTAGCGCCCAGAACGATTCATTCGCTCTGTGGAATAAGGGGTTGAAGCAGGGATGGGAAGACGAGAGAAAAAACTCAAAGCCAAGCAAAATAGTTGCCACTGAACCAATAGCCACGAAGAACGCGGATCTTTTATACCACCACCCTCGCGATTCTCGACATCCCTTTTATCACTCACACCGTCACTCCGGCACTTTCAAAGCTGGCCATATGATTATAGAAATCGACCGCGCATGCCAGAAGCGGGTATGCCAGTGCAGCGCCTGTGCCCTCCCCTAATCGAAGAGACAAATTCAATAACGGACGAGCTTGCATGCGCTCCAACACCAATTTGTGTGCCCCTTCATCCGAGCGATGAGAGAAGATCATGTAATCGCGAGTTTCTGGAACCATTTGGGTCGCAATTAATGCCGCAACAGAAACGATGAACCCATCAACCAATACTGGGATTTTGTGCTCGGCTGCACTAATAAACCCGCCCACCATATGAACAATCTCATGGCCTCCAACTTCACTCAGTACTTCCATGACTGATTTGTCTGCGCAGCGCTCAATTCCGAGCTGAACCAAATGACGTTTTCTAGCAAGTTGGTCTAGAGTAATTCCGGTACCAAAGCCTACGCTTTGTTCCACTGGCACTTGGGCAATACTCGACAGCAATGCTGAAGCAGAGCTCGTATTGCCAATGCCCATCTCACCAAAAATCAGTAATTCACATCCCGCCTTTACTTTACGAGTGACGATTTCGCTGCCGCTAGAAAGCCCTTGCGCCACTTGCTCCATCGACATCGCCGCCTGAACGGAAAAGTCATGGGTACTTGCTGCCACACGACTAACAATTAGGTCTTGGGAGTCGCTCTCTACCGCGGCCAACATCCCGCAATCCACAACGGAAAACGCTAAGTGATTGGTTCGACAAAAACAATTAATCGCAGCGCCACCGGCTAAAAAATTAAGCACCATTTGCTGCGTGACTGAACTTGGCGCGATACTCACACCTTGATTGGCGATGCCATGGTCCCCAGCAAAGACAATAACAGACGCTGCATCAATGGAGAGCGACGACACAAACTTACCGGTTCGATTACTTTGGATCTGGGCAAGCTGAAACGCCACGTTTTCTAGCGCACCGAGAGCACCGAGTGGTTTGGTTTTTTGGTCGATTCGATGTTGTATTTGCGCGTCAAACTGTTTATCTAACATAGATCCATTCTTGTTATCGATATGATGGGAGTCAGTTTCGCTATCTGACTGAAGGCTAAAGCGAAACGACAGTACTTTTGTGGCAAACAGTGT
The DNA here is from genome assembly GCF_050337205.1 of Vibrio nomapromontoriensis. Taxonomy (NCBI): domain Bacteria; kingdom Pseudomonadati; phylum Pseudomonadota; class Gammaproteobacteria; order Vibrionales; family Vibrionaceae; genus Vibrio; species Vibrio nomapromontoriensis. The sequence continues at coordinate 427,582 of NZ_JAKJSS010000007.1, forward strand.
ACTGGTTCAACCTAGGTAAACCAAGGTGAATAGATAAGTTTCTGTTAACAAAAAGTCCTCGATGAACGAGGACTTTATTAACAATAAAATGTGAACATGGCATTAGAAGTAATGCACCATTTAAATTACAGGATCTTCAACTTGGTTGCTGCAATTCACTAAAGAGCAGTGCTAAGCTTTCTTGCGACACTTTCGATGACTCCATATGGCATGCATCACAACCATCCGTCGCCCCAGAACACACCTGTCTCATCATAATTTGGTCTAGGTTTCTAATTCCCGCTTTGCTGTCAGCTTCAATCGATTTAAATATGTGGCAACGCTCCGTATTTGGCGCATCAACCAACCCGACAATGGAAACACCTTGTGACTTTGCCAATACAAGGAGTTCTTCCAGTTTTTGTTGAAGTTGTTCGTTCATTGATCTATCTACCTCTACGCCACTGTGAATAACAAACACATTTTGACTAAAGTCTAATGCAGTTTATGAATGTCACAACCTTAACCTTGTAAAACTGTAGCCATGTCATATTTTGCTGTTTGAATGCGTTCGCTCCCCTCGCATTAAGGAGCAAAAACCAACAAGAGCGAACAATAGCGATAATAACAATGAAATCAATAGGCTATATAGCCGTGTCGAAGTAATTAATTCGCAGCGTGAATAGCTAATTCTGACAAATATTTAATTGTAATTTGTTTTATCTTTGCTGTAACGTAAGAGTACAGCGTACAGTGAATGCAGCATAAACCAAATAATAACGGTATTCATATAATAACAAGCATTAAGAAAGGACTCTCTATGGGTAAAGTAGACGCTAAGGATAGCCAAGCAACAACACGAAGTGACGATGGATTTAACATCGGTACCACTTATTTCAAAGAAGTCTCTCATCATGACTTGCTCAGCGCTGAAGATGAACGACATATTGCCCGAAAAGCTCGCGCAGGCGATGCCCTCTCCCGACAAAATTTGATCAATGCCAATCTACGCTTAGTCATCCGAACTGCGAAACGCTATACCGGCCGAGGTGTGGATTTTTATGACCTCATCAATGAAGGCAACATCGGCTTGATCCAAGCCGTAGACAAATTTGACCCAGAGCTTGGTTTCCGCTTTTCTACTTACGCCGTATGGTGGATTCAACAATCCATCGATCGTGCGATTATGAACCAAGGGCGTACGATTCGCGTTCCAGTTCACGTGACCAAGCAAATTCGAGAATGCAGTAAAGCAGAGAGAGAACTCAGAAAAGAAGGCAAACACGAGCCAACCTCGTCAGACATTGCCACTCGTACTGGACGCTCCCCTGAAGACGTGAGCAAGCTGCTTAAGTTGTCTGAACAGTCCCTATCTTTAGACAACGGGTGGGATGACGACGGTGAAAGTAAAGACCACTTTCAAACCATTGACGATGACGATGTTTTCGAACTCCCAGAGCGCGATATTGTCAATCAGGACCTTAATAAAGCCTTGCTTGGCTTAGTCGATAGTTTACCCGAGAAACAACGCGTCATCCTTTATCATCGCTTTGGTCTACTTGATGACACCCCAAAAACCCTAGAGGAAGTGGGAGAAATCGTTGGCGTCACGCGAGAACGGGTACGTCAAATACAAAAAGGTGCCATGGACATTCTAAAAGAAAAGCTGCATCGCCAAAACTTAACTAAGGAAGAAGTTGTCGAGTAACGCTTTGGTTGGATTGATACTAATTAGCTGATTATTTTGAATTAATTAGCTAATTATTTTCAACGAATTTAGGTTAAATCACAGCATAATGGCAAAATGTTCTCTATAGTCCCTGATAGCTTATATCGAAGGACTTTTTTATGGCTCAACATTTCAACGTGATGATCGCAGGGGCCTCAGGTTTGGTCGGGAGTAAACTGTTATCACTGCTTGAGCAGACCCCACATATACAATCCATTTACGCCTTGTGCCGCTCACCAATAGACACCCCATCCGATAAAACCACAACGCTATTGGATGGCGCACTGCGCATCACCGACTCAGATCGGCTTCACCCCTTGCCAACATTAGGCTTTATTTGCCTAGGAACCACGTTAAAACAAGCAGGAAGCAAAGCCGCCTTAGAGAAAATAGATTATGAACTGGTGTGTGATGTCGCCCAAACCATGAAAATGGTGGGCATTACTCACATCGCTGTAGTCTCCAGCCTTGGCGCATCGCCACGATCACTCTCCCACTACCTAAAATGTAAAGGTCGCGTAGAAAAACGAATAAATAGTATGGGCTTTCAGCGAGTTGTCTTTGTCAGACCGGGGCCGCTCGCCGGAAGAACAAAAGACATCCGACCTGACGAGACCGCTGTTCAAAGTTTATTCAAAATTATCAATCCACTCATGGTGGGGCCGTTAAGAAAGTTCGCACCGATCTCGGCAGAGTCTGTGGCAAAGGCGATGCTTTACAGTTTGATAAACCAAGATGAGACCCCATGTGCTGTCTATGATTCTGCTAATATGCGTGACATGCTCGCTAAATATAACCATTAAATATACTCATCTCTTTTTGATATAACTATTTGCACTAACTAATGACGTTTATTTATTGTTAACGATTACACTAGATCGGTAACTTAGCGCGTTCGAATCCTGAAACCCTATATATAAAAGGGTTTTATAAAAGCTAAAATATAGATAAAGGACGCTTATTATGTCAGTCGCTGTTATCGCCTCACTCGCGGTATTTTTGGGCATACTTTTTTTCTTGTATGGACAACAGAAAAAAGAGAACACACTTTCACGCCTAGTGCTATTTGGACTGGTGCTGGGTAGTGCCTTCGGTTTAGCACTTCAACTGATATTTGGTGAGGGTAATGAAGCCATTGCCGCTACGCTAGAGTGGGTGAATGTCGTTGGCCGCGGCTACGTTGGCTTACTAAAGATGGTCATCATGCCATTAGTACTTGTCTCCATGATTGCCGCTGTAGTCAAGCTTGAAAAAGGCGGGTCACTAGGCAAAATTAGTGGCCTAACTATTTCTGTTTTACTTGTTACTACCGCTATTTCTGCCGTGGTCGGTATCGCCGTAACTCAAGTATTCGGTTTAACCGCTGAAGGACTCGTAGAAGGGGCTCGCGAAACCGCACGCATCGCCGTGTTAGAGAATCGAATCGACCGTGTAACCGATCTCAGTATCCCTCAAATGTTGGTGAGCTTTATTCCAACCAACCCATTTGCAGATCTTACTGGTTCTCGCTCTACTTCTATTATTGCGGTCGTCATCTTTGGCGTTCTTACTGGTATTGCCGCTCGTAAAGTAATGGCGGAGAAAGAAGAGCTCGAATCTCCTATTCGTACTTTTGTTGAAGCGACTCAATCGGTTGTTATGCGATTGGTTAAAATGATCATGGCGCTCACACCCTACGGTATCGCGGCGCTTATGGCTAAAGTTGTTGCCACGTCGAGCGCTGGCGATATCTTAAGCTTACTTGGGTTTATCGTTGCTTCTTACGTTGCGATTCTGCTTATGTTTGTTGTCCACGGTTTCTTGGTGTCACTGGTTGGTGTAAGTCCAAAAGAGTACTTCCAAAAAATCTGGCCAGTGCTTACGTTTGCGTTCTCATCACGTAGTTCAGCCGCAACGATTCCACTTAATGTTGAAGCGCAAGTGACTAAGCTTAACGTGCCACCAGCAATAGCTAACCTTTCTGCGTCGTTTGGTGCAACAATTGGTCAAAATGGCTGTGCTGGTATCTACCCTGCGATGCTTGCGGTCATGGTGGCACCCTCGGTAGGTATTGACCCAATGGACATCAATTTCATTTTGTCGCTTATCGCTATCATTACGGTGAGTTCATTTGGTATTGCTGGTGTTGGTGGTGGTGCTACATTTGCCGCATTGATTGTTCTTCCTGCGATGGGCTTACCAGTAACGATTGCCGCGCTATTGATTTCTATCGAGCCACTTATCGATATGGCACGTACCGCACTGAATGTCTCGGGAGCGATGACTGCTGGTACCATTACAAGCCGCATACTCAAGAAAAAAGAAGCCAAAGCGCTAAAACAAGCAAACGCTTAGGTTTACCCTCTATTAAGCGGTACTCAGGTACCGCTTAAATCTTTCAACGCTCATTATTAACCTTCCCACCCTCCTGTTCTCACCATCATTTTATACCCACTCACTTTTGCATTGTGCCTTGGTGCATCCTAAAAAGTAATTAATACAATAATTTTCAAACACCTAGAGAAATTACGTCTATACTTTCCGTTATTGCAATCAGTGTTTTTTTGCTTTGAGACTGAATCTCTGAGGAAGAACAATAAGTGGACAGCGTTCCGTACTAAACTCAGTATTCTCAACGCGCGGTAACCCACATTCCTACTGGGCGAGTACCAGTGTCAAGAGTCGCGCGAATCGCAATACTGCTATCAAGGATGATATTGTTTTCAAGGATGATGACTAACAAAACTCTATTTGCGCTTAAAGTCGCAGTCAGCCTCACGTTGGCTTACCTCATTCCTTTTGCTCTGGGCTGGCCTCAAGCCTCAACAGCCGCAACCACTGTCATGCTTATTGCTTGTACAGGTGGTCAAAGGGAATCTTTAGAAAAAGGAACTTTACGTGTTCTAGGGACCATCGTTGGAGCAGTCATCGGACTACTGTTAGTTGGGCTATTTGCGCAAGACCGCTTGCTATATATGCTCAGCGTATCCGTCGTAGTCGCCTTCATTTTTTACCTCCGTAACGCCTACCAAAAAGATCCAACCTTGTTCATGTTAACGGGTGTGATGACACTCATGATGTCTAATGGCGGCGACGCCAATGGCGCATTTCTTTATGGCATCGATCGTGCTCACATGACGATTTTTGGTGTTGTCGTTTATACGCTAGTTGGCACCTATTTGTTTCCCTTCAAAGTGGAGCAAAATCTCCAAGCTTTAACTCAAGAAGTGTTGCGGGCGCAGCGTCAATTATTTACCTCCGTTATCACCCAGCTTCGCGATCATGCCCAAATGACTAGCGTCAACGAGGCTAGTACTAATGAGGCTAGTAACAATAAAACTAGTAAAAACAAGACTGGCACCATAAATGAGAGCTCAACAGACTTCACCGACTTAAAGGAACACATTGATAAACAAGTCGCTGCGTTATTTAGCGCCCAAAATCAATTGGAGCAACGGTTTTCCAGCGTCAGTAAAGAAAGTAGTGACGTCGCAGCCTACTTAACCGAGTGGCGCCTAGCCCTCCATTACAGCAAAAGCATTACTCAATTATTGGTCACTGTATCTCAGGGGTACTTTCACCACGGCAACACACAGCACCTATTAAACGACTATGATGCATTTGTAGAAAATATCGACTCACTTTTCCAGCGCTGCCATGATACTTGGGGGGAAGAAGGCGCGTCATACCGAGCCACTGAAACAAAGATCCAGTTAGACGACCAACAGCTCAATATGGCGGCTCACCTCGATAAAGCGACAACACTTACTTTGGCTTACGCCATGAACCGACTTCATCGCCACCTTTCTCGCCTTGCTGAAACCATTAGTTGTATTGACTCGATCACCAAACAAGTGTCCTTCAAAGAAACACTGCCACCCGCACCAAGTACGTTCATTTGGTGGGACAGTGAGAATTTTAAAACCGCTATCAAAGTCTTTATCACCTATTGGGTATCAAGCGCCGTTTGGATTTTTATCAACCCGCCGGGCGGTTACAGCTTTGTCATTTTTTCGACCATTTTTATGTCGTTGCTGTCGTTTATGCCAATACACCCCAAACTGCTTGCTGGGCTATTCACCTTTGGCTTTATTTTTTCTGTTCCTGCCTACGTTTTCATTTTGCCCCAACTAGAGCTGGGCATTGAATTGGCACTGTTTCTGTTTAGCTATACCTTTATTGGCTTTTATCTGTTTAAAGGCCCCATCACCATCTTTTTTATGTTGGGACTATTTACCCTAGGCATCAACAACACGATGACGTATCACTTCGGAATTATCATGACCATTATGATGCTGTTTTACTTAGTCGTTATGATGATCGTGTTCTCTCACTACTTTCCGTTCTCATCAAAAGCAGAGCATCTTTTTCTCACGATTCGAGAACGACTGTTTCGCCATCAATATCAACTTTTTACTCGCTTACAATCGCCCTCACCATCTTGGCTCGACACATTTGCCATTCCTTTGCATGCAAAAACCATGAATATTGCCGCCAAAAAGCAAACACTATGGGCCAGTAAAATCGACGTCAGCTACTTTTCACAAAACACAACATCATCGCTTAATCATTACACCAAAACCTGTCAGACCTTAGTCGATCACACAAACAATCTACTACTGGCACAAACCACTCTAAAAAATAACCCCTTGATTACTCGGCTTAGATTGGAGCAGCAAGACACCGTAATCCCAAAGCTAATTCAACTACATGCGCTTTATGCAGAAGCGCCGTACGCTGAACATCAGGAAAGAGAGCGCGTATTCTCATCGCTTCATGATGAGTATGACAAAGCGGAATCCGCTATTGAATCATTTTTCCAAGGACTCAATTTGGACAATTACAGCCAAAACGACATTGCTCGTTTTTATGTGTTTCTAAATTTAAAGCGAAATATTTTTGAAGCGCTTATTCAAGTAAATGATGCCAGTCAAGCACTGGCATTCGACAACCTCAAACAGCATCGGTTTTAAGGATGGAACGATGAACTTAGCTAATCTTCGCTCCTATGGGTTGGTTTTAACGACGATATTACTATCAGCCTGCACCACGGTGGGCCCCGATTTCCAACGACAATCTGAGTCGGCGGTATTACCAAGCCAATGGACTCAGCAACAAGTCAATGCCGATAGTCAGTCGACTGCACTTTGGTGGCAGCAATTTAACGATCCCATACTCAACACTTTAATTACTCAGGCCTCTCAACAAAACCTTGATGTTGAAGCGGCGGGATTGCGTATCCTACAAGCACGATCCGTACTAGGTATCGCGGATGGGTTTCGCTACCCACAAGTGCAAGCCCTATCGGGAAACTTAGCCTACGCTTATCAGAACAATCATTCCTTCAACAATGCTGCTCTAACCTTTGATGCAGGATGGGAAATGGATGTATGGGGAAAATATGCGCGAGGAATTGAATCCGCGCAAGCGAGCTATTACGCTTCCGTCGCATCCTATAACGATATACTGGTAACCATTACCTCGGAAGTCGCCCGTAACTACATCAACTATCGGACGTTCCAAGAACGTATTCTATTATCGCAACGTAATATCGAAATCCAACAGCGCGTCGTCAATATCACTCGCGTTCAATTTGAATCGGGCAATGTCACTGAACTCGACGTTCAACAAGCCCAAAATCAATTATTCACTACCATGGCGGCGCTCCCTAGCCTGAAAGTTGCGATGCTCCAAGCCAAAAATGCGCTCGCGGTATTACTTGGCACCTTACCTGAACATGTCGAGCCGATGCTTCACAATGATGAGAGCAAGCTCACTCGTAATGAACAACAATTTCAATCAACCGGCAAAAAAGTCTCGGCACGTGAAAGTGATATTCAATCTATGGTTCCCAGTACCCTGCCCCTTGAACCTAGCATTAATGCCAGTTTGATTTTAAGACGACCAGATTTACAAGTAGCAGAGCTACAGGCCCATGCTCAAAGTGCTCAAATCGGCGTTGCGGAAGCAGCGCTCTACCCTAGTTTTTCATTATTTGGCTCCATTGGCGTCAATAGCACGACACCAACAGGCAGCAGCTTTAGTTTTAGCGACTCACTAATGCTTGTGGCGGGCCCTAGTTTTAGTTGGAATATTTTCCAATACGGCCGGATTAAAAATAACGTCCGCTTTGAAGATGCACGCTTCCAAGAAACCCTGACCAACTACAACAAAAAAGTGCTGCAAGCCGTGCAAGAAGTCACCAATGCCCTTGACGCGTACCAGTTATATCAACAACAGCAGGCATTGCGTTTGCAATCTGTCAATGCCTCTATTCGAGCGTTCAATATTTCGATGACGCAATATGAAAATGGTCAAATTTCCTTTGAACGACTGCTTAGCTCTCTAGAAAAGATGACTCGTAGTGAAGACAGTTATGCGCAAATCAAAGGAAACGTGGCGAATCAGGTAGTAGCGCTATACAAATCATTAGGCGGTGGCTGGCAGGTTAACTCCGGTAAACCCTTTATTTCTAACGATCTCGTGGAAACAATGACTCAGCGGTCTGATTGGGGAGGAGCCCTATCTGAAGACGCGGTTACGTTACCAGCAAGTTCACAACCCCGCGCAAGCGGTGCGATAGATTCGTCTTCTGCTAACCAAGAGGCATCGTCTCAGGCTACGCCACTTGCTAATAAGGAGCCGCACTAATGCCTCACGAACTCGCATGGGGAGACATTTATTTCTCCCCGTTATTACTGGTTCTCATCTTAGCACTCGTGGCAACTTGGGTAACCGTTATCGTACTGAACAAAACAAAATTATCGCGGTTTGTCGCATTCCCATCCCTGACATTTTTGGCACTTTTAGTGATGTATGTCGTGGCTATTGATGGTCTTTACTTAAGGTTCTAGGTCAAATAAGGTTCTAGGTCGAATTATGAAAAAAACAGTTGTTGTGGTAGTGAACCTCGTTGTCATCGGCTTCGCCGTTTGGCTCGGCTATGCCAAATTCCAAGAGTATTTTAACAACCCTTGGACCCGCGATGGACAAGTCCGAGCCAATGTCATCAAAGTGGCTCCACGTGTGTCAGGGCCCATCATTCACGTCGCCATACGAGATAATCAGGCAGTATCGCAAGGTGACTTACTCTTCGAAATTGATGATGAACCCTATCTAGTGACGCTGTCACAGTCAGAGGTGGCACTTCAGAAAGCTATCGTCAGTGCCAGAGGGAAAAAGATCGAATATGACAGACTGCTTGATATACGAAAAAAAGATAAAGGCGCGGTATCGCACAAAGATCTGACGCGTCGTGAAATCGCTTATGAAGAAGCCCAACTACAAATCAAAGCAGCAGAGGAAAACGTTCGCTCCGCGAAGCTTAATCTCAGCTACACAAAAGTCTATGCCAGTGTTGACGGGCTTATTTCAAATTTAGACATTCGAGATGGAACCCAAGCCGTTGCCAATCAGCCCCTTGTTGCACTTATCGACAGTAACAGCTTTTGGGTATTTGGATTTTTTAGAGAAAACCAACTCAGCGGAATTCACCCTGGCGATGAAGCAAAAGTCACGCTCATGTCTCATCCTGATACTCCCATCCCCGCTACTGTGGACTCGATTGGCTGGGGGATTGCACCTACTGACGGTACCGTTGGGTATAACTTGCTTCCCAATGTTAACCCCGTATTTCAGTGGATTCGCTTAGCACAAAGAATACCAGTAAGAGTCACCTTAAACGAACTGCCTGAAGGAATTAAATTGCGGTTTGGCTTAAGTGCGTCCGTCATGGTTATGCAAGACGCCAACAGCAATGACAACACCAATGGCAGAAGTAGTGACAACACGTCGAACTAAATTATCACAGGAATGAGCCATGCAAAGAAAACTCGGGCGACGGATAAAAAACATCAACGACGGTAATAATTTTTTCTATCTTACCTTGTCTTTGATTGCGCTATTAATTAGTGCCTCCCTTGCTGAAGTCGTGGGCGAAGGCGTCATCGACCACATATTACAAGGCTTCATTATTTGGACCTTTGTTGTTTGCCTCGCTAGCCTTAGGTTTGACCGTAAGTGGTTTCGCTTTCTCGCTTTCCTCACCGCCGTCTGGGTTGCTGTTCTGATCCTAAAAAGCGTGTTAAATATCCGGCATATGGATCTCGCGATGCTGGCACTGACCTTCGCTTTTTTCTTTGCGACTTTTCAGTCCACCGCTAAGCAAGTTCTATTTCACGGTAACGTGAATGCAAATAAAGTGATCGGTTCTATCGCATTATTTCTTTTACTTGGGCTAATGTGGGCTATCGTTTATTTATTGATCCTTGAATTTTCTCCTACCGCGTTTACGGGCATGACAGCCTTAACTTGGGGAGATAACTTTTCAAACGCGGCGTATTTTAGTTTTGTAACACTAACAACCTTGGGGTATGGCGACATCAGTCCAACCACGCCATTTGCTCAGGTTGTCGTATATTTAGAAGCAATCACTGGCGTATTTTATATGGCTATTGTGGTGTCAAGTTTAGTGAGTGCCAACATCGAGCACAGGGAACATAAAAATGGATAAACAAATAGAGCAACGCCAAAGTAAACTCTTCATCAACAATATGGTGGAGTCTGCCATCAGAATCGGATTACTGATTCTACTCATTACCTTTACCTATGGCATTATTAAGCCGTTTATTATTCCCGTATTGTGGGGGGCGATTATCGCCGTCGCATTATTACCGTTAACCAAACGGCTTGAAAAAACGTATGGCGGAAAACGCGGATTGGCTGCAACATCTGTCGCTCTTATTGGTATAGGAATACTCGTGGTTCCCTTCGCGCTCGTCTCAGGATCCTTGTATGAAGGGGTCGCCCATACGACGGAAGTGCTTCAAAGTGGTGAAATCAAAATACCGGGGCCAACGGCTAAAATCGCAGAAATCCCCGTCATTGGCGACAAGCTCTACAGTATATGGAATCTGTTTTCGACCAATTTAGAGAAAGGCATTCAACAGTTCTTACCTGAGATTAAAGGGTTTTTAGGTGCGATTGCCTCAATATTAGGTGGGGCACTGACGAGCTTGGTGATGTTTATTATTTCCCTCGCGATTGCAGGTGGCTTCATGGCACACGCTGAAAAAATCTCCGGGGCACTAGAAACCGTCGCGGTACGAGCGGTCGGAAAAAAAGCCGAGCAATGGGCTAACTTAATGGCGGCGACTATTCGCAGTGTGCTACTAGGGGTGGTTGGTGTCGCATTCATTCAAGCGGTGATCATCGGCGCTGCGATGTTTGTGTTTAAGGTTCCTGCTGCGGGTCTATTAACACTGGCGATCTTAATACTCTGTATTGCCCAATTACCCGCCCTTCTTATCGTCGCCCCTGTCATCTTTTATGTCTATTCGACTGGTGATGGCACCAGTACCACACTCTTTACTATCTGGGCCTTGGCAGGTGGATTATCGGATAACTTCCTAAAACCTATGTTGATGGGCCGTGGTGTCGACGTGCCAATGCCGGTTATTTTGATTGGTGCCATTGGGGGGATGTTATTTGCAGGGATTATTGGCTTGTTCTTAGGGGCAATCGTACTGGCTATTTGGTATGAGTTGTTTTTGTTCTGGTTAGATTACGAAGTGGAAGACGAAAGTAAACCCGAAATCAACGAAGATACATCATCTCAAGAGTCTTCCTAAACCCGTAACCGAGTAACCTAACAAGCACACACCTTCGAGTTTGAAATAGGCAGAAGGTAAATAGAAGGGAGCAGACTACTGTCTTGCTCCCTTTTATTGGTCATTAATAATGCCGGTATGGCGTACTTAGCTTACTTTCCCGAGCGTTGCTGCGCCTTTATCGCGCGCTTTTGTTTTTTACGTTGCTCAATTAACTGGGCAGCGTCTCCCCCAACGTGAGTTTCACCTCGAGCATTGGAGAGCTGAACTTGTTTTTCTCGCTCACGAAAACGCGCTTTTTGCTCGGCGCTGTGTTTGTCCACACATTTTGGACAACTCACCCCTTGCTCAAAATGTTCAGACGCTTGATCTTCGACGGTAATTGGTAAGCGACAAGCGTTACATACGTCATAACCACTTTTTTCCAGCTGGTGATTCACCGCAACTCGTCCGTCGAACACGTAGCAGTCGCCTTCCCACATACTGTCTTGTTCAGGCACATCTTCTAAATACTTAAGAATACCGCCTTCGAGATGATAGACTTCTTCAAAGCCTTGCTCTTTCATATACGCGGTGGATTTTTCGCAACGGATCCCTCCCGTGCAGAACATCGCCACTTTCTTGTGTTTTGTGGGGTCTAGGTTATCAGCAACGTATTGAGGGAACTGCCTAAACGTTTCCGTATTTGGGTTAACGGCATTTTTGAAAGTACCAATATCCACTTCATAGTCATTGCGAGTATCCACCAGCAAAACGTCTGGATCAGAAATCAGTTCATTCCAATCTTTCGGTTTTACATAGGTACCCACGACATTGAGCGGATCAATCCCTTCCACGCCCATCGTCACGATTTCTTTCTTCAGTTTCACTTTCGTGCGGTTAAACGGCTGCGTGTCACTAAACGACTCTTTATACACGACATCCTTTAATCGAGAATCTTGTTGAAACCAATGGAGCAACGCATCGATTGATTGGCGTTTACCTGCAACGGTGCCATTAATACCTTCGCTCGCCAACAACAGCGTTCCACGAATAGCGTTTTTGGTGAGTATTTCGGTGAGTGGCTGACGAATTTCTTGGTAGTCTTTAAGCGTGACAAACTTATATAGCGCACATACAACATATTGAGACATGGTTTTTCCTTCTGCGTGCTGGAACGTAAATCCAGAGCGTGCCTTGTTCGGCTTTGAGTATCACGCGAAGTATAACCAAGCATTACAATGACAAAAACCAACCAAAAATAGGGCTATATAACGTTATTATTAGTATGGTTTAGGTGTTCCTAGCTGATTTCCTGCGTAATCTCCACCAGCACGGGATAGACCGATAGCACGAGTAGCCCCGACATAGCGAAATTAAACCACTTGCGACGCTTCGGGCTATTGAGAATGTTTTTCAGTAGTGAGCCAAACGCCAACCATAGGCCGACACATGGAAAGGAAACCACAAAAAACGTTGTGGCTATCATCATGTTCTGAGCTAGGAAACTCGTACCAGCAGTGGTAAACGCAGCAATCGCCCCTGTGGCGACCACCCATGCTTTGGCGTTGAACCATTGAAATATTGCGCCTTTCATAAAGGATAAAGGCTGATTTTGATGGTCCGAATGAATAGAAGAAGAGGAGCTTGCAATCAGATAAGCGAGATATAGTAAGTAAAGCACCCCAACACACTTAATTATAAAATGGAGATTGGGGAATAGCTCAAAGAGTTGTGAAAATCCGACGCCAACAAGTAACAGAATCCTATAAAGGACACACACTTAAAAAGAAATCAAAAGCACTCCCCTATCCAAAGAAGCAATTAACTGCATACTTTAGCTTTCTTCAATCTATTTTGGTAAAGCTGCCTAGTTTCTTAAAATACGTTACTTATGTTTTGGAGTTGGGCGAACGGCAGTATCCAGAATGTTCACTGGCCTATGTTAATGAATAGTGATGAATGGCGGTGCTTATTCTAGTTGATAGATTTGCATCTTTCGTTTATTAAGGACAACCTTAGCTTGGGCTGCATTTAGGCGACATCCAACGGCTGTCGAACGTGTTTTTTCTAATCCAGTACATACCGTTAACCAACTCTTTTGATTGAAATTCAAGCGCGCCAAAATAGCGGGTTGATTATCAACCATACTGGCTTTGTCTTCGCGAAATAGACGTGCAGTCCAGTCGACTAACTTAATGTAGTCGATGAGCCGAAATGGAATGCCATCTAGCATTTTATTCGTCGGATTGCCGATAAAAGGGTGTAGACATGGGGCTGTCGCTAAGTTTTTATCCAGCGCATCGATTCTGGCTTTTATCGAAGTAAACTCCGACATTTCAGGGGTTTTGGCAATGCCGCCCGAATAGGGTTCAAGTCGACATAAGCCATTGCGGCGGCAAGTGCTTTTTCATCTAGTAGCGCTTGGCTTTTGAAGCGGCTTTCCCAAAAGTGCCCGGTACAGTTATCTTCTCTGTTCGCCCTACACGCAATGTCGTAATTGAGCTCTTTCATGAACCAACTTAAGTTCCACAGCCTTTCTCGCCATATTTCAATGAGTTCAATACACTTGTCTTCTTCTGCTCGGTGAGTGAGTTGCTTATTCTGCCAACGCTCTATGAGTACGGGCAATTTATGTTCACGCCCCCAATGCTCGGCCACTTCATGCAGTGACAATGCTAGCGCCTTGTTTTTATTGATATGAAGTACCAAGTGGTAGTGATTACTCATGATGGCGTAAGCGCATACATCGATACAGTATACGTCTGTGAGAGCGTGAATTTTTCGCTCTATCCACTCTCTTCGATGTTCGTAGCTAGTGTTAGTGAGCGGGTCTTCCCCGCACAAAAAGCTACGCCTCACGCAACGTGATACGCAGTGGTAATACGAAGTCGCATCAACGGAAATAAGCTGTTTCTTGGCTGTTGTCAAAATGAGCTCCGCTATGAAGGTTTTAAGTAACTTAGCAGTTCTCTTTTAATGGAATTGTTGGTGAGTCGGCGAATTGGACAAAATCAAACTAATTTCATACTTTTGGTGTGTGTCCTTTTTATCTTGCTAAAAGACAGTGAATACTGAACACATTCTTGGCGAGGTCAACGCCAATAGTTTGAATGGTGGACATAGTCACCTCCAGTTCTTCAGCGTGTACCGAGTAAGTATGGCACGCAGAGTGTCAGGTAGAGGGAGTCCATATCATTCGTTGAGCGGATTACTTGAGGTATAGCAAAATCTCTAATGTAGTGGCCAGATTCACTATGCCACTACAAGCTTCACTCTTGTGGAAACCCATCATTTTTATGCCATTAGAATCAATGTAAGATGATTGGCGGAGGTTTATTATGGGAAAATTCACGTTAAACATTGATGTTGAGTCGATGTATGGAATCGATAACAAAGATGGTTTAGTTATTGATCGAGAGGGAAAAATATTTCAAGAAACAGAAGCTATATACTCTGTTGGAAAGTGTGTATACGAACATATCTGTGACTTACAAAAAGAAGAAGCTGATCAATGTTCTGGCATTAATGAGTTTATTGAAGAGAAAGGAAGTTTCATTGCAGAGGTGTATAAGAGACTAATTTTACAGTTATCAGATCATGGCAACTTTATTCTATCTTTTCCTGATGGTAGAGAGCTTGGTGGCTCGGACCTGAGAGAGCATGTCTGTACATCTTCGTTTGACGATATTATACATATGGGACTGTGCCTTGAAGATGCTCTAGCCAACGAAATGGAAATTCGTGTGATTCCATGGCATAAATCAGGTGTTCATGCAGTTATGTTTTTCTGGGAAGTGAACCGTTCTTTCGATGAATACTTTCAATATCATGAGTCAGCCACAATGATGGAAATTCTCAATGATTGCTGGCTACATCGTGAAAAGATGAGCAACGTAATATTCGCTGATGCAGTTAGAAAAGAGAATGCTAGGAAAGCGGCAAGGAGTCGTCATGCAGAAACGGACTCTATGAAAGATGAAGTTTTGAAAATTTACGATGAAAACAAGGCTGAGTATAAATCAGTAGCAGATGCGGCGAGAAAATTGTCTCGGGTAGTGCCTGTAACGGATAGAACCATTGATAAATGGATACGGCAAAACACTAGATCTTAATTTGTCTATACATCGAGCATGCAGAACGTACATTTTGCTTGCTCGTCGTACAGTGTACTCGTAAACGGCATTTATCAAGTATGAACAGACGATAAAATGAGCGTACCTACTTCAAATAAGGAATGCGATATGCTCATTTTCAAGTATCAAAGTATAAAAGCCACACTCTATATCCGAGTTAATATATCTTTTATCGTTCAGGTAGTTATCGTGGCAAGCTCTTTTTTTTCTTTATGAAAGGCAATAACAAACACTGAAAGTTTGATCTAGTGGAATCTCACACCTCAAAATGAGTATGGTCTTACACTCGTCATTAGATTAGATTTGGTAGGGAAAAGGCTCGCTACAAAACAATGTGTAGAGTATTTGCTCTAACGCGTTTTGGGGCAAAAGCGAGTTAAACAATAACGGGTGTGACTTTGTGATCACCAAGAAATTCTGTAAACATTGTGAGTAGGCTCCTTGCTTCAAAGAAGTGACGAATTGTTGGGCTAGATGGGTATGCGTATATTGTATTTAACGATATGGCTTGGCTAACTTTGCTACCGCTTTAGCAAATTTGAACCCGTCGCACAGTTTATACTGGGTTAGATTGCTGCAAATCATGATCTTCGTTAGTGTGCGGCGACATCATCTACAGAATAAGGTTTCTGAGTTGTCTTCTGTTTTAAAGCGCTGTGCCTTCAAATTGACTGCATGCTTCCTTGGCCTTTCATTGCTTTCGGCATGTGGCGGAGAAGGCGATAATGGTTCGGGCAATGTTTCCCCCGAGCCGATCCCCCTGACACAAGATCAGCGTTATGACCTTCTCTATCGCTCGACATTTGGTCCTAAACCGGACTCCTATCAAGAACTCGCAACGTTAGGTTATGTCACTTGGCTCAATCAGCAATTTTCTATGGTGCCAAGCTTGCACTTAACACGTCTTAAAGAGTACCCACTAGAAGGTGCTGGCGACAGTTACAACCAATCGGATCGTGCGGCCGTGTGGTGGGACCTTAGCCTGAATGCCCCAGATCAACTAAGACAGCGTGTCGCGTTTGCACTAAGTGAAATATTCGTGATTTCACGATATGGCGCTAGCTTGAATGGTCGAGCCTTAGAGATGACGGACTACTACGACATGCTCATCACCCATGCTTTTGGCAATTATCGTGATTTGATCGAATCAGTGACGCTTCATGCCGCGATGGGTGATTACTTGTCAATGATGGCTAACCAAAAGGCGGCTCCAGAGAGTAATCGCTACCCTGATGAAAACTATGCACGTGAAGTGATGCAATTATTTAGCATCGGGCTTTATGAACTCAACCCAGATGGCACCGAAAAACTTGATAACCAAGGGCAACGGATCCCAACGTACTCACAAGACGACATTGAAAACCTTGCGCGCGTATTTACCGGTTGGCACATCGCCGAAAAAAACCAACCGAATTGGGGATCTAAAGACGGGAATTGGTTCTTACCCATGGTGGCATATCCTGACCGTCATGATGATGAAGAAAAAGTGGTAATGGGAGAAGTGTTTGCACAAGGGCAAACCGCGGAACAAGATATGGCACAAGCCATGGATATGTTGCTTAATCACTCGAACACCGCTCCATTGATCAGTAAGCATCTTATCCAAAGGTTGGTCACATCGAACCCCTCGCCCGCTTATGTTGCACGGGTTAGTGCACTATTTGCCGATAATGGTAAGGGAGTAAGGGGGGATCTTAAAGCCGTGATCCGTGGTGTTCTCACTGATAGCGAGGCTCTGAGCGGCGGTGATCGTTCACCTGCTAAGATGAAAGAGCCATTAATCGCAATGACCAATTTTTTCCGCGCCTTAGAGGCTAAATCCGCCGATCCTTCAGGTCGTTTTCACAACTCTATTGGCACGTTTGGTTCATATGGACAATCTCCGCTTGGATCGCCAAGCGTGTTCAATTTTTTCTCTCCAGATTACGCTCCAATTGGCGAAATTTCGGCGGCAAGTGACGTTGCACCAGAGTTTGAGATACTCAGCTGGAACAACTTTATACTCACCAATAATCAGCTTTGGTCCGCGACGGGCAGAACCGATTATGAGGGAGAAGATAACCCGACTCGTATTGTCATCAATACCGCACCTCTAGAAGCGATAGCCAACGATCACACAGCATTGATTGAAGAGATTGAACGGCGCCTGCTTTCTAAAAGAATGAGTGAGCCGCTGCGAGCCATCGTATTAGAAGGGTTAGACGATCTTCGTGATACCCAGCAGAGTTTAAAGGTTCGCAATGCACTCTATATTGTTGTGACGAGCCAAGAGTTTCATATAGAGGAGCTTGCCCAATGATTTCTCGTCGTCAACTTTTAGCGGCAATGGCCTCGACACCGCTTGTCTCGATGATGGGTACTGGCTCTGCACATGCCCTACCAAATAATGATTATAAAGCCCTGGTTTGTGTGTTTTTGTTTGGCGGGAATGATGGCTTTAACATGTTAGTACCCAACGACAATGCACACTATGATGAGTACGCTGCTGCCCGTCCAGATATTGCCCTCCCGCAAGCCTCATTATTGCCATTGTCGTTGAATACGGGGTCAGACCTGACATTAGGTTTACATCCATCAATGACAGGTGTTCAAAGTCTTTTCGACAGTGGCAAAATGATCGCCATTGCGAATAGTGGTGTGCTGATAGAGCCTTCAACGAAAACGGGTTTGCAAGATGGAACGCACGCGATGCCACCGTTTCTATTTTCCCACAACTCACAACAAACGGAGTGGCAGCGTGGCTGGTCTGGCAGTCCCACAACGTTAGGCTGGGCAGGACGCTTGATGGATGTGCTCAGTAGCGATACAGACGCCATTAGCCCGACGTTTAGTCTTAATGGCTATACGCAGCTACTAAATGGCAGCGATCATAGTGCTAACCTTATTAATGCATCATCACTGCCTAAAGTGAATGCTGTTAGTAATAGTTTGCGCCGTAAGAGCTTTGATCAAGTCATGAGTCTATCCCCGCAGACGGCGTTTGGAAGAGAGTTTGATCGCGTAAAGGGAGATTCGATTTCTATACGCGACAAGCTAGCAGCAGCGATTGAATCGGTTCCGGAAGAAGGCCATTTTCCTGATATTTCTTTAAGTCATCAACTCCATACCGTCGCGCGATTGATCAAGTCGAGCGATCAACTTATGCATCAAAAACAAGTCTACTTTGTCGGCTTAGGTGGCTTTGACACACACGCGAACCAATTGGATACTCATACACAATTACTGAGTGCTTTGAGCCAGTCGCTTGCCGCGTTCAATCAGTCTATGGAAGCATCAGGGCTGGGCGACAAAGTGACCACAATGACGATGTCTGATTTTGGGCGACGCTTAGCGAGCAATGGTGCCGGAACTGACCATGGCTGGGCAAGCAATCACCTAGTGATGGGCGGCGCGCTAAATAGTGGACAGTTATACGGGCAGTGGCCATCGTTAATCCTTGATGGCGAAAATGATTTCAATAAAGGACGAATGATCCCAACGACTTCTGTTGAGCAAATTGGTGCCACCATCGCGAAATGGATGGGCGTGAGGAGTGATAGTGCGATGGCGCATATCTTTCCCAATTTAGCGAATTTCTCGGTACAAGATTTGGGGTTCTTGAAATAGTTGAATCTGAATGTGCATCAGAGCTGCCTGTACCACAAACCGTCTAGTGCTGACGGTTAACTACTGGTGCTCAACTTGCTCCAAGTAAAGGCATGTGTTTTATTCTTTGATAGGTCATCGCCAAAGCGATACAGTGCTTAATTTCGCTTTCAGGAAATGGTTGAGTCATCGATAACACGATGGTTCTATTGCCTTGAAACTCAAGTACGTCACTATATAACTCACGAAATGTGTCGACTAATTGCGTGTTGCAGTTGAAATACAGGTAGTAGTTATTCGGCGTCTTTAACTTCCAATCCATTCTAATTGGGCTGCCCGATTGAACACGGTAACTAGGCTCGCCCCATTTCAGCGTTTCTTCCACGTCACCTAAATCTAACGCCTTCGCACACTGAAAAATGAGCGATCTTAAATCAAGAAGTGACCGTCGAACATCACTTGGATAATCATTAAATTTGTTTATCACTTCCATCGTCTTGCTCCCCTCTCTGCTCAACAGTCAACGTTGCGTAAGTTCGCAATTTAGGCCACATCGATTATATTTATGAATACCCTTGGATAGAAATCAAAGTGGCCGCTATGTTCTTAACTCGATTAATTTATGTCAGTACACTATCAAAGAATTGTGATTCAAATGCTATAGGAGACATCCTTTCACAATCCCGTGAGCACAACAAAAAATCTCATATCACCGGACTACTGAGCCACAATCAAACCTATTTTCTGCAGTGTTTAGAAGGATCGAGAGACGCCATAAACGACACCTATCACCATATTTTAAATGACCAACGGCACAGTAATGTCAGCATACTTTATTTCAAAGAAATCGACTGTCGCTCATTTGGGGACTGCTCTATGGGTGACATACCACAATCGCATTTAACCACGCTATTAAAGCTGCAATTTTCAGGTTCAGAACACTTTAACCCCTATGAAATGTCAGGAGAAAGCGCCTACCTTATGCTTTTAGAGCTCAAAAAAAACTTGCCGTCGGAATAATCGTCAAATCCGTTCGTTACTGTGCTGATAACGTTTATGCTACCCGTCATAACTCAACAGTGGCTGCGCAGTAACTTACGCAGCTCCCCATGCAACAAGCCGCTTCTAACCTAGTCACTGACTATAACTTCGCCGACAACTTAGGGTTACTCCCGTAGACATTTTCGGCGTTTTCGCTGTCTAAAACTAAGAAATACAACATAACGAAAAAACCAATAATTGGAATAAAGTAAAGCAACATCCACCAGCCAGTACGACCTGTATCATGTAAACGACGAGCGGTGACTGATAGGCTTGGTAATATAATTAATAATGTAAAAATACCGCTCAGAATACCAATTTCTTCAGATGCGCTGTACCAACCGAGTGCATAATCAATCATGGTTAGAGGAAGTGAAATCAAAATACTAATTGCCACAAAGTACCAATACTCTTTACGTCGTGCGCGACCACTAAACTCTATCGGCCGTTTTAAAACAGAAATGAACCAATTCATGTAACCTCCTAACCATAAATACTTTCATCATCGAGCGCACTTGCACCGCTCTATTAATTACAAAACCTACTGATCACGCAAACTCCGCCGTAAAACACACAGCGCGACACAATACAAATAAAGCCCGTCAACATAACGAAGTCAAATTGGTAGTCACGAATATTCGGACTTTAACCACTTAAACTTTGTTAACCCAATGACCTATCCGCAGGGTGGTTAACACCATCATTAGTGGCCACCTCACCCAAATCAAAAGGGTTCACGCCCAATAAACACCCAACATTAAAACCATACTCTGTTGGGTCTGAGCGTCTTTGATGGTGAGTATAAATGCCACAATTAGAACAAAAATAATGCTTAGCGGTACCGGTATTAAATTGGTAAAGCTTAAGGAATTGTTGACCTTTTAGTACACGAATGCCGTCTAGCTTTACTGAGGCGACAATCGCCCCTTTCCTTCGACAGATCGAACAATCACAACGTCTTGGCTTGTCTATGCCATTGGGTAAGTGCAACTCCAGTTCAACGGCACCACAATGACAACGAGCCCTGTGATTAGTGTCTATGATTGTGTCGCCAACTTGTTTAATCATAACGACTCCCTTTATTCTACACAGTGAGCTCAGTGATAAACATTAAGCTCAATATCAAACAGTACGATAATTTTAATTGCCGCACATAAGCAACGAAATACTCGAAGACGATGTCGAACAATATGACGCCCAGTACAACGACAATAAATAGCGGACTACTCGATGATTTTAGTTGTTACGAGTGTCGTAACAGAATTGGCAATAAAGCAATTTTCATGGGACAAATGGTGCATTTTTTGTAACTGCGCCATCGTAGGGATACGCTTTCCGGAAAACTTAACATGAGGGTGCAGCACCACCTTGGTTACCGCGAGTTTTCCCGATTCATTTTCACCAAGAGTACCGATAGCTTTGTCAGTGTAACTGTCTATCACGTAGTTGCGCTTCGCGGCGATAGAAAGAAATACCAGCATATGACAACTCGACAAAGCGGCAATAAACGCTTCTTCAGGATCAACATGTTCTTCTATGGAAAGAGGTAACGGCACCACATGAGGAGATGGCGATGCCAACACTCTCGCTCCACCATCAAACTCCCAACTATGCCCTCGGCTATACTGGTTGTCGTGGAAGACTTCTCCTTCGCCTCGTGTCCAACTGACCACTGCGTAATGTTCCGACATATCATCCTCCTGATTTCGATGTAGATATCCCTAATGGTATTCAATGCGCGTCTTGTGTCTAATTTTTATTGCCTATGGGTAGAAGCTTTTATTGATGATGCTAGAAACGTCTGTTGATAAGAGTAGAGGCTTCCATTTTACTTCACGCCCTAGCATAGATGATGCAACAATAAAAATCTGTCATTAAGAGTATTAACCATGTCGCATATCGTAACAATCGGAGAGTGCCCACTATGAGTGCATAACATGAAGACAAACATGAGTAAAAGACAAAGTAGAGTTGCAGGTTAAACTTAATACCCGACAATCATATCGGGTATTAAGAGTAAATGTCGTACGAGTGCTTGACTTTAAAATGATGAACTAAGCCTTGCTAATACTACCTGCTGATCTAATTCTTCATGATAAGGTTGGTAGTCTAAGCCACTGTCAAATATATAGTGCGTCACTAAAGTGCGAACGCAATCCGTTAGCGCATCGGCATTCCATGGCTTTTCAAAGTAATGGCTTACCCCCGCTGTATTAATGGCGGTAATGGTGTCTGAGTGTGTGGCCTGCCCTGTTAACAGCACTTTTTTCGTCCATTTAAACCGGCTATCTTGTGAAATACTCGTCAGTAGTTCCACCCCCGTCATGCCTGGCATTACGTGGTCAGAAATAATGACCGCCACGTGTTCACCTTCTGCATCTAAATCATCCAGCAGGTCTAACACCTCCGCGCCGGACTCACAATCTTCGATATTTAACCAGCTAGACAAGCGCTCTAAGTCCTGAACAACAGCACCCAGTACCTCTCGCTGGTCATCCACACAAATAATATTAAGCTTCTCCATTTGCTTCTCCTACTGGTAATTTGACTCGGAAAATAGTTTGTTCTGGACTGCTTTTCACCACAATCGTGCCGCTATTCTCACTCACAATACGTTTAACAATCGATAACCCCAGCCCTAATCCAAAACTGAGACCACCTTTTTTAGTGGTGAAGTTAGGCTGGAATATTTTTCTTCGAATGGATTCATCTATTTCAGGTCCATTATTAGCAATGGTGACCAAAATTCGCTGATTCACCCAACGGGTTTGAATCTCTATTTCTGGTGCAACGGTTGTATGCATAGCGTCACAGGCATTTTTAATAATGTTGCTCCAAATCTGCACATACTCCGTTGAAGCGCCCTTAATTAATGGCAAGCTCGCCGGACGCATCCTCACTGACACAAGACGTAAATCACTTTGTAGCAAAGACAGGGCTTTGTTAATGGTGTCATTAATATCAATCAATTCGTCTTGCTCACTGTCGGTACGCCCTAACTGTTTGACCGACTTTACAATGCCGACGGTGTGGCGTGCCGCGAGTCTAAGATCGTGAAGATCGCGCCCTAGTTCCCAATACTTTATCGCTTGCTCCGGTCTATCTAGCCACTGTTGTGGTAGCGTCGCAGTACCTAGCGCTTTTGCAAGTCGCTTCGCCAGTGAACGATCAAGTTTGTATGCACTTTCGATCTGCTTGGCGATCTTTCTCGCCTCGCTAGACGACGTCCATTGCCCTTGCATCAGGCCTAAGTCGAAATATTGGCTCGATTCTGGATGCGCTTCTTCTAGTAACTGAATAAGCTCACTCTGTAAATGGTCAGTCTTACTGCTGACCACACCAATGGCATTATTAAGCTCATGGGCAATGCCTGCTGCGAGTTGCCCTAGCGTGGTCATTTGTTCAGCTGTGTGCAGCCGCTGCAGCACCTTTTCTTTGGCAATTGCTTCTTGGGTTGCACGACGCTGACGCCGAGATAGCTCATTCACGATCACTGGCATAAACTGCGCACTGAGCGGACCTAGCTCTTCCGGCCTGATCGCTGGTGTGTTTTTATCTATCCACGCCAGTTTGACTTGCGTTTTTGCCTTAACAGTTGACGACGCAGTCCACGTGCCAGAAAAGAAACTGTGTACGCCAATAAAAGCCCCACTTGATGCGGTGAATAATTTGGTCAGGTTGCCATCTTCCTCTCGTTCATCAAACCCTTCCAGCTCACCACTTTGCACATAGTACAGTCGGTCATTATGACCGTGCTGACGTAATACGACATCGCCAGCCATCATCGTCACTTGTCGCGTGGGTTCTGAAAAATAATGTCTTACCAGCTTATCCATATGGGTTATCCAATATGTCCTACCGCATGCAACAGCCAAACGAGCACAAAACTTAATAACACGCCGACGACGCCAAGAATGACGCCAACTTTCGCCATTTGATTACTTTGTACATTGCCCGTAGCGTGCGCCAAGGCATTAGGCGGTGTACTAATCGGTAACGACATGCCCAATGACGCCGCGAACGTCACAACCAAAATCAAGGTAATTTCGCCGCCAAGTGGCGCGAGCGATACCATAGACGCGCCTAACGCCGCCATAATTGGCATCAGTAAGTTTGCGGTTGCGGTATGCGACATGAAGTTGGCCATGATGAGACACAAGAATGCAGCGCCAAATAGCACGACGTAAGGTGAGTACGCATCGAAAGGGATGCTATGCACCACTAATCGAGCTAATCCGGTTTTGTCTAAAGCTAAGCCAAGCGCAATCCCGCCGGATACCAGCCAAAGTACATCCCACGAGATACGTTTGAGATCTTCTTTATTAATGATACCTGTTAGTGAGAACACCGCTACAGGAATAAGCGCTACGGTATAAGAGTTCATGCCATGCGTTGAGCCCATCAACCATAGGATAATGGTGCCAGCGAAAGTAATGTACACCATGATCGCTTTTGGCGTTTTTAGAAACTTACCTTTGATCGCCAGCTCTATTTTTTTCTGCTCAGCACCATAAAGTGTATTAATCAACACCCAAGCCAGAGCCATCATCACCACTACAAATGGCACACCAAATGCCATCCACTCACCAAAACTAATGTAGTTTTCACCCACTAGATATTTTAGTGCTATTGCGTTTGGTGGTGTGCCAATAGGCGTACCAATACCACCAATATTCGCGGCGACTGGGATACACAAAGCAAACGCGATGCGTCCGGGATCTTTAGGCCCAAATAACGCAATCACCGGCGTCAAAATAGACAGCATCATCGCGGTGGTCGCTGTATTTGACATAAACATAGAAAAAACACCCGTAATTAACATCAAACCGAGCATCACATATTTAGGGTCGGTACCAAACGGTTTCAGCAATACCCTTGCAAGGTTGACGTCTAAACGATATTTCGTCGCTGCCATCGCGAGGAAGAACCCGCCAAGAAACAGCATAATGATCGGGCTTGCAAACGTCGCCATGATCTCTTCATATCGCAACAAGGTACCGAAGTGCGCTTCACCTTCTGCGGCACGAAACCAATACATGCCTTTATTCGATAGCATGAGAAGTTCCAATACGATAATAACCACAGACGTTGCATAAATTGGGATAGGCTCAAACACCCAACATAGTGCAGCTAATAAAAATATCGCGATGACGCGCTGCTGAATAATCGTCAATCCGTCGAAAGGAAATGCAGAGAGAGGCAAAAGTAATACGATCAGTGGAACTAAGATCGGAATAATGTATTTGAGATAGTGGCGCATAACATGGCTCGTCCTGAGAAATAGCTACAAATAGTTTTGCTAATAGTGAATAAAAAAATGATTTACTGAGAGCAGTATCACGTTGTTATGCAAGAGCATACTTAGCGTAAGATCAAAGACTTGGCATTTAACTGAGTTACTTTTTTGGAATGTGAGTTAAGTCTATTTTGCGCACAAAAAAGCCTGCAGAGATGCAGGCTTCATTTACTCATTCCATTTATTAGCTATCAGTATTTAACTATCGGCATTTAACTATTAGCATTTAACTTCGGCGACCGAGTCTAACGGTGCCTTTGGTTGAGAACCATAGCGATTCCTGCCTACGACGCCCTAACAAAATCGGACCATCATCGTAAAACAAAAAGTTCTTCCAATACTTTTTGAAAATCGACCACTTGGTTTCAATCACATTGTATTTTTCATAACAAAAATACACCGTCACGTCGTCTTGCCAGTCAATAAATTCCGCCACCGCTTCTGGCAATGCGTTGTCATCGGCTTCCCATGCTTTCATCCAATCGACACTTTCTTGCCAGTTGCTGTCTTTCATTGGCCAGTCCTGAGAGGACATACGCTCAGCATCGGGGCTTTGTGCACTGATATTTTCTTTCCAAAACTGTGCTGCACGTGCTTGCGTCATCGGTTTGATGAAAGGCCAATCACTTTCTGGTACAGGCATAGATTGATGAGTGAAAATCCATTTTCTTTGGTATTCATCCAAAGTCGTGTACGACATTCAGTCTCCTAGTGTTTTAACCAGCCGTTCTCTACGGCTTCTTCTATCAGCGATTGTGCTTTATCCCACAGCACTTGTGAACCTTTTTCTATCTTCTGGTTCACCTTCATGACTTGTTCCTTCGACACATCGTTTTCTAACCAGCTTTGACCTTGATTATGATAGTTCAACAGCATCGGAATTAACCGGTCGAGTGCCTTGGCAAATTTAGCCTCTGGGCTTTCTGCCGCTTCAAACTCCTGCCAAATCGAAAACAACTCGTCGCCTTGTTCTTGCGGTAGCATAGCAAACAGCCGATTTGCCGCCGCTAGCTCTTTTTGTTCTTGTTCTAATGATGCGGCAACATCGTAGACAAAAGTATCACCCGCGTCGATTTCCACCATGTCATGCAGTAACAGCATTTTCACCACGACAGCAATATCTACGGGTTCGTTAGCATGCTCTTCTAATAACAACGCCATCATCGCCACGTGCCAACTGTGTTCCGCACTATTTTCAAAGCGACCAGCTGAACTTTTTATTCGAGTTCGGCGCAATACGCTTTTAAGCTTGTCCAATTCCATTAGTAATGTGAGTTGCTGTTCAAGACGCTTCATTAGCTGATTCTCCAATATTTACTGGCTGTCCAATATTAACTGGCTCTCCAATTAGGGTTAATCAATGCCGTCTGGATATGATCCTCCCATTGATCGTTTATCAGCAAGTAATCACTTGCATAGCCCTCTTTTTGAAACCCCATGGCATTAAGTACTGCGGCACTTCGTTCATTATGAGGCATATAACTCGCCGCAATGCGATGCATATTTTGCACATTGAACATATAAGGAATCACCATGGCGAGAGCTTTGCGCATATACCCATGGCCTTGGGCATTTTCGGCTAACGAGTAGCCTAAATTACATGAGTGAAGTGGAAACCTGACAAGATTGCTCAGCGACACCGTGCCCTTCATCTCTTTTGAATCCGTATCGAAAATTAAGCAATAATAGGCAAGCCCGAGTCGGTGTAACTCTTCCAGCTTAACCAACTTTGCTGCCCAAGTATCCGCTCGATAAAAAGCGGAATCTCGCTTAGGCTCCCAAGGTGCTAGAAACGTTTTATTTTCCTGAAAATAGTTGGATATTGTGTACGCATCTGAGGGTTTGGCGGTACGAATCAGCACATTCCCATCACGGCAATGTATTCCCACCGCCGAGCTGCTATCTTCCATTATAACTCCCTGATATTTGACAATAATTGGCGAGATCAAATGCCTTACCAGCGAAAGTCGCAGTGCCATTTGCTAGGCCACTGACGACTTTACACTATTGCGTGTGTTTTATTAGCGTCCGACGCCTTCAACATCAATTCTTGCGAATGTTGTAATCACGCAATTTGTTAGCAATGGATGTATGTGACACGTTCAGCCGCTTTGCTAATTTTCGACTCGATGGAAATGACTGGTACAGTTTCTCAAGAATTCTAGACTCGTAGTCCTTCATCATGTCATCTAATGAGCCGTCTAGATTCAGGTTCGCACCGCTTGTCGCCACTGACTCCAGCTTAGGTAGCTTAAAGTCTTCAATCTGCAAGGTATTACCACTAATTTGAGTCAATGCTCGTAGCACCGAGTTATCGAGCTGTCTCATGTTACCCGGCCATGGGTAACTGCCGAGATCCTTTACCAGTGTCTCTGTGCATTGTGGCTTAGCAATCGCCAACTTTTGACTGTGTTTTGCAATAAATAAGTCTAGCAATGGTGCAATATCGCTCGCTCGCTCACGCAGTGGTGGAATCGTCAGCGTCAGTACGTTGAGGCGATAATACAAGTCTTCTCTAAATGCCCCCTGCTCCGCTAAATCCGCTAGATTGTGACGAGTGGAAGCAATAATTCTCACATCTACGTGTACTTCATGTTCTTCACCCACACGTCTGAACGTACCGTCTTGCAAAAACCTTAACAGCTTAATTTGCAGATGAGGGCTCATTTCACCAATCTCATCTAGCAATACTGTGCCACCGTTCGCCTGCTCAAAAATACCTTTATGACCATGCTCGTGATTAAAAGAACCAGGCGCATGACCAAACAACTCTGTTTCAGCCACGTCATCAGGCATAGAAGCACAGCTCAGAACCAAGAATGGGTTAGATGCACGGTTTGAGCGACTATGGCAAGCCTTCGCCAGCATTTCTTTACCTGTCCCCGTATCCCCTTCAATCAATAAGGGTTGATCTAACATGGCCAATTTCTTTGCCTGACTCATCAACGCTTTATGACGGTTTGAGACACCGACGAAATGCTCAAAACCAAGGGTATTATTGTCAGACAGTGACTCAGAAACAATCGCCGTGCTACTTGGCTGAATACTCATTACAGCGCTAGCTAGCACCGTCTCATTGGATTCACCCGTAATGTATACAGGCAAAATCTCCATCCAGTAATCCATGCCATCAACAACAATCGCTTGTTTCTGGCGGCAAATATCACCCTCAATCCATTTTGAAAATTGAAAACTCGGTAACAAATGAGAGATATGTTGTGCGATGGCTTCTTGCTCACTTTTTCCAAGCAATTTTAGTGCGGCGTGATTCGCCATATCGACAGAACCTTTCAAGTTAATAGAAAGCACCGGATATGGAAGATTAGTTAGCAAAGAAACCAACTCAGTGTTATGCCTTTCACTAGGCATAAATTGGATCTTTCGAACATCTTTAACACCTGAAATTCGTCTAATTTCCGCCATTAGATCGCGAAATGTATCAAAATCAATATCTGGGCAGTTAAGATAAATTATCCCCGTAATGTCGATTTCTATGCCACGTAAATCAATGCTTCTGGACGCTAAAATGTCCAATAACTCACGAGTCAATCCGAGTCTATCTTCACATAAGACTTCTAAACGCACTGGGTATTCCTACTGAAAGTGTCACGAAAAGTTGACAGTTAGTGTGTATGACAACGTATGTTACGTCAACTAAAACCACCCTCCTCGAGTACGAAGTGGCTTGTTTGTATTCAAATTGATCACCCCATGTCCGCCACTGCGTGATCAATATCACGATAGATATTCAATAGCTGGTCGACTTTAGTCAATTTGAATAAATTGAGTACCGAGGGGCTTTGGCTGATGATAGACATCTCTCCAAAGTCGTGGGTTTTATGTAAAGCCATGATCGTCCCAAGTGCACTGCTATCCATAAAAATCACCCCCGTTAAGTCAATGAGTAATTTGTTAGATGCGAGTTGCTCGAACTGATTAAGGTACTGGCGAAAGAGCGGAATCATTTTGGCATCAAATCGATTCGCTTGTACCTCTATGACTGTGAGAGAATCATTGCTATACAAAAAAAACGCCATACTGTACTCCCGCTCACCAGATAGATATCACCACTTCCTCTATTACTATAGGATGCCCAACACAAGTGCACACAGTTGCATTTGTGGTTTTTAATGAAACGTTGATCAATCGCATGCATTCACTCTGGAAATAAATCCCCTTGTGATGCAAAGCTCACTCAATAGGTTAGGCTGTCACCAAAACCCTCTTTTCTACGGGATTTTAGATGGAGTCTTGTCGCCAAATAGCGCAAAATAAACAAAAAACCAAGATATCTTCGTTATGGCTAACCGTTTTCGCGCTGAATTTATATTAATCTTTACCACTCTACTTGCCGGAGCTGGCTGGGTCTTCTCCAAAGAGGCAATACAGGGACTCCCTCCTTTTGGTTTCATTGGTCTACGCTTTTTGCTGGCATCGCTGATCCTATTGCCATTTTGTTTAAAAGCCCTTAAAACAACCAGCTTCAAGGATGCTTTACGCGCTATGGGGGTCGGTAGTGCGCTTGCTCTTTCCATCTTTTGTTGGATTCATGCCATCTCGATAAGTGAAACTCTGGGTGAAGGAGCATTTATTATGAGCCTTTCCATGTTATTCGTCCCTATGGTTGCTTGGGGGCTATTTGGCAATAAACCCGTGCGCGCATTCTGGTTATCACTCCCCATTGCACTCGTTGGTTTATTTTTGCTTTCTTGGAATGGCGGATGGCATGCACAGACAAGCCACCTATGGTTTTTAACAGCGGCTGTTGGTCTTGCCGTGCACTTCAATTTAAACAGCAAATATTCAGCACGTCTGTCACCGATGCTATTAACAACATTTCAGCTTTTTTCTGCTGGTTGCTTCGGGCTGATCCTTTCTTTTTGCGTCGAGTCATGGCCTGAGGTTATTTCAACAGAAACGTGGACATGGTTTGGATTGAGTGTTGTGCTGGCTACCAGCTTACGTTATTTGATGCAAACTACGGGACAAAAATTCGCACAACCGACCAATGCGGCGCTGCTCATGCTTCTTGAGCCAATATGGACACTGATATTAAGTATCATCATTTACTCAGAGCCAATGCCACTCAACAAAATAGTTGGGTGCGCGATACTGCTAGGTTCACTCATTTTCTATCGCCTTAACTCCATGAGAATGAGTAAAGCGGTTTAGTACATTTTTCTATCGGCACCTTAGGCGGTGCCGAACACCACTGCTCTCTGCTCTCTGCTCTCTGCTCTCTGCTCTCTGCCGAGCATAATCGATATAACTTTAAAGCAAGTAGAATCCGATACTATCAATATCGTTTAGTTATCAGATAGATCGGAGCAAATTATCGCCATTATTCTCCCGTTCTCATCGAAACTCTCCTAAGCTAAATCACATGCTGCTGTTTAATTATATTCAAGGGGCAGACACCGTTCGCTCCGGTCCAGCAGCATTTTTATCATTACTTTATACTCGGTGATCTGGCTTAAATATCATAGTGAACCGCATCCTTCTAAAGGAAACCTTATGCCTACTAATGAACATTTATTACGCCTTGCAAGACATACCACCATTATCACAACTGCAGCTCTTGCAAGCTTTACTCTGCACGCAGCTCAGTCTCCGAAACTCGTCGTACAGATTACCGTCGATGGACTAAGAGCCGATTTGATCGAGCGCTTCAAAGACAACTTTGGCGAAGGTGGTTTTCGTTATCTTATGGATGAAGGTGTGTATTACACTAACGCCAATTACCAACACGCTAACACCGAAACTATTGTTGGCCATGTTTCTCTAGCCACTGGCGCACCACCTTCGGTGCACGGTATGGTCGGTAACGTTTGGTTTGATCGAAATCTAAACCGTTTGGTGTATAACGTTGAAGATCCTAACTACGCGATGCTAACGCAAGGTTCTGGGGTCAATAAAGCGACAGAGATCGACCCTACACAAAAAACCGCACAGGGAGATGGCCGCTCACCAGCCCCTATTTTGTCTTCAACATTTAGTGATGAGCTGACCATTGCCAGCAGCGGTCAATCACAAGTGTATTCTGTTTCCGTTAAGGATAGAGGTGCCATTTCTCTCGCTGGTCATGCTGGAAAGGCCTTTTGGTTTTCCAAAGCTCAATCAGAGTTTGTCACCAGTGACTATTACTATGATGAAACACCAGCATGGGTAACGAAGTGGAATGAAAAATCGTTCCCGGATCGCTACTCGGGCAAAAAGTGGCAGTTATCTTTGGATCAGGAGGCTTACTCTGTTATAGAGCATAATCAAGATCACAAAGTCGAATTGGCGGGCTTTCAAAGAACCTTCCCACATCCCTATGGTCCTGCATCCTTCCAATACTATTCAACAATGTTAACGGTAAGCCCAGCAGGGGATGAAATCACTGCTGATTTCGCCAACACATTAATAGCAGAGAAAAAGTTAGGCCAAGGTAATAGCACCGACTTTCTTGCTGTGAGTTTCTCTTCAAACGATTACGTCATTCACCTCTACGGCCCTTCTAGCTTAGAAACGGAAGACAATCTTATCCGTCTTGACCGAACGCTGGCGACTATGTTCGAATCCATCGATAAGTCCGTTGGCTTAGATAACACATTAATCGTCCTTTCTGCCGATCACGGCGTACCTGAAGCGTCACCGACTACAAATCAACTGGGTCTTAAGCAACCGTTCTATTTTCAAAAAGATGCGCTCTGGCAGTCCGGATTGGAAGCGAGACTAAAAGCAGAATTTGGTTTAAACAAAGATGTGATTAAGCTCTATGCCCAGCCATACATCTATCTTGATCATGTGATGATTAAAGAAAAGAAATTGGACTTAGCCAAGGTGCAAAAAGCTGTTGCAGAGGAAGTGGTAAAAATTACCGGAATTTCCAGCGCAGTTACCAGCAATGATATTGCAACCAACCGAGTCGCCGATACGAGAGTGAATCAATTAATTCGAAACAACTACCATCCATCTCGTTCTGGCGATGTCTATTTGGTTTTCGACCAAAGAACCTATATCAATGATATGGATGGGCTTACGATAGCATCTACTCATGGTTCACCATGGCGATTCGACACTCACGTTCCGGTGATTTTTGCTGGAAATCAGTTGAAAGCACAAACGGTCAATAGAGCGGTGACGCCTTACGATATTGCACCAACGCTGTCTAACTATCTCGGTATTAGTACACCAAGTGGCGCGACAGGTGACGTATTAATTGAAGTCGTAGACGATAAATAGACGGACACGACGAGTAACAGTAATAATGCCGCTAGTAAAATAGCGGCTTTATTATTTATCGAAGCTCTAAAAAGCAACCGTCATTCATAAACAGCAGCCGTAGCATCAGCCCACGGATTTCAAAGATGGTCGAGCACGTTTTAGCGCCACAGAAGCAATGTAGTCTGTTAAGGCATTAAATTGAATACTATCTATCGCCAAACCTAACTTACCACGGCGCCATAAAATATCCTCAGCAGTCACAGCCCATTCTGCATCTAATAGGTAATCGACTTCAACTTGATACAGTCCTGCACCAAATTCCTGTCCTAAATCATCTATCGCCTGCTTGCCTTCTAATAAGGTATAGATCATGGTTCCATAAGCATGTACCCATCGCTTAACCAAAGACTCGTCCATCCAGCGATGTTCGCTCATCACCTCGGCAACTAAGCTTTCGCGATTAGAGAAATTGCCTCCGGGTAGTGCTGCTGTTCGGGTCCACTCTGGTCCCATTTTCGGAAAAAATGGCGCAAGTTTATCGACAGCCGCTTGTCCCAATTTTCGATAGGTGGTGAGCTTACCACCGAAAATGGACAGTAATGGCGCATCATTGAGTGGGTCATCTAACTCAATAGTGTAGTCTCGTGTCACCGCCTGAGGGTCGTCTGACTCATCATCACATAACGGCCTAACACCTGACCACGTAGTAATAATATCGTCAGCGCTAATTGAACTCTTGAAATGCTGATTGACCACATCGCACAAGTAGGCAACTTCACTATCTTCGATAGTCACTTCGCTAGGGTTACCCTGATATTCAACATCCGTCGTTCCCACTAATGAGTAGTGCCCCATATAAGGAATGACAAACACAATCCGGTTATCTTCATTTTGTAAAATGAACGCCTTGTCACCACTGTACATACGAGGTACAACAATATGACTGCCTTTCACTAAGCGAATACTGCGAGGCGAAACCATATCAAGCTGACGGTCGAAAAAGCGGTCAACCCAAGGTCCAGCGGCATTCACTAGCGCCTTACAACGTACGCTTGACACGTCTCCAGTCAAACTGTGTTCAATGTCAATTTGCCATTCGTCATTACTTCGCTGCGCGTTAATGCATTTTGCTCGGGTGTGTATCTCCGCCCCTTTCTCCCGCGCCAATTTGGCATTGGTTACGACTAAACGCGCATCGTCGACCGCGCAATCGGAGTACTCAAACCCCACTGTCATTTCTGGTTTTAACGGGCTGTCTTCAGCCGAAAATTTCACACTGTTGCTTCTGGCCAAAGACACGCGTTTGCCTAAAGTATCGTACAAAAATAGTCCGGCTCGAATCATCCATGCCGGACGTAGGTGCGCGCGATGAGGTAGCTGAAAACGAAGAGGGGAAACAAGATGTGGGGCATTTTTTAATAACACCTCTCTTTCCGCAAGCGCTTCTGACACTAAACGAAACTCATAGTGCTCTAAATAGCGCAATCCGCCATGAATCAGTTTACTACTGGCGGATGAAGTTGCTGACGCAAGATCATTCATTTCATAAAGTGCAACTTTCAACCCACGACCTGCGGCGTCCGCAGCCACAGCAACACCATTTATTCCGCCGCCAATCACCACTAAATCATACATTTTTTCTGAGACACTCATCTTTGCTCACCCTTTATCGAAACCGAATAATGCGCACCAATGTTCGTTTAACTAACTATAATGCTCGAAAACGAAAAGATCGAGCATTTTGTACACTTATTTGTCTTCCTTAAAGTGAACTTGTGTTTTGTCACACTTCGTTAATACTTAAGTATTACAAGGCTAATTTTGCGAGATAGGTAAAAGCAAATTTTCTGAAGAATTATTAAAATATCTGCAAATTAATGCTCATATGGTCGATAACGAACATTTAATTGATGCAGTGGCCACGTATTAACTAAACGTGTAAACAACTTTTTTCGCCCTGCCTGCAATCACCTAATACGGTGCGATATCGAGTTCTATTAAGTAGCTAATAGTCCAACCTAATCCCACAAAAACTAAGAACGAGAATGGTATGAACAAGCCTAAAAACGTCGTCGTCGCATTAGATCAAGGTACGACTAGTTCGCGTGCGATCATCTTCGACCGCGACGCCAACACGGTGTGCTCAGCACAAAGAGAGTTCACTCAAATCTATCCTCAGCCAGGCTGGGTCGAACATGATCCTATGGAGATATGGGCGACACAGCGCTCGTCATTGACCGAAGTGCTTGCTCAGGCAGATATCGCCAATGAAGATGTTGCCGCCATAGGCATTACTAACCAACGCGAAACCACCATTGTTTGGGACAAAGAATCCGGTCAACCCATTTATAATGCCATTGTTTGGCAATGTCGCCGCACAGCCAACTTTTGTGATCAGCTCAAGCAAGATGGCCACGATACCATCATTAACCAACGCACCGGACTGGTCGTTGATGCGTACTTTTCTGCCTCCAAAATTGCTTGGATACTCGACAACGTCGAAGGGGCTCGTGAACGAGCAGAAAAAGGCGAATTACTATTTGGCACTGTGGATACTTGGTTAGTGTGGAAACTCACTCATGGTAAATCTCATGTGACCGATGTCAGTAACGCTTCACGAACCATGCTATTTAATATTCATACGTTGCAGTGGGATGACACACTTCTTGGCATTTTTAATATCCCTAGATCGATGCTTCCCGAGGTCAAATCAAGCAGTGAGATATATGGCTACGCACATATTGGTGGAGGGACAGAAGACATTCCAATCAGTGGCATTGCCGGCGACCAGCAAGCTGCACTTTTTGGTCAACAGTGCTTTAAAAAAGGCATGGTAAAAAACACTTACGGTACTGGGTGCTTCCTATTAATGAACACAGGTACAACCCCCATGGCCTCTAAGCATGGGCTACTCACCACGATTGGCTACCAAGTTGGTGACAGCGTGACCTACGCGTTAGAGGGCAGCGTCTTTATGGGTGGAGCAACCATTCAATGGCTGCGCGACGAATTAGGCTTAATTCGTGATGCACAAGACACACAATATTTTGCAGAAAAGGTTGATGACACGAATGGCGTGTACTTAGTGCCTGCATTTGTTGGGCTAGGTGCCCCGTATTGGGACCCGCATGCCCGTGGTTCTTTAACGGGACTCACTCGAGGTACCAATCGCAACCACATCATTCGCGCTGCACTTGAATCCATTGCCTATCAAAGCCGCGATGTGCTTCTTGCGATGGAAGAAGACTCCGGCATCAAGCTGAGCCAAATCCGTGTCGATGGCGGTGCGGTTGCTAATGATTTCTTAATGCAGTTTCAAGCCGATATTATGGGCAGTAAAGTCGTTAGGCCCGTTGTACGTGAGTCCACTGCATTGGGCGCGGCGATGTTAGCAGGACTTGCTACAGGCTTTTGGCAAAGCCAAGATGAATTGGCTGATAAAAAAGAAATTGAGCGCGTCTTTCGCCCGGCAATTGATCGCCAGCAACGTGACGCTCTCTACCAAGGCTGGGAAGATGCTATCGGCCGAACCAAATCCTCATCCCGAAACGTTTAGCGATGCAGACAAGGCTTGACTAGAACCTAAATAAAACCGTTTTACTCAACCCAAAATAAAAAAAGCCTTGCTGCATTACACAGCAAGGCAACATCAGTACGGTGCCTAATCAGTACCATGTCTAAGTTGGATGCGCGACCGAGTTGAAAGTGGACCATCAACTGCTCACGTGGGTTATTACATCACATCCATCTTTGTCACTACAGCAGATAACTTGATCAATAGATGTCAAAGCTACTGCATTTAATGAGTAATTGTATCTAAATATAAAACGGCGACACCGTTAGTATTGAAATATCGGCAAACAACTCACGTTTACTCGCATACGTACCAATCGACGTCACTTTGTTCCATAATATCAATGAGCTCTTGTGGCGGCTTTTCATCCGTGAAAAACGCATCAACCTGAGAAATGTGCCCCAAATTGACCATGGCTCCACGGTTAAATTTCGTGCTATCAGCTGCTAGTAAAGTTTGACCAGAACATTCCATAATAGCTTGGGCAATACGCACTTCCGAAAAATCAAAGTCGAGTAGACTCCCGTCTTCATGGATCCCAGAGATACCTAAGATGCCAAAGTCTAGACGAAACTGTTCAATGAACTCTTTCGCGGCTTCACCAATAATGCCACCATCTTTATTGCGGATCTGTCCACCAGCAACAATGACGGTGAAATCATCTTTTACTCGTAAAATGTTCGCGACATTGATGTTGTTTGTCACTACTTTGAGATCTTGATGATTCAGTAGCGCGAAAGCGACTGCTTCTGTCGTTGTACCGATATCGATAAACAACGACGAGCCATTGGGAATTCGACAAACCAACGCGTTGGCAATACGTGTCTTTTCTTCCTGATAATGGACCTTTCTCGCAGAATAGGCTTCATTTTCAGTACTTGAATGCAGTGATGCGCCGCCATGATGACGCGTTACTAATCCCTGTTTAGCTAAATCATTTAAGTCACGACGAATGGTCTGTGGGCTAACCCCAAATTCGTCAACAAACTCTTCGGTATTAACAAAACCGCTTTGTGTCAGCATCGCAAGAATTTCGCGATGGCGCTGCGTTTGCTTCAAAACGTCACTCCACTATTTCCATGAAATTCAATTATATACCCAAGTGACCTCAAGATGCAGAATTCATCACACCTTCGAAGAAATTGTTTGGGTACCGATACAAATTACTTTGATAACTCGAGGTAGACTGAAAATAGTGATTCATGCGTATGTGGATTCAAAGCACGAACCTCATCACAAGGTTCTACTAAATCGAGAATTTGGTAGGTTTTCATCGTTGCCGCCATGGCCGATTTTACACCATTATTAGAGTCTTCAAACGCTAAGCAAGTCTCTGGTGCAACACCTAGTCGTTGTGCCGCGAGTAAGTATATTTCCGGATGGGGTTTACCATGTGTCACTTCGCAACCCGTGGTGATATTACTAAAATAACCATCTAAACCTGCGAGCTTAAGCTTCACCTCAGCGACATCGCGCTGAGTCGATGTCGCAACGGCCAAAGGAATGTTCTTCAACGTCAACCAATCAAGCAATGCAATGGCACCCTTTTTTACCGGAATCGCTTCATGAAGCACCACAGCATCATAGTTTTTACGCCACTCTTGATGGATCAATTCATAATCAATCACATCTTTGTAGCCCTCAGTAAGGCGAGTACGAATCGTTTTCGCATTACAGCCAATGATCGAAAGGTACAGCTCTTCAAAAAACGGTACTCCAAGCGTTCGGCAGGCTTCGCTAAATACCTTCTTACATACATTCTCAGTATCGAGTAACAAACCATCCATATCGAAGATTGCAGCTTTAAACATCATAAGGCTCACTTAACTAACAAAATTGCTAGCATTTTGCCTTAACTCTTTGATGATTACTACCGCAGGTCCTGTAAGCAATTTGCTACGGTATCGGGTTCAGCACTGCCTAGTATGTGCTAACTTTGACAGTATTGCTTGGCAATCTCTGCGCCTAATCTAGCATTATTGAGTACCAATTGAATATTTGAATCCAAACTGTTTCCACCAGTCAATTCACAAACGCGAGCTAATAAAAATGGCGTTGACTCTTTACCACATATACCTTGATCGTCCGCTTCCGCTAGCGCCTGTTCAATAACCGCGTTAATGTGTTCAACAGGCATTGCAAACTCATGGGGTATTGGATTAGCGACCACAACTCCCCCCGTTAACCCCATCACCCATTTCGCCTTTAAGGCGGCCGCGATTTGTTCTGCGCTATCAAGACGATAATCCACGCTGTGCTCACTTTCTCGAGTATAAAAGGCTGGCAAACTGCTTGTCTGATAACCAATCACCGGAACGCCCTGTGTTTCAAGGTATTCACGAGTCAGTGCCAAATCTAATATTGATTTGGCTCCTGCACAAACTACGGCAACATCCGTATTGGCGAGCTCTTGAAGATCGGCTGAAATATCAAACGTTTCTTGAGCGCCTCGATGTACCCCACCAATACCGCCCGTCGCAAACACTTTAATGCCTGCCATTTCGGCAAGAATCATAGTAGCGGCGACTGTCGTTGCACCATCTTTTTTGCCCGCGACCATAAACGGAATATCACGACGACTTACTTTGGTCACCGCTGTACCCGCTTGGCCAAGGTGGGTAATTTCCGCCTCACTCAATCCTACTTTAAGTCGCCCTTCTATAATGGCAATGGTTGCTGGGGTCGCGCCTGAATTTCGGATTGTTTGTTCCACAAGTAATGCCGTTTCTACATTACGAGGATAAGGCATGCCATGAGAAATGATGGTCGACTCTAGTGCTACGACAGGTCGATTATTGGCTAACGCGTCGGCAACTTCCGGTAATATATCTAAATAGGTGTTTAACATGCTGCTTCCTCAATCAGGCGTGTTACCGCTCTTTCTGACATAATAGTATTGATGGTCGAATTGGACTGTAGTGCTAACCTCGCTGCACCTAACGCAAAGTTCACACTCTGTGTCCAATCCCAACCGGAAATAAATCCGTGTGTCACACCGGCCATTAGGGCATCCCCCGCTCCGGTCACATTATTCACTTCAACGTCTTGTGCTGGGATAAATTGACCAACACCCTCACAACTAGAAAACGCGCCTTGTCGTCCTAAGCTAATCAGTAATTGCTTTATCCCTTTGTCATGTAGCCGTTTAGCCAATTCAGGTAAATTATCTACATGGCTTAGCGTATAATCCGCCAAAAGCTCCGCTTCAGATAAGTTGGGCTTTAAGGTATGAATATGATGAAGGTAGGGCGTAAGTTTCGTTGCTTTCACGCTAGAAACAGGATCAACCAATATCGGTTTATCAGCGTGGGCATAGAACAGATAGTCCAAAGCACTTTCGCTTAGGTTAGCATCAAGGACAATCGCAGAGGCGCAATTAAGAATATTGGCTCGTTTAGCTAATAGTTCTCCGCTCAGGACATCAATTAATGACATATCATTGAGTGCCAGTTGTAGCTCTCCGGCGGGGTCATGGATCGATAGATAAGTACTGGTTGGCTTACCCGCAACTGTCAGCACATGCTCGATCCCAATACTCGCTTGTCGACATGCATCCTTTAATTGCTCACCCCACAAATCATCCCCAACGACACCAATAAATTCGACTTTACTGCCTAAGCGGCTAAGGTTATCAGCGATATTTCGTGCCACCCCTCCGGCACTCGATGTCAGGGCACCAGGATTGGAGTCCCCCATAATAAGATCAGCGGTCGAACGACCACACAAATCCATATTTGCTCCACCTACAACCGCAACATATCGCTCCGGCGCGATGACGTATCCTTTGCCATGAATAAACCCTTTACGAGTTAAATTCATAATATGACCTGCGACCGCGCTGCGGCTAAGTCCCAGTTGCTGCGCCAAGGTTTGCTGGGCAATCATAGGGTCTTGCTTGATCAGTTCTAGAATCTGTTGCTCACGTTCCGTCATAAACATATGTCCGCATAGCCAAACATTTGTTTGTTACATTAGCGTCTAAAAAACAACCAAGCAAACGTTTTCGCTTTCAATATCATTAGCTTGATAGCGAGATCACAAGTAAAACATGCAACTTCCTGTTTATTGGTTTACATCATTGAGTGAGAAGTTGATCACTTGAATTCAATGCATAATGCTGATTACTATCTAAATAACCATATAAAAACTATTGATAAGAAACGTATGGATTATACTAATTGCATCTCAACAACAAACCGAGCATTAAGCTGTCGCAACGGCATCGATGAGTTATTTGAATCTCTCAAAATAAGCTACCCATTGCTGTCACGACTCTGCGTCACCGTGACCCATTCAGATTACTTAGAAAACTTTCACGTCATCGATTCTCAGCATACTGGCGATCGTTATGATGTGGTATCAATGGCTTCTTCTTCCTGCCTTTCTCTTATGCAAATCATTGAGAATGAAGAAATTCGTATTGTCTCTGACCTCGCTGAATTACCCAACAATGAGCGAGTCAGAAAGCTCCGCTCTCTTGGACACCAAAGCAGTCTCACTATCGGTATTAAGCTGAATCAAACGGAAGGGGCACTACTTTTTTTTAATTCCACGCAACCCGGCTATTTTGAAAACGGCGCCTTGCATTCAGATCTCTTGTTTGTCAAAGAAGTGATCTTTAGTCTGCTCTGCCATGATAAAAACAAACATCAGATGTTGCTCCAAGCATTAAAACTGGCGTTAAGCATTAGTCATAAACGTGACCCAGAAACAGCGGATCATTTACACCGAATGGGCCTATACAGCAAGCTCCTTGCTGAATTACTAGCGAAATCTCAGCCCATTAATCACCGGTTTATTCAATGGATTGAACTCTACGCACCATTTCATGATATTGGGAAATATCGCATTCCAGATGAAATCCTTTTTAGCACTAAACGTTTTACGGCCAAAGAAAGAAGCATCATGAATCAACATGTCCATTATGGCGTCGATATTATTGATGATGTGTTAACGACAATTGATGCTGTTCACTCCACCAGTGCCGAAATAGAATTTTTGAAAAATATTATCCTATGTCACCATGAACGTTATGATGGTCAAGGTTATCCATTAAATCTCGCCCATACCGCAATTCCGCTGGAAGCTCGTATTGTCAGCATCGCTGATGTCTTCGATGCGCTCTTGAGCAAAAGAGCCTATAAGCCTGCATGGCCTATTGAAAAGACGAAACAATATATCGCCATGCAAACGGGCAAAGCATTCGACCCTATGGTTGTCGACACTCTGGTTACTAACTTCGAACAATTTGAAGCCATTTATCGGCAACATCCCCCCAAAGAAATCAACACGGAGCAAGATGCTCCAGCCATACAAAAAACGCAAGAAGCCATCAAACCATCACTCTAATCAAGCAAATACCTTTCTAACCCAATAATAATATCTCTAACCCAATACAGTTAAGCTGAAACGACCACTTTCACTTCAGCTTAACTTTATTACCTCATGGCCATGCCGTGCTGGATTATCGCCATCTCAATTTACGCTTTGTAACAACTCTTTTTATGCCGCTCGCCAAAATTGAATTAGTCCATTTGACTTACACGTGTACGCTGATATTCTAGCTTACAAGCGTAAGCTTAAATGAAAAATCAACTCGGTCAGGAACTTATGAGCACGACAAATAAACCTCCAATTATATGGCTAAACGTCACCATCTTTCTGGGGACGTTCTTACTGGCAACTGTTGGCGTCACTTGGTACGGCATCGCCTACGGTTACACGGCACACCATTGGGTTTGGCTAGCGCTTAGCTTTATCTTCTGCGGTATGTCGATCACCGCTGGGTATCATCGCTTGTGGTCACACAAAACCTATAACGCCCACCCCGTTATGCGTTACATCTTTGCTATCGGTGGCGCTTTTGCCCTACAAAACAGTATCCTACACTGGTCCTCCGATCATCGTGTTCATCACAAGCACGTAGACAACAATGACAAAGACCCCTACTCCGCAAAGCGAGGGTTTTGGTATTCCCACATCGGCTGGATGTTAAGAGAGTATCAAGCGTCTCGATATACCGATTATAAGAACTGTCGAGATCTGCAAAAAGATCCTGTGGTCATGTGGCAACATAAATACTACGTCCCCTTAGCACTACTGATGAATGTAGGACTCCCTATCTTTCTCGGTTTACTTTACGGCGACCTACTCGGCTTTATGCTTGTGATTGGAGCCTTACGTTTAGTACTAAGTCACCACACCACCTTTTTCATTAACTCGTTGGCACACGTTTGGGGATCACAGCCCTACACCACTAAAAATACCGCGAGAGACAATGGATTCCTTGCCTTTCTAACCTTTGGTGAAGGCTATCATAACTTCCATCATATCTTTGAACACGACTATCGAAACGGCATCCGTTGGTGGCAGTTTGATCCAACTAAATGGCTAATTAAGAGTTGCTCTTGGCTAGGGCTCACAAAAGACCTTAAACGTGTTTCCTCATACAAAATAGAGAAAGCACGATTAGCTCGAACCTTGCAATTAGCAAAAATTAAAGCGGTCTCTTTACCAGACTCTGATCGTATCGTCGCGATGATTGAACAAGAGTTTCAGTTACTTGTATCTAAACTCAAAGAATACGACGACCTAAAAAAACAATGCATTAAAGACGCAAAGCATAATGTGAAACAGAAATATGAGCAGGCGCTCCTTTCGATTCAGTTAGAGCAACTTGAGCATCACATTAAGCTGAAAAAGCAGCAGTGGCAAAGCTTAGTCAATAACCCACAACAAGCCTTGACCTAACTTCTAAAATCCTTAAAGGCGCGCCTAAAACGCTGGTCTCATCACCTCTTTTATGCGCGCAATTTTCACTGCCACTCACATCATTTCGTCAAGTAATTTGACGCTCAGTGACCGCTGGTCGTTTGAGCATTTCACGTACACTATTAGCTCGACATCTCCCTCGAGTACAAATAATGAAACGATCATCTTTATGGCTAACAAGCCAAGCATCCATGGGCATTGTTCAATGGATTGGTGTGGCTATTATTATTGCTCCACTCATTTTGCAGCGCACATCCAGTGGCTTATTAGTCGGCCAGGTCATGTTAATTTTGGGCCTGACTGGCTTGGTGGCACCGCTGCTAGGCGCCATTGCCGACCGCTACTTAATTCATCGACAACTACACCTGGGGGCGATGCTTTGTCACTGCCTCGCTTTATTTATTTTGTTATTTGTTAATCAGACACATTGGCACTATTGGTTTGTCGCGTTATGTATTGGTTTAGGAAGTAACCTATTACTCATCCTTAATCCAACCTTTGCTATTCGCCTAAACCAAGAAGCAAAAGAAAAAGCCAATGCGTTACGGCTATTATTTCAATTTCAAATGGCAGGTGTGGTCATTGCTGGCATCACCATGGGGATTTTGCACCATTTCTCACTTTCGACGACTGTACAACTTGCCGCCCTACTTTCACTGGATATCGCCTGCCTAGCTATCAGCCTATTACGTCCTCCACAATCTATTCACTCAATGCAGTCTAATCATCCAACACAAGAGAGCGTTACTGTAAGCTCTACGCCAAAGACAAACTCTACGTTGCTTTGGTTTTGCTTTGTTTTGTGTGTTTTACTGTCAATGTTTGTAGGGTCAAATATGGTTGAGATGGGGCCTGTTATTATAGCGCAGGCTTTTGATGTCGAGCTGTCTCATTCTTCATTTGGCATGGCAGCTG
Organism: Vibrio nomapromontoriensis; assembly: GCF_050337205.1. Classification (NCBI taxonomy): domain Bacteria; kingdom Pseudomonadati; phylum Pseudomonadota; class Gammaproteobacteria; order Vibrionales; family Vibrionaceae; genus Vibrio; species Vibrio nomapromontoriensis. Next base: position 471,383 of record NZ_JAKJSS010000007.1, read on the forward strand.
CAGCGCTGATTACGTTAGTCGCGTTGGCACCGGCTGGAAGGTGGATGGAAAAACATGGCAGTCACATTCTTTGGCTAGGAACTGTGACGATAAATACCTTCGTGGGTGTCGGTATTTGGTTAATGTTCGGAAACGATGTTTTGGCTCTGTTTCCGTTATCGTTAATACTTATCTCAATCATTAATGGCGCATGGAATGATATCTCCATTGCGAGTTTCGCCGATGAAATTAGCCCTTTTGGACCAGCAACCAGCCAAGGTTATATGGCTGCCGCGGTTTCTATCGGGTTTTCAATAGGGACTTATATTGTCGGCCATCAACTGGATCATCAGGATATCCAAGGAGTCATGGTGTTCTTAGCTACCAGTGGTATTGGAGTCTTAGCCGTCGCGACAGTCGTTATATTGATGTATCACTACCGCAATATCCCTGCGCGGAACCAATCCAAAGTACCCAGGGCGTAGTGTTGTCTGCGTTGCTAAACCGCAGGTTAGCTAGCGATATTCGTACTGTTTCGGCCATCTTCTTTTGATTGATAAAGGGCTTTATCAGCTCGTTTCAACCACTCGACATGGTTACTATCATTGCCCGTTAACTCGGCAATCCCTAAGCTGATGGTGTACTTTAGTGCACCTTCCGCCGTCTCAATATCGAGCGATTCAATACGTTTTCTTAAGCGCTCAGCAAAGTAGTATGCTTGATCGGCAGTGGTATCGTTAAGCAACACAGCAAACTCCTCTCCACCGTATCTACCGCAAACATCACTACCTCTCGCAGCTTTGCTTAATTGACTCGCCGTTTCTTTAATCACTTCATCACCAAAAGAATGGCCAAAGTTGTCATTCACTCGTTTAAAGTAGTCAATATCGAACATGACTAATGTCGGCTGTCTGCCTTTTGTTTTGGCCTCATTAAACGCTTCAATTACACACGATTCCCAGTAAGCGCGATTAAATAACCCAGTTAACCCATCAACCCGCCCTAACTCTGTCAGCTTCTCATTGGAGCGCTTTAGATGCATCTGACTCTTGGCAATGTCTGACACATCCTGCAGCATGATAGCAAAATGAGTGATCTCTCCAGTTGGTGACTTTAAAGGGGTGATAACCATGTTCTGATACATGTTTAGCAACCCTTGAGAAATTGGGGAGAAGTTTTTAAATTCAAAAATAATCGGCCGATCTTTCCAATTAGAGAAACCACGAGTGCGCATTTTTTCGGTTGAACTGAGCTTAGTCTTGAGCCATTTCTCTGGAAGGTTTGGATAACATTCAAACAGGCTTCTGCCCATAATTTGATCCGCATTCACTCCACTGTAGTTTTGCATAAAACTGTTCCAAGCACAGACCTTATGCTCCTTATCCACCACAATTAACCCTGCGTCTAAAGTATCTATAAGCTGCATCGTCCAGTGAAAGTCGGACAACTCTAATGTCATCGTTTTCAATGTAATATCTCCATCTGCCTATGAATAATATCCACTGATTCTTGGTCAAACATAAACAATACGGAGCAATTTAAGTCCAACGTTTCTGCGTCATAGGTATATTCTGTGGTAAATATGTGCTCAGAGTCGCTCATCATTGAGTTTTGAGGCGCGAAATGGTCTATTCGCAATGGTTCTCGAAGTGAAAACTCTACGCCCAGCTGTTCTGACATTGAAACTAGAAATGAAGAAACCAGCACGTTTGATAGATTCACCACTAATTCATCACGAGTACACTCACCTTGATCAAACCCAAACCGCAAACCGACTTGGTTAATATCGCTTCCGGTAATACAAATTAGCGCCTCACCATGCATGCCGCCACCAACAAATCGTTGTGCGACCGTATAGTTATCTTCGCGGCTAAGATTGTCTTCTATCATCATGGTCACTTCACCAAAAGAAAGATCGCCAACAGTAGGAACGGGTAATTGAATAAACTCTTTTAATTGCTGAGCAATAACTGATGCCCCTTTACCTAACGCTATATTGGCGGTTTCACGAAACCGTTCAACACTCTGTTTAATGGTAAAAGCTTTCTTGGTAATCTCGGGAAGACGGAATTCTAATCCTAAATCATGAAATAGCGGCTCAGCAATTTCTTGCTTTAGTGGTTTTTCAATGAAAGCATAGGCACCGAGTTGAAAACAACGTTCCTGAGCTTTTTGCTGAATATCACCAGATATCACTACAATATTTGTGGATATAGATTCATGTTTCATCAGAGCTAGCACTTCGAAGCCATCCATTTTTGGCATAGTTAAATCCAAAAACATGAGGTCGATGTTACCTTCTCGAAGAATATCAAGAGCTTGATATCCATCTTCAGCAAAAATAATATGGCTGTTTTCTGGTGCTACAATGCTTCTCTCTAAGCTCTTTCGAGCAACGGAAGAATCGTCACAAATAAGTATCTGCATGAATCTATTCGCATTTTACATAACTGTCCCTAACTATATAAACAGAATTCTCATTAGGTAGCCAGAGAATTCATGAACTAAGATCACACTTCTCGCGCTTACTCACGCTTCTTGAAAATTCACACCTAATACCATCATGATTGATAAAATTAACAGCATTTTATAACATGCGCTAAATTATGGTTCGTCACTAACCTAACTGTGTCGTTGCCCGTATGAAAGCAACCCTGGCAGTAAATAACAGTGATACCCGCTGCATTGATGCAAATTGGGGCTATTCAAAACAACGTCATTGTATTAGAGGCTAATTATTCGAAGAATAGAAAAAACGAAGGTAATTTACACAGCACTAGAATAGACTTTGTTGTGGGTTTGACAGATCATCTTGTAACGCATCTTCTTGTCTAGCTTTTGCCATTTTTCGCCGATAGCGCTGACGACATAGTTTAATAATGTGCAGCTGTTGAGTTGGCGTAAAAGAAAGCCAATTAAAACGCTCTTCTCTTTTTCTCATGCAACCTTGACAATAGCCTTTATTATCAACCGAACATACTCCAACACATGGGCTCGGAACGTTGAAAAACTCTAATTGTTCCATCACTGACCTCCCTATGCTGTCCCTTAGAATTCAACTTAGTAAGAATAGTCTCAAATTAATACAATTTAGTAATTCTTGCTGTTAATTCGATCGTATATTATCGGTACCCTTAAAAAAACACTATACTAAAGATAACGCTCGCCTGACAAAAAACAGTGTTTTATTAATTATACTTATCAATAATTTCATTTAGTTGGAGACACATACTATGAAGATTTTTTCAAAGACGCTACTGGCTGCTATCGCGGTACCTGTATTACTCACCGCGTGTACTACTGCAAATAACAGCGCAGAAGAACCTATGGCAACCGTAACCGCTCAGGATCTTCAACACCATAATTGGAATCTAGTTCAGATTGATGGCAAAGCGATTCAACTCGACGAACAAGGCCAACAACCTCGCCTAGAGATTGGTGAAAAGATGACGGCAAACGGTAGCGCTGGATGCAACAACTTCTTTGGTCAGGGTGAACTCAAAGATGGTCAGTTCCGTATCGAAAAAATGGGTATGACCATGAAGATGTGTGGTGATAATGCAATGAACGTTGAAATGACAATGTCAAAAGCATTATCCGATTGGAGCGAGATCCATCTTACAAAAGACAGCCTAGAACTTAAAGGTAGTGAGCATACGCTAACATTTGAATTGAAAGATTGGGTAAACTAATCACCCAATGATGACAAACAAACGGCACTTACTCGTAGGCGCCGTTTTTTATGTCTGCTCATCACGTCACTTAGGCATATATTATCTCAAATAGTACGCCCATTTCGCAAAACGACTGACTAATTCGTTGTTCTAAACAGCAGGACTTTCAAACTCGCATCAGGGTCAATATCGGCAAATTCTGGCGGATTCTCTAGCCGCTCCACAAACTTCAGTCCCGGCGCTTCTTCTTTCATGCTATCAATCAGGAAATCTGGGGTAACGACTGGCGAATTAACGCAAGCGATTACTTCGCCACTTTCCGTCATTAGTTCAGGTAAGCGACGTAAGATCTTTTTATAGTCTTTAGTGAGTGCGAAACTGCCTTTTTGAAAAGATGGCGGATCAATAATCACTAACTCGTAAGGGCCGCACTTCTTGATTTTTCCCCACGACTTGAAAATGTCGTAGCCTAGAAACGTTACATTTGAAAGATCATGCCCATTGGCACGGTGGTTCTCACGCCCTTTATTTAGTGATGAGCGAGCCATATCAACGTTGACAACTTGTGTCGCGCCCCCTTCCATTGCGGCAACAGAAAAGCCACACGTATAGGCAAAGAGATTAAGCACCCGCTTCCCTTCTGCGTTGGCTTTCACCCAATCCCGACCAAGGCGCATATCTAAGAACAAACCAAAATTTTGGTTACGCCCTATATCCAATTGGTACTTACAATCAGATTCCATCACCACCGGACGTGTATCTAACTCTCCCCAGACTACGCTCATTGGCGCTCCATCTAGGTAGCGATGCTGAATCGCAACACACTGCCCAGCTTTGGCTTGCCATAACTCGCTGTTCACTATTTGCTCTAAACCATCCGTCAACGCATTAATGAAGCTTTCATCCACTTCCTTAAAAACATTCACCAACAACTGATTATTTACCCAATCACAAGTGAGTTGCTCTAATCCAGGCCAACGCTTACCTCGTCCATGGAAAAGCCGGCGAACTTCGTTCGGTGCTAGAGTCAGTTGTGATGTTACTTCTTCAAAAAACTCGAGCAAATTATCTTTATTCATCGTTATTCTCCACGAATCTTAGCCTTTCGCTATTTTTTCGGCCACGTCAAATTCCAAGGGGTAGCCCAAGCGCAAATGGCACTGCTCACGGCCTCAGAGTGCCACTTTTCACCATAAATTGTATTGCTTCTTGGATCACACACAAACTCGTAGTCCGTACCTAGACAAGCAAAACGCAGCGCAAAAGCATGAAGGTAACCACGATCGGACTCTGAACTGACGTTATATATAGGATCCCCTACAATCGCAGACCCCACCGACTTTAACGCAACTCGGATTTGGTGTGTCTTACCCGTTAAAGGGCGGCACAAAAACACCCGCTCGCCATTATCACCAGCCACTGAAAAGAATTGAGTCGTGGCGGGATTAGTCTTCGTCGTCATCAATTTCCACATCGAACGTCGTGAACGCTCCATATCGCCGGAAATTAGCCCCTGTTTCTTTTTCGGTTTCTTCTCGCCAATCGCTAAATAGAACTTCTCTATCTGTTTATTAGCAAAAAGTTGCGACAATTCGGCAGCAATCGTAGCATTCTTGGCTAACAGCAAAATACCTGACGTCATCTTATCCAAACGATGCACAAGATACAGTTTGGCGTCACCGGTAACTTTTGCTACCTCTTCCACCAGCATGGTATCGCCATCGTCTTTATGTACACTGACGCCGGGGTGTTTATTGATGACCACAAAGTGGTCATTTTCAAATTGAATATCAAACATAGACACTACACAGGGCAAATTACTGGCGCCGATCATACACAAAACAAAGCAAATAGGCAGCGATAATAGCGCTAGTGTCATTTTCAACGCTACAAATAACAAATGCCAATCGCACAAAGTCCGATTGGCATTAATTCATCAGCGTTGAAGCGAACGCGAGACACGAAGCTCAAGTTACAAGCATAGTACTCGCGTTATTCATGTTTAAAGAAACGGATACGCAAACACCGTTAAGATAGCCACTGGGCACACAAACTTGACATACCATGGCCAGATCTTCCAAAACCACGTCGTCTCTATTTCTGGGTGACCTTGCTTAATTTCTTGAAGAAGCGCATTTCTATGCCACACCCATCCAATCACGACTGCCCATACCACACCGAGTAACGGCTGCATGTACATGGTTGAAGCGGTGGCCACCCAATCAAACAGAAGACCAAAGTTAGCGGCAATAATGGTACTGCAAAGTAGGATAATTCCACCTAGCATCATTGCTGCTTTATCGCGCTTAATGTTCATTTCTTCGTGTAAACAAGCAACTGGCACTTCTAGCATTGCTATCGACGAGGTTAATGCTGCGATAACCATTAAGGCAAAGAATGCCACACTGAGAAACTCACCAACAAACCCCATAGTGTCAAACAAACTTGGTAGTACCACAAAAACCAGGTTGCCAGAGCTAATCAGTTCGCCAACTTCATTAAAAATCTGTACGCCATTCGCTTTTGCAACGAACATAGCGGGCATAATTAGAAGCCCAGCTGAGAATGCCACACCGGTATCAATAATCGCGACCTGTCCCGCGGTTTTAGGGATATTAACGTCTTTTTTCAAGTACGACCCATAAACCATCATGGCTCCCACACCTAAGGAAAGCGAGAAGAAAGCCTGCCCCATCGCGTTGACCACCAATCCAGCATTAACATGACTCCAATCTGGAATCAGGTACATTTTCAAACCGGTCATTGCACCATCTTGAGTCAAGATATAGATAATCAATAACAAAAACAGACCAAACAGCAGCGGCATTAAACGCGACGACCATTTTTCAATACCATCGGCGACACCGCGTCGAACAACAAATACCGTCAGAGACATAAACAACACGGTCAAAAAGACGTTTCGCCCGGTACTAAACGTCACCAACCAATCAGCAAGGCTGTGGAGTCCTATCAACTGAAGGATCGGCTCTGCACCGAAACCAATTAGCCAGCCTGCCAAAATGGCATAAAAGCTTAGAATCATTGAGGCTGTGAGCATTGCTATGCTGCCAAATGCTACCGCTAAGAACTTATTTTTTGTCCATATTTTTCGCAGTGAAGCAATAGGGTTAGATTGCCCAAAACGGCCAATCGTTAATTCTGCAACCAGCATTGGGTAAGCTAACAGCGCCATCATTAACAGGTAAATTAAAAGGAAGGCGGCGCCGCCATTACTTGCCGTTTGGGTTGGAAACCCCCAAACGTTACCTAGACCGACAGCGGAGCCGGCTGCAGCCATAATAAAGCCGAAGCGGGAAGTAAATTGTCCTCGGGTGGAACTTGTCATTATTGGTACCAATTTTCGTCATAATTTGACGAAGTAGTTGGTTACTATCCTGAAGTGAATCACAACACGATCGTCTGCTTTCACGTAAAACAGACCTTTCCTTATGTTGCGGTGGGTATCGCCAGCAAGGTGTAAACAAATCAATACATCTAGAGAAGTTATTACCTGACCAAGGCATCTAGCAATTAAAACATCTAACCAATACAATTGAAAGCCCCGCCGCTATATTCATTTGTACATTGGTCATTTTAAGTATTATTTGCTTACTTATTGGCCATCACCCAGCATATAACTATACCTATTATGAATATAAGCAGTGCTATCATTGGCAATGTAAGCATCCGGTGTAATCGTAGTTTCGCAAACCACTACTGAAAAGTACGGTAAATAGGCTCAGCAATCTCAGTAACTATTTGACAGCGACGCGACTATTCCAAATACTTGATTACACGATTATTCTCTAATTACCGTTCTTCTATCGAGGCGACATGGACAAGGTCTATCATTTTCTCACGCTTGCTGGCATTGGCCTTTACTGGGTACTGGTTGCCGGTGTCACATTGCGAGTCGTACTCAAACGTCGTGCTGTCAGTGTCTCATTGGCATGGCTCATGGTTATCTACATCATTCCAGTTGTTGGTGTCCTTTGTTACTTTATGTTTGGAGAGCTAAACCTCGGTCGCAAAAGAGCCGAACGAGCTCGCGTCATGTTTCAACCATTCGGCGATTGGTTTCATCAATTAAATGACTGCAAAGCGCACACTCAAGACGGACTTGGCACTCACATTTCCAAGATTGACAACCTTTGTAACAATAGAATGGGCATCCCTGCTCTTTGTGGCAACACGTTGCAATTGCATACTACCCCTGAGTCTAGCTTACGTTCCGTTATCAAAGACATTGAGCAAGCAAAACACAGTATTCGTATGGTGTTTTATATTTGGCACCCCGGTGGGTTGGCCGACTCAGTTGCAGCAGCGCTTATCCAAGCGGCAAAGCGAGGAGTTGAGGTAAAAGTATTATTAGATTCCGCTGGCAGCCCCACATTTTTCCGTAGCCATTGGGCCAAAATGATGCGTGGTGCCGGTATTGAGTTAGTGGAAGGGCTCGAGGTTTCTCCATGGCGTATCTTTTTAAGACGCCTCGATTTAAGACAGCATCGAAAAATCATCGCTATTGATGATGAAGTGGCCTATACAGGCTCAATGAACATGGTTGATCCCGCCTTTTTCAAGCAAAACTCTGGCGTCGGTCAATGGATTGACATCATGGTACGAATTGAAGGCCCAACCGTGAACGTACTATCGGCAATTCACTGTTGGGACTGGGAGGTAGAAACGGGGGATCGTACCCTTCCGGTACATCCTGACTGTCAAATTGATATTCCTCAAGACTCGAAACCAATCCAAGTTGTACCTTCAGGTCCAGGTATGCCAGATCAACTGATTGGGCAGGTTCTAACATTAGCCATGCATCAAGCAGAACGCTCTGTCACCATTACTACGCCCTACTTTGTTCCTAGTGCCGACTTGCTAGAAACATTAAAAACAACTGCGCAGCGTGGCGTCACTGTTGACCTAATTATTCCTAAGCACAATGACTCACTAATGGTGCAATGGGCATCACGCGCCTTCTATTCTGAGTTACTTAATGCGGGCGTAAAGATCCATGAGTTTGATGGTGGTCTGCTCCACACTAAATCCGTCGTTATTGATGAACTATTTTGCCTTGTGGGCACGGTCAACATGGATATGCGTAGTTTATGGCTCAATTTCGAAGTAACACTGGCGGTTGAAGACCCGATTTTTACCGAACAAATGAACCAGTTACAACACAGCTATATATTGCACTCAGAAATGATCGACGCTACCCAGTGGCAGCAGAGAAGCTTATACCATCGATTTTTCGAGCGTCTATTCTACTTATTTAACCCTCTGCTATAACAGCCAATTCTCCCAGAGCACATCTGCTCTGGGGCTCTCCCTTAAAGATTCAGTAAAACACGAGGCTAAGGACTTGAAACTCTTGAGCCTTCGTGTTTTATTGCTAGTTACACTTTTCTCCGTTCACATCGCTCATTACAACGCTAGAAATCCTTGATAACAAAGGTTTCGGTGAATTTAACATTAGCATCGTGACAAACTAGCCAATCAAACAGGGATTCTTGATGTCAGAAAGTAAAATAACTAAATTTGTTACCGCCGGTCGCGATAAAAAATGGACAAACGGAGTGGTAAATCCTCCGGTACAAAGAGCGTCTACCGTTGTATTTAACACGGTTGCAGAAAAAAACCACGCCACAATCAACCGAGCTAAGCAGACTCTATTCTATGGCCGTCGTGGTACGAATACCCACTTTGCATTCCAAGACGCAATGACGGAAATTGAAGGCGGCGCCGGGTGTGCACTTTACCCCTGTGGCACCGCTGCTATTTCTAATGCCATTCTGGCGTTTGTCGAAACGGGTGATCATATTTTAATGGTTGATACTTGCTATGAACCAACACGTGATTTCTGTGACACCATCATGAAAAAAATGGGAATAGAGACCACCTATTATGACCCAACGATCGGCGCCGGCATTCGTGATCTTATTCAACCAAATACCAAAATTTTATTTTTGGAATCACCAGGGTCCGTCACCATGGAAGTTCAAGATGTGCCTACCATGGCAGCCATTGCTAAAGAGCAAGATGTCATCGTCATGCTTGATAATACCTGGGGCGCAGGGGTGAACTTTTCACCGTTTGATTTTGGTGTCGATATCTCGATTCAGGCGGCAACGAAGTACATTGTTGGTCATTCTGATGTCATGCTTGGCACTGCTGTTGCCTCAGAAAAGTACTGGGATCAATTACGTGAACAGAGCTACCTGATGGGCCAATGCGTATCGCCAGACGATGCTTATCTTGGCTTACGCGGTATTCGTACACTCGATGTACGACTACGCCAACATGCTGAAAATAGTTTAGCGGTGGCAAATTGGCTCGCGGAGCGTCCTGAAGTCGATCATGTTCGACATCCTGCGTTAGAGACTTGTCCGGGAAGTGAATTTTATCATCGCGACTTTACCGGTGGTAATGGTCTGTTTTCTTTCGTCCTAAAAACATCTTATCCACGAGCTACCACGGCTTTCTTAGACGGAATGAGTCACTTTAGCATGGGCTATTCTTGGGGTGGATTTGAAAGTTTAGTACTCGCAAATGAGCCAAAAAGCTTTAACTCGCTACGTACAGTCGCTCATCCAAACTTTACTGGTACACTCATTCGACTTCATATCGGCTTAGAAGATGTGAATGATCTTTTGGTTGATCTTGATGCTGCCTTTGCACGCTACAATGAGGTGATTCAAGACGCACCTACAAGCTAATTAAATTTGGCCATAATCAACGATAGCGGCTTGCATCTTTAATGGTGGGAAGCCCTATTAAGTTTCAATAGCGTTACGGTTTGCTGTCACTTACCGTATCGCTTTCTATTTGACTTCATAGGAATAACATTATGAGATTAAAAGCTGATGTCGCCATTTTGACATTATCGGTCACCTAATATTGTGGCTCATCCTTTCGATTGTGACTTTTGGCATCGCACTGTTTTTTTTCCCCTATTCGTTTTCTAAATTCATTCTCAACCGCACTTATCTTATTGATGCAAACGGCGTAGAAAGGAAGATGAAATGCGATATTGATTTATTTAGTGATCTTGGGCACGTCCTGCTATGGTTCATTATTTCTATTCTAACGCTTGGTATTGGCTACATTTTTTACTTTTATCGCGTATGGAATTACGCCCTCAATAACACTCATATCGACTAACGTTCCATTCTTTAAGTAAAGGATTACTGGCTATGACCACTGCGACGCTCTATTACGTCTACGACCCAATGTGCTCTTGGTGCTGGGGATTCAAGCCAACATGGGGCATCATCGAGAATAGCCTTAAGCAGGAAATCACGATCCAGTATGTGCTAGGCGGTCTGGCACCAGACACCGACGTAGCAATGCCGGAGGCGATGCAACGACAAATCGCGTCCTATTGGCAGCGAATCGAACAGGAGCTTGGCGCTGAATTTAACTACGAGTTTTGGTCTAAAAACACCCCTCGTAGAGCGACTTACCCAGCATGTCGCGCGATCCTTGCCGCCAGAAAACAGAATGCAGAACAAGCGATGAATCAAGCCATTCAGCAAGGTTACTACCTGCAGGCAAAGAACCCGAGCGATAACAATGTACTTATCGCACTGGCGCAAGATATCGGCTTAGATATGGTGCAATTTGAAACGGATTTTTTAAGACAATCCACGCAGCAAGCCTTACTGGAAGAAATTCAATTTGCGCGTTCAATGGGGGGTAACAGTTTCCCATCACTGTTTGTCTCACAGCAAGGCAGAGTAACGGCGTTACCTATCGATTATATAAATCCGACAACGACCATCAAGCTAGTGAGACGCCTGATAGCAGAAACCCCTTAATGTTTGTTCGGTAGCTGCGCGGATTCGCTTTCATAGTTACCATCTAATCCATGATGTTTCGCAACAAGCTTTGCTGAAGCACATCTTGATGGAGTAATGGATGCGGAGCCGCCCCAACAGATAACACTATGTCAACCGAGGGCAATGCTGGCATAGTTTGTAAAATAGTCATGCCTTCCATCACACTCAGCTTACCCATTGCGCCAACAGCAAGTCCGGCATTAACCAAGGCATTTTGCGCCGAAGCAGAATTACAACATGCCAAAAGTTGAAACTCTCGTCCTTGTTTCGTTAAACCATCAATCGCTGCGGCATGGTATTTACAATCGGCTTGAAATAATACCAAAGGAAGCGGCTGATTGTCGTTTTCAACAAAAGATGGCGAGGCAATCCATACGCCTTGATCAGAGGTCAGCCAGTACCCTTCTTCACTATCAGGAGCGCGCGTGATAATGGCCGCATCAATTTTACCCTCATCCAACCAACGTCGTAGTGTGATGCTTGGTTCATTAAAGATCTGAATCGAACACATCGGTGCTAAGCGTTGCAGCCGCTTGACCACTTTGGGTAATACCGAATGATTATAATCTTCAGGGCAACCTAGCTTTAGAGAGCGTTTATTTTGATAACCTTGTAGTTGATTCACCGCACTATCGTGTAGCGAGATTAATTGTGTCGCATGAACACTGAGCTGCAGACCCGCTTCACTTAAACTTAAATTCCGCCCCTCTTTTACAAACAGTGGTGCCCCAAGTTCAACTTCCAATTTTTTCATCTGGGCACTGAATGCCGATTGAGTTCGATTAATTTGCCGCGCCGCTCGAGTAAAGCTCCCCGTTTCAACGTAGGCTAAAAAACTTCGTAGTGCCTCTATATCCATAACGCTTTTCTTCCTTGAACACTCATCATCAGTGTGCGAACTATCTATTAATGCCTGTTTAGGTGTTACCCATCGATTTTATTGATGGCTGACATCAAAACTATCCGTTAGTTATACGAAAAACAATCCTTTAAGGTTAATTGCAACCGAAAACAAGGAGGTTAACTATGCGGTTATATATCGGCAACCAAAACTACTCGAGCTGGTCATTAAGAGCATGGCTTATTTTTGCTCAACATGACCTCAACCCAGATATTATCAAACTATCGCTATTTACCGATTCGTTTTACCAAACTCTACAACCAGTGAGTCCGACGGCTAAAGTTCCCTTACTTATCGATGGGGATACCACGGTTTGGGATTCACTCGCTATCTTGGAATACGTTAACGAGGCGTACTTAAACCATTGCTGCTGGCCCCAAGACCGACAGCAGCGAGCAACCGCTAGAGCTATCGCCAATGAAATGCATTCAGGCTTCATGGCTATTCGCACTGAAATGCCGATGAACTGCCGCGCGTCTCGTAAAGTGTCCCTATCCAGTGACGCCCGAAAAGACATTGCTCGTATTGAACAAATTTGGGCGCAGCAGATGAGCCAATACCCTAATCAATGGCTGTTTGGCGAATGGTCAATCGCCGACGCTATGTTTGCGCCGATTGCGCTGCGATTTGCTACCTATCAAATTCCATTGTCAGAGCAAGCAACGCAATATCAGCGAACCGTTCTAAACAGCCCTGCGATAAAACAATGGTTAATACAAGCGCTAGAAGAAACTGAGATCGTAGAGGAGGATGAGGCTGGAGAGCCCGTCAATATCGATTGATAACGCGGCCCTGAGCCTAGATACTCCTATTCACGATTAGTAGCTGCGATATTCTCGCAGCTACTAAATTAGACAGGCTTCTTTCTTCATCCCTTTACGTGGCACCTCGTCTTTGTATCTATTGCCCTACATAAAGTGAGACGCATAGCATATATTTGAAATCTATCATTCTTTGAAAGGCAGCAATTACGCGCAAATATCACCGACCTCACAACATTGCTACGCCATATCGCCTAAGATAACTTTCATATTATTATATACTTAGGTGAATAAATGCGAGTGGTCCCAGAGCTGTACTGTTTTGATATTCAGCGTAGCATCGACTTTTACGTGGATGTGCTTGGTTTTCGGGTGAAATATCAACGTCCGAGTGAAGCGTTTGTCTTCCTAACTCGCCACGGTATCGATCTCATGTTAGAAGGCTTAAACGGTGATGGGCGACGCTGGATTACCGGTGCACTTGAGTATCCGCTAGGGCGAGGCGTTAATTTGCAATGGGACACCTATCACATCGACGCCTTTTACGCCCATATCAAACAACACTCTCCAGATAGTATTTACCTTCCTATCGAAAATACCGACTATCTCTGTGGTGATAATATCGTGGTACAAAAACAATTCGTAGTACAAGACCCAAACGGCTATCTCATTCGATTTTGCGAGAGTAACACCGAGCTAGTCAAAGAAACCTAAAAGGGAGACTTTGCTTGGCAGATCTAGAGCGTTTGAATTCTACTGTGCCTGGTTGTTTAACCGTAAAAAGCATATACCAAGTGATAACTCTATTTATATGCACTTAGTTACACTACATAACACTATTATCTTCACATAAATCCCACCAAAGAAAGGTAGATAATTTCCGGTCGCTGTCCTAGCATTAAATCACACGTAGACAACTTGGTTCATAACGCGTGATATGCGTAAATTAACAATAGAAACCTACAATATTGATAATAAAATTGTTAATAGAAGTACTGTTGTCGAATCTGTCAGCTTTCCTCTTTGCATTTCTCGCTCGCTCATATCGTTGCTCCCAAATGACCTCATCATTCGCTTTAGTGAAAATAGCGAGCAGTTGGAAGCACTCCTAAGCGCTGCTTTAGACCCTGATGCACATGGCGTCATTATGGAAGTGATCGACCAAGAAGAAAGAGTCGTAATATCAGTTGTTTAGTCTTAGCGGGAAAGCACACTAAAGTGTACATCGCCCTTATCATGGTTTTCCAACAACTCATCACAAAAATCTATCATTGAGCGCCTTTTAATTCATATCGCTCACTTCTCGTGGCACTTTCCTCTATTGTGCCCCACTCACGACAATTAACAATAATATCACTAACATAATAAAACACTAACTAACAAGGAGAGACCATGACGAACCGAGTATATGTATTGGCACAATTTAAGCCTAAATCGGGTAAGGAAGCTGAATTGTTTGAGGTACTAAAAGCCTTAGAGCCTGATTCATATCGTGAAGAGGGCTGTATTCAATACATGCTAACACGTCAGATCGGTCACCCGAGTGCTACGCGAAATGACTACCCAATCGTCTTTAATGAAATTTGGGAAGATGCGGATTCATGGGCTGCTCACGGAAGAAGAAAACAGATTCAGCACTTCTTCAAAACTCAAGTTCAAGCCGAGGCTGGACTTGTTGAAGATGCAATTGTTACCGCTTATAGCGATGAGGGCTATGACTTCGACGCGCCAATTTACGAATAATCTTGATTAATATGGCAACAATATCGAGACGAAAAGACGTCTCGTTCTAAAATCCACCCGCCCACGTATCAAAACTGTCGATATTATCAAGTTCAGTTTGAGTTCGTGGTGCAGGGTAATAAGGTAGCGCAAGTAACTTGTCTGAAGGGAGTAACTGCCATGATGCTTCCATTTTTAAGCGTTTAAGTACACCGTTAGCACGGACATACATGTAGTAACCACCTTGGTGAGTATTCGCATAACTTGCAATTGTCACTACCTCGTTACTTGGTAGTCTAACTTTACGACCTAATGGAAACAGCTGATGAAGTGAAAAGCTCACCTTTTCATCTTCAAGCGCACCTTGATGGAACCGCTCAAGTCCAATCGCCGTTGATGTCTGCCTTTCACTCCAACCCGCGAGTAATAACCCGGACAAGCGATCAGAAAAAGGTTTACCTTTTGTGATGCCTTCATTGGAAATAAACTGCACTCGAACTCGATCACCGGTCTTTTCTATAATCTGGAGAAACTGCTCTCCTGTCTTATCGGCTAATAGCTGCATGATTCTCACATGACGAAAATTATAATCAATGAGCATTACATTAAACTAGACAGCTCTTCGCCGCAAGGCAGCTACAAAGCCGCATTCCATATACTGCAACCTTTTCCTTGCGTCCCAATACGGGGTACCAAAGGTTTAGTCATACTCTGTCACCAGCCAAAAACCCCGGCTACTCATCCAGTCCAATTTGAATTCCACTATGCAAAGGTGCGGACTCGCTCATCGTTCTTTCTAGAATAAGTCGAATTGATGTGCTGAACGACAACCCACACATCACATCGTTCGTGATGACAGAGTTAAAGTGACAGGACATAGCTAAAGCGACATGACATAGTGGAAGCGACAGGACATAGTGGAAGCGACAGGACATTGAGGCTGTGCGACTATTTGAAGACAGCCTATACTCAGCTTTAACCTCTTTTACCCCACCAGTCTCTATTTAACGAGAAGTTAAATAGGGACGAAGCACTTAAAGCCGTTCTAATTACTGAACCGTGACTTGTTGGATGACAATCACATCGTTAGGCACATCATCATGTCCTAACCTTGAAGTTGTCTTCACTTTAGCAATGGCATTCACCACTTCCATGCCGGCGGTGACTTGACCAAACACGGCATACCCCCAACCATTATTCGTCGTTGCGGTATGATCTAAAAAGTCATTGTTATCCAGGTTAATAAAGAACTGAGCCGTTGCTGAATGAGGCGCATCCGTTCTGGCCATCGCAATGGTACCGATAGTATTTTTCAAACCACGATTCGCTTCATTGACGATAGGTGCACGAGTCGGTTTTTCTGTCATTTTTTCATCCAAACCTCCTCCTTGAATCATAAAGCCATCAATGACGCGATGAAAGATCGTGCCTTCATAAAAGCCTTCCTGACAGTATTTAACAAAGTTCTTTGCGCTCACAGGAGCTTTTTCAAGATTCACTTCAATTTCAATATCGCCAAAATTGGTTGAGATAATTACCATAGTCATCACTTAAGTTATGTTTCAGTCGCTACGCGATTCTCCCACCGTTGTGAATGTGAATCGCGTCTCTTTTTCGGCTCGCAGTTTGATGGGTCGCCTCTCATTCGTCAAGGCAGATTATCACGGCTAATCAATCGGCCACTGAGACAGTGAGCGCTTAAAGTCGTCGTAACCAAATTCATTAAGCTTTTGAATTCGCCCATCCACTCGCTGACAAAATATCGCCGGCATTTTTAAACCATTAAACCAGTTTAATTTCACCATGGTATAGCCCGCGCTGTCTTCAATATGCAATTGCTGACCAATCGCTAACGGATGCTCGAACTGAGTGACACAAAACTGGTCTCCAGCCAAACAAGAGCATGAGCCGATAACATATTCATGTGAGCCGTTATCGCTCGCTTCGCGAATTGAAGCCGGTTCATTGTAAATCAAGGTATCCAATCGATGTGCTTCTGTCGCAGAATTCACAATGGCCGTTTTCATACCGTTCTCAACAATATCGACCACTGTAACAACCAAATCTGTCGTCTTGGTAATGATCGCTTCGCCCGGCTCTAGGTAAAGTTGAACCCCATGCTTTTCGGCAAAATGTTTTAGCGCTTGTCCCAACTTCTCAATATCATAATCAGGCCAAGTGAAAAAGACGCCCCCGCCTAGACTCACCCAGTCTAGCTTATTTAATTGATCACCAAACTGCATTGAAATCGCATCTAACAGCGCCGTAAATGCATCCACATCTTTATTTTCACAATTCATGTGAAACATCACGCCATCAATCGAATCAAAAACGGTCGGGTCAAGATGATCCGCTTGTACGCCTAAGCGAGAGAATTCCCTTGCTGGATTCGCTAAGTCTTGTCCGGCATAGCTCACACCTGGGTTTAGTCGCAAGCCAATGGAAGCTTTTCCTTCCACTAAATGACGATGCGCTGATAACTGAGACTGTGAGTTAAAAATCAGTTTGTCGCAAAGCCCCGCCACTTCTTTCACATCATCTTCGGTGTAGCCGACGCTGTAGGCATGCGTCTCCCCACCAAATGTTTCGTGACCAAGTCTAACCTCATACGGTCCACTGCTTGTTGTGCCGTCAAGATAAGGCTTGATGACATCAAAAACACCCCAAGTAGAAAAACACTTTAGTGCCAGTACTAACTTAACGCCAGAGCACTCTTTAAGTTGCTTTGCCTTCTCTAAATTAGCGATCAATTTTTCTTCATTGATCATAAAATAAGGCGTTTTTAATTCGCTGTTTTGCATGATTTAATCACTCATAAAGATCCAACAAAGCCGATGTTCAATACATCGGCTTGGATTGATTTGCCTTGCTACTGTCTACTACTTCAAAATTTGAATATCAGGCTGACCCACTTCAAGTTCTTGAACATGCCAGTCTAAACCAATCTCTGGCATCGTCGCGAGGAATGGATCAGGGTTAAGCTGTTCCATGTTGAACACGCCGGCTTCAGCCCATTCACCTCGGAAATATTGAAGTGCAGCGGTGATAGCAGGAACGCCAGTCGTGTAAGAAATAGCTTGATGTTCTACATCTTCATACGCCACTTCATGATCTGCATTGTTATAGATAAACACGCTACGAGGCTGACCGTCTTTCGTACCCTGAACCCAAGTGCCAATGCAGGTTTTACCCGTATACCCCGGAGCAAGGGATGTTGGGTCTGGCAGCAGCGCTTTAAGAACGTGCAACGGATGTACTTCCGTACCATCGTGCAATGTTACTGGGTCTGGACTCAGTAAACCAATGTCACGCATGCAATTGAAATAGTTTAAGTAACTATCACCAAAGCCCATCCAAAACTCTATACGCTTAGCTGGGATAAACTCTTGCATAGAACGCACTTCATCGTGCGCCATTGAGTACACTTTATGCTTACCAACAAGCGGGAAATCAAACTCAAGCATACGAGAGTGACAGCCCACTTGCTTCCATTCACCGCTCTCCCAATAGAAGGAGTCACCTTGAATCTCTAACATATTGGTTTCTGGATCAAAGTTTGTCGCAAATTTCTTACCGTGATCACCAGCATTCACATCCATGACATCAATCGTGTCGATCTCATCAAATAAATGTTTAACCGCGTATGCTGCAAAAACACTCACCACACCAGGATCGAATCCAGCGCCCAAGATGCCCGTAATGCCCGCTTCCTTGAATTTGTCGCGAAAGCCCCATTGCCAATCATAAGCTTGTGGCACTTGCTGCCCTTCTGAACAAAGATCAACGGCCACTGAGGTATCAAGATAAGACACTTTAGCTTGTAGGCACGCTTCCATGATTGCAATGTTTACCCATGGAGGGCCAGCGTTGATGACTAGATCTGGTTGAACTTCTTTGATAAGCGCAACCAAAGCATCCACATCATCCGCATTGACCGAGCGAGCTTGCAACGCCTTAGTCGAATCTTGAAGGTTGTTTTTACCCTTGATGGATTCGATAATTTTTTCGCATTTAGCGACGGTGCGTGATGCGATCGTAATATCGCCCAATACTTGGTTATTTTGCGCCGCTTTATGTGCGATAACCCAACCAACGCCACCTGCACCGATTTGTAAAACTGCCATTATTTGGTTTCCTTTGCTACTAGCTCTAGGGCTAATTGATGAATATTGTTCAGTAACGCTTCAAAATGCGAAAGCGTTAAACAAGGATTAAGAATTGTGAATTTTAAGGCAGAGTGCCCGTTCACGACCGTCTCGCCTAGAACCGCTACGCCTTGAGTCAACGCTTCTAGTCTAATTTTTTGATTGAGCGAATCTAACTCTTCCGCTTGAAGATGAGTCGCTCTGAACAGCACCGTTGAAAGTGATGGGGTTGCAAGCAACTCAAAGTGGCTATGTTGGCTAACAAGCTCGGCGACATCCTGAGTTTGATCAATAAGATGATCAACCATGCTACCTAGCGCATCTGGTCCAACACTTTGCAGCGTCATAAAGACCTTTAGCGCATCAAAGCGTTTAGTAGTCGCAATCGACTTATCGACTAAGTTCGGCAGTTCATCGTGCTCTCGATTAAGATAATCAGCGTGATGCAACAGATACTTGAAATTGCTTCTGTCTTTTATCAATAATGAGCCACAGCTAATGGTTTGATAAAACAACTTATGAAAATCGACGCTCACAGAATCCGCTTTTTCAATGCCCTGCAATTTGGTTTTATGACGGCCAAGAATCAATGCCCCACCGTACGCACTGTCGACGTGAAACCACATATTATGAACGTTGGCGACAGCAGCTAATTCATTGAGGTCATCGATAGCGCCATGGTCTGTCGTGCCAGCGGTACCCACTAAAGCAAATGGTATTAGCCCTTGCTGTTGCAAGGACAAAATATCTGCCTGCAATGCCTCAAGCTGAATGGTGCCGTCATCATTAGTTGCAACACAATGTACAGCGCTTTCACCGAGCCCTAGCAGTGATGCAGACTTTTGCACAGTAAAATGTGATTTATCGGAGCACACAATACGCAATTTATCGGCGTAACTTGGCATTCCATGCTTTTGAATAGAGTGCCCAGTGGTAATGTCAGCAATGCGATCTCGCGCTAACAGCAAGCCCATTAAATTACTTTGTGTACCGCCGCTTGTGAAAACACCATCCGCCAGTTCCCCTAACTCATAGCGTTCACACAGCCAATTCAGAACTTTCTGCTCAACATACGTCGCTGAAGAAGCTTGGTCCCAAGAATCCATAGATTGATTCAAGACGGCAATAATGGCTTCTGCTGCAATCGCCGGCATGAGTGGTGGAGTGTGAAGGTGAGCGATACAATGAGGGTGTTGGGTGAAAATGGCGTTTCTGGCTACGAGATCAGCCGTATTGTCCACGACGGTCTGCAAGCTGTGGTGATTCCTGTCCAAGTTCACGGCATTAATTGCAGCTTCAAGTTGCTTTGGATCAAGCGCGGAATATGGCGCTTCAGTTTGTTCAAGCACTTCTTTCATTGCTTGAGTGGTGTGATTCATGACCTGAGCAAACTCATTGCTACCGTTTGCGCCTGTATGGACAAAGTGTTTTTCCCAATCCAAGCGTTTGGCATCTTGTGGTGTTTTTTCTCCACCACCCGCAACAATAATCGCTTCTTCAAGCACACGTAAGGCAAAGTCAATCTGTTCATAGGAAATAATCAGTGGTGGCAACAAACGAATGACTGAACCATCACGCCCGCCTTTCTCTACCATTAATCCACGTTCCAACGCCGCTCGTTGAATGGCAAGAGTCAACTCACCATCAGCAAGAGGTTCACCAAACTTGTTTTTCTCTCCTGTCGGCTTCATCACCTCAAAACCAAGCATCAGCCCCATTCCACGCACTTGGGCAATGCAGTTAACGCGGCTCTGAATTCGCTCTAACCCTAAACGCAAATAGGCACCAGCCACGTTGGCATGTTCAACAAGATTGTCACGCTCTATAATTTCTAGCGCTTTAGCGCCAGAAACCATGGCTAATTGGTTACCACGAAATGTTCCGGTATGTTCTCCGGCTTGCCAAGTATCAATGGCCTTGTCAAAGACCAACAGGGACATGGGTAACCCGCCACCTATTGCCTTAGATAAACATAAAATATCTGGTGAAACCCCAGACTCTTCAAACGCAAATCGGTAGCCTGATTTACCTACGCCACATTGAATTTCATCTAAAATCAACAAAATACCGTGTTCATCACAAAGGCGTCTGAGTTCTTTAAGCCAAAAAGCCGGAGCCGGAATAACCCCACCTTCGCCTTGGACTGGCTCAACGATCATGGCCGCGGGTTTCATGATACCAGCCTCGTCATCATTAAGCAGACGCTCAATATAACGAATACTCTGTTTCGCTCCGGCATCGCCGCCAAGACCAAATGGACACCTTAAATCATAGGGAAATGGCATAAAATGCACGTCTGACATCAGCCCTGTACGACGAGCTTTGGTGCCCAAGTTGCCCATCATTCCCATGGTGCCATTGGTCATGCCATGATAAGCCCCTCTGAAGGCAAACATGGTATTTCTACCCGTTGTTTGTTTAGCAAGTTTGATGGCGGCTTCAACGGCGTCTGCGCCTGACGGCCCACAAAACTGAATCACGGAATTTTTGGAAAATTCACTTGGTAGGAAGGCTTTAACACGCTGAATAAACAACTCTTTCGCAGATGTTGTAATATCCAGCGTTTGATAAGGTAAACCCGAATCAAGTTGAGCCTTTAACGCTTGATTGATTTCAGGGTGGTTATACCCCATAGCCAGAGTACCTGCCCCCGCTAAACAATCAAGAAAGACCTGCCCTCGAGTATCTTCAACCAATGCACCATAGGCGTGTTTAATCGCTATGGGAAGACGCCTTGGGTATGAGCGAACGTTAGATTCATGCTCAGCTTGATCCAACAGCAGTTGGTCAGGCGTAAGATCATAGACCCCATTAACCTGTGGAATAGTCGCCGATATTGACGCGACAAAAGGTGTAGATTCGATATCGAATGCTGTACTCATTTCTGTAACCTAGAGTTTATGCTGAGTAAGTTCCCAACAAAATAGATAGCAAAATACGCCCCATCTGAAACGACAGATGTGACAAAGCGCTAAACGGAATATTCGGTTTAGACGGGTATTAGCTAATTTGGATCAAGGCTCTGTAATGTGGCTTTTTGCGCGCACAATACAGTTAGGAAATATACAGTTAGGAAATAGGCAACGTAGAGATACGATGCTAGTAAGAACGTGTGAGTTAATAAGTTTCAATGTTGGGTTTCCCTTAAACATGCCGCTTTGCGACAACAGTATCCCGTCTACTGATTATTAGAATAATCAGTACCTACCCTACGTTACATCACTGCATAAGCGATAGTAACGCGTATCCCCCAGAATCACTCCGAGATTGCGCGGGAAAATAACATAAAACTCATTAGCATCGCAATGTTTTTTGCCACAGAAGCATTCGATATTATGGTGAAATGAAACCTGTAGAATAAGCGCCGCAACCATGGTTCACGGCGCCATTATCTAACGACAACCAATCGTTTACTTCTTGTCAGAAAGATGACGAGTCGTTTCCTGACCAATCACATCAATATTCGCCCCCTGCTGCTCCAGAAACTTTTCAAACATCGGCAACAGAGGACCCAGTGTTTCTTTAATGGTGTCTCGCACAGTATCGACAACAACTTGCGTACCGCGCTCAATTTCGATGTTGACGTAGTCATCGGCGCCTTTATGTCCAAACGTCGTCATTCGTAGCGTTTCAGGGATCAACCAAACATCGAACCAGCTTTGCTCCTTATCCACCTCAGATACCGTTAAACTCGCCCCGTTTATCGCAATATATCCCTTAGGAAACACATAAGGTTTCCACTCTTTAGGTAAAGAGAAACGAATTCGATAATTGTCTTCTTGCTGATGGATATCTACCAGTGTTGTCTTAAAGTCAACATGTCCAGACAATGGGTGCCCACCAATTTCTGCACCATCCTTAGCCGCTCGCTCGACGTTAATACGCTGACCTTGCTTAAATTCACTCAGAGTCGTAATCAATAAGCTTTGCAACATAACGTCAAATAAAGCACGATTATCATCAATGAGCTCTGTCACGGTTAAGCAAACGCCATCTACCGCGACACTAGCACCAATCTCAAGATCCACACAAAAGCCCGCAGGGAAGTTAATCTCGAACGTACGAATGCCATTTAAGTCCGTGATTTTGTCGATGGTGGCAACAGATTGGATAATTCCTGTAAACATGCTTACTCCAGAGTCATTTGTTTTTGCAATGAGTCACACATCATGGCAAAAACCACCACTAATATAAAGCCTGAATTGGCACTCTGCGCAGCGGTAACATTGGCGATGGAAGGTTATAGAAAACAGAATGAAAGGTTATAAACGATAGAAACCAAAAAGCCCTAGCATTTCTGCTAGGGCTTTGAATTGGAGCGATACATCGGGTTCGAACCGATGACCTCAACCTTGGCAAGGTTGCGCTCTACCAACTGAGCTAGTATCGCATTGCTGTAATGGCTATAAAGCTATACAGACTTTAATAGATGGTGCCCCGGGCCGGACTTGAACCGGCACAGCGCGAACGCCGAGGGATTTTAAATCCCTTGTGTCTACCAATTCCACCACCAGGGCACGCAATTCTTTATTGCGATGCCGATTACTGAAAAGTAAAACACCATCTTATGCATCGTTATTACGCTGCATTCAAAATTTGGAGCGATACATCGGGTTCGAACCGATGACCTCAACCTTGGCAAGGTTGCGCTCTACCAACTGAGCTAGTATCGCAAATTTTTCTTACATAACCATTTCTCGCTAAGAGAATGGAGGCGCCTCCCGGAGTCGAACCGAGGTCCACGGATTTGCAATCCGCTGCATAGCCACTCTGCCAAGGCGCCTTTTTTATTTCTACTCTCCAGGTCGCTTTAAGCAGTTCCTCTTGAGTACGGGATGCATTTTACGTAATCAGCCAAATGAGTCAATAGTATTTTTTTATATTTTGAATCGTTTGCCTAATAAACATTCAAAAACAGGCAATTTGCTCAATTTAGTAGCATAAACATGCAGGTTATTTGCAATCTAACTGCTTATTTTCTCTAAGTTGAAGGTTGGTCGGTAGTAGGCTGCGCCAAAATAAACGAATCTATCTTAGCAAATGGACGTCAACTAACTTACAAGTATGAAAAAGGCGAGCTAATCGCTCGCCTTTTTCATCTTAAATTCTATTCGTCTTCTGAATTCAATAAATCGTCTTTCGCTGCCGCCAAATACTGCATCATTGACCAGTAAGTAAGAATCGTTGCAATGTACAAAGCAACATAACCTACCCAAATCATCCAGTCATCATAGCGCCATACCAAAACCCACAAAGCGAACATTTGTGTGACCGTTTTGACTTTACCGACCCAAGAAACCGCCACACTCGCTCGTTTGCCGATCTCTGCCATCCACTCTCTCAAGGCTGAAATAATGATTTCACGCCCAATCATGGTAACCGCAGGAATGGTGATCCAAATACTATGATAGTGCTCGGTAATAAGAATCAATGCTGTGGCAACTAGTACTTTATCCGCAACAGGGTCAATAAAGGCTCCGAAACGAGAGGTTTGGTTCAGCTTTCTTGCTAGCATTCCATCCAGCCAATCGGTGAAGCCTGCTACCCAAAAGATCATTGCTGCGGCAAAGGGCGCCCAGCTGTAGGGTAGATAAAACGCTACGACGAAAACGGGGATGAGAAATAATCTCAACAAAGACAAAATGTTAGGTATATTTAAACGCATATAATTATCAGCTCTATTCTACTGCGTCTTTATGTTGCGGGATTTTTACTAGTGTTTCAATGCTTGATAGATGTTTTCTGCTAAAGAAATACTAATTCCGGGTACTTTGGCGATTTCTTCAACAGTTGCGCGCTTCAATTCTTGTAAGCCCCCCATGTACTTAAGCAGTGCCTGACGGCGTTTTGGTCCAACACCTTCAATCCCTTCTAGTGGACTGGTTCTTCTTGCCTTGGCGCGCTTAGCTCTATGTCCTGCTATCGCATGGTTGTGACTTTCATCACGAATATGCTGTATGAGGTGAAGTGCTGGTGCATCACTTGGCAAATTAAACTCATCTCCCTGTGGCGTAATCAGTGTTTCTAAACCGGGCTTGCGAGTCACGCCTTTCGCGATACCTATCAATAACGGTAATTTGGGCCATTCGCCCCAGTATTTAGAAACAATCTCAACAGCACGATTTAGCTGACCTTTACCGCCGTCGATAAAAATGATGTCTGGAATTTTATCTACATCCACTTTTGAGTAACGGCGCTCAAGCACTTGCCCCATGGCTGCATAATCATCCCCACCAGTAATACCAGTGATATTATAGCGACGGTACTCTTGTTTCACCGGTCCTTCTTGATTGAACACGACACAGGATGCAATGGTGTTTTCGCCCATGGTATGGCTAATATCAAAACATTCCATACGCGTGATGCTGTCGAGCTTAAAGACTTTCTGCAACGCCTTAAAGCGTTGATTAACTGTCATCTTGTGATTGATTTTACTGGTGATAGCCGTCAATGCATTGGTGTTAGAAAGCTTCAAGTATTGACCACGAGACCCTGATGGATCTGTATTGAAGGTCACCTTTCGACCCGCGATGTCTGACAACCCAGTTTGTAAAACCGCCATATCGTCAATAAGGCCACTATTAAGAATAATGCGGCTTGGAATCGTGCGTGACTCGCTCTGATTTAAATAGTACTGACTTAAGAAGCTGTAAAACACTTCATGTTGTTCCGTGTCGACCGGAATTTTGGGGAAATGGCTGCGGCTACCGAGTATCTTTCCTTGGCGAATCATTAAAATATGAATGCAAGCAACGCCATTTTCTTGCGCATAACCCAATACATCCATGTCATCATCGCTATCTTCTGATACAAATTGCTGCTCTTGAACACGACGAATAGCTTGAATTTGATCACGAAACTTTGCCGCATCTTCAAATTTAAGGGTCCGACTTGCCTCATCCATTTTATCAACGAGAAGTTGTAGGACATGCTTATCTTTCCCTTGTAAGAAAAGGCGAACATACCCAACCAGTTCTTGATAGTCGTCATCCGAGATAATGCTACTCACACACGGCCCTGCACACCGCCCAATTTGATACATCAAACAAGGTCGACTTCGGTTGCCATAGACGGAATCTTCACACTGACGCACAGGAAATATCTTTTGGATAAGGTGTAATGTTTGACGGACCGCCCCCGAGTCAGGATAAGGACCAAAATATTCGCCTTTACGTCGACGGGCCCCTCTGTGCAATGACAATCTAGGATGCTTATGATTAGAAATAAAAATGTACGGATAAGACTTGTCGTCTCGTAATAAGACGTTGTATTTCGGTAGGTATTGCTTAATGTAATTATGTTCTAAGATCAGCGCTTCGGTTTCAGTGTGGGTCACTGTCACATCAATTTTATCGATATGACTAACCAAAGCACGAGTCTTTTCACGGTCTACCTTCTTACGAAAGTAACTCACCAGCCGTTTTTTTAAATCTTTTGCTTTGCCAACATATATCACCACCGACTCGGCGTCATACATTCGATAGACGCCGGGTTGGTTGGTCACTGTTTTTAAAAAAGAGGTTGAATCAAAGGTTGGTTCTGACACTACAATGTCTCAGTATCTAACATTCCATGTCTAATCGCTAAGTGAGTCAGTTCAACATCACCATTAATATCTAACTTACTAAATAAGCGATATCGATAGCTGTTCACCGTCTTTGGACTAAGACTAAGCTGTTCCGAAATATCCGTCACTTTTTGCCCTTTCGTAATCATCATCATGATCTGAAGTTCGCGTTCGGATAAATCTTTAAATGGATTCTCTGAAGCCGAAGAAAATTGGCTTAGGGCCATTTGCTGGGCAATTTCAGGTGAAATATAGCGCTGTCCGCTATGAACTAAGCGAATTGCGTTGACCATTTCATCAGGCGCTGCACCTTTGGTCAAATAACCTGCTGCCCCCGCTTGCATCACTTTGGTTGGAAACGGATTTTCGGTATGTACTGTTAATACGATGATCTTAACGTCTGGATTATGGCGAAGAATTTTTTTCGTTGCTTCTAAACCACCAATTCCAGGCATATTCATGTCCATTAAAATAACGTCTACATGATTGTTACGACACCATTTTACAGACTCTTCACCACTGTCAGCTTCCCCTGCTACGTTCATTCCACGGACGTCTTCAATAATACGTCGGATCCCTGTGCGAACCAGTTCGTGATCATCTACAAGGAAAACATTAATCAAACTTGTATCTCCACACTTATTTATTGGCTCTGCGACCACTCAAGGTTAGTGGATAGCAGCTTAGCTGCGTATCATATCGCAAATTATACAAAAAAGCTTTCGCGCAAATCGTGCACGACTGCAAACTTTGATAAACACATTACGATGAAGTGGTAACACCGTCAATCATAAAAACTTAAAAATCATTAGGTTACAAAATATACAAACGAACCCTTTGTCTCCGTAAGCCTCCGTTTTATCACAATAATTTGCTCTTTAGACCTATGAAACTAACTCCACATGATTGTCTAGTTAATCGTCAAAGTACGATACAAATCACTATTATAGAACAGCGGTTCACAACAAAAATGGGAACTGACCATTAAGTTTAGCGTATCTCAGTAAATTTTCTCTCTTTACTGAGCTTTGATACACTAAAACAAATTCGCTTTTATCAGTCACTGAGTATTGCGTAAAAATTCATCTAATTCGTGACTGTATGGGACCCCAATTGGATATAAATACTGGCTTTCTTCTTACCCGCCAAGCGCGCGATACACATAAAGAACCCGTCATTGAATTATGGCTGACGACAAAAGAAGGGCCGGCGCAGCTTCTGATTGATGATCAGCAACCCGTTTTTTTCATCCCACAAACTCGCCTACGCACTGTCATCGCCCAGGCGGAGTCTCTTAACATGACTATCGCCCCTAAAGATATCGCACTCAAAAGTTTTGAAGGCGAAGCGCTTAATGCTGTCTATTGTCGGAGTATTAGTGACTCTCGTAAACTCGCAGAGGCGTTGAAAAACAACGATGTGTTGGTGCTCGAAAGTGACATTAAACTAGCCGATCGCTTTTTGATGGAGCGCTTCATTCAAGGCAGCTTAACATTTACCGGGCAGCGACGAATCATCAACCCAGGTCAACCCAATCAATTTATCCAAGTCTCAAACGCCAAATGTAAAGCAGGTAAACACACCCCTAAGCTTAATGTGCTATCTATCGACATAGAGTGCTCGGAAAAAGGTCAGCTCTATTCCGTCGGCTTCGACGCCGCTAATGACAGCCGAGTAATTATGGTTGGTCAACCTCAATACGCCGAAACCTCCATCCAATGGGTAGATGACGAAAAGTCACTACTTATCGCATTAATTCAATGGTTTAAGGATTTCAATCCGGATGTAATCATCGGCTGGAGTGTCGTGGATTTTGACTTTAAATTACTGCAAAAGCGAGCGGAGCATCATCGAGTAGATCTCAACCTTGGACGTAATGAACAACGGATATATTTCCGAACGTTGCAATCTAGTGGCCAAAGCTTCATCAACATACCTGGTCGAGTGGTGCTCGATGGGATAGATACGTTAAAAACTGCGACTTACCACTTTCGCTCTTGGTCTCTAGAGGCTGTGTCTCAGGAACTACTCGGTGAAGGCAAAGCAATACATAACGTTCATGACCGCATGGACGAAATCAACACAATGTTTTCTGAAGACAAACCTGCCCTGGCAAAATACAACCTGCAAGACTGTGTATTGGTAAATCGTATCTTTCAAACCACACATTTGCTCGATTTCGCAATCGAACGTACACGCCTGACCGGTGTGGAGTTGGACCGAGTGGGCGGCTCTGTTGCAGCATTCACCAATCTATACCTCCCTCGCCTGCATCGCGCCCAATACGCAGCACCAAACCTTCACCCTGAAAACTGGATCGCTAGCCCGGGCGGCTATGTCATGGACTCCATTCCGGGGCTCTACGACTCGGTATTAGTACTAGACTTTAAAAGTCTTTATCCTTCGATTATCCGCTCATTCTTAATAGACCCGATGGGGCTTATCGAAGGACTCAAGCTTGAAGTAGGCAAAGACAAACAACAAGCGGTGGCAGGATTTCGCGGTGGTAAATTCCACAGAACTCAGCATTTTCTTCCAAATTTAATTGAAGACCTTTGGAAGGCTCGTGACGTGGCAAAAGCCAATAAAGAGAAGGCCTTTTCTCAAGCAATTAAAATCATCATGAATTCGTTTTATGGGGTACTAGGCTCATCCGGCTGTCGCTTCTTCGATACTCGACTTGCATCATCCATCACGATGCGCGGGCATGAAATCATGAAAACAACAAAAGTTCTCATCGAACAGCAAGGCTATCAGGTAATTTATGGTGACACGGATTCTATCTTCGTCTCACTTAACGGCAGCTTTATCAACGACGAAGCCAATGAAATTGGTAACAGCCTAGTGAATTACATTAATGAGTGGTGGACTCAGCACTTACTTGATAAATATCAACTCACCTCGATTCTTGAGTTGGAATATGAAACCCATTATGGCAAATTTTTGATGCCAACCATACGCGGTTCAGAAACTGGCTCTAAGAAGCGTTATGCAGGGCTTCAACGCACCTCTGAAGGTGAAACGCTGATATTCAAAGGGTTAGAAAGCGCACGTACCGATTGGACTCCGCTGGCTCAAGAATTTCAACAAACGCTTTATCAAATGATCTTTACCGGGCAAGATCCAGACGACTATATCCGCGCTATCGTAGAATCAACGGCCAATGGAGAACATGACCATAAGCTGGTTTATCAAAAACGTCTAAGACGAAAGCTGCATGAATACGTAAAGAACATTCCACCACAGGTACGCGCGGCTCGAATGGCTGACCAAATTAACCAACAACTCGGTCGTCCGCTGCAATACCAAAATAAAGGACGCATCGAGTATCTCATTACCGTCAATGGACCAGAGCCAAAGGACTATCGCTCTTCTGCTATTGATTACCAACATTATATCGACAAGCAGTTGAGGCCTGTTGCTGAAGCGATTTTGCCCTTTATTGGCAAGAATTTTGATGATCTTAGTGCACCACAAATGGGGTTATTTTAATTAACTAGGCTTTATCAAACACAGAATACGGGCTTGCGACCCACCGATAAAACACATCTTATCTTGTAAGTTGTATACTAAAAAATAGACCCCCCGATCCCAAACACTATTTTGGAGAAACGAAGTGTTCATTTCTATCCCTTGACAGTTATTTTCAGCACCTAATATCACTTTCTGCGGTCTCATTAGAGTGATAAAAAACCAATCTGTGTATTGTGCATAAACATGTACTTGATACATGCAAATATTATTAGGTTCAACTATGCTATAGCTAAATTTAATACTTGATTCATCGATTTTTGCATTACCATGAACCGTCTTTACGTCACGAGCGCTAAGATCGACCAACGTATAAGCCACCTCTTTGCCAGTGAGTTTCGCATAGCTATCAAAAAGCAAATAATTCACAAACCCTAACGCAACAAAAGACAGTATCACCAAGAATATTTTATTCATTATCACTAAACTCGGCTACAAATCACTAATGGATTATCATTATATTCTTCTAATTCCAGTGTCATTGAACCACTTTGCTCAGGCTCAGAACATTTAACAACACGAATTATCGACTGATCAGACCCAAGCACATCAAAGATAACCGTTGAATTAAGCGCTATAACGGTATGGCTTGTTATTATCAACGCAAAGAATACTAAGCTATTCAGAGAAACTCGGCTGAAACTTCTCAATATAAATGCTTCACACTTTATCGATAAGTACGGAAATGTATTTTTAACTATTAAAAAATCATACCACTTCACCTGTGTCACAGTCCGAACAATCAACTCACTATTTAACGTATAACCGACCCTAGGAATCGTCTCTAACACATCATTATTGCCGCTCACTTTACATATTTTCTTCCGTAAAGTACTCGCCAATTGATTTAAATTAACATTGCGATCAACACAACCATTATCATCCCATAAAAGCGCGATAAGTTCATTTCGGCTAACAACCGACGGTGTCGATGTGAGAATGCGATGAAGTAATTTTTCCTCCATAGTGGTCAAACTGACGCTCGCAAGCTCTGATGTCAAACTCGCATCAGAAAAGCACACTTCTAAGTTGTTACGATTCACCTTTATGATATAGCTTGTTTGTTTTCTCATATTATTTCTGACTTCCTTGCCATACTACCTTAGATTCAACATCACTCATCAACCATAATAGTATGCACATAAATATAAATAAATAAACCGAATATCATGCATAAATTTATATTTATCACAGGGATCACATACATCACAAGCTATGTATAAGCTGTAACTTCACCACCAAATCAATACCAAAATATATACTTATACGTTAAAAGGTCCTACACCAACGAAATGACTTTTACCTCACATAAGTAATACTTATCTTTAATCACCATTCTAAACATGCTTACTAGCAACAGATATACACTTACAGAAGTATAATTCATATAGTTTCACTAAAATATAACGATATAGCCTGACTCTGATACCTACCAGGAAGTAATATTGTTCTCTCTCTCTTTGGGTTAATTAACAAAATATGATCTTTAAATGTTTCTCCACGATACTGGTTTCCATTGTCTTCGTCCTCCATAACTAGACTATTAGGAGTATGTGCTAATATTGGCGAGGTTCCTATCAGTTGTGGTGCCCCCTTATCTTTCATCCATAACAGGTCAAAACTGCGGCAGTCTGTCGCGTTATTACAATCTGTACCGCTCGCCGCCCCAGTTTTCTTAATCAAATATCGCTGTTGCGAAGTTCTAATTGCCATCTTATAATTTGCTTTAATTGATATGGTCACTCTAGTTTCCCTAAAGTTTGAAAATCCATTTGAATAATCTAGCCCCAACTCGACCGTTTTTATAGCACTAGCCCATGGTCCACCCATCCAACGGAATTCATGGATAATTTTACGTGGGACATCCATTTTTAGATCTAGCCATATATCTACGCCATTCCCACCTACAGCTACAGATAAATGGCACAATTGAATAATCACAATAAACATTACTTTTTTTGAAACTACCATCATATAATCTCCTCTACTCGGATTGAGAAACCTTCTCTTAGATCATAGTGACCAGCCTCAATTTCAGATTGTTCACCATACCAGCCAGGCCATATGAAGATCGGCAATGTGTTATTTATAAACTCGACCCAAGCCATATCAAGCCTGTGTTGCGGAGTGTCCAACAGCTCGAGCGCGGAAACAACCATGTGGAAACAACTTGTTGACTTGCGGCAATCTTTAGATTCCAGCACCGCTGTATCACCTTTTGTAACGTTTAGGCCGTGAAATTTAATAGTTGGCCGACCGTCACTAAACAAACGAGCATGATAACGGCGACTAGAAGAACCTACAGCGGTAAGTGTTGCGATCTTCTGCGCTTTTCCGGATGTCAATTTGCCATTAAAATTGAAAGGATCGAGCACCACTGATATCCTATCCGTCTTCTTTCCATCCACCAATATTTCGACTTTACCTACTTGTATCTCCATATAAGCTTCGCTACTTTCTCCATCTATATTTGTAGCTGTAATAGAAGGCTGAGTCGTTTGTTCTCGTTCCCCCTTAATATTAAGAGGAATAACGACCACTCTGTCATGTAAGTACTCTTCAAACTCTGCTTGCGAATCTTGGGCTTCCCACATGTATTCGTTGTCAGATTGCACCGTTGTTGGACAACCAGCAATAATGGTATCTGCCTCTGGTTTGGTTCTTACGCAAGATAATCGAGTAAGTCGGTCGTCTCTTTTCCCGCTAATCACTGCCAACGCTTGTGTGTTGCCTGATTCAATCTCTAAAATCGGAGTATCCGATTGAATCACGAACGCGCCAGTTTCTTCACATCCCTTCGGTGAGAATTGATAACATGTCTCATCAATCAAACTCTGTAATTCTAGGGCGTCCACAAATTCATTTGTTACCGTTTGCCGGTCCTGAGTCGAAATCACTTCAATACTAATAGCATCAACGTTAGTCGAAATTATTAGTGACATTGCCAATGCTATTAATTTCATTCTTCGATTATTACTTTATAATGTTGCTTATTAATACCTTCAGTCAAATCAAACTCAACCATTGTATCCACGTCACAATTTTCACAGAAATCTTTGGTTTCACCAGGAAATAGTCGATAGTTCATTGCACTCCCACACTGGTCCGTGGTCGCATTACACGCATATAAATTTGTAACAAGCACAACGCTATCGCCTTCATTAGAAATTACCAACCCGTTTTCTTTTACAATCTTAGTCCTATACGTTGGATTTTTCTTGGGCACAACCACTAACATTGCTATTGAAACGTCCATTTGAAGAGAAGCAGTAGGCCCATTGCTTTCCGACTTATTTTTATTACCACTCATTTGTAACGGCGTTCCATATACTTGAACAGGTGTTATAGAATAATAGCGGTCATGATCACGAGATTGGTCCAAAGAAAAAATCCTAAAATCAAATGATGATTTGGGTCTAATAGCGACCTGACTCGGTGTTGTAACAATGGGTGCATCTGGTTTAGAAATATCAACTTTTTTATCTTTTACTTCTTTTGTTCTCGGGTTTACGATTTCAGAAATATCAAATACCACATAAGCTATTTCATTAGAATTATTGGTTAGTGATGCGTTGACTCGGCTTTCACTTGGTGGGATGTAATAACTGGTATTCTCAGGAGTTAGCGCAAAGCAACCATTTGAAATAAACAATAGCCATAGTAGATATATTTTTCTTTCCATTATCCGTACTGCCTCTTATCAGTAATAACATTCTGGGTTTCAATAAGTTTACATTTTAGATTACCTGCCAAAACAATCTCTTCATTTTTTATATTAGACATTGCATATATAGGTATAAGACAAGTTCTTCCGGAAGAGTCGAATACCTTTACATTCGGGTTTTTAACGCTCACAGGCATTATAAACATACCATTTTTGTCTGTTGCCGTTTTTCCAATATGATTTTCTACTATGGCATTTTCAACAGGAACCTCATTTTCATCGACTATTCTTGCCATTACTTCCACCGCCCTCTGTAAGTCAACCTTTGCATAGTGCACTTTTCCTTTATAAGAAACACCAAAGTCCTTATCAAACGTGTCAATGTTATAGGTGTACTTGGTATTGGGTGTCATTCCTACTAGCAGCTTTTGGCTACTATGAACCGGAAATGGGGTAAAAACTCTCCCATTTTTCTTAATCACCTTACTATTAACTTCTATCTCATCCCCCTCAACTAAACCTAATACATCAACAATCACTCCACTAGAGGTACTGCCAACAGAAGACTGCGCAACCGCTTGAGAGTTATATACTGTAGTTCCTCTAGCATTTAACGTGGCGTTGGTACTACTTTCTCCAGTCGATTTCGTTTGATTAAGCCCTATCGAAGCATTTCCTTGTATATATTGATTTTGGTACTTAGTTCGTAGTTTTCCTTGCCTAGAGGCTTTCGAGTCAATGGCATTTAAAGATACCGTTCGAAGCAAACTACTTTCTTGTTCAGAAAATTTACGCTCCCCTCTAGCACTAATATTGTAGCCATTATTAGTGTCATAATTCCCCGATGAGTGAATCGAATACCCATGGTCGTATGTATAATTAAGCGTAAAGCCAATATTAATAGACTCATCATTCCGATAAATACCTGTTCCTGATTCCTCGCGCAATTTCCACGTCGTAAACCAGTTCATACTAGAGGTTGCATTTAATCTAACTGGCATCGAATAACGTATGGAAGCATCTTTCTGGTTACTAATACCTCTAAAAGAATCCGTTCTAGTGAAATTATTTCTTATACTTTTCCGCTCTATCGCGCCTTTATACATAGATTCACTATAATTGAGTGCAATCTGAGAACCTGAAAATAATTTTTTATTAATATTAACAGACCCATTATAGAAATCATATTTTGATCGTTCAGACGATTCATTTGTTTCGCTATGCCCCGTTGTAACGTGACCACTAACTCTAAAACCGTAAAACAATCCATTTAGGCCTAATTTGTACTTAAACTGATTAGTATCAGACAGTGCCAAGCCATTTCGTATAGTGAGTCCTGGGAGTGATTTATCGATCTGGATAAATAGTTTTTCCGTGTCATCAATAACTTCCCCCCCAACACCAACGGCAAAACTTCTAGGCAGCATTTTTCTATAGTACCCAGTTATCCAAGGCGCATTAGGTTTACTATTTTCTGATTGCGAATCCCTAGTAAAACCAATAGAAACTTTATACTGCAGTGGTTCACTCATCATTGGTGATTTATAAATTGTGTGGCTTTCTTCTCTCTCGAGTTTTCCGCCTTCATAAAATCTAAGTAATACGTCATAAATTCCATCCGGGAGTGGTCTTGTATCTAAGTTTGTTACCCCTACGTTAAACTCTTGTGTGTTAATTAATTCATTATCACGCCAAACTTCAATTGTTGTTGGAGCACTAAGGTAAAGCGTGATAGGTACCTCTGACGTTGTTTCTTCTGAATTTGTGTCATTATCAATAGTGGCCGTATCACTCTCAAAAGACGCTCCATAATACTCAACCGAAGTTGATTCATATGCTGAAAAAGAGCTGAACTTAGACCCGGTCGAAGCAAAACCTAAGTAACCGACTTGTGTAGTCCTCCCTTCAAACTGCCTTGCGACCACTGCTTTTTTAACCGGATTTGGTTTCGCGCTGCCAGCACTAAATCGAGCATCAATATAAGAGGTTCCTAAAGAATGCAGTAGCCCGCCGTTAATACTTGAGTTCATTCCTGAAGTTGTTTTATTGGCATAAGCACTATATGATACAACGCCACTTTGAGTATCATCGCCAGCTTCTAAGTATTTAGTATTAACACCTAACTTATCTTCACGAGTTTCATTATAGTTAATTTCACGTTCATTGATATCTAGCCTAATGGACATATCACTAGGTTGGTATTTTATTGAAGCCAAGCCATCAGCAATCAGCACGTCGTTGGCTTCGGAGTAGTTAATACCCAATTCCATTTCTTTATTAATTGTCTGAAGTAATTCCTCATCGATATTTGCGATTTTTGTCGTTGCCACTTGCTTGATAAAGAGTTTTCCATCTCTGATAGTTAGAAAAATTGGCACCTCCTTCCCGGTGTTTGTAATTAGTACTGACGAAATCCAGCTACCATGTCCGTAAGTTCTAAATTCCGGAGGAATACCCCTCTCTATTGGATGATCCACTACATTAGCGACCAAAGATTTTGAGTGCTCCACTTCTGTACTTTTAGCCTCCAATGGGCTGCGTGTTTTTTTCGTAAGCGGTTGCTTCTCCACCGACGGCTGTTCCTGTTGCCTCGCATTCGCTGGAGGGTAAAACTTCAAATCCGAATTCGACGTTGTAGAGTTTAGTGGAACTATCGGATTAAATACTAGTTGTTCATTACTAAATCGTTTATACCCAACTCCAACTAGGAGGAAGCACGCTAATATGAATATACTTCGTTGTAACTTACGTTTATTATCACTCATCTTAGCGCACCTCTCCCCAGCTTTACCCCTTTATACCCTTTCGATAAATATTAAATTCACATCTTGCGTAGCTCTATATTGACCAGGATCGAGCTCTTCTGTACCGGCCGTGCCGGCACTAGTCAGATGCAGCTTGTGCGCTTGTAACAGCTGCTCATTGAAGGGTTTGAATTTACCAGTATTTACTTCGGCGTTATGTGCAGGAGTACCAACAGTCGCAATTCCTAGGATATCCTCAACGGGCTGACCCACCATCTCCCATTGTAATTTCATTTGGCGACAATCTTTTGATGCTGCCGTACAAGCACCAGGGCTCACACCTTTCCCGTCCTTAGTAATCATAATTATCGGTTGAAGAGCCTTTACATTCATATGGTAGTTTGAACGAATGTTTATTATCTGTTCCGCTGCGGCAAAGTCTTTAACCTTAATATTATTAGGGTCGGTCTTGTCTTCAGTGTTAGTTAGCTCTAATCCTGCGGAACCATCTTGCCATTCACTTTCCCCCCAATAAATACTAGCAGCAGGGGTCTCTGTACCAACAGCCGCTATGACTTGAAATTTTTTCAGAATCGGAGCCGCTAGTTTAGGTGCTGGGGTAGTGACGGTGGCGTTTACCGACGACATAAACATAAGACCTGATAACATTAATGCTACTTGGGTTTTTTTCATTCTATTTACTCACTGTATTTAATTCTTAAACTTACTTCGTTATTTGTACTCTAAAGTTAAATTAGTTGGCCTTAACACAACAACACTTCTTGAATACCCGGTTATTTTATATATGGAAAAACAACATTACGAGTAAATCGTACTAATACTTAATAAAAACTTATCTTTGACATCCCGCAGTGGGAGTTAACATTAAAATCATGGAAATCACTTATTTCCAACACATCCCTCACGCAAATTAACGCCACAGAAAAACCAGTAAAAATCACCACAAAATCAACAACTTAATCAATCTTCACACAAATTAACCTACAACTAACGCACCACTTAACACGCAAAAGAACCCAATAACAACGCCCTATCCACCGAGAGAAACCTAGTCGTTTATTAGTTCTCCATATTAATTAAAGCAGCCCTTCTCTTTATTATTTTGATAACAACCGCTCGATAGATATTATAATTTTCAATATTTTCTTGTTCACGCCTGCAAAAACCTTCCATATTGTAAGTTAATTTTATTAGGTTATATACTTGATGTGAGTTAGCAAGCTGATCAGATTCATAGGACTCTAACATATCAATAACTATATTAATGATGCTATCGTGTCTTGTACCTCTTCGTTGATTGATATTCCCGTAACGACGATTAAACGTTTCAACAACTTTTATTGCAACTAGCAACTCATCTCTGCCAACCTGACTATTATACATATCTATCTCCTTTACTTAATTCCCCTCACATTACGACAACCATATTAGTGTCGTAAGCTAATTCCTATTAATTCTTACAATTTATTTAGTTTTTATTATATAACTCATTGAATAGTGTATTCCGATTGGATCTTGACCGTTTTAACCAGACCAAATCAGAAACACTGGATAAAAATAAGGAAGAATATTTAGACTGAAAGAGAAGTATCGACGACTTACCGAAAAATTAGCATGCGAATGCGGCTAGATATCAACATATAGGAATATGTATAAGGTTAGAGATAAAACGACTGACGACCCAAATATTCAGCCGATTCTAAATTCTGTCTTTTTATACTCACTGACAAGCCAGCGACCAAAGTCGTCCAACAACGCAACCACCGAGCGTTTAGCGATGACTCTTGGTCCTAACAAAATCTCAAGGCGCTCTATGATCACTCGCTTCTCAGGATAGAAGAGAAGAAATTGTTGTGCACAATGATCAGGTTCATCGTACCAGCGTTTGGTTTTAGGCATGACTAGCCCATAAGCCGTACGGAGAAGCTTTTTAGCCATCTCTCGCTGCGCTTTTAGTAACGCCTTATCAGTGTCCGCGACGGCAATACGGTGCCTAAGTACGGGCACTGCCTGTCCGATATCCATATTCCATTGTTTGGCAATTTCCCAACTTGCAACATAATCGCCAAAGCACTCAGCAAGATCATCACCATGCACACATATACAGCACTGCTTCAATAAAAACCCCCACGTAAACAAGGCGTCTAAAGAGACGACGTCATTGATGATAGTGCTTCGAATTGAAACAGCAGCAACAACAGGGAAGTTTTTTTGAAAACGCCAATCAATAGTATTGAACACTTTTTTCTGGCTGGCTGAAAGCGGCGTTTGTGTTACCACCACGATATTTAGATCGGACACACCTGCAATTGCTTTACCGTGGGCAACGGAACCATAAATATAAACACTATGAAGATTGTCCCTAAGACCACTTTTTAAACACATCAGTAGATCATGTATCGCGGCATGATAAGTCACTTGCGGGATTGGTAAAGAATGGTGGCTAATCACTTGCACTGGCACTGTCATATATAAAGTAACATGGCGCTATTTTACTTACACGTCGGCTTAGATTCAATTCACTTAGCCACTCACAGACTGTCGTTTAGTCGACAGTGTCTTACACAAGATAAATTCTTCGCAAAGTTTCTCGCTGCGAACAGTTGTTTCTTGAGCAAATCAACCATTCGGTCGTATAATTGGCTGTCTAATTAATACGAAGGAAAAATTTCATGCCAAAGGCAAGTGAGCTTAAAAAAGGTTTTGCGATTGAGTCAAATGGTAAGACGTTGCTAATCAAAGATATCGAGATTACCACTCCTGGTGGTCGTGGCGGAGCAAAGATCTACAAATTGCGCTGTACCGATTTAGCAACGGGCTCAAAAATCGAAGAACGATATAAGTCTGATGAACTTGTTGATACCGTTGAAATGAGCAAAAGAAACGTTACGTTTTCTTACGTAGATGGCGACGAGTACATCTTCATGGATAATGAAGACTATACTCAATTTACCTTCAAACACAACGAAATCGAAGATGACCTGCTGCTCATCAATGAAGAGACTCAAGGTGTGCAAGTTGTCTTGATTAATGGCAATGCTGCAGGTCTAGAGCTACCATCATCAGTAGAGTTGGTCATTGAAGAAACAGACCCGTCGATCAAAGGCGCATCGGCATCTGCTCGCTCTAAGCCAGCACGTTTTGCTACTGGTCTAACTATTCAAGTGCCAGAGTACATCGCAACAGGTGATCGCGTTGTGATCAATACTGCTGAACGCAAATACATGAACCGAGCGTAATATTATGCCTGAACTGATTTCATACGACGACGTTATCGATGCCGCTTACGACATCTTCCTAGAGATGGCACCGGATAACTTAGAAGCTGCAGATGTCATCCTATTTACAGCTCAATTTGAGGACCGTGGCGCTGCAGAGCTTGTTGAGACTGGTGAAGATTGGCCAGAGCACGTTGGTTTCGCTGTCGATGAAACCTTTGCAGAGGTACGCATTGGACTCGTAAACGAAGAAGATGACGTGCTGGACGATGTGTTCGCACGCCTACTCGTTAGTCGTGACCCAGATAATAAGTTCTGCCATATTCTTTGGAAACGAGACTAATTCAGTTACTCAAACTTGATATAACAAAGCTCAGCAAATGCTGAGCTTTTCTTTATTCGCTCCAAAGACTCGATACTGTGCAACGAAACAAGCTACCAAACATACGTCATTGAAACGCCTGCTCCCCTCGATGTAGCCCATGGTAGCAACTGCATGTTTGGTGCTAAGCTATCGGTGAAAAGCCATCCAGTAAACGCACCTATTGCCGCGCCTGCTGCCACATCACGCCAATAGTGTTTATTCGCCTGTACTCGCCCAACACCAACGAGCGTCGCAACGCCGTAAGCAGGCAAGCCAACTTGCCAACCATGGCGAATATGTAACGTCGTGGCCGACGCAAAAGCATTAGCGGTATGATTAGAAGGAAAACTCTTATTGTCGCTGCCATCAGGACGTGGCGCATCAATGGTATGCTTGCCCACTAAACCAATGGCTGACGCCGAGCCAATACTAAGCCCCGCTTGCCAAACGCCATCCCAGTCACCTTGATACGCGGGCAAACCTGCTGCAAGCCCAACCAAACCATAAGCACCAATATCACTAAAGGTATCCCATCCTTGGCTGTTAGAGGCGAGCCCTAACGGACTTATCACTAAGCAAGAAAAAAACAGTAAAAATCTTGGCATAACAAACTTTAATCCATTCACATCAAGGCGATAATTCTACCTGAGCTAGCTATAGTTGCATACCAAGATGGTTGCTTTATCAAACTTGCATTGATAAGACTATTGATTAACGGACTTTTGACGCCTGTTTCTTCAGTTCAAAATCAAACTCATCAGGGAAGAGTACTACCCCTTCTTCATTTTGATTCGGAAACACAACAACAGCCAGTTCATCGTCTTCAAGACCCATTGTCCAGCGACTGTGCCATTTGTTCAATGAAATAGATTCAGCCTTACATTCAGACCACTCACCTGTTGCCCATTGCAGCGCAAACTCTTCATTAGGCCAAACTGGAACACAATCTTCTTCTTCACTATTAAGCATCACACAACCATGCTCGTCGGTAAGAATCCAGATCTGACGCTCTTGCACCATTGTCTTAACACTGTACTTTAGACGTTTTTCTTCGTCGTAACGTGCAATTTCTTCGATTTGATTTTGCTCTAATGCCATGATGTCATGCCTTTTGTAGAGGGGAACTGTCGGTACAATTTTATACCTAATAAAAAACCCTAGCATCTATATTTGTTTAAAGGTCTATGACCATCTAACGCAAACGACACTAGGGCTTAGTTAATCGACATATTTGTCAGTTGAGATAGTGATTAAACCAACTCACCTTGAAGCCAAGGCCAACCTTGCTTCTTACGACTTAGCGTATTTTCCATCATCAACATGCCGTCTTTTTCATGCTTAGCAAGTTTCGCAGCCCACTCACCTTTGTAAATCAAACGTGTTTGTGCTGTTGTGATGTCTGTTAGCATCACTGCCGCAAATGCAAGCGCATCTTCGTCACAACGACGAGCCAGATCTTGCTCTAGTGCTTCGATCATGCCATCTACTTGCTCTAGCGTTGCAAGCTCAACTTGACCAACAACAACGTCACGACCGTTGAATGGGTAAGCTTTAAGATCTTTTTCAACAAGCTCAGCCGCCGAAAGACCTTCGATGTTTGTTTTCGCAATCAATAGCTCTTTAATGAACAACTCTAGGTCTGTGATACCCGCAATTTTCGCCAGCTCTTCTACTGCATCTTTGTCTTTTTGCGTACAAGTAGGAGAAGCAAACCCTACGGTATCTGACAAGATTGCAGACATCATAAGGATAGCAAGTGGACGAGTAATCTCCGCTTGCTCCATTTTGAATAGGTTAAACAAAATAGTACAAGTACAACCCACTGGCCAGATCCATGCTTCCAATGGATTTACTGTCATCACGTCACCTAAACGGTGGTGGTCAACAATGCCAAGGATCTCAGCGTCATTAATATCATCTGGTGCTTGAGCCAGATCGGTATAGTCCACTAACCATACTTTTTCGCCCGCAACACTTGTGCGAAGTTCAGGTTGGTCGACACCCGCAGTTTCAAGAATGTGCTGAGTTTCACGATTGATTTCACCTTGACGAATAGGTTTCGCTTCAAGGCCACGTGCTTTTAGTAGTTCTGTCGCTACTAGTGCACCACAAATGCTATCACTATCCGGGTTTTTATGACCGACAACTAGAATCATTATATTTCCTAACTATGTTTGATCTTGTGGGTGTACGCCCCACGACAACTGCTCATAAGGGCGATACTTTACCTGATTTTGTGAATTTGTCATCGCTTGTAAGCGGTTTTAGTGAATTTCTTGACCGATAAAACATCAAAAACAATATTGATAATCATTATCAATATTGTACAATGAGAACGAATCTCATTTACATCGGTGCACTATATGGAACAAACTAGAGGAATTCGTGGCTTATATGGGTTGTCTTTATCACAATTCAAACCTGCGTATAAACGTCTGTTGCTACCCATAACTATGGTTGCACTACTAATCAGTAAACCTACCAGCCTAATTGCAGTTACGGCACTTTCTGATGCCTATTGGGCTGTCTCTTGTTATGTCGTTTTTACACTCGCTGTTTATCATTATGTCTCTAGATTGCTCTCTCAAAAAAATGCGCTTGTAGAACTCTACCAACACTCACCCAGTCACCAAGTCGTATTCTCATCATTATTAGGCGCATTACCTGGGTGCGGCGGCGCTATCATCGTCACCACTCAATTTGTAGCGGGCAAAGTTGGGTTTGGCTCTGTGGTTGCTGTCTTGACCGCAACAATGGGAGACGCTGCATTTTTGATTTTAGCAAGTAAACCAAGCATCGGTTTTGGTTTAATCGCAGTCGGTGTCGTGGTAGGGGTCGTGACTGGGCTTATCGTTAATGCCATTCACAGCCCCGACTTTCTTCGCCCTAAATTAACCGAATTTGTTCGAACGCTTGCTCCTAAGCCAGATCCAACCCAGAGCGATAAGCAAGCAATGCCATTTGAAAAGTCATCGGCTTTTGATAATCAATGTCGTTGTAGTAAGAATGGCGATTCACACCTCCAAAGCAGCCCGGTTCAAACTAAGGCGATCAACCTTCAAGGATTATTTTGGAAATGGTTAATCATTCCGTCGCTGGTTGTCGCTTTTACCATGTCTTTCCAAATAGATGTGAACGAGCTTCTTGGTTTAAAACCACTGACGATCGAATGGCTTGGTGCGATTTTAGCGGTTATCACGATGTCACTATGGGCATTTACCAAGGAAATTGTCGATTATGAAAGCACTGTCGGTGAAGATAAAAAACTCTCTACTTCACACCCGATGCAAAAAGCTGCTCAAGATACTCACTTTGTTAGCGCTTGGGTGATTGTGGCTTTCTTGGCTTTCGAAATTACACTTCACTTTTCGCATATCGACCTTAGCAACTCGTTTAGCGGTTGGGGTATCTATATGCCGTTACTTGGTATGTTAGTCGGCCTACTCCCTGGCTGCGGCCCTCAGATCCTGATTACCAGCCTATACCTCACTGGCGCAGTACCCATGTCTACCCAGCTCTCCAACGCAATTTCAAACGATGGCGATGCGTTATTCCCTGCAATAGCAATGGCCCCCAAAGCTGCGTTGGTGGCCACGGTCTATTCTGCATTGCCAGCACTTATCGTTGGCTACAGCTACTATTGGGTATTTGAGAGCTAAATTTTTTTGAAATCGACACGTATTTAAAGCCTAAAGCTATTTTTAAAGCCTAAGGTAATTTTGGCCTAAAGCCGTTTTTAACTTGGGCCCTCAACAGATTTAGTACTCTTCGCTTGAAAAAACCGCGACAATAGCTCGGCTCTCACGAGCATGGTTTAGCGTAATAACGTGAATATGGCTTGGTTCTTGATTTAACTTTTCTCTGGTCCAGAAATCAAACCAATCACATGGATACTCGGATGCCAACGTATAGTCAGTCCCTTCCTCTGTATAATGAAATAAGCAGTGGAGACGGCGCTGTTCAGTCAGCTTTAACATAGAATGATTCATC
Organism: Vibrio nomapromontoriensis; assembly: GCF_050337205.1. Taxonomy (NCBI): domain Bacteria; kingdom Pseudomonadati; phylum Pseudomonadota; class Gammaproteobacteria; order Vibrionales; family Vibrionaceae; genus Vibrio; species Vibrio nomapromontoriensis. The sequence goes on from NZ_JAKJSS010000007.1 coordinate 515,502, forward strand.
GTCAATGATTGAAACACCGATGTGTTATTGGTTTGTTTTTGCCGACTAACTAAGCTCTCGAGCGTTTCTTTTGCAAAGGGATTCAACTCCGGCAGTGGATCACCAGACAACAATAGGCCACCAGATGCTAACAGGACATTGCGGTGAAACTCATAGCTTGAACGATCAGTGCCCTGGTTAGGTAAAGACGTTAACGTCACACAGTCTGGATCGATCAACCATAAGCGTTGATGCTGCCAACTACGCAGAAACGTTTCTTTCGCTATTTGCTCAAAACGATGTGCATCACGCTCCACATCATCAGATACACGCATCGCGTCAACTAAGCCTAAAGACGGCCACATCGGTGCATTACAGCCTAAAACTAACGCCTCTCCAGCGCCTTCCGTAATGGCTTGCATTCCTAATCGATACGCCTCGACACCAGTCACGCCCGGGCGATAGCGCTGACCTTTTAATGTCCCCCAATAGTTAGCATCAAGCTTAAATAACTCAATTCCCCACTCTTCTCGCATGGTTTTAACAACGTGAGTAAGGTGCGCTAATACTTCAGGGTTAGAACAATCTAAGATGTACCAAGGCGTGCACCGCCAACCGCCATATGTCACATCTTCTGCTTTCAATGCCGTATCATCAGAATGCTTGAGAAACCAATCTGGATGTTGCTGGAAAATCTCTGATTCAGCCTGAGCAATAAAAGGAGCAATCCAAATTGCAGGTTTCTTGCCTTTGGAGCGAATACTATCAATAAGAGCTTTTACGCCACCTTCAAACTTATCCGATGGTGTTAGCCAGTCGCCCATAAAGGCTTGATAGCCATCGTCAAGTAGCACCCACTCAAGCATCTCTTGTTCTTGTTCCATCACCTGAACATTATCAAGTACATTTTGGCGATCAACATCAGCATAATATGCGTACCAAGAGCACCAGCCTATTGGGCTTGGCTGAGACACACCGACTTTAGCAGGGTGGTGGCTCGCGATGATGTCCGCAAACTGACTAAACACTGAATCCATAGTATCGCTATGTAATACCACCAGCGACTCTAACTGATTACTTTCCCAAGATTGAGGCGCACTGTCCTCTCCATCGATAAACGCCAAAACATCAATACCTTGAGTTGTAGTATGCAACTCAAAATAACCCGAAAAACGATAGCAGGATGTAAAGCCAAACAGTGTAAATCCAGAAGATTGCTCAATAACTAGGTAGTTATAAAAACGCTTGGGCGCATCTTCATCATAAATCCGGTAGCTTGCACTATTATCCGGACATCGACCGATATCAACGAGTTGATTCACCGTTCCTGATGTCTGGCACAGCATTTGGAAACCATCGCCCAGTAACATGGCATCAGATTCAACTTGGTTCTCAAATCGAGTTAACGCAGTACGAGAAGCTAACGGTTCAAAATTTAAGCTCGTGTATTCAAAATAGAGCTCGCCATTGCACTTAGTAATACTGATGTTAGGGTTGACAGCCAATGCATCAACCTCTTTTGAGAATGGAATATATTCGGTCATACGTCCTCGACCTAGTTAATAGATTACTTAATTAGTATATTCCGAGACAAAAAAAAACCCATTCAAATGAATGGGTTTTGTGTGCTAGTTAAAACTCTGTACGGTTAAATTCTCACTAGATGACTTCGATTGGTCCACCGAAGGCGGTCACTGGTGGTACCTTACCTGTGAACTTCTCAAAACTCACCAAACAGGTATTCGCTGACGTTGCCTGCGCTAATTCAGATGTTGGAATATCCTGCGTCAATGTATTTGGATCGCCATACGTATCTAACGCGCCAATCTTATTATCAATTGGACCGTACCATGCGCCTTCTTCGATTCTGACAACGCCTGGTGCGTAGCTATCCGTTAAGACTGCACCTGCAAGCAATTGTCCACGGTCATTAAAGACTCGAACCAAGTCACCATCTTTGATGCCTTTCGCTTTTGCATCTTTAGGATTGATATAAATTGGTTCACGTCCCTGTACCGTATACGTTGCACGGAACTCTTCCGACTCACACATTTGCGAGTGTAAACGCTTGTCTGGGTGACATGACTGTAGCCAATATGGATGCGCTTTAGAACCCGGTCCACCGTGTGAACGCTCAGATTTTTCAAACCACATTGGGTGCTCTTGGCAGTGTTCGTAGCCCATGTTGCCCACAGTACGGCTGGTAATTTCAATAAAACCAGACGGTGTGCCTAGAGCATTAATCTCCGGATCTTCACGGAAATCGGCATGACGAACCCAAGACTTACCAGTACCGAAGTCCAAGTAGCCTTTCTCCCAGAACTCGTCAAACTCAGGCATCTCAAACTTGCCTTTGTTTGCTTCTCTACAGCCGTCATAAAGTGATTTCACCCACTCCATCTCAGACATACCACGAGTATAGTCTTCATAACGACCCCAGCGGCGAGTCAGATTCGCCATGATCTCGAAATCAGACTTAGACTGGAACATAGGATCAACAAGCTTATTCATCGCCACTAGACCACGTCCAGAATACGCACCATAGCCATCAATGTCGTTGCGCTCATACTGAGTACACGCCGGTAACACGATATCAGACTGACGACATGTCGCTGTCCAAGCAAAATCAATCGCTACAACAGTGTGCAATGACCTAAAGGCCTTGTGCATTCTGTTACGGTCTTGGTGATGATGCCAAGGGTTATTACCACTAAATACCATCATTTTCAGGTTCGGTAGTGTCACCTCTGAACCATTCGATTTAATCTTTTTGCCTGGTTCTAGAAGACTGTCTACCCAACGAGCAACCGGAATTACTCGGCTATAGCCATTAAAGTCTTGGTTAGTGTATTTCGGCTTCTGCCCTTGATCGATGTTCAGCGGGAACGAACCCGGCGCTGCAAATCCTGTCGCTGGTACGCCGATACCTGAGTAGTGGTGACCATAAGAAATACCGCCGCCCGGCAAACCAATTTGTCCGATCATCGCTGCAAGTACGGCACACATCCAGTATGGCTGTTCACCGTGCTCTTGACGCTGGACACTCCAACCGACCATGATCTGAGTACGACCATTCACCAACATGTGAGCAAACTTACGAATCTCTTCGGGGCTTACGCCACAGATTTCCGACGCCCATTCCGGTGTTTTCTCAACTTTGTCTTTGGTTTCACCCTGAACATAGCCAATAAAGTCTTCGAAACCTAAACAGTAAGTATCGATAAACTTCTTGTCGTACAAGTTTTCATTGTACAGAACATGAGCAACGCCCAGCATGAACGGTACATCAGTCTGCGGATTGATATATTGTTGTTCATTTTCTAAGTAGCGAGCGGTTTTGTTACGAACTGGATCAACAGAAACAACGTTGATTTCCTTGTTCGCAACTTTGTCTTTTAGCTGCTCCAAATACGCATAAGATTGGTGGGTTTCACAAGTCCAACCTACTTGTAGGTTTTTAACTGGATCATTACCCCAAAGAATAATGTTGTCACTATTCTCTAAGATCAAATCCCAAGACGTGCCTTGTGCGTACACTTCGGTAGAACCAAGTACATACGGTAGAATCGTCTGTCCTGCACCGGTTGAGTAGTCACCCACTTTCTTAACAGAGTAACCATGTAGCCCCATCGCACGCTGCATATGGTTGGTACAACTATGGAATTGACCCGTTTGACGCCAACCCGTTTGACCAGTGTGCAGTGCCCATGGTCCATAGTCTTTCTGTATGGTTTCTAACTCACGATAGAAAAGATCAAGCGCTTCATCCCACGTCACACGAACAAAACGGTTGTTGCCACGAGTCTCAGCCGCGTATTTATGTTTCTTTAGCCAATCTAGACGTACCATTGGGTAACGCACTCGTGATGGACTGTAGATGATGCCTTTAATGCCATTTAGCATGTCTGTCGGATGTTTATCGACTTCAAATGGCTTAATTTCTTGAACCTTGCCACCCCACACACGGGCACGAAATGCGCCCCAGTGTGAGCCTGATATTTTCCACGTTCCTTCTGTCTCTGCTGCACTAGCAGACGCCGAAGCTAATAAGCTTGGGCCGATAAGAGATGCTGCACTGGTACCTGCAACACCTTTAAGGAAGCTTCTTCGTGTAATTGCCATTTTGCTACTCCAATTAACGTCTATTAGTGGTGGCCTTCAGAAAAGTCTGATGAATGCTTCTGTAGATACTTAAGAACCAGAGCTTCAGTGTCTTTATCGAAGTTCACAAATGCGATCATACCGTCTAGCATGCCTACCCAACCATTGGCACTAAAGTGTGCGACGTCAGGTTGTGTGTGACACGTTGAGCAGTTGGTTTGATACGCTTCACCTGCCGCGTTCCAAATTGGCGTGTAGTCAGGCAACATGGATTCTTTTTTCATCCATAGGTTGACTGAAACTTGTTCCCAAGGCAGACCCGTTAGCTCGTCTTCTTTCTTCTCACCAACAACAACGTCAGAGCTTTGAGATACTTCTTTAGTCAGAATGGCTGTTGATATGTTCATACCAAAGTCTTCTTGAATAACTCGACCAAAGCCTTTTGCTTTGCGCCAGCCATCGATTTTAACTTCAATCATATCGCCTTTGTCATCAACAATTGCCACTTCACTTGCCGGGCTTAACAAACCAGCTTCAGTTGCAGCCGTTGCATCGGTGTAAAGTGGTAGATGACGAATTGAAACCACATCATTACCTTTAGAGTAAGACGTGCTGCTTGCTATCTGTTCTAGATCGCCAACAATGCCGCTTGCACTAGCCATATCTTTTGGTAAATGGTGAGCAATACCTTTATGACAATCAACACAACTTTGATCTCGCTCTGCTGCTGACGTCATTTGAATGCGTGCCGTCGGAGACATTTGCTCAAAGTCCATTGACTCATAAGCGTGACAGTTCTTACATTCTAATGATTTGTTCGCCGAGAAACGATCCCACTCATGGCGAGCAAGTTCGAGACGACGGGCCTCAAATTTCTCTGGCGTATCTAAATCACCAAAAATTTGTGCGAATACTTCTTTAGAAGCTTGCATTTTACGTGCAATTTTATCGGTCCAGTTATGCGGTACATGGCAATCTGGACAGGTGGCACGCACACCAGAATCATTTTTCCAGTGCACCGTTTCCTGAAGCTCCACATACACGTTCTCACTCATGGTGTGACAACCGATACAGAACTCTTCGGTATTGGTTGCTTCCAACGCCGTATTAAAGCCACCCCAGAAAATAACGCCTGCCAAAAAGCCACCAGCGGTTAGAACACCTAAGCTGATATGAACTGCGGGTCTACTGATAGTACGCCAAAGTTTGATTAAAAAGGATTTCATGTCTTACTCTCTCGAAACTCGTAATAGATTGAATGGCGGTTAAATTAGCCGTGAACGCCTGGAGGTCCAAATACGAAGATCTGAAGCATCCACACAGTAAAACCGTAACCACCTACGATCGCCACACTCAAGAGAGGAAAGAAAACTGCGCAGATGAAAAAGAAAGACTTCCATTCCATACCATGTTTTTCAGTGCTCTCAACTTTGTTAACATCACTCATACATTTGCCTATTTTGTATCGTGTTAAAGCTGCGATTTACTCTTATGAATAAATCAATTATTGAAACTATTCTAAGGAAAATGCTAAACCATACTATGTGTGTGGTTCAACCAATTCCGACCTCTCAACCCTTGTTAATCAACACTTTTTTGAGGTCACCCTAACTTGTTATTAATTAAATGTTGATATATAAAAATGTGAATGGATGTGAAGAAATAATATCTGTACAAGTATGTAAACAAGATCGCAATTATGCAACATTTCGCGGAATTATCCGTGCTAGAGTCGGATGAGATTTCATCAAATAGTGGGGAATGTCGTACAAAAATGTTACGTAAGAGTTAATAGAAGAGATCAATAACTGCCAAAAATCAGTGTGTGATTTCCAATAGTCCCGTAAAATAACGCCATCATCCCTTTGACGAAAATAGTGGTTATGCAAGACGTCATAGACATAACTTGGTGGCAGTTACTCGGATTTTCGACAACCTTATCCATCCCCTTTTTGATAAGCCGATACTATGCGCTCAATCTAAACAAAGACGCTTGTATCAGCATTCTTCGAATGACAGTGCAGCTCGCTCTCGTTGGTCTTTATCTTGAATATTTGTTCTACTTAGACAACATTTTCATCAATGCAATTTGGTTAACCGTGATGGTCATCGTTGGTGGAAGTGCTATTTTAAGCAAAGCCCGATTACCTAAGAAGCCGTTACTGCCTTATATCGTCCTGTCACTATTGATTGGTTTGTTACCTATCATCACTGTGCTATGTGTGGTGATCATCCAACCTGTCCCTGCTTATAGTGCCCAGTACGTTATTCCTCTTGCAGGCATGCTACTTGGCAATAGCCTGAGTGGGAATATTGTCGCGCTGCAAAACTTTTATGGGGCATTACATGACCGCTGGACAGAATACGAAGCTGCAATTTCGTTAGGGGCACCCGTCCCATTGGCCACACTGCCCTTTGTACGTCTTGCCCTACAAAAATCACTAGCGCCGATTCTCGCGACCATAGCAACGACTGGCTTGGTATCCTTACCCGGCATGATGACTGGTCAAATTTTAGGCGGAGCAAGTCCCCTTGTCGCCATTAAGTATCAACTGCTGATTATGCTCGCCATTTTTGTCATGATGAGTGTTTCTATTACTATTAACTTAAACCTGATTGTTCGGCGTGGATTTAGTCGTTCCGGTATGCCTTATGTATCACCACAACATGATACACGCTGAATATTGCTGTTTTTCGAGCACACCCATTCGAGATATTGCATTCCTTTTATAGCGCTCTCAACATCAAAGGTGCGCGATACTATCGTCAATATCTGTATTGTTAAGGCTCTTAAGACGAATCAAAAATGCCTAAAAATCATGTTACACACCTACTTTAAACTTGGTTATCCACAGGATATGTGGATAACCAAGTTACTGAGTTATTGATACTTTTCTTAATCAATGAAAAATAACAAAACCCTTCACGTTCATCTGTTCGTCATACGCAATAAGTAATTTGATTACTCGTTAGTCAGTGCAATGCACTCTGCCGCAAAATCAAAAGGGACGAGGGAGAAGCTATATGGAAAGCAAGCTTAATTGGATAACGTACAAAGCCAGTACAGAGCGTGATTCGGATTCCATGCAAGATAACGGCAAAAACTGGTTAATTTGCACACCAGCAGTGTTGTCTGAGTGTCATTCAGCTCCGCCTTGTGAGTTATCACCAAAAGCCTTTAACGATAGTTTTAGACACACTATTTTTTAGACACACGATAGCTTTAGTCATCATTTTCGGGTTAGCCGTTGCCATGGCGTGAGTCAGAGTCCTCGCCTTAACCGTCACTGAAATAGTAATAAGCACCGAGAGAAATGGGTGTTGATAAATTTAAACGAATAAAGCGCCCGGAAGGCGCTTTATTCGTTAGTTGGCGGATTTTTATAAGGTGTTAATGGCTAGGCGATGTCGCACCGCTCCCACAAAAGGTATGCATTACCTGACTTAATCGCGTAAATAGATTAACCAGTACAGCATTCCGACAAAGATGCCACCGCCGATTATATTACCCAACGTCACTGGAATAAGATTATTAGTGATAAATGCCAGCAAATTTAAGTCAACAAAATCTGCTGGCGTCGCACCGATGTTTTGCCAAAATTCTGCGGGTGCAAAGTACTTAATTCCAACCGCCATTGGAACTTGAAACATATTGGCAATACAATGCTCAAAGCCTGCTGACACAAACATCGCAACAGGCAACACCATCACAATGATCTTGTCTGTCAATGTTCTGCCGCTAAATGTCATCCACACTGCAACACAAACCAAAACATTACACATAATGCCTAACGCGACGGCCTGCCAAAATCCATGGTGCAACTTATGCTGAGCAATTTGCATCGTATTTAGACCAACCTGCCCTGCATCGAATAGATATTGCTTAGCGGTAAGCATTATCGCAACCAGGAACAATGCTCCTAGCATATTGCCAAAATAGACAACAGCCCAGTTCTTAAATAACGCACCCCAAGTAATCTTACCGCTTGCTCTGGCAACCAGCGTCAACACTGAACTGGTGAACAACTCACCACCCGTAATGATCACAAGTACTAGGCCAAGACTAAACGCCAATCCACCCAAGAAACGGGTTAAACCCCAAGGTAAATCATCAGCGCCGGTAGTGATGGTGGTATAAAAAATAAAAGCGATACCAATGTGTAAACCTGCCGTGATGGCAAGTAAAAAGGATTTCATTGGATCTTTCGTCGCTTTACCTACACCCGCCTCAGCGGCACGCTCTGCCATTTGTGGTGGCAACAAAGCATCGAACTGGTTCATTTCCATTTTCTCAATACATGTTTAGTAACAATTTGGTGGTGGCGGATAATGCTCCCAATCAATAGATATGGCAAGTGACATTTTCACTCATTATCAATATAAATATCTCATCCATGCTAAACCACAAAAAAATTACTTAAAAAACAATTAGAAGGTAGATAGTCCACATTTTTGCAGCCTTATTTTTCACCCGATTTTTTTCAAAAAAAAACACCGCCAACTGGCAGTGCTCTTCTGGTCACTCTGACCTTATGTCAGTATGTTACTATCAGGATAAAACGGTCAGTCCGCAGCTTGCTCTTGCAACGCACTAACTAACTTCTTCAGATTTTCAATCTCAGCTCTATTATTAGCGGCTTTATCCATCGCCTCGGACACGACTTGGTCATTTGCGCTCTGAACATCTCCACGCTGCATTTCCAGCAGTGCCAGTTTTTGCTTAAGTAACGCGTTCTCTTTACGTAAAGCAATGGACTGATCCGCTTTATTTAGCATCTCAACATCGTGCGCTATTCGCTCTGATTGCGATGTAAGATCCTGATCTCGGTAGTCATTGCCTTTCGCAGCAATGGATATTTTATGAAGACGGGATTCTGCATCCAACACTAACGGCTCAAAGTTAGACTTTTCAACATTAGACAACTTAGTCACCTCGGAGACGATAGCCTCCAGTCGTCGAAACTGGAAGTTGATGCTATCCACATCATGTTCAATGGTTTCAAAATCGCGTGGTGATTGGCTCACAAGTTTACGTAATTCCAAAATGCCCTGCTCAACATAGCTAAAGCTAATCGGTGCCATCACATTGTACCTAGCCTTAGACAACGAAGATAACTTTTGCGCCAATGGTTCCACGTATATCGCATCGATCACACGAACCTCAAGTGCCATCGCTTTCTCCAGAAATATGGCCTGATAGCTTTCCGCCCGATCCACTTCTGACACAACTAGGTATTCAAACAAACGCTCATATTCGCGCGTCACACTGGTCGTCGCGTGGCGGAAATACTTTGCTGCCTCTATTTTTCTTAAGTAGGCCATCTGGGTCATTGCTGGCTCAAGCAACTCATCGGCCTGCTTTTTTAAACGTTGGATCGCGGTAAAGTTATACTCCACGCTATTAATGCGATCTCGAAACGCAATCGCGTATGTTTCGCTGGAAAAGACGGAATGCTTCACATCAACTTGCGACGGATCTTTTCTCATTTCAATAAACAGCTCATGCGCGTCTTTCCATGAAGACATCATATCGCGATAATTTTCCGGTGCGTATATCCTTAATGACTCCGCATCTTCCAGTTGATTAGCCCACATCGAATGCGTTTTTAATACGTCTTGATAGACTTGATTTTGTGCTTGCTGAATCTGTTCAGGACTCAGATTCGGATCTCGCTCAACCGCCGTAGGAGTTGATGCACAAGAAGTAATGCCCAAAACACACATGAGTACCACAACCGCTTTGCGCGTAGACATTTTCGCTCCTTTACAACTAGATAGCCGCAGCGTATCTAGCCAACTAAAATCATAATAATTATGGATCTTCACTCACTATATGCAAACTCGAAAGTAAAAGACATGACTTAGACATTCAAATGGTTACAATTCATCCACTTAGAGTAAAAATCTTACAGAATACATAGAGAACACGGGGTCATCTAACAAAATATTCACTATCTGATTGTCATTACGCCCAAATCACTCTATGTTGATCGGACTATCTAAATGAAAAGGCACAGCTATGAAATTAACGTTAGAACACCTTGCCGAAATGAACTTGCTACTGCAATTTGACTTAAGCAGTTCAGCTACTGGAATCAAAGTTCATACCGACGCCAACGAAGAGATGCAAAAAGCAGTCCAACAGCTTCATGCTAAAGGACTATGTACCATGCCTGACGGTGGCTATTTAACGAGCGAGGGAATTGAAGTGGCAGAACATGCCGATAAAATCTTGCGAGTATTGAACGCGAACCTGTAATTCTGATGCTTTTCCCTATGAGGCGGCAGCTTTCTTCCGCCTCATCTATTTCCAACCTAGCGTACCCGTATGATCCTCATAGCAACTGGTTATCAAACCCGTATTTAGTGGTTATTAAAACTTCCTACCCAACGTTGATACGGCTGATATTTGTCATACACCCAATTAAATATCGTGGTGTAAAAAAAGAAAAAAATTAAAAATCCCGCCTCAATTAGTAATGCCATCCATAATGAAACCTGCAAAAACCACGCGATGACAGGAATAGTGAACAGTATAAGACCGGCTTCAAAACCGATAGCATGTACCGCTCTCACTAATATTGAGCGCTCACTTCGCCCCCCTGGAAGCCACTTATCAAACTGAACGTTGTAAATGTAATTCCAAATAACAGTAAATATACTCATTCCGATCCCGACCGTCATTAATGACAACGATTGACTTCCCGTAGCCATAGAAGCAACAGGCACAATGATAGCTAGAGCTAGCACCTCAAAAACAACAGCATGGAATATTCTTTCTTTATTATTCATAGCGATAACCTAAAATACCAATAATCAACATTACCAATATTATTATTATCCGCTATTCTAACCTCATTGAATAACGAGATTCCATCAGGATAACTGATATGTTAAGTATCGAGCAAATAGAAGCGTTTATTACGACGGTAGAAACCGGTTCGTTTTCTGCTGCCGCTCGGCAACTTGGGAAAGTGCAGTCGGCAATAAGTCAAAATATTATGAACCTTGAAATCGATTGCGGCGTCGAAGTATTTGACCGCAGCAAGCGCTACCCAATTTTAACGGAGGCGGGCTCTAAGCTCCTGCCCTACGCCAAAGCCACTATGATTCAACACCATCGACTGTCTGAACTTGCTGGTAGTTTAACGCTCACTGACATACAACCTATTGTACTTGCTGTAGACGAAGGGATCCCACTAGAACGCATCACTCCTATCCTAAAAGCATTGTCACAAGAATTCCCAACCCTGCAGCTTGAGTGCCTACTCGCCTCCAGTATCGACATCATTGAGATGGTGCAATCAGGGCGTGCAACTTCTGGGCTCGTATACGGCGAGCACGTCATTCCATTTTCGTTGGATTTTGAACATGTCGGGGCATTTGAATTCGATATCTTTGTTGCAGCATCACACCCTCTCGCTCATACAATCGCCCCCCATATTGAAATACTGAGCTTACATCGACAACTCGTCGTAAGCTCAAGAAACGCGCAAGAAAGCAGCTTTCATCAAATTCTAAGCCCAGATGTCTGGTATTCGGATAGCTACGCTATGATTATGGAATGGTGTATTGAAGGGTTTGGCTGGGCCTATGCGCCTTCCTATATGGCAAAAGCCGCACTTGAGCAAGGCACGTTGGTTCAAGTTCCTATAGAATTTGAAAAATTGTCAGCAATCATCAATATCGACTTAATCCAACACTCTGGGAAGAGTAAAGACGCTGGTCATAAAAAATTACGAGAGCTACTACGACATCGCTTCGAGGACGTTTAATATGAATGGAAATCACATACTCATTGTGGGGGCTGGCTGGCTAGGTCTTCCACTTAGCAAAGCCTTAATTAGCCGTGGATACCCAGTGACTGCAACCCGTACCTCTCAACAAGGTTGTGACGTCCTTACCGAAAGCGGAATCGACAATTTATGCTTAGATCTCAACACGCTTCGAGACGAGAGTGACGAGCTTGCGTTGACTAACCAACTCGTCAACAAACAAATCACTACCATCATTGGCTGCTTTCCCCCTGGCTTTAGACAAGGTGGTGGAGCTCGCTACGCGTCGCAATGGAACCAACTCTGCCAAATTGCCAAGCGCTTAGAGGTAGATAAAATCATCATGGTAAGCTCAACAACTGTCTACCCAGAGACTGCTGAGCTCATGACAGAAGATATGGCAAGGCTGCCTATCGCTCGTGGACGAGAGGACTTTACCGCGAAATCCATCATCATGTTGACGGCAGAAGAACACGTTAGAAATTCGACATTGGACTACGCCATCCTACGTTGTAGTGGCTTATTTGGCCCAGAGCGCCACCCTTCTAGGTTTGCTTCTAAGCTAAAATCGGTGAGTAATCAAGCTTCAGCAAATATGTTACACCTTGATGACGCAATTAATGCCATCATCTTTTCACTCGAAAATATCCAGTCTGGCGTCGTCAATGCAACGACACCCACCACCTGCGACAAAGTCACCTTTTACCGAGCAGCTCTGCGTTCGGTAGGGCTTGATACATCGCTTAATTTAGTCAATTCCGAGCCTGGGAAAACCATTTCCAGCGAGAAACTGCAGCGACTGGGCTATCACTTCAAATACCAACACGTTTTGGATGCGCTGTAGCTTTTGGCTGCGTAATAGTTATAAGTAACGGTGCTGTCATATTATCGATACAAAAAAAGGAAGCGTTCGCTTCCTTTTTAATACCATTAAATTTTTGCTGAGACTACTTACCAAGTGCCTCTTTATAGTGCTGACGACACGCGGATACGTACTGGTCATTACCACCAATTGCGACCTGATCACCTTGGGCTATCGCTACACCATTTTCGTCGGTACGAATCACCATATTGGCTTTACGGCCACAATGACAGATGGTTTTAAGTTCAACCAGTTTATCTGCCCAAGCAAGTAAGTATCGACTGCCTTCAAACAACTCACCTAAGAAATCGGTTCTTAGTCCGTAACACAGAACTGGGATGCGCAGCTTATCTACAACCTCCGTCAGTTGATAGACCTGTTCTTTAGAAAGAAACTGGCATTCATCAACGAGAATACAATGGCGTGGATTTTCAGCATGAAGCGTTGCAATCACATCATAAAGGTCGGTGTCCGGGCGAAATAGTTGAGCATCAGACTGTAGACCAATTCGAGAACTTACCTTACCAACACCATAGCGATCATCTAGAGCTGCAGTAAAAATAAGTGGGGTCATTCCTCGTTCTTGATAGTTAAACGAAGATTGAAGAAGAGTTGTAGACTTACCCGCATTCATCGCTGAGTAATAAAAATACATCTGAGCCAAAATGTTACACCACATCTAAACTTAAAAATAAGCCCTTGTCAGGCAAGGGCTAGATAATAATTTACGTTACGTTCAAAACACTGATGAATTATTTACGACGCCATGTAGTGCCGGCGGCGCCATCTTCAAGAACAATGCCCATCTCCGTCAATTTGTTACGAGCTAAATCAGCATTCGCCCAATCTTTTGACGCTCGAGAATCGTTACGAAGCTTAATCAACGCTTCAATCTCAGCCACTTCATCATCATCGCCAGCATCACCTTTCAGGAACGCTTCAGGGTCTTGATGTAAAATACCAATAATATCAGCCAGTTCACGCATCACAGCGCCGAGTTGGCTTGCTTGCTCAACGTCGACAGTTTTCAGACGATTGATTTCACGAGCCATGTCGAACAGCACTGAGTAGGCTTCTGGTGTATTAAAGTCATCATTCATAGCCGTAGTAAAACGTGTTACGTACTCTTCGCCACCCGTAGGTTCTGCATCCGCATCTAAGCCACGCAATGAAGTATAGAGACGCTCTAGCGCCGCTCTTGCCATATTTAGATTGTCTTCGCTGTAGTTTAACTGACTGCGGTAGTGACCAGACATAAGGAAGTAACGTACCGTTTCAGCGTCATAGTGGGACAATACGTCACGAATAGTAAAGAAGTTGCCTAATGACTTAGACATTTTTTCTTTGTCGATCATCACCATTCCGCTATGCATCCACGTATTCACATAAGGCGTGTCATGAGCACAGCAAGATTGAGCAATCTCATTCTCATGGTGAGGGAACTGCAAATCAGAGCCACCACCATGAATGTCAAAATGGTCACCAAGAATAGAAGAGTTCATCGCTGAACACTCGATGTGCCAACCTGGACGACCAGGTCCCCAAGGTGATTCCCATGTTGGCTCACCTGGCTTAGACATTTTCCACAGTACGAAATCGAGCGGGCTACGTTTCGCCGTTTCGATATCAACACGAGCACCCGCTTGCAGTTGTTCAAGATCTTGCTTAGATAGTCGACCATAATCGTCAAATTTACCGACTTCAAACATTACATCACCGTTGTCAGCAACATAAGCAAAGCCTCGTTCAATAAGACGCTCGACAAGCGCTACGATTTCTTCAATAAACTGAGTGGCACGAGGCTCAACATCAGGGCGCTTCATATTTAGCGCATCAAAGTCTGCATGCATTTCACCAATCAAACGCTCAGTAAGTGAATCACAGCTTTCGCCATTTTCATTCGCTCGCTTGATGATTTTGTCATCAATATCGGTGATGTTACGTACGAAGTTTAGATCGTAACCAACGTATCGAAGATAACGAGATACAACGTCAAAAGATACAAACGTACGGCCGTGACCAATATGACAGAGATCGTAAATAGTGACCCCACAGACATACATACCAACTTTGCCAGCATGAATAGGTTTGAATTCCTCTTTTTGTCTCGTCAGTGTGTTGTATATTTTTAACATGATCTCTATCTGGATTATTACGTTCAAAAGTATCGTCGATTATAACCATAAACCTCAACAGAATGGAGCGCTTAAACGAAGAAAACTCACAAATTGTCGTCATGAAACCCCAATCTCATCAATATCGAACAAAAACCACGCGCTGAGTGACGGATCTGTGTATTTGCCCGTTTGCTTGTCACCTCAGTTAAGCTAGAATCGTGGTTTCAACATAAAAACACGATAATAGGTATTCATCATGATCACCCTTCATACTAATTTCGGCGACATCAAGGTTCAATTAAACGAAGAGAAAGCACCAGAAACAAGTGCAAACTTTCTACAGTACTGCCGTGATGGTTTTTACGACAACACTTTGTTCCACCGTGTTATCGATGGTTTCATGATTCAAGGCGGCGGCATGACGTCTGGCCTAAAAGAAAAAACAACACGTGCAACTATCAAAAATGAAGCAAACAATGGCCTAAGCAACAAAGTAGGTACATTGGCTATGGCTCGTACAATGGAACCTCATTCTGCTAGCTCTCAGTTTTTTATCAACGTAAACGACAATAAATTCCTAGACTTCCGTTCAGAGAGCCTTGATGGTTGGGGTTACTGCGTTTTTGCTGAAGTTGTTGAAGGTCTAGATATCGTAGAAAAAATCAAAGGCGTTAGCACTGGCTCTATGGGTATGCACCAAGATGTACCACTAGAAGAAGTTATTATTACCAGCACAACGATCCACGAGTAATGGTGAGGGAGAGCGTGGCTCTCCCCTTTTTAATATGACGACACTATTTATATCTGACCTGCACCTCTCGCCTTCTCTTCCCGACACAACGGAATGCTTCATTAAGTTTATGCGTCATGAAGCGGTACACGCTGATGCCTTGTATGTACTCGGTGATTTATTTGAATTCTGGATCGGCGATGATGACCCGTCCGATTTTGCTGAGTCTATTCGCCATGAGTTTAAGCAATTGACCAACTCAGGCGTGCCGTGCTTTTTTCTGCAAGGTAATCGTGATTTTTTACTCGGCAAGCGTTTTTGTCGCGATACAGGCGTCACGCTATTACATGAGCAAACCGTTATTGACCTGTATGGGAAGAAAGTTGTGGTATTACATGGTGATACGCTGTGTACTGACGACACAAAATACTTAGCTTACCGTGCAAAGGTCAATCAGCCTTGGCTGCAATGGATTTTTAATCGCCTCCCATTCTTTACAAGACAGCGTATTGTTAATAAGATACAAGGCGATATCCGTGTAGAGAAAGTTGAAAAATCGCTCGACATTATGGATGTCGCACAAAGCGCGGTGGAAACCGTAATGAAGGCGGAAGACGTAGGTATGATGATTCATGGTCATACGCACCGTCCGAATATTCATACATTCAATCTTGGAACCGAAGAATATACGCGTATCGTCTTAGGAGATTGGTACACCCAAGGCTCTGTGTTGGTCTGTACGCCAGAAAAACAAGAACTACAAGTACGAGATTTTGTTGAAAGCATGAGCCATTCCACAGAAAATCCGACAGATCGATAGTCAACGTTACCTATTAAACGTTAAGATAGTTGATACGTTTATGAGATCATGATGCCAAATTTGAAATACTCGTACATTGCCAGACAACCTATTTTAGATATCCAACAAAAAACAGTTGGTTATGAGTTACTCTTTAGGGATGGCCCAAATAATACGTTTCCTGATATCGACCCAGATATCGCCACTAACCGACTACTTTCGGAACATTTTCTGGCAACGCATTACAGTACGATTGGCGATAAACTTGGCTTCGTGAACTTTCCTTATCAAAGTCTGGTCAATCTGGTCCCAACCCTTTTCCCGAAAGACAATTTGGTGGTTGAGATTCTTGAAAGCTGTGAGCCGACACAAGAATTATTATTTGCAATCAAAAAGATGGCAAATGCGGGCTATACCATTGCTCTGGACGATTTCATTCCTAAAAAAGAATGGCTGCCTTTCCTGCCCTATATCTCTATCATTAAGGTTGATATTCGCCAGTTTTCCCTCGACAAAGCAAAAGCATTGATTGAAAAGTTGCAGCCACACAACATTACTTTTCTTGCCGAAAAAGTAGAGACCTATGAAGAGTTCGAACAGGCCAAGGCGATCGGATTCACGCAATTCCAAGGCTATTTCTTTAGCAAACCACAGTTGATACGACGTAAACAAATCAAGCCGTCGTTTTTAACAGTGGTTCAACTGTGCAAAGAAATTTCTAACCCTGATATTAATTACGATGAGCTTGAACGCTTGTTCTCTGTTGACGTGACGTTGTCATACAAACTACTCACATTCGTTAATTCATCCTATTTGATCCGAGCAGAAATTAAGTCATTTAAGCAAGCATTGGTCTATTTAGGAGACGATCGTTTACGCAAGTTTATTTCCTTAGTCGCCATTACATCAACGCAAGACGACAAACCAGACTCACTTTATAGCCTGTCGATACAACGCGCTCGATTTTGTGAACTCATCCTACAAGATTTAGATAGCAATATTGAAGATGGGCTTGGCTTTCTAACAGGTATGTTTTCTTTGCTAGATTCGCTGTTTGACCAACCTTTAGAAGAGCTAGTTCATAAAATGCCAATCAATAATCTGGTTAAGTCCGCACTGGTGATCAAGCAAGGTAAGCTGGGCGATATCCTTTGCTTAGTTAAAGCGTACGAAAGTGCTGACTGGTGCTCTGTCATCTCGATTCGCGACAAGTTACGACTGAATGATGATAGACTAGCAAAGCACTACGACGATGCGATAAAATGGACCGAAGATCTACTTACGATCGAATCTGAATATCACGCTCACGCTTAATCTGGACCAACTATGTCACTTTGCTTTTGTGGTAGCCAAGTAGATTTTTCTGCTTGTTGCCAACCCGTTCATCTCAACCCTCTTTTAGCCAATACACCAGAGCAATTAATGCGCGCGCGCTTTTGTGCTCATATGACAAAAAATGTCGATTTTGTTGTCGCAACCTATCATCCTAGCTGTCACGCTGAAAATGAACGAGCATCCATTGCCGAGTCTATCAATGAGCGTTGGACCAAACTTGAAGTGGTAAGTACCGAAGCGGGCACGAATCCAAATGAAGGGTATGTGACATTTAAAGCCTTTCTTGAGCAAGATGGGTTTGAACATTGCCTTTCAGAATGCTCTCGATTCCTGTTTGAAAACAACCAGTGGTATTACGTTGATGGTGAGCTAGATGACAGCATCGCCCCTCGTCCGCTTACTGTTGCGTCAAGCAAAGTAGCAAGAAATGATCCTTGTCCATGTGGTAGCAATAAAAAATATAAGAAGTGTTGCGGCTAGTTATCTCACACCGCTCATTATTTGTCCGATTCATACGTACTCAGCAATCAAGACGACTAAGGAAAACAGCACGTCAGCAACGTGCTGTTTTCAATGTTACCTCTGATAGGCCTTAAATTGATTAGTGAGCGGATCATACTGATAACCTAACATATCAAGCTTGCTTATCACGCCCTCGACATCCATCTCATACATGCAAACCAGTTCTTCAAAGGAGTCGCACTCTAAGCGCAGTTTCTCATTGACGATACCCAATAAAATAATACTGTCAAAACTACTTACATTACTCAAATCCATAGTCATACTCCCTAAAAAAGGCCAGTCTTTTTAAGACTAGCCTTTTTTAACCAAATAGACAGGTAGCTGTCACAGACCGTGACACGATTCACTCAAAGGCAACTACATCTACATCTACATCTACATCTACATCTACATCTACATCTACATCTACATCTACATCTACATCTACATCTACATCTACATAAAGGAATACAGTCTAAATAGCCCGACACAAGCAGAAAGCAAGCAGAAAAAAGCAAAACTTAGTTGGCGTTTTTCCGGTGCGGTATGGCGGATAAGGTGCCAGATCCAGCACACAATACCAGCCAACAACATCAAGAATGACATGAGTAATTCGATTAAATAGCCCTGTGCTACTTCTTCAGGCCAGTGATAGGCGTTGACTAAAAATACCAATGCAAACGCCATTGCCAATATCACACCAGTTAGAGGTAAGATTTTATGGAATGCTTGCAAGCGAGAACGCGCAATCACCAGCAGCAAGTGGGCAAACGCACAGCCGAGTAGCAGTCCAGAGATCAACAACGCAACGCCCTGCCCTAATGTGGCTTGGGAAGAAATAACAATGCCAGAAAATGCCAATCCAAAGCCATTCGCTAAATGGATAACCCAAAATGGCCCTTTATCTCTTGTTTTTCCGGTTTTCACTTTTGAGTAAAAATAGAAAATAGCGAAAACAACCAGAAATGCTTCTACTTTTAATGACGCAATAGCGAGCCACAAAAGGCCGATAGCCGGAAAAAGCTTATGGATACGACCTCGCTGCCCCGGACAAATATCGCCTTTGGCCAAAATGAGCGTAAGGATTAAAAGGGTGATCGTAAGGGCTGGTGCCAAAAGTGTTAATATTGCAGTAACCATAATTCCAAGTGATGACTGGGCTAAAAGTGCGCTGATAATATATCAGCTCAGCATAATTTACTATTCCCTCTCCGCGCTTTCCACTTACTGCTATAACCCTACAGGCTATATCCTTATAGACTCTAATGACAAAGTCATTAGTTTTGAAGTCTCTGAGTTAGGAGTATATAATGCGCGCCTCCAAAGTTAGAGGTCAACTCATGTACAACGACATAACCCCAATCCATGAAACCAAAAAATACTGGGCAGAATGCTTCGGTGTCGCTCCCTTTCTGCCAACAAGCAGAAAAGAAATGGACGCACTTGGTTGGGACAGCTGTGACATTATTATTGTAACCGGCGACGCTTATGTCGATCACCCTAGCTTTGGTATGGCGATCATTGGTCGTTTGTTAGAAGCGCAAGGCTTTCGAGTTGGCATCATTGCTCAACCAGAATGGCAAAATAAAGACGCTTTTATGACTCTCGGTCAGCCTAACCTGTTCTTTGGTATTACTGCCGGGAACATGGACTCCATGATAAACCGTTATACCGCGGACAAAAAGCTTCGTCACGACGACGCTTATACACCAAATAACGAGGGTGGCAAACGTCCAGACCGTGCAACACTAGTCTATTCTCAGCGCTGCCGTGAAGCCTACAAAGAATGCCCAATTGTACTCGGTGGCATAGAAGCTAGCCTACGTCGCATTGCCCATTACGACTACTGGTCTGACAAAGTCCGTCGTTCGGTTTTATTTGATGCGAAAGCGGACATACTGCTTTTCGGGAATGCTGAGCGTGCCTTGGTTGAAGTCGCTCATCGCCTGGCTGACGGAGAGGACATCGCCACATTAACCAACATTCGTGGTACAGCGATCAACCTTCCAGCAGAGCCTGAAGGTTATACCATCATCGATTCTTCTCGAATTGAGAAACCAGGTAAGGCGTTCGTACCACAAAACCCTTACGCCGTAGAGAGCAATTGCGACACCAATAAAAAAGAACCCGATGTCACGGTAGAAGCAAAACCGATCGCAATTAGACCATCACGACACGACTCCAAGACGACAGCAGTTCGACTTCCTCCGTTTGAAAAGCTGAACAATGACCGTATTCTATATGCGCATGCAAGCCGTGTCATGCACCTAGAAACCAATCCATATTCAGGTAGAGCGCTCATTCAGCGCCACGGTAATCGTGAATTATGGGTTAACCAAGCTCCTATTCCTCTCGCCACGGAAGAGATGGATTATGTGTTTAGCTTACCTTACGCACGTGTTCCACATCCAATGTATGGTAAGGCTAAAATTCCGGCATATGACATGATCAAAACGTCCGTCAATATCATGCGTGGTTGCTTTGGTGGTTGCTCATTCTGTTCTATTACAGAACATGAAGGTCGTATTATTCAAAACCGCTCAAAAGAGTCGATCATCGGAGAGCTCGAAGAAATCCGAGATAAAGTTCCTGGATTTACTGGCACTATCTCTGACCTAGGTGGCCCAACAGCGAATATGTATCGCTTAGGCTGTTCGGACCCTAAAGCTGAAGCGAACTGTCGTCGCCCATCATGTGTGTTCCCTGGAATCTGTAACAAACTCAATACCGACCATAAACACACCATCGATCTTTATCGATCGGCAAGAAAAGTTGATGGTATTAAAAAGGTGATGATTGCTTCTGGAGTTCGATATGACTTGGCAATTGAGTCACCAGAATACGTTCGCGAGTTGGTCACTCACCATGTCGGTGGCTATTTAAAAATTGCTCCTGAACATACAGAGAAAGCCCCACTGGATCTTATGATGAAACCAGGTATGGGTACCTATGACCGCTTTAAAGAGATGTTCGAGAAATACAGTAAAGAGGCAGGTAAGAAACAATATCTGATCCCTTACTTTATTTCAGCTCACCCTGGAGCAGAGGATGAGGACATGTTGAACCTTGCACTTTGGTTAAAGCGCAATGAGTTCGAGTGCGACCAAGTACAAAACTTCTACCCTTCTCCAATGTGTAACGCGACATCAATGTATTACTCAGAAACAAACCCGTTAAAACGAGTGAAATACAAGAAGCGTGAAGACGTACCTGTAGCAAAAGGGGAACGTCAACGTCGCCTACACAAAGCACTATTACGCTACCACGATCCGGCAAACTGGCCGATGATCAGAGAAGCCTTAACCAATATGGGCAAAGCCTACCTTATTGGTGATAAAGCAAGCTGCTTGGTCCCAGCTGAAGATGTCGATTCACAAACACCGGCACAAAGACGAAAGTCAGGACGTCATGGTGCAAACCGTTTTGCCACCAAGCACACCAAAGGGCAGCCGGATATCCGTACCGATAAACCAAGAAATAGCAAAGGACCAAAGGCATCAGGCGGTCGAAATAATGACAACCGCAGTAATGGTAGTCGTACCAATAATGCGCCGCACTCAGCAGGTAAACCTAACAAGAATCGCAAGCCACGAACGCGATAGAGGCTAAGTATACTCCGTCTACTCTCTGCATTAAAAAGCGCTTCTCATATTGAGACGCGCTTTTTTTATTTTGAGAAACCAACCTTTCTAATTGGTTAACTATCTGATAAGACGCACTTTAATAAACTGGCACAGTTGATGCTTTTTCAATATTGTCACCACACTTTCGAGGCAATAGACATGGAACTAGTTAAAGCAGAAACCAATAACCATACTCTACGAGTGCAGCTTTTTGGAGACTTTGATGCAAGAGGTAGCCGCGAAGCCCAGACTGAAATTGATAACATTATCCACAACGATTGGCATCATGAAGTCGAAGTAGACCTAAAGAAGGTCCACTTTATGGATTCTTCAGGCATCGGTGCTATTGTTTATTTGTATAAGCGTCTGATTGAACGTGAACGCATAATGAGAATAGAAAACGTCACGGGTCAGCCATTGCAAATCATGAAGTTATTAAGAATTGGGCAAGCTATCCCAGTCAACACGCACGTCAACAACGAATACTTATAACAACAGCGTTTGGCTTCATCACGTTGAGCTAGGAGTAATATATGGATATATTTTCTCACGTAAAAGTTGCCACTGTTTCCGCCGCTATTTTGCTGTTAGCGGCGTGTTCAAGCTACCCTGAAGAAGGAACGGGTGGCGTTGCAGAACAATACGCGGGTTCAGATTTTTCCCCCGTCATGCCAGATGAACCACTAGGCCCAGAGCACGGACTAAGATTTGATTGGAAACTCGCAAAGCTTCAGCTTGACTCACTCATTCGTGAGGGGGCGAGCTGGTGTTTCCCAGCCGCCGTATTACAAGCCCAAGAAAAACAAAATCGTATTGCGAGAGAACTAGAAGGTGGACTATGGATTGACGCCGCCAATGATATCGTTATTCAACGCAAAAAGCTTAATGACTTGGAACTACGTCTCGACTACGTTCGCTCACAAGCAGCCTGCGCACCCCCAATGCAAGGTGACGATTTCAACAACTTGATGCAAGTCGTCCAACAGATTTACGACCTTCTTAACGTTGATAATCAATTTGCCGTAGATTCAACGGAAATTAACCCAAAGTACATGGGGCACCTTGCCGAAGCGGCGAATATCCTAAAACGTCACACTTCTATTCGCCTTTCCGTAACTGGTCATGCCGATATTACTGGTAGCAGTGAACACAATGACAAACTCGCTTTAGGTCGAGCGCAGCAAGTTAAACGCTACCTGTCTATATTCGGCTTAAACCCTCAAAGAATTGATACCTATTCCCTAGGAGATGAATTGCCACTATATGAAGGTAATTCCGATGGTGTTCGCTTAACAAACCGCCGAGTCAGCATTGAAGTCCTTGCCGACGATGCCAGCAGCACTGCGATGGAGGCATTATAATGAAATCAATATTGGCTCCGGCTCTGTATTACCTAACCAGCTTGCTTCTTCTAGTATCATTGTCACTTCATGCTGAGACAAAACAAGTTCAAGTTGGTGACCTGATTCAAGTAGACTTACCCGGCGAGTCGACGCTTAATCGAGGCTTTCAAGTCGATAAGCGCGGTCGGATCTCACTCCCAGAAGTCGGGACTATTTTTGTCGCCGGCTACGATGAAGAACAACTTGCAACAACGGTAACCACCGCGTTATCCCAAGCCTTCCGTGATACAACGAATGCTAAGGTGTACATCGCTGAACGACAAATACTCGTATCCGTTCAAGGCTATGTGACATCTCCGGGCGAATATACTCTTCCCCACAATTCTAATATCCAAATGGCCTTGCACGCCGCAGGCGGTCTACGCTCTGGCGCACAGCTAAATAAGATGATTCTAAAAAGAGGCGCTGAACGTCAAGATTTTGATTACAAGCGTTTTCTTGATACAGGAGATGATAACAACCTGCCCACCTTACAATCACTTGATACGCTATTTGTTCCGGCCTCCCCACTCGTGGGCAACATAGAACAAGAGTTTGATCCCTCTAAACTCGCGGATGCTGGTGACAGTGCTGACGCAAAAAAAGCCATCAAGGTGTTTGGCGAAGTGAATGCGCCCGGTTCGTTTTCTTACAAATCTGGTACCGACCTTGTCGACATTCTTATGCGCGCCGGAGGCGTTACTCGCTACGCGGGTGTCGAACAAATTCGAGTCATTAGTAACAATGTCCCAATATTATTTAACCTTAAACGTTACTTAGACTCTGGCGATACCTCACAGCTTCCTCCGTTGGTTGCTGGCGCGACCATTTTTGTGCCAAAACAAGAAGAGGAAATCAAATCTGGAGCGAACACCGTTTATGTCATGGGTGAAGTTGCGAGTCCCGGTGCTTACGAAGGAAAGCGTGGCGCAACATTTATGGATATCCTTGCCAATGCAGGAGGACCAACTCGATTTGCGGAGTCACGTCAAATTAGAGTCATCAAAGCAAGCGGAAAGGTCGTTAAATTCGATATGACCGCTTTTACAGAAGGACTTAAAGGGAATAGAGCACCGGACATTGGCCCTGGAGACGCGATTTTCGTACCAGAAAAGACCGACATGAATGAAAAGTCATGGCTAAAAATAGCCCCTGACCGTGCGGTTAATGTTATTGGTGAAGTGGTGCGCCCTGGCCGTATCGAGTGGTCAGATGAAATGGATTTAATGGACTTATTGGCGCATGTTGGAGGTCCGACCCTGAGGGCTGATACGACAAAGATTGAAATCGCTAATGGTAGAAAAATGAAGGTTTTTGACCTTGATAAGTTCATTAAAAATGGCGCGCCTCAATCGGGACTGCCTTATATTACCGCAGGCACCATTGTTCGCATTCACGATCTACCGCAAGATCCGTCAGACAATAAATCACAATGGGTTAGACAAAGCTCAGATGCATCAATTTACGTATTTGGCCAAGTCAATGCTCCCGGCCGCTATCGATTCACAAAAGAGATGCACTTTCTTGACATTCTTTCGGCTGCTGATGGTCCAACCAAGGATGCAGATATACATAATATTCGCGTTACTCATCGCGATAAAACTTACGCCAAAGTGAGTAAGTTGAATCTCTCTCTATACTTTGAAACCGGGGATGAGTCCATACTACCTAATGTACTTCCGGGCGATACCATTTATCTTCCTGAAAAGGATAAAAACTGGCTTGATACACCGAAAGAAGAAACGGTAAGGGTACTTGGCGCCGTGAATAATCCCGGTCGTTATTCATTTAACGACAACATGACCATCCTAGATATTTTGGCAGAAGCTGGTGGTCCAAGTGATAAAGCCTACCTAGAAAAAATCAGTGTGGTCAATATGTCCTGCTGCCAAGGCCAAGCTCGATCTTTTGACCTGGTGTCATTTAGTAAAACTGCTGATATCAGAAAGCTCCCAGTACTTCGAGCTGGTGACACCATTTATATTCCTGATAGAAGAGACAGCTTAGCCGAGAAAGCGCGCCTTGGTCTTAGCGATATTCTAAAGCTAACCACCACCATTATTTTAATAGGAGCGCTATAATGACTATTCCGGCGACTCACTCAGAGATTGAAGAAATTTACCTCAATGCAGAGCTTCATCAATGTCGCTCCCTGTGCATTTCCGCTTGTAATGAAGAAGAAGGCACTTCGTCGATTGCCCAAGCATTAACTGAGCGTTATTTACTTGCAGGATATAGAACCTTGCTAGTCGACCTCAATATGCATCACCCGAGTTTATTGCCGCTCTCTCTAAATAGCAAAGATCATTCTGTAGAAGAGACTGACGAAGCGTGGGTACAGCACAATGCCTCGCCCCGTGTTTTTCTTGGTATTGCCGCTCCAAGCGACCCAGCGACTAGGCTCACCTACAAAGATCCCCGCTTATTACAACAAGAAGTCACTCATTGGTTAGAAGAGTATGACCGCGTGATCATTGACACTTCCCCCATTCTCAACGTAAACAAAAATAACATTCCTGCACCTTGTGTCGCCAATGCGTGCGATGGCACTATTTTGGTCGTGTTAAGTGGAGTGACCGTCATCAACCAAGTAGAGGATGCCATTACACGTCTCACTCAAGGCGAACGTACCCGTGTACTCGGCACCGTTCTAAATTATCAACACCAACCGTCTCTCGCTTCAGAGATCTGCCGAGAAATCGATCGATTCAGTTGGCTACCACAAACTCTCACTGCGCGCCTAAAGCGCTCAGTCAATAACAATCGCTTTTTGTCATTGTCTATTTGAGGATGTATCTACCATTAAGACTTGATAGTCATTTTTACAGTGCAACTTATGATTAAAACCTTAACCTTCATACTGTTACCGATAAAAAACATTAACAATGCTCAGTTTTCGTCTATGCTTAAAGTCATCAAGGATGAATAACAAGAACAAGGACTGAGACATGACTCCGAAAGTACTTCTCATAGAAGACTCGTCATCTCTTGCTGTACTCTATAAACAGTTTTTGAAAGATGAACCCTACGACGTCATTCATGTCGCGACTGGCGGTGAAGCAAAGCGCATGCTTGAACGCACATTGCCTGCCCTAGTTATTCTCGATTTGCAACTTCCAGATATGCAAGGTGAAGTGATATTAGAATGGATTGCAGAAAAAAACCTGCAAGTTCCTGTCATTATTGCCACTGCACACGGCAGTGTTGATATTGCGGTTCACTTAATACAGAAAGGGGCAAAAGACTTTTTAGAAAAGCCCATTCGAGCCGACCGTCTCAAAACCTCGATTAGCATTCATTTGAAGCAAGCAAAACTTGAGCACATGTTGGACGATATCCAACAACGTTTAGACCGACAGCATTTTCATGGTTTCATCGGTGCCTCACTGCCAATGCAGGGGGTATATAAGATTATTGATGCGGTCGCAAACACCAATGCCAGCGTCTTCATTATTGGTGAAAGTGGCACGGGTAAAGAAGTGTGCGCTAACGCAATACATAATGAAAGTGACCGTCGCGACAAACCATTTATTGCTATTAACTGCGGTGCTATCCCAAAAGATCTCATGGAGAGTGAAGTTTTTGGTCACATGAAAGGCGCATTTACAGGCGCGACAACCGATCGAAAAGGCGCAGCAACCCTCGCCCATGGCGGTACGCTATTCTTAGACGAACTGTGCGAGATGGATTTAGAGATGCAGAAGAAGCTTCTGCGATTTTTGCAAACCGGAACCTTTACACCTCTAGGTGGTACGAAAGAACATAAAGTCGATACACGCATTATCTGTGCGACCAATCGTGATCCCCTTCTCGAGGTCCAAGAAGGACGTTTCCGGGAAGACCTTTACTATCGGGTTCACGTGGTCCCTGTCCATATGCCTCCATTAAGAGAGCGGGGGCAAGATATCGTTACGCTTGCTGAACATTTCTTAAACCAGTATGCCAAGCAAGATAACCGTCGCTTCCAAAGTATTTCACAAGATGCCCAACGCTATTTTAAAAAATACGCGTGGCCAGGTAACGTGAGACAGCTTCAAAACATTATCCGCAATATTGTCGTACTTAATGACGATAAATCGCTTGGTGTCCAACACTTACCCCCTGAAGTGAAATCTGGTAGCCCCTCGGTTTCTCTGAGCGTTGTCTCACCGCAACATCCCTCAATCACCACTCCCCCTTCGCAAATACGCGAAGTTTCGTCAACAAACCATGATGTTGCAGCTAGAGACGTATTACCCAATGGTATCGAACGCCGTAAGTCTGATATTCACCACCCCGAGATGGAGCCAGAGCCTGTCTTTTCTCAGCAGCACACTGCAAGCAACGATGCCTCCTCATCAACATCAGACATTAGTAATAGCAATGGCATAAGACCAATGTGGCAAATAGAAAGGGAAGCTATCCAACAAGCTATTGATTTTTGTGATGGAAATGTCCTGAATGCAGCGGTATTGCTCGAACTCAGCCCATCTACCGTGTACCGTAAAAAGCAAGCATGGGAATCTGAGGAAGATGCCTATCAACAATAACGTTTGGCTTGTTTTAGACAGCAGCCAATTTGGCGGCATAGAAACGCATGTTCTAGAGCTTGCTAAAGGATTGAAGCACCACCAGCAAAACGTCGTTGTGGTCATATTTGACCAGTACGACGAGTCACCACCTTTAATTGAAAAACTCAAACAACATCAAATTGCTACGCTAATACTCAGTACCCACTACCCCAACGTTCCAATATGGCGACAGTTACACTGTGCGATTCAGCAGGCAACCGCGTCATCAAATACCCCCGCAGTCATCCACTCCCACGGTTATAAAGCCAACATTCTAGCGAGGGTTACTCGCGTTTGGGGCCGTTACCACAACATCGCTTTTGTCGCCTCATTCCATGCCGGCGAGACCCCATCGGGCAAAGTTCGGCTATATGACTGGTTAGACCGTTATAGTTCAGTCTATAACCATTTGCGTATTGCTGTCAGTGAAGCAATATTGGCAAAGCTACCTCGTAGACAGGATGCAGCACTGGTTAATAATTTTGTTCCACTTCAGCCTGTTCAATCGCATTGCCACAACCGAATCGCTTTTGTTGGGCGTCTGAGTGAAGAAAAAGGACCGGATCGCTTTCTAGAGATCGCAGCATCCTGCCCAAGTGGTCACTTCGATATTTATGGAGACGGGATCATGCTATCGCAGCTGCAAGATAATGCTCCGTCCAACGTGACATTCCATGGCCAACAAAAAACCATGGATGTAGTGTGGGAGCGCATCGATCTACTGCTCATTACCTCCCGATTTGAAGGGTTGCCCATGGCCGCATTAGAAGCCATGTCTAGGGGCATACCCGTGATGAGTTTCCCGCTAGGGCAACTGCCCACATTAATTGAAACCGGCAAGAATGGCTGGATTGTCGAATCCAATCTAGAAATGGTGACCGCACTCAATAGATGGCTAGAAATGCCAGCTAAACAGCGCCAACGGCTCAGCCAAGCGGCTCATCGACAAATTCAACAGCACTACTGTACTGACATTATCATTCCACAATTACTTGACCTATACCAACACGCCTCACCAGAAACATCACTGTAGTATTGAGAGCAATAAACCATCGGTTTTCTGTATTTAACTCTGCTCTCAAGCGAACCCACTCACATTGCAAACTGATTCCTATATTGAGAATCCCTGTCACTCGTCCTTAAACGCACGCCAATCAAATTATAAGTAATTGTTTTAAATCACATATTTTATTGGCATTGCAATTGCTCTAGTAAAGTATCGATTGAACTATTGCTGAATGATTGTGAGGCCAATATGAAAAACATCTTGTATGTCCACTTTGGAGAAAATTGGATTCGTGGTAGTGAGCAATGCCTCATTCAGCTCATCGACCACTTAAACATGGCGGAGTATCACCCTGTTGTTTGGACGAATAACCGTACTCTTAACGATCTACTGGCGACACACTCCATTGACTCCCAACTGGATAACTTCACCCTACTAATGGGAGGATACCAACCGAATTTCAACGTCAAAAACTGGTTCCAACTCATCAGTAAAGGGATCGCGCTCATTAAGCAATTCAACATTGATGCTATTCATGTCAACAGTGGCGCACCATGCCAATGGATGAACCTCGTCGCCAAGGTAACGGGTACACCTTTGGTCACCCAGCTACACTCCGACTATATTCTACGCGATCGTTTTTGGCTTGGATTACATCTCTCACCACGAGTCGTGACTGTAAGCCATGCCATCTCTAAAAACCTGCTTGCTGACGGCTTCCCAAAAGATCAACTTGATGTGATTCACAATGGTATACCTAATACCTCCGCCTCAGAGACTGCACCAGAACAGTATCAAGAACTGCCGTCATCGTGGGTAAAACAGGAACTTCAACTCCCTGATGACACACTTCTATTTGCAACGGTAGGTTCTCTTATTCACCGCAAGGGCGTCGATCGGTTGCTACATGCTTTAGCTCGACTTACTCCCCACTACCCGAACTTGCACTTGGTAGTTATTGGCGATGGGGAATTAAGGCAAGCGCTGCAATCCCTCACTATGCACCTTCGCATCGAAAATCATGTCACTTTCGTTGGTGAACAATCCAATGTCTCGCAATGGCTGATCGGGGGTGTCGACGGTTTTATCAGCGCAGCTCGAGAAGAAGCATTTGGCCTGGTTATCGCCGAAGCAGCCTTAGCTAAGTTGCCCATTATTGCCCCAAACACAGGCGGTATCCCAGAATTTGTCACCCACAATACCAGTGCTCTTCTCTTCGACAATCAAGGTGACGATGAGCTCTTAGTTCAGTGGTGCCGACTCATTGATGAGTTTCCAAGCTTATCTCCGACGCTAGCCGACCATGCTTATAGCTATGTGTCTAAGCACCTCAGTGTAGAAACTAATACCCGAGCGATTGAGCATATCTACGACAAAGTAATCAAAAACCAAGCTCAGGAGAGTGTGTCTCTTTTTGCAGCATTAAGACCGCTAAAAACGTATATTCAGCGTCGTTGGATAGGAGGTGTCCGTCATGTCTAATTTGAATCCAGTCCCTGACAGCAAGTCTACACCAAACCGCCACGCGGTGATCTTTGATCCAATGCCTTTCCATGGTGGTTCAAAGGTCGCCACTCAAGCCATTCTCTCAGTTTGTGATGAGCCTGATTTTTCAGTCAGCGTTATTACCGCTCACCCTCGAGGGTGGCAAGAGTATGCTCGAACTGAGGGAAAGGAAATCAAAATACTCACTATTCCTTTTTCATCTTGGATGTCGTCGATCACGGGGCGAGTGTTTTATTTAGTACTGCTATTTCGCCTATGCTTGTGCATGGCTTATCTCACTTGGCTACCCAAGGCTACCTTACTAATAGGGACAACTCAGCCAGGGTCGGACATGGTACTTTACCTGCTCAAAACCCTACTTAAACTGCCGATTATTCAATTCATCCACGGACCGGTTGGAAATTCTCGCTCTGTCGCATGGTGCCTAAAACAAGCTGACCAGATTTATTACTTAGAAAGCACAAAAGCCTCTATTCAGCTCGCATTATCGATGCTAAATGATGGCACTCAACTTCGCCATATTAATACGACACCATTCATTAATGGGCTCAGCGTATCGCAATGGCCAAGTCTTCGCCAACAATCTCAAGCACGAGTATTTTGGGCAGCATCACTGCTAAAATGGAAAAACCTCGACCTTCTTACGGCTGCAATAAAGAGCATGAGTTGCCCTGTTGAAGGCGATATTTGTTACATCAAACCTAGTTCAATGATATCGCAACACGATCAATGCGCCGCCCCTCAGCCAGTGCCGACACTAAGTTGGCACGAGCAACCAGACAATCTTGATGATATTCGCAAGCAGTGCAGTATTTTCGTCTCCACCAGTACCCATGAGCCTTTTGGTCTTTCAGTACTTGAAGCGATGGCGACGGGCTTATGCCCTGTCATTCCAGAAGACGGCGCGTACTGGGACCAAGTACTCACCGATAACGTTGATTGCTTGAAGTATCAACCAAACAATGCACAGTCTCTTGCAGATAAACTTGTGTTACTCAGTCAGTCGCCACTGTTACGCGAAGAAATCAGTATTGCAGCATTAGAGAAAGCTCAAAACTACCGTGCCGATATTTGTTATCACGATGCCGCTCATTCAATTTCGATACTTTCTCAACCAATGTGCCTACGAGAAAGTTCTCATGAATAAGTCGTGGCAACACTTCATCACTTATGGCTTTAGCATTGTCGTGACACGAGGGCTTTCACTCATCATGCTGCCGTTCATTACTCGATATTTGGCGCCAGAACAAATTGGTAAGCTTGAACTACTGGCAACAATTAGCGTATTTGTTGGCTTATTCATTACCTTTTGCCTTCATGAAGCCCTTTATCGATATGCTGGTCACTTTACCTCTGTAAAAAAACAATACGTAATCGCTAATCGACTCTTTAGTTTATCGTGCTTAGTAGCCGCTATTATCGGTCTACCACTTTGTTTGTTAGCGTTTACTCTAGACCACCAGCTTCTGTCTCCTATAACGCATAAAGAACTGCTACTGGTATTAGTGAGCGTACTCTTTACTGGACCACTCTCTGTCTCCACTGCTTGGCTTCGAATGCAGGACAAAGCTCGCTCATTTTTCATCATTAGTGCAATCGCCAGTCTCATTCAAGTCATCTGGATCGTTATAGCGCTCAATCTACACGCAACAGTGGGTGCCATTCTTTGGGCAGGCCTGGTGGCGACATTATTCCAAATGGTGGCGCTACAAGTCGCAAACCAGTTTCGTTTGCGAAAAATGCCAAGTTCACAGGTGAAACAGTACCTTATTTACAGCCTACCCATTGTCGGTTCAGGCCTTGTTGCCTTTGGCCTAAGTGGTGCGGAAAGATGGATACTCGCGGCGAATACATCACTACTGGAACTTGGGCTATACGCCATCGCGGCTAAATTTGCGCTTGCCATGTGCCTATTAGTTCAGCCTTTCGGTATGTGGTGGATGCCAAAACGATTTCAGATGATTAAAGAACAAGGCCGCACGGCAGTCATCAGAATATCGCAAGCCGGACTCATCTATATTTTTATGCTTGTCGCAGCGATGAGTTATGCTGCCCCGCTGTTTATTTCAATCGCGTTGCCCATCGACTACGAGCCTGCCATCACTTTCATCGTTCCCGCCCTTATGATCGCCATGTTCAAGGAAATGGGTGAAATCACTAACATCGGCATTCTTTATCGCAAACAGACTCAACACCTATTCACCATCAACTTAATCAGTGCCGTCGTCGGCGTTTCTAGCGCTTTTTTTGCAGGCCAGTGGGGAATAATCGCCATACTAACGGTCCTATCCCTAGTGGGCATTGGACGGTTTGTCGCTATTAGTATCGTCAGTCACCGTTTGTACCGTCTCTATTATGACTGTGGTTCATTACTTGCTTTAGCTACGCTATCCATAAGTTTTTGTTTCCTGTCCATCTATGTACAGGACATGACGACTCGCTTGCTCATGAGCGTCCTCTCACCTATTTTTATTCTATTAACCGCATTATTGCTGCAGCGTTTTGCATTAACCCAACTGCCAACCCTACAGCAGCAGAGTGAGCCTTAAATGACAACAACGCATGCTAACCCAACCGCAAAACATGGTTTGCTCAGCCTTGGGGTTACCTTGTGCGTTGGCCTTATTTGGTGGTTCATTCCTCACCCGGTATTGGGGCTAGCACTCAGTTTATTGCCCATAGCAATTTTATTTGTTCTTAGTCAAACCTTTTGGCTCGTGACCCTCTTCATTGTCTTTTCATTTTTCCGAATCCATGAGGTTTTCCCGGTCCTTTACCCTTTAAAGTTCCCACTAATACTGTCTGCAGGGGCACTTGGTGCTTTACTTTGGCATACGCTCATCAGCCAGCAAGTCAAACTCTATTGGCACCAAACCTATATTTGGCTGCTTGCCTTTTGGGGACTGGTCATTGTCGGCGTGATTCTCGCAGCCAATAGAGGAGTCGCTCTGGCTATGTTCAATGGCACCTATTGGAAAATCATGGTCATGACATTGGCGGTATCGTGGCTTATCACGTCTCCCAAAGAGCTGTCTCGCTTCTCTTTTTTGATGGTAACTTCTGGGTTACTCGTGGGTTGCGTTGCCTTGTTTAATTCCGTTAACGGTATTGGGTTGGTTGAAGGCTCACGTGTAACTATTGGGCGAGATTTTGGCTCTATGCTTGGCGACCCAAACGATCTCGCGTTAGTGCTAATGTTCCCACTGGCGTTTTCTGTCGGCGCTGCGACGACAAAAGGGATAGGTGGCTTTTTTCGTACTTTTTCTTTCATTACCTCTATCGTGTTGTTGCTCGCCGTTATCGCGACTCAAAGTCGTGGAGGGTTGCTTGGCTCAATGTCCGTATTCGGAGTCTATGCTTGGCGACTTATTCAATCTAAAACCTTATTCTTTTCTATCGGCGGAATTGCCGCACTTGTTTTATACGCGGTTGCCGGTATCTCTGACCGCGCTTCTGGCGGTTCGGAAGAAGCTGGGATTGATGCGTCCGCAATGGGGCGGCTGTATGCGTGGGAAGCGGCTTATAAAATGGCACTAGATAATCCAATCTTTGGTGTAGGTTTGGATAATTTTTATTATAACTATTTTTTCTACAGCCCCCATTGGGATGGCGTCAATCATGCGGTTCACAGTACATGGTTTGGCGTGTTAGCCGAAACCGGTTTTTTAGGTCTAGGGCTATTCATCATGTTTATCTATTCTTTAGTAAAATGCGCTCGCCAAACCCTTCAGACCATCGATAGCCAAATCGATGTTCCCCCTTATCTTTTATCAATGGCACTCGCCGTCTACAGTGGATTAATCGGCACCATCGTTTCTGGTACCTTTCTTACTCAAGGCTTCAATTGGCCTATTTATCTCCTCGCTGCACTCACTATCGCCGTGTCACAAATTGCTTCTCAATTTGAGAATGCTCATGAACACCAATAACAACAGTTCGTAAGTAACTGTTTTAAAACAACTAAAATAGTTGGCTCGCTTCTTGTAATTCTATGAAGACCTCTAGCTTTTTGACAAGGACTTCAAAGATGAACGCCACTACTTCATTTGATTTTAAAACTTGGTTACGCTCGCACCCGAATCCTAAAATGCAAAAGCTGTTTGTCTTTTTGAAAAAAACACGAGCAGCTGGCCTCCCAACACCAAGGTTCTACAATAAAGTCCTCTATGCGGTGGTGACCTTATGTCGCAATAGTATTGAGACCTTCACTCGTTTAGTTATTTATACGCCGGCATTCAAAGGGCGTATCGCCAGCTACGGCCACTCATTGTATCTTTATAGTGGCCTCCCCCTTATTACCGGGCCACTGACCATTGAATTAGGTAACGAATGCCGGGTCTCTGGCCACACAACATTCAGCGGTCGAACCACTCCCCACCCTGATCCTCAGGTACAACCCAAACTGCTAGTGGGTAGTAATGTCGACATTGGTTGGCAAGTCACGATTGCCGTATCAGAGCTGGTTGAAATTCAAGACAACGTGAGAATTGCGGGTCGTTGCCAGCTATTTGGTTACTCAGGACATCCTCTCAACGCAGAAAAACGTGCATTAGGCGATCCTGATGAAGACCACCGTATCGGCAGTATCATTCTTGAAAAAGATGTTTGGCTAGCTACAGGCGTCACCATACAACCTGGAGTGACTGTCGGCGAAGGCACAATTGTCGCTGCTGGAAGCGTCGTCACCCATGACTTACCTTCAAACGTGATTGCGGCGGGTAGCCCAGCAAAGGTAGTCAAATATATCAACCAAGATCAGTAATGGATCAGCGCAAGTGAATAGCCGTCGTTGCCACTCAAGTAAGGAAATAATGATGAGAGATCTGATTGTATTTGGGGAAGATTTTGGTGCTCTGCCGTCAAGCACGCAGCACTTGGTCAAGCGTCTAGCCAAGCAAAGAAAAGTGCTGTGGATCAACTCAATTGGCTTACGTCAACCCCGTTTTAGCCGCCACGATCTTCACCGAGCGGCGAACAAACTTCTTGGCAAAGACAAGTCTCATCAACTTGATTTAGATACTGAAACGGTGCCGAATTCGATAACAATCGTTAACCTCATTACCATACCCGCGCCTCGTTCAATGGTCGCAAGAAAGCTGGCCGCAAACCTAATGGCTTATCAGCTTCGTCCCATCATCAATAAGTTATCATTAAATAACGCGCTCGTATGGACGTCGCTTCCAACCGCGGTTGACGTCTGTCCACTACTAGGAGACTACCCTGTTGTTTACTATTGCGGCGATGATTTTGGTGCGCTTGCCGGTGTTGACCACCGCACCGTGTTGGAACACGAGGAGAGACTGGTTGCCAATGCAAACATGATCATTACGGCAAGCGAAAAATTACTAAGCAAGTTTCCAGACTCTAAAACGAATGTCTTAAACCATGGTGTTGATTGCGGAAAATTTTCCACTCCTGCAATTAGAGCTACCGATCTTCCTAATAATAACCGTCCTATTGCTGGCTTTTATGGCAGCCTGTCCGATTGGTTGGATTATCCACTGTTGAATGACGCGATCCGAGCATTGCCCCATTGGGACTTTGTCTTTATTGGGCAATTAGAGTTAGATAGCTTTCCTATCATTCAAGCCGATAACGTCCACTACCTTGGACCTCGCCCTCATTCGCAATTACCTAGCTATAGCCAGCACTGGACGGTCAGCCTACTGCCCTTTGTGTTGAACGAACAAATAATCGCATGTAATCCACTCAAACTTAAAGAGTATTTAGCCTCTCGACGCCCGATCGTAACCAGTAACTTTCCTGCACTCGAACCTTACCGCGAGCACGTGAACGTCGTCCATGACTCTGCGTCACTGATAGAGGCACTAAAACGTCTTGAGTTACACTCCGCAGAGTTGCCCAAAGGGATTGTAGACAGCGAAAGTTGGGATCAGCGAGTCATAACACTAGAGCGTTATTTGGAGGTGATATGAGTGAATTAAAGCTGCGCCTTCTCATTATTTTCACCGCGGCATGGCGACGACGTTATGCCATCGCGATTCCAATATTGGTCATGCCATTTATTGCCTATGCGATTGCCACTTTAGCGCCATTAAAATACAAAGCTCATACCAGTATGCTGATTCAAGAAACAGCAAAAATGAATCCGTTCCTTGAAGATCTTGCCGTGTCTACCATGCTCAAGGATCGCATCGCTGCCTTAAAAACACTGCTCAACAGTCGCCACGTTTTATTATCTGTTGCCGCTGACCTCGGGCTAACCAATGATCAAATGCGCCCAGAAGAAGTGGAACAAGTCATTAATAAAATGTCTGCAAGCTTGATGGTGACACAACTCAGCAAAGATTTTATCAAAATCGAACACACCGCCTCACGACCTGAAGGCATGCAAGCGATGCTCGAAGCCGTCAGTGTCCACTTTATAGAAGAGTTACTTGCGCCAGAGCGCTCATCCATTCGTGATTCCAGCGAGTTTCTCGCCATACACATAGACAAACGACAAGAAGATCTTGATTCAGCAGAACAAGCACTGGCTGATTATTACAACCAGTATTCATCTTCAACACCCGAGATGCAAAATGAGAACCTTAGCCGCCTAGCCTCTTTACGCCAAACCCTCGCGGAAAAAGAAGCTGAGCTATCTGGTGTAGAAAAAAGTCTCGGGACGCTAGACCAACAGTTATCTAAAACCAACCCTATTGTCGGAAAGATTGAAGAACAAATCATAGAAACCCGCAGTGCCCTCACGCTACTCAAGGCGAAATACACCAATAGCCACAGCGCTGTGCAAGCGCGGGAGAGAGAACTCGATAGACTCGAGCAGGAAAGAACCTTACTTCTCAACTCAGAGCAATCCAGCTTAGATAATGATCAACTATGGGACATTGCCAATGCTTCTGTCAGTACGCAAGCAAGTGAGCTACAACCACTGCTTATTACGCAATTGCTGAGTCTGCAAGTCGTCAGAAGTCGCTACGAGTCGCTAAAACAAGAGACTGGCAGCTTAAAACGAATGATAAACGACCTCTCTGATACAGCCCAAAACTACGGTAGTACAGCAAAACAACTGTTAAAACTACAACGAGACGTGGCGTTAAAACGCCAGCTATATGACGAGCTGGTCGAGCGTTACGAAATGGCTCAATTAACGGGTTCGCTTGGGGTCTTTGAACAAAACAAACGAGTTAAAATTATTGACCGCCCTTTTACCCCTAGTGCCCCAGTCAACATTCCACCGATTGTTTTCCTTTTGGCTGGGATTTTTGCTGGGTTAGCACTTGGTATAGGTATGGCCATCGTCTTAGAGCTTTTTGATACCACCATTAGACGTAGACAACAACTCGAAACGATATCAGGTGTTCCACTCATCACAGCTATACCAAAATTTGAATAGCGTGTTTATCTCGCTTCAAACTGATTCTCAATTTAGGAACTGGCTACCACAACACCTGGGATGGTTTTAACTCACTGAAATAAGGTTATTTAATTTTTGGCATGAGGAATGCAATAACTATTTATCAATGATTGAAAACCCAAATTATCAACTATCAGATACTCAAACATCCACATTCCCCTCCCTTAAGGATGAGTGCAGGACAAGTTAGACATAAAGGAGAACACCATGAAAACGTCGCCTCTGATTGCCCACAAAGGTAAAGGATCCACTTTAAAAGTCATTCATGTTGTACAACATATGGCACCCGGTGGCCTTGAGACCATGGTCCTAGAGCTATTAAAGCAAGCTAACGATACCGAACGCGTTTTTATAGTAAGCTTGGAGGGTGAAATGGAACAAGCACTGGAACATTGGCCAAAGCTACGTCCATACCGCTCACATTTATTCTTTCTTGCTAAACCATCAGGCACTCAAATCACCTTAGTAAGAACGCTTTCGCGTCTGTTTAAAGTTCTGTCACCTCAAGTTGTTCATACTCACCATATAGGCCCACTTCTATATGGCGGTATCGCGGCAAGACTCGCTAAAGTACCGATTCGTATTCACACCGAACATGATATGTGGCACCTCAATTGCGAAAAGCGTCAGAGCGTAGAAGGCCTTGCACTTAAACTGGTGAAACCCATCTTAGTGGCAGATGCGTGTGGTGTACAACAACAGCTTATCGAGCTATTCCCCAACACTGAACCGCTGCTCATCAAAAATGGCATCGACTGTGACCGTTTCATACCTGGCGATCGTCTAAGCGCCCGTAGAGCACTCAACTTACCGGCTCATCCTATGATGATTGGTACTGCGGGTAGATTAGAAACCGTCAAGGGTCAGGTCTTTTTGCTCAAAGCATTAGCTCGAATGCCTAAGCACATCCACTTAGCAATTGCAGGAATTGGTTCACTCGACACCGACTTGAAACAACTGTGCCATAAGCTTGATATTCAAGACCGCGTCCACTTCCTTGGTCTCGTCGACCAAATGCCAACATTTTATCAAGCCCTAGACGTTTTTTGTTTACCGTCTTTGCAAGAGGGCTTTCCTCTATCACCGTTAGAAGCGCAAGCATGCAATATTCCAGTTGTCGTTACTGATGTTGGCGCCGCAAAAGAAACATTGTGTCCCCTATCAGGGGTAGTAACTGAACCCCAAAACGTCACTTCGCTTATTGATTCTCTCACTCTTACCCTTCAAACCAAGCATTTATTTTGTCCTCGGGATTTTGTCGTAGAAAACAATGATGTGAGAGCAATGAGCCAAGCCTATCGCAATCTGGTATTCAAGGCTTAGCGTTATACCCCAAGATTATGGCAGTCGATGTCATTCACAAATTTAGTAAAACAGCATTGCATAGGAGCAATTCAATGGACGGAATCTGGTTAGGTATATTTTTGATATGTGCGGCGCTCATCATTTACCATCATGCTGGCTACCCTTTGCTACTACGTTGGTATTCGAATAAACATCCGCTCAAAGCCGTGGCGTCGTCAAACCGCGGCTATCGCGAACAGAATAAAGACCGCGTCCTACCTAGCATTACCATTTTGATGCCGGCGTTTAATGAAGAGTTGTGGATTGCGGAAAAGATTCGAAACATCGCCTGCCTTGATTACCCCCAAAGTAAGCTTCGTGTACTCATTATTGCCGACGGCTGTACTGATAACACTGTACACGTAGCAGAATCGACGATACAGGAAGCGATATGTTCGGAAGCACATTTTGAAGTCATCGCCCACGAGAAGAACCGCGGTAAAGTCGCCATATTAAATCAAATATTACCCTGTATCTCTTCCGACATTACCGCGATCACCGATGTGTCATCACTTATCTCGATCGATGCTCTCGTTATTGCAGCTAAACAATTTGGTGACCCAGAGGTTGGAGTGGTGAATTCTACCTATCATCTACTCAATAAAGAAAGCAGTGAAGCGGCATACTGGCATTACCAAAATCAGATCAAGTATCGAGAAACGACATTGGGCTCCACTATCGGCAGTCACGGTGCACTGTACTTTATCCGTACAGCCCTATTCGAAGCACTGCCCACTAATGCCATTAACGATGACTTCCTCATTCCAATGCACATCGTGCACAAAGGGTATCGCGCTGCCTATTCACCTGACATGAACGCCGTTGAACTAGAAGCGACCCGAGCTGGGGATGACTTCAAACGTAGGATCAGAATTTCTGCAGGTAACATGCAGCAGGTTGTTCAGTTATTTGACTTATTTTCCCCACGTTTTAAGGGGGTCGCTTTTG
The DNA here is from genome assembly GCF_050337205.1 of Vibrio nomapromontoriensis. NCBI lineage: Bacteria > Pseudomonadati > Pseudomonadota > Gammaproteobacteria > Vibrionales > Vibrionaceae > Vibrio > Vibrio nomapromontoriensis. Next base: position 555,438 of record NZ_JAKJSS010000007.1, read on the forward strand.
CCTTTTTCTCAGGAAAAGGACTAAGACTACTTACACCTTACTTAATGATTATCTGTCTCATAACATCGGGTTTATTGAGCCAACACCTTTTGTTTCTATGCTTTTTCGTTGCTCAAATTGCGATCTACAGCTTAGCCGCTTTAGCCTATTGCTTCCCGTATTTACAACGTACTAAACCCTTACAGCTTTTAACGTATTTGGTCGTTGGTCACACTGCAAATTTCATTGGTGGCTTGCGCTACCTGCTAGGACTTGAAAACGGAAAATGGAAGCGTATCTTACGCTAGGAGAATTACCATGAAAAATAACACCTATGAAAAGCCAACCATTCGCATCGCTAAACGTATCTTCGATTTAATTGGCGCAAGTATCGGTGTGGTAATCTTAGCGATTTCCTTTCTTCCCGTTGCTATCGCGATAAAGTTAACGTCTAAGGGTCCGGTTTTTTATCAGCAATTAAGAGTCGGTAAGTTTACGCCGACAAAAGTTGACCTCATTCACGTCCTTAAATATCGCACCATGTACATTGATGCGGAGAGCCGAAGCGGCGCAACGTGGGCGACGGAAAATGATCCGCGAATAACGCCAGTTGGGCGATTTTTAAGAAAAACTCGACTCGATGAGTTGCCTCAGTTCATTAATGTCATCAAAGGCGATATGTCTTTAATTGGACCAAGACCTGAACGCCCTGATTTCTATACCAAGCTTGAACAAGATATCCCATTTTTTACCGAGCGAACCTATGATGTTTTACCCGGTATTACGGGGTTAGCACAAGTCAACCAAGGTTATGATACCTGTGTCGACGATGTAAGAAGAAAGGTAGGATTTGATCACAGCTACGCGTTATCGCTATCATCATTTAAAACATGGTTCATGACCGATGTTCATATCGTCATTAAAACATTGAAGATCATGGTTGATGGTCGTGGCCGTTAAGCCGTTAAGGATAACTAATCCTGTGGCTACAAATATAAAAAATCCAGCCTTAGCTGGATTTTTTTGCGGTAAAGATGCACATCAGTCCGACAAGAATAAACCCAATGCCAAACAACTTCACTCCATTAAATGGCTCATTCAACCACGGAAGCGTTACGGCCAGCGCATAAACTAAAACGTAACTCAAACTCAATAACGGATAGGCAACGCCTAAAGGTAAATGTTTAAGCGCCGTGACCCAACATGCCATTGAGGTGGCATAGCATAACAACCCTATCGCAACACAAACTAACGCAGGCCAAGTCGCTAGCCAAAGTTGCACTAACTCATATTGAGCGAGTAGCTCTGCTATTAGGGTCCACTGAGAAGATAAATTACCCATCCCCCACTTCATCGCCAATTGAGCGACGGAGATGAGAACGACGCTTAGCAAGGCAACCGGAAGTCCTGCTTTTAAATCTTTCAATACCATTAGCCAGCACCACCCAAAATACCGACACCAATCATGATAAACATTACACCAAGCCACTGCTTCGGAACGATCACTTCTCCAAATGCAAACTTCGAAACCAACAGCATGATGACAAAATTAATACTGAGTAATGGGTAGGCAATGGATACATCCCACTGACTCAGAACCCCAAGCCATGTAATAGCACTGGTTCCTAAAAACGTAATGCCAAGCATCATAGGGAAGCTAAAAAGCTTCCCTATGACCGATAAGTGTGGATTTTCTTCAAAGTGCATCGCCGCTCGTTTTTGCCAATATTGGCTTAACGAACTGGCGAGCACTGAAAGAACAAACAAAAAAACCGTCATTAGTTTTGCGCTTTCTTATCAAAAATCAATGCATGATAACGACCTAAATCAACATGATCACTCGATTCAGGAAAACCTTCAGGCAGCGCTGGTAAGTCTCTAAAGTGTAGCAATACCGGTCCTGTTAATTGCTTTTCTTTAATAAACTCACCTAATTGATTCCACTCAACATAGCGATGTTTTGAATCTTCATATTCAAGGCCATAGTCCACTTCACCCATCCCTTTCGTTAGGTACACGTCACTGCGTTTTAGGTACCAGTTTAATGCCGACATTGTGTCAGGGTAATCGGCAATCAGCACCATGTCGTCTGAGACTTTTGGCGCTAACATTGTCATAAAGTCTTCTGGCATTTTTGAGTGAATCGTTGTGTTAGGCACAGCAAAAGAAAACAAAGCAAACAACGCTAGTGGTGACACCATGTACGCAGCAAACTTTCTCTCAAATGACGACGTTTTGATGGCGTAGAAGGCACAAACAGCCCAAAAACCAAGAATAAACGCAGCTACTGCAACGCGGTAAGATTCGGATGCCTCGAGTGGCAGTTTGCCCATAAAGAACATCACCACTAATACCGTAGCGACTACAGCAAAGAACAAACCATTAATGGCTGAACCAATTGTTAAACCTTTTACTTTTTTCTCGCCCGCTTTCAAAAGGCCATGAGTCAAAAGAATCGCGATAGGCGCCATACAAGGAAGGATGTATGTCGCTAACTTCCCACTGGCATATGAGAAAAATAGGAAAGGAACAATCGCCCAAAGCAATGAGTAGCGAATGAGCGGTTTTGATAATTCACCTTTGAGTTGCGCCACAGCCGACGGAGCCCAAAATACCCACGGAAGCGTGCCCAAAAACAGGAATGGCACGTAATACCAAACAGGTGCAACGTGTTGAGCGTCTTCAGCGGTAAAACGGTGAATATGCTCTTCCCAGAAGAAATAATTCCAATAATCGGCTTCGGCTGCATGCACAGCAAGTGACCATGGTAAGCAAGTGATAAACGCCACAAGCATAACCCACCATCCCCAACGCAGTATTTCCAGAAACTGCTTTTGCATGATCATATAAGGGACAACAACGATCACTGGTAGCGCCAGCGCCAGGAAGCCTTTGGTTAATACAGCGCATCCACAGAAAAACCCTGCCAGACCATAATTAAGCCAGCGCTGAGCACTGGTTTGAGATTGGGTAGCAAAGAAGAATGCGACGTAACAAGCACTCAACCAGAACGCAAGCATGCCATCCAGTACGCTGTAGGTGCCAACCGCTGCCACCATGAACATACTTAGGAATACGCCAGCCGTTAACCAACCTTGACGGCGTGTCGTCATCTTACCGACAACTAATACTAAACTTAGAGCAACACCTAATGTGGCCAGTGCCGAGGCAATACGCACAGAAAAGTTATTCTCACCAAAAATCACCTGAGCGATCGCATTGAACCAATAGCCCATTACCGGCTTTTCAAAATAACGCAGGTCATTAAACGTCGGTACAATCCAGTTTCCGGACGCGACCATCTCTCGAGAGATTTCACCGTAACGCAGCTCATCAGGAGACCAGAGTGGACGAATATCCAACGGTAATATGTAGAGAGCTATAAAGAAAAGCGGAACCCATACCGCCCAGTTGATTCGAGATTGTTGCATTCTTCATCCAATTGAATAAAAGCCCACGACGATCATGGGCTTATGTTTTTGTATACAGCTAGCTTTATATACAGATAGTTTTATATACGATAAGGCGACTTAGAGTCCCATTCGTTCAACGAATGAGGCTTGGTGAGTCAACCAACCTTCACGTCCTTCCATCTCGATATTTTTTATCGAATCATGAGGAAGTGGATCAACTGCATCATTAAGCAGATCAATCATAGGCACGAATTCTATATTTTGTTGCTTAGCTCTGACAATCAATTCTTCAAACATTTCGGCACATACGATACCTTCCACTTCGGCATGAATCGTATAAACGTTCAGACCATCGCGTTTAATCAGCTTAAGAATAGCGTCATTATAGTTGCTATTGTCCACGCCATCTTGGCCAACCAATTCATCATACGTTGGCAAGGTGACAGGGATCTGTGGTGCCATCCCTTCTCCTGGTGAGAAAATGGAATCGCCACGGCAGTCACTGTTGTACTTGAAAGGAAAGGCATTTTTCTCAATCAAAGTCTGATCAGTACAACGCCATCCAGCGACAGCACTACAAGGTAAGTTTTTACCGGTGATGTCTTTGAGAAGATTATAGCCAAGGGTTATTTGATTGCGAAGTTCCGCATCAGACATGGTATCTGTTTTCATTTGCCATTTATGGTGATCCCACGCGTGGAGACCAATCTCATGGCCAGCGCGATCGGCGGCTTCAATGATAGGACGTAACTTCTTACCAATGATTGGACCCGGCCACAGCGTACCACGGATGAGAATATCGTAACCGTAAAGGCTCGCAGCTTTTGAGCGAAGCATCTTCTTCAAAAATGCAGGACGCAAAAGGCGCCATATATGGCGCCCCATGTTATCAGGTCCAACAGTAAAGAAGAATGAAGCCATCACTCCATGCTTTTCGAAAATTTCGAGCAGCTTAGGCACGCCGAGTTTAGTTCCTCGAAACGTGTCTACGTCGATCCTAAGACCGACCTTAGTGACTTCATTCTGATTCATTACTTATCTTCTGCTACTGCACCTTTAAGGAAGAAATCTAACGTCTCTTCGATAGTATCGTTCATGTGAACCTGTGGTTCCCAATCCAGAAGTTTCTTCGCGTTAGCAATACTTGGTTTACGGTGTTGAACGTCTTGGTAACCGTCGCCGTAAAACGCTTTGCTTTCTACTAGGTTGTAGCCTGCAAATGGAGGGAAGTTGCCACGTAATGGGTGGTTTTCAAACTTCTCTACCAATGTTTCAGCCAACTCTTTGATGCTCGCTTCGTTTTCTGGTGCACCAATGTTGATGATTTGACCGTCACACAGACCATCTTTGTTTTCGATGATGCGGAATAGTGCTTCAATCGCTTCAGAGATGTCAGTGAAACAACGCTTCTGCTCACCACCGTCAATCAGTTTGATTGGCGTACCTTCAACAAGGTTTAGAATAAGCTGAGTAATTGCACGGCTAGAACCAACACGTGCTGAGTTCAAGCTATCAAGGCGAGGACCCATCCAGTTAAATGGACGGAACAGCGTGAAGTTAAGGCCATCTTTTTTACCATAAGCCCAGATTACACGGTCAAGCAATTGCTTAGACACTGAGTAGATCCAACGCTGACGGTTGATAGGACCGACGATAAGTGGCGACGTATCTTCGTTGAACTCAGAATCCGTAGACATACCGTAAACTTCTGAAGTCGATGGGAAGATAATGCGCTTGTTGTATTTCACACAGCCACGAACAATCTTCAAGTTCTCTTCAAAATCTAGCTCAAATACTTTTAGCGGGTTACGCGTGTATTCAATTGGAGTCGCGATAGCAACCAATGGTAGTACGATGTCACACTTCTTAATGTGGTACTCAATCCATTCGTTATGAATCGTGATATCACCTTCAACGAAATGGAAGTCAGGGTGGCCCAGGTGATCAGAAATCTGATTTGAGCTCATGTCCATCGCGTAAACTTCGTAACCGCCATCATCAAGAAGACGCTTAGTTAGGTGAGTACCGATAAAGCCATTGGCACCAAGAATCAGTACTTTTTGACGTTTCTTAGCATTGATGATCGCGCTTGCTTGAGGACCAAAACGCATACCTTCAATCAAGTGAAGCTCTGCTGCCAGTTGCTCACCACCAAGGTACAGACCGTTTTCAGCTTCACCAGAGTTAACAATCACTGAGCCTTGAGCACAGGCAATTGTTAGTGGAGAAGTGGCAACAATCGTACCTGGCGTCGCTTCAAATGTTTTTTCGCTTGGTGTGACACTCCAGATTGTCAGCTTACGCTCACCTAGGAAAGTAAACGCACCTGGGAATGGTTCAGTAACCGCGCGCACTAAGTTAAATACTGTGCGAGAGTCTGTAGACCATTTGATTTCACCATCGGCGGGTGTACGGCGACCAAAGTACGTCGCTTTTATTTCATCTTGTGCTGTTGCTACTGCGCTACCATCAACGATAGTTGGCAATACTTTAGCCAGTAGATCGCTTGATGCTACCGCTAGACGCTTATGCAGTGTTTCTGCTGAGTCTTCGTCAGTAATGGCAATTTTTTCTTGTCCAACGATGTCACCAGCGTCTGCTTTTTGCACCATTTTGTGCAGCGTCACGCCCGTCTCTGTCTCGCCGTTAACCAGTGCCCAGTTGATAGGAGCACGACCACGGTAAGTTGGAAGCAAAGAACCGTGCAGGTTAAAGCCACCTTTTGGCGCAAGATCCAACACTTCTTGGCTGATCATATTGCGGTAGTAGAAAGAGAACAACGCGTCAGGTTTCATCTGGCGAATTTTCTCAACCCAAAGTGGGTGGTTTACGTCTTCTGGCGCATAAACTGGGATACCGTTTTTCGCCGCAAGCTTCGCTACAGACTCAAAAAATACGTTTTCGTTGCTATCATCAACATGGGTAAATACCGCTTCGATTTCAACGCCTGCTTCAAGCAAACTACGAACGCCTGTACAACCGATATTGTGGTAGGCAAACACGACTACTTTCATGGAATATTCCTCTAATATAAATCTTATTATTTGTTCTTTGATTCGTCAGTTTCACGTGCACTGCGAGTTGCCTCGCCCACCAAAACATCCTGTACGTAGTAACGCGGCCTTGCTCGCACATCGGAATAAATTCGTCCAATATACTCACCTAGCAAGCCTAAGCCGATAAACTGCCCACCAACAAATACAAATAGAATCGCAAATAACGTAAACAAACCGTCGCCAGCCCATTCTGAGCCAAATAAAATACGCATTAGCATTAGTATGATACCGAATGCGATACCTGCCGCAGCAGTCATACCACCAACGATACTAAGTAAACGTAACGGCGCGGTTGTCATACTCGTGATCAAATCGAACATCAGACTGATCAACTTCATAAAGCTATACTTAGATTCACCATCGGCGCGTTCGTCGTGGTGAACCGGGATTTCTGTGGTATGACGAGAGAAGCCATTCGCCAATACAGGGATAAATGTACTACGCTCATGACATTCTAGCATTGCGTCAACAACATGTCGGCGGTAAGCGCGCAGCATACAACCGTAATCGTTCATTTCAACGCCTGTAGAGCGCTTAACCAGTTTATTGATAACTTTAGATGGATAACGACGCAACGCACTATCTTGACGGTTTTGACGCACAGTGCCGACCGAATCAAAACCTTCTTCCGCTTTAGCAACCAGATTTGGAATTTCTTCTGGCGGGTTTTGTAAATCGGCATCTAGAGTGATAATTAGGTCGCCACGAACCTGCTCGAAACCTGCCATGATCGCATTGTGCTGACCATAGTTACGGTTAAGGATGACACCAACAACATGACTGCCTTCTTTCGCAGAGGCGGCTTCAATAATTTCGACACTGCGATCTCGGCTGCCGTCGTCGACCAACACTAACTCGTAGTCTTTACCTAGGCTGTCTGCTGCCTTCGTCGTCCGCTCTATTAGCTCTTGTAAGCAGCTTTCTTCGTTGTATACCGGTATGACGATAGACACAAAATTGATAGGTTCATTCTGTTTCATGGGTTATCCAATTATTTCTGACACGGCATTCACTACTCGCGCAACGTCGTCCTGAGTCATATCAGGAAATAGCGGTAGTGAACAAATTTGCTGGCTATTACGCTCTGTATTTTCTAAGTTTGGCGTTATTGCACCAAATTGTTCTGCGTAATTCTCTCGATAATATTTCTGGGTATGACACGCTTTAAAGTGAATTCCAGCGCCAATCCCTTTCTCTTTTAGTTTAGCAATCAATTCGTCACGAGTAATACCCGCTTGCGCAGGGTCAATACGTACGATCATTAAATGCCAACAGTGTTTGTGGTCATGATTGGCAAGACCTAAGGGAGTCACACCTTTAATGGCACTTAACTTCTCACGATAGCTTAACGCTAACTCAGTACGAGCCTGCGTGATCTCTGCAATACGATCCATTTGACCGAGTGCTAATACGGCGCAAATATCTGGCATATTGTATTTGAAGCCAGGTTCGATGACTTCGGCTTGCGGAGCTCGACCTTGAGTCTCGCGATCAAAAGCATCGACGCCTAGGCCATGAAATTTCAAACGGCGAATCTTATCAGCCAGCTCTGCATCAAACGTGGTGAAAACGCCACCTTCTGCCGTGGTGACATTCTTAATCGCATGCATGGAGAACAGACACGTACCGCGAGCACCAATAGGCTGACCTTGATACTCAGAGCCTAAAGCATGCGCCGCATCTTCAACCACTGGAATACCAAAACGTTCACCAAGTGCATAAATTGGATCTAAATCCAATGAAGCGCCAGCATAGTGAACTGGGATGATCAGTTTGGTTTTATCGGTGATAAGCGGTTCAATCTTTTCTGCATCCGTCATCAACGTGTCAACATCAACATCGACAAAAACTGGCTTAGCACCCACTAGGGTGATCATGTTGATCGTAGATACCCATGTAAGAGAAGGGGTAATGACTTCATCACCAGGACCAATACCAAGTGCCAATAAGACTAAATGCATACCTGCCGTCGCGCTACTTAACGCTACTGCATGCGGCGCTCCTGTATGCTCAGAGATTTTACTTTCCAAATCCGCATTTTTGGGACCGGTTGTAATCCATCCTGAACGCAGTACATCAACGACAGCTTGAATATCTTTTTCATCGACCGCAGGGCGACATAAAGGGAGAAAAGACTGGCTCATATATTTAACTCACAGATAACACGTGCGCATTGGCACGGAGAACGACAAAGTTTACTAGGGCGTTCAAAGAATTAAAAGGGCTGAAGGTGTTCAAATGTCTAATTTATTGACCTTTTAGAACACTATTAAATCAAACATTCACTGAGTATATTGTATTGTCGGCAAAACCTGAAAAAACTTAACAATCGACACGTAACATAAATTCGCAATCTAAACGTGACTACTTGGCATAGTATAGGCTCAGACTCTCAATTATTCCGTAATCCGCTTAAAAGTCAGATTTATGTCAATAATCACGTTAAACGGTCTATCAACATCCGTCTAGACCTATATGCCGCGCAGTTAAGCCACTTAACACTCATTGCAGATAATTATTACATATCTACGCAAAAGCAAATGTATGCGTTTGTAACATGTGTCATTTGTCACCGAGCCTGGTTAGCGTTAGAATTCGGTCCTTCCTATTCAAGCGGTTTTTCCAGTGAAACTCAAAGACAGCCCCGTCACTCAACATAATGTCGAAGGTCACTCGTTTTATTTAAAGCGCGATGATTTGCTGCACAGCCACTTCAATGGCAATAAGGCGAGAAAGTTTGCCGCATTATTGGAGCAAAACAACCCTAGCATCGTTCGTTTAGTTGGGTGGGGCTCAGCGCAAGCAAATTCTTTGACGTCACTTGCTGCACTCGCAAAGGTTAAAGGCTGGCAGTTCACGTATTATGTAGATCATAAACCCGCTTGGTTAGATGAAAAACCGATGGGCAATTATCGAATGGCATTAGAGCTTGGCGCAACCATCGTTTCACTCTCCGACCATCCTAATAACCTTGAAAAGATCCACCCCTGTGACTTTATTCAACGCCAACATGGCGATGATGACGCATGCCTCATTGTCCCAGAAGGCGGCCGGTTTCAACTTGCAGAAGTCGGCGTGCAAACGCTTGCCAGAGAAATTTTGGCATGGGCAAGGTTTGAAAAGAACCCTAACCTGAAAGTGGCTCTGCCTTCTGGCACGGGTACCACTGCGCTATATCTTGCTAAAGCACTGCACTCAGAAGGTATTGAAGTACTCACCTGCCCTTGTGTTGGTGGGCGAGAATACTTAGTTAAACAGTTTCAGGAATTGAACGAATTCGACGTTTATCCAACTATTTTGCAGCGGGACGCGAAACACCATTTTGGTAAGCTGTATCAGGAAGATTATGCCATGTGGCGCTTGTTATACGAGCAAACTGATATAGAGTTTGACCTACTGTATGACCCACTTATGTGGCGCTGCTTGCTCCCTTGGTTAGAAGCAAACCCCGATGCTACTGTACTTTATGTGCACCAAGGCGGGTTATTGGGGAACGAAACCATGTTACCGAGATATGAACGAAAGTTTGGCGCAAGAGATAACTCGATACTGAGTTGGTAATGGTTCTATGGTTCTATGGTTCTATGGTCCTATGGTCCTATGGTCCTATGGTCCTATGGTCCTATGGTCCTATGGTCCTATGGTCCTATGGTCCTATGGTCCTATGCTCCTATGCTCCTATGCTCCTATGCTCCTATGGTTCTATGGTCCTATGGTCCTATGGTCCTATGCTCCTATGCTCCTATGCTCCTATGCTCCTATGGTTCACACAAATACTGGAAATACTAAAAAGGGAAGCGTGGCTTCCCTTTTTTGCTAAGTCTACTTTAACTTTACCGTACTGGATTACTTATGAGATGAATAAGCCGCTAAATATTGCTTCGCCAAAAGGTTCGCTTCATCTATCTCTTCATTCGATAACTTGGCAGTTATTTCATCACGCAGATTCTCAGCGCTTTGATAGCCGTTTGTGGCAGCAACCGACGCCCAAGCAAGCGCTTGAACATTGTCGAGATCAACACCCTCACCTAATGAGTACTTAAAGGCTAAGTTGCGCTGGCCGTAGGCATAGCCATTTTCCGCCGCTTTACGATACCAATTCACCGCTTCAATGTCATTTTGCTCAATACCCAGTCCTTTCGCGTACATCACCCCTAAGCTGTTTTGTGCTACATCATAGCCACGCTCAGCGGCTAAGCGATAATACTCGACTGCCTTGGCATTGCTCTTGGGAACACCTCTGCCCCACTTGTACATACCAGCAAGGTAGTATTGTGCTTGGTCATGACCAATGTTTGATGCTTTCTCAAACCACGACGCCGCTTCTTTCGCATCGTAGTGAACACCGTGACCATTGTCATACATCATGCCCAACTTATACATTGCTGTCTCACTGCCTTGTTCGGCAGCTTTAAAGTACCATTCGACAGCCGTGGTATCGTCTTCTTTAATGCCATTGCCATCAGCATATCGGTCTCCTAGCTCAATCTGAGCAAACAAGTCGCCTTGCTTAGCCCCCTGAGTGACCGCCTTTACACTTGATGCTGACCAATCTTTTGCAAATGCTAAGCTCCCTGCGCTAAAACACAGACTACATAGTGAAACCGCTAACAGTGTTTTTCGCATTTCCTTTTCCCTTTCTGAAGAACTCGTCGAATACTGACACATGTTCATAGAAGTTTTAGGGATTTTAAACAGAATTCGCAATACTCTGACAAAGAATTTCGTTCAAGTCACAAAACCAATGCAACTTCCATTCACTCAAGCAATCTAACGCAACCAACCCTGTCCCAATTAAATAAAGCGTCCCTTTAGTTGAGAATAGCGGGAGAAAAAATGTAATCGTTTGCAATTAGCACTCGTGTTACTTGGCTAATTTTTGTAAACTTTGTCACAAGTGGATTTAAAATTACGGTATTTACATGGCTTCAAAATGGGCAAAACGATTTATCCAAATGGCCGAGCTTGTTGGGTCGTGGAGTAAAGACCCCTCGACGCAAGTTGGCGCGGTGATCACTAAAAACAATCGCATCGTTTCAGTGGGCTTTAATGGTTACCCACACGGTATCTCTGACAGTGCAGAAAGTGACGAAAGAGAAACAAAATACCTGAAAACTCTGCATGCAGAAGAAAATGCTATCCTCTTTGCAAAAAGAGATCTAGATGGATGTGAAATTTGGGTTACACACTTCCCTTGCCCTAACTGCGCAGCTAAGATCATTCAAACGGGCATTTCAGTCGTCCATTGCCCCGCACAATCTGAAGATTTCCTTTCTCGCTGGGGAGATAAAATCTCGCTCAGCCAAGATATGTTTGAGCAAGCTAATGTTCGCATTAATTGGCTGACGTTAGAGCAAGACGACGCTTAATTAATGTAACCGGTGGTATTAAGTATGCGATATCATTCAACTCAACTTTCGCCTACTTGATACACCTTAATACTCAACCTCTTTCGCCTTCAAGCCCCTACCTGCAAAGCAGATTCATAAAGAAAGTGATATATATCACTTTCCAACAATAATGCTATCCTTTAGAATTCGCCATCTTTATTAATGTGACCTAGTCACATCACGAGCAAGAGTAACTTCATGGTCAAATTCCGTTCGCTGTCTATTGCACTTATCGCAATGATTAGCGGGACTATTTCCCCAACACTACATGCCTTTGAGCTCCCTTTATTTAAAGCAGAGGCAGAAGAGCGTGGTTATACGTTACCTGAAGCCATAGGGTTAAGTTTTGGCTATATGAACGTTTCTCAGGGGATAAATGTTGATTCAATTACATTAGCGGGTTTAGGTCCGCTAGATGATATCGGCATTAAAACACAAGGTGGCTATCAAGAGAGCCAAGTAATCACCCTGAAAGCAGATGTATGGGTGCTACCTTTCCTAAATTTTTATGCCATAGGTGGCAAATTAGATGGTTATTCAGAAACCACTATTAGCCACGTTAAGCTGTTCCCTAACCTTCCAGGAGATGGCATTGAAATAAACGAGCCTTTTCGACTTGATTTAGATGGTTATACTTATGGCGCTGGCACGGTCATTGCGGGAGGCTATGAGAGTGTTTTTGCCCTCGTTGATGCCAGCTATACCAAAACAAGCCTGACTGTCATCGATGGGGAAATCGATTCAATCGTTATCTCTCCGCGCGTTGGCTATGATTTTTCAAGAAACAGCGATTGGCCAATCAGAGCTTGGGTTGGCGCACAATATCAGAATATAGAACAAACCTTATCCGGTAGTATTAACGATTTGCCATTAGGTGGTATTTCCTTACCAGACAACGCGAAATTTACCGTAAACCAGAGCTTAGCTAATAAATGGAACACGCTAGTAGGTGCTCAATACGAGTTCACTCCTAACTGGGTGCTTATCAGTGAAATCGGTTTTGGACAAAGAAAAAGCTTCTTCATTACATTGGATGCTAGATTCTAGGCACAAGTAGCCGCTACTCAGCAATGGCAGCCACTCAACACTTGATGAGTGGCTCACTTTTTACAGCGCTTAACTTTCTTTACTACTCGTTTCCACTCCGGTGATTTTCACTGATTTATTCGTCGCTTCTAACATAATAGGTAGCAACACTAAGCTGTAAACAAGAATACTCGACAAGGCAATCGTTAGCACAAGTCCGATAGAGTGCATCCCTTGATGTTTAGCGACAATTAACGCGCCAAACGTCGCGAGAGTAGTTAAACAACTGATTAGAGATGCTTTTGGTGTTGAGGTCTTAAAAAATGCCTCTAAACTGCCCACCGCACGAAAACGTTTAACGATATGAATTCCATTATCTACTCCCAAACCAAAAATCAGCGGTACCACGATAATATTGGCCATATTCATCGACAAATTGAGCCAATACATCATCCCCAACGTGGTGATGGTCGCTAAGCCTAACGGAATAAAGATCAGCACAATGTCGCGCTTTTTGTTCACTGTCCAAATAAGGATCAATGCGATCGCCAAGATCGACATCAAAATCGCCGCTTTAAAGGCATCAACGACAATAACACCCACTTCTTTTTCCGCGACGGCGCGTCCTGTCGCATTCGGAGCAATAAACTGCACATCGTCAATAAATTGGTTTAATTCTTCGACATTGCTCATGTCGCCTTGCGGCGTAACCGCGACCAACCATTCACCTTGCTTACTGATATAGCGTTGATAAAGCGAACGTGGCAAATCTCTCTCAATGCTAAGTGGCACTGCATTCGAACTAAATGCAGATAAAGTGCCATTGTCTATACTAGAAAATAGCATTTGTGTCAGTGCTCCAAGATCAGCACTATCGCTATTAGTATTAATATTAGTCGGAATACGCTCGGCATTTTTCCAACCCTCTTCTACCGCTAATCGCTTAAACTCACTCAATGATAATGGTTTTGCTGCCATGCTGGGCTGCAAGGCATCAGACAGTTGCTGCGCGCGTTGAGTTAGTTCCGCCGGCATAAAATCGCTGGCAATAATGACTTGACTGACTGTTGGCTCGTTAAGTAACTGTGACTTCCATTGCTGCGCTTCTTGCTCGTTTTTGGCAACGGCGTAAAGCTGGTAACTAGAGCCTAGACCATGTTGCTGCAGTGCGTATAACCCTAACACCGACTCCGATTGCGGGTTCTTCAATACTAACGTCGAAAAATCAAACTTAAATTGGGTCGCGCCATAACCCATCACCAATGACGTACAAACCATTAAAAAGGTGATTGTCCGCTTATAAGTCGCAAGCCCATGACCAAATGCAGAAAAATAACGCGTGTCAGCTTTGTGTTTAACCGTTGGATAACCAAATAAGGTGAAAAATAGTGGAATAACGACGAACGTCGCCAATAGCCCGAGTAACATGCCCAACGCGGAAACAACACCTAGTTCACCAAGCCCCGTGTAAGCGGTTGGATAAAAGCTAAGAAATCCGATACCAGAGGAAAGCGCACACAGAGCCAACGGGCGAAACGAGTGACCTGCAGCATGCGCAAGGCTATGACGGTTATCTTCGCCTTTAATCCTGAGCTCTTGAATATGAAGGCAAAGATGAATAGAAAAGTCGACAGCAAGCCCAATAAACATCACCATAAACACAATAGATATGGTGTTGTAAGATCCCACGACAAACAAACCAGCAGCGAACGTCCAAACGAGTCCTATTATGACCGTCAAATAACACGCGACGATGACGCGAAGCGAGCGAATGCCGATGGCAAGTATCAATACTAGACCAATTAGCGACGCACTACCTGCAATGGCGATGCTATTATTGGCATCAACGATTTCGTCGAAATCTAAGGCGGCTTGACCGGTAACCTGAACATCGACACTGGATGGCAAATCCGCGGCCGTTACAGCATTATGAATTGCTTCGATAATCGCTCTGTTTGGCTCTTTTACGCTGTCATCCGGCTGTGCAACTAAAGTGATAGCGTATGCGCTTGGTGGTTTGATATGACCACTTAATTCACGTGCCCAATCAAATTTCTGACCGCTAGCCGCAGACAATAAAGGCTCAAGTATATTCTCGTTAGCTTTATCTACATCTGCACCTAGAGCACTAGCAGCAATATTACTATTACGGTCAATTAATTGCCCCAAATACACCTCTAAGCGCTGAGCATTGGCGCCAGCAACTAATGGTGCAACCTGTTGGCTAGCAACCTCTTTAAGGGTTTGATAGTCACTGTCGGAGATAAACCCCAGCGCATATTGCTGGAACCAAGACAAGGCCGAAGGAGCAAATACGTCTTTAATAACAGAAGACGAGGCCAACTTATCAACCAGTGTTGCAACACTTTGCTTAGCAAGCTCGCCATCTTGGCTCGTGACTAACACCACCACGTTGCCCGTTTCAGGAAATACTTCTTCAAGGTGAGCGAGATCATCGACCCACGCGCCATCTTGTTTCACCAGAGAGGAAAGATCGGCGTTCATTTTGAAGTGATGTTGGCTATACCAAGCACTGGCTGCAGTCAGCGAAAGTACTAAAAATAGGACACACTTAGGGAAACGTTGGATAAGGGTAATAAGTTGATTCACGATAAATTGACAATCAGTAACGATAAGGCATTAAGTTTAACTCAAAATCACTAAATTCCAGTCAGATTATTGTTAGTACGCCTTCTTTTCTAGCGACTTTTGTTTTCTCACTGCTTTATAGAAACCTGTACTTTTATAGATTCATATAGCAGCCATTATCGGTGTCATTCGTGAACGGCTTGCATCAAAAAAGGAGCCGAAGCTCCTTTCACTGTATTTTCATCCGATCATAATCACTCAAAACAGCCCTAGCTATTCTTGATCGATCATCCACTTACGGAATTCTTTACGCTCTTGCTTGGAGGCTTTTAAATACCAAGCTTGAAGCTGGCCAACATTATCTGATACTTGCGGGGCAACCGCTTCCTTAGAGGCTGCGGTAGCCGATACTTTAGGGGTATCCGCTACCGTCGCAGCTACCGCAGTTGTGGCAGCCACCGTGGCGACAGGGGCTGCAGACGTCGCTACCACCATTTCACCGGATGTAAAAGTAATGCCTCGCTCAGCATTATGCGCAGCAATGAGTTCATCCATTTGCATGTATGGCATAAACCCATCTTTACCTTTCAGCTTCTCTTGCTCGTAGGCAAGCGCATAACCATCTTGCGTCACGCGCCATTGTGGCGTGTCACCACGAAACGCCACTTTCGCTTCTTGCTCGCTGCGCGCCACTGGATGATTAATTTTCACCTCGTCGCCCGTTACGTTCACAGTGAGGACATAAGGTGCAGAGGTGTAAACATTGGAACTACTGCCTTTACCCAATTTTTTATCCATGCGAACCACAACTTGGTTCTCACCTTGCTCGAGTTCGTTTTTACCAATTCTGCTATCGGCTTCTTGACCATTAATAAAGTAAACCGAGACACCCTTCATTGGCACAAGCGTCGCTGCATTTACACTAAACGCCAGCCCTAATGTGGCGAGAACAACCATACTATTTTTCACGATCGGCTTCCTTTACTGCTGCCTACTATCTTGTCAAACAGCATGACACAGAGATTACTCGCAAAAAAGGATTTTTTAGATAAATTGACATCTAAATCACTCTATTGGAGACGTAAAAAAGCCACCCTGAGGTGGCTTTTAAAATAATCTTTTAGCTTAAAGCTAGATTAGAATTCAGCTTTAACACCTAGAGCAAAACCAGTGCCATTTTGTTTAAGGTTTACACCAGTATCTGAAGAATCAAAATCAGTGTAACCGTCGTTGCCACCAACTTCTGCGTAAACAGTAGCACCCGGCGCTACATTGTAACCTACGTTAACAAACCAACTGTTTACTTTATCATAACTAACGTTGTTTGCTACGTCGGTAATAGCTTGGTCGTAGTTAGATTGGCTAATGCCGCCAGCAAATACGAATTGATTTACCGTATAATCAGCAGCAAAGGCGAATGTTTGGTTAGTAAAATCTTCATCCGCAAATGCTGGATCCAATTTTATGTTATAGTAACCCAATTCTAGGTTAAGATTTTCTACGCCAGCCCAACGAGCTTCTACAGCGTAAAGATTTTCTTTACCTTCGGTGTCGATATGACCTGCATCTGAAAGACCAGCAAAATTAGCACCAGCACCTTTAAAGTCGGCCATAGCATAAAAACCAGTGAAGTCAAAATCAGCTACTCTGTAACCAACTTTTGCGTCAACCATGTTACCGTCTTCACCTAGCTTGTTGTTTTTGTTTTTATCTTGCTTATACGCGATCCCACCGTAAAAGCTACCAGTATCGATATCGTAACGGATTGCTTCGTCGCCACCAAACGGAGACCCGTTAGAGAAGAAAGAGTTCACACCAAATTGATAATCAGACCCAACACCAGCGTCATCAAGAATAGTATCTAGACGACCAACTTTCAAAGAGCCAGCAGCTTGAGAGTATAGTGCTACGTACGTGTTACCAGCGTGAGCTGCTGTGCTCGTACCTTTAGTTACGCTGCTGTTCGCACCGTCAAATTCCCAGTACGCACCAAATTGTAAGTCATCGTTGATTGCGTAACGTGTGTCAAAACCAAAATCCGCATCTTGGATTTCTTGTTTAGTTGATGCACCATCTGCAACACCTTTCAAGTAAACAACTTCGATGTCACCTTTTAGGTTAACCGTCACTTTGTCTTGGTTATAGATTTCGATACCTGCTTGCGCAGAACCTGCTGCCAATACTGCTAGAGCTACTAGAGTCTTTTTCATGATAATCCACTGCCTTTTCATTAGATGGGAATTCCCTTTCGGTTCCCTTTTTTAATATATATCGCGCCAAAATCATTTTTTAGAACAACAACCTTTTGTTCCTAAGTCGTTTCAGCGTCGTTAAATCTCGAAATCAAGAATGCAAAAGATATAAGACAATGTCAAACACCCTAAAAAAAATAAGTAAATCACTCTAAATACCGATAAATCAACGGGTTACAAAACAGCATGTGATACACCGCAAACTTTAAAAGCACTCATATAGTGCAACCCCGACACTAAAATCTGCACATCAATCAGGTAAAAACTCCAACAGGAGCAAATTAATCGCACAACAATGAGAACAATCCACCAACCAAATGTCTTTTTTGGGGTTTTATATTTTTTGACCATTGAAAGATATATGGCTTTATGAAAGTTCACTCTGTTTTTGTGACATTGATCAAAACTATCACCGTAAAGTGATGATGAGAATCTCTGAATGTCACCAATCGAAGTGTGCTATCATCGCCGCACTGCAATTTGGATCACAGTATGACAACCAGTAAAATACAATCATCAATTCGTCAAAGTTATCAAAACCTGCAACATCAACTGGATAACTTCGTTCCTAGACGCGCGCAAAACTATCTTGTTTCTGAAATTGCCAAGACGTTGCTTGGTCAATATCACAAGTCGACGCGTATTATTGTTGCGGAGGCAGGGACAGGAATTGGTAAAAGTCTGTCTTATTTAATGGCAGCGATTCCTATCGCGGTACAAAACAATCGCAAAATAGTCATCTCTACTGCAACGGTGGCACTACAAGAGCAGTTACTTGATAAAGACTTGCCTCTGTTTCGACGTATTACTGACCAAAACTTCTCTTTTATTATTGCTAAAGGTCGCCAGCGCTATTGCTGCGCCGAAAAGTTGGCGGTGGCATGCGGCGCTGGCGAAGCAGATGCCGATAACAGCCAGCTTGCCATGTTTGAGTCCAAACCGAAAAAAAGTGATATCAAACAACTCCACGATATGTACGAGAAGCTGTCACAGAATAAATGGAATGGTGATCGTGATTCATGGCCCGCTCCTATTGATGATGCCATTTGGCAGACCATTGTCAGTGAAAAGCACAGCTGCAATAGTGGGCTGCCTGCGCACAGACAGTGCCCTTTTGCCAAAGCACGTTCAGAGCTGGACAAAAATGATGTCATTATTGCCAACCATAGCTTAGTCATGGCTGACGCAGATCTGGGCGGCGGGGTGATTTTGCCTGAACCAGAAAACACCATTTATATCTTTGATGAAGCCCACCACTTACCTCATGTCGCCAGAGACCACGCTTCAGCCTCATCGACATTAAAAGGGGCCGTGAGTTGGTTAGAGCGACTAAACCAAGCCGTATCGAAATTCTCTGGACTGGCAGATGAAAAACGCATTGGTCGTTTTCGCAATGAATTGCAAGACTCCATTCAGCAACTTATTCCAATACTGGGTGAAGTAAACACCTTCTGTTCATCGCTAACCTTTGAAGAAAGTTATTGCCGATTTGAAGATGGCGAACTGCCTACGTGGCTTGAAACCCAAGCTAAAGATCTCAAATCTATCACTCAAAAAGGCTCACAAGCCTCTGGTAAAATTGCGGATTTGATTTCAGAACGCCTCAAAGATGGCGAAATTGCCGCTAAACTTGCCGAGCCCGCACTCGCAGAGCTAGGCTTTTATATTCAAAGGTTTGAAAACCTCGCCGCCGTATGGCGACTTATGAGTGAGCCTAAAAAAGAAAAAGGCGCGCCACTTGCGCGTTGGATTGAACAAAGCAAAGAACGCGATAGCGACCATATTATTAGCGTATCGCCTTTAGAAGTGGGTTGGCAGCTCGACCAGCAAATTTGGTCTCGTTGTGTTGGCGCGGTGTTAGTCTCGGCAACAATGCGAGCACTAAATTCTTTTTCTTTCTTTTGTCACCAAAGTGGCATTAGCCAAAAGGAAGAAGACGGCGTTCAGTTCTTAGCACTGGCATCCCCTTTTGATTACGCCAATCAGGCGGAACTTATCGTGCCAAAAATGAAGTACGAACCACAAGCGAGTCCGTTTACTGATGAGCTGAAAGAGAAATTGATGCAGTACATCGCCGATGGCAAGAGCAATCTGGTGCTATTTTCTTCCTATTGGCAGATGAACCAAGTAGCGAACGACATTAAAGGAAAATTTGCCTTAAAAGGCTGGCACCTGCAAATCCAAGGCGAATCATCACGCACAGAAATTCTAAATAAACATAAAACGCTGACTCAATGCGGTAAAACCAGTGTGCTTTTTGGCACCGGCAGCTTTTCCGAAGGCTTGGATTTGCCCGGAGAGTTACTTGAGAACCTCATTATTACCAAAATACCATTTGGGGTACCAACTTCACCAATTGAACAAGCACATGCAGAATATATAGAACGTAAAGGCGGCAATCCATTTCTACAGATTACAGTTCCTGAGGCCAGTAAAAAGCTGATACAATCAGCAGGGCGTCTATTACGTAAAGAAAGAGATTGCGGTACCTTGTACATTCTAGACAGGCGCATCGTAACAAAAAGGTATGGCAAGTCACTTCTCGATTCCCTACCCCCATTTAAAAGAACTATCGAATACTAAGGTGACAGGTCTCCATGGAATTTATTGAACCAAGCATGCTTGTGGTGCTTGCGCTTGTCGCATTTGTGGCAGGCTTTATCGATGCGGTCGCTGGCGGCGGTGGCATGCTCACTGTGCCCGCCTTACTGTCTCTTGGGCTACCTCCTCATATTGCCCTTGGCACCAATAAATTAGCGGCGACCTTTGCCTCATCCACGGCGGCATTTACTTACTATCGTAAGCGACTGTTTAATCCAGAGTGCTGGAAAAGAGCATTTATAGCCACGCTTATTGGCGCTACTTTGGGTACGTTTGTCGTGGATATGATTTCAACAGAGTGGTTGGAAAAAGTATTGCCTCTCGTTATTCTTGCCGCGGCGCTTTATACCGTTTTTCATAAATCACCGAGTGCCGACGGTAACGGTGTCAATAAAGGCTGCCCTAAATTCAACCGTAAGCAATACTTGCAAGGTTTGTCACTTGGCTTCTATGACGGTGTTGCAGGCCCGGGAACCGGCGCGTTTTGGACGGTAAGTTCAATGGCCTTATATCGGCTAAATATTCTACTCGCCTCTGGATTGGCGAAAGCTATGAACTTCACCAGCAATTTTACCTCTTTGGTGACGTTTGCTTTCTTAGGGCATATTAACTGGGTACTAGGACTCACCATGGGTGTCTGTCTCATGGCTGGTGCCTACATCGGTGCCCATTCAGCGATAAAATTCGGTGGCAAGTTCATCCGACCGATTTTTGTCACCGTGGTAAGTATTCTTGCCATTAAACTTGCCTATGATGCGTGGTTTTAAAGCGCCCGAGCCAATACAAATCATTCTATAATTACTATGCGATTTACCACTGAGAAAAAAAGATGAAACTCGCGGATCTGCACACTCGTCTAGAAAAGCTTC
Source organism: Vibrio nomapromontoriensis (assembly GCF_050337205.1). NCBI lineage: Bacteria > Pseudomonadati > Pseudomonadota > Gammaproteobacteria > Vibrionales > Vibrionaceae > Vibrio > Vibrio nomapromontoriensis. The sequence goes on from NZ_JAKJSS010000007.1 coordinate 576,613, forward strand.
GTCAATCGGCCGCCGCCTATGACGCAGAACGAAAAAAGAGCGCAACGGTGTTATTTGATGATCAACTCTTTAATGCCTCCTCTCGTTTTCTTTCCCCGTGCGTGCACGAAGCCAAAGATAACCTAAGGCAACTTTCATCTCCTTCAATTTCTCTAACTAAAGCCCAGTACTTAGCGGATCGCTTAGTGGCTCAACTCGAAGCATTGGAAAGAGCCCTAGCCCCATTTGCTCAGTTCAACGCTACTAGCCCGCAGGAGTCTAACGACCTTCATAGCCAATTACGCCAACACCAAGAATGGGAAGCTCGCTTATGTGCACTAGTCAGACATAAAGAAAGTCTGTTAGGGTCTGGGGGAAATAAGGACGCGCTTGAGCATGAATGGCAAATGGCTGAACAGCGATTGCAACGTTGTCGAGCGGCTTTACTCAACATCGAACATCAAATTAATGAAAGTGAGAAGTTTCTATAATGGCAACAAATCAAAGTTTAGAAAATGCACCTGAAGACGTTAAACTGGCCGTCGATCTCATTTACTTGCTAGAAAGCAATGACATCTCCCCTGAAGTCGCAATCAAGGCAATAGATATGGTGCGAGCGGATTTACTACGACAGCTCGAACAAGAGCAATCATAACCCTTACTTGTCATTCGCCGATTCAAAATAAAAAGTAAGGTCACTTATAAAGACACAACAATAAATGATAGGCATCGCTTATTTTGCAACACCTATCTTTTTCGCCTTTTCGTCTAATCTATTTGACTACCATTACACTTTGAATTGATTCATCAATGTCTGCTGCTGCGATGACAACTCATAAATATCGTTGCCAACATTTTCAGACTCACCCGCTTGCTCTAAGATCTTCGCACTCAAATCACGGATGTTGGTGACATTTTGATTCACTTCCGTTGACACCGACTGCTGCTCTTCCGCCGCTTTTACAATTTGCGAGTTCATATCGTTGATCGCGGAAATAGACTCAAAGATCTTACTTAATGATGTCACGGCCTGTTGAACATGTGTGGCTGTAGAGTCGGCGAGTTGTGATCCCTGCTGAATTGCATTAACCACATCTTTGGTGCCCGTTTGCACACGCTCGATCACTTCGCGGATCTCACCTACCGAGTCATGAGTTCGGCTCGCTAGACTGCGCACTTCATCAGCAACCACAGCAAAACCCCGTCCCTGCTCACCTGCACGCGCAGCCTCTATGGCAGCATTAAGTGCGAGTAGATTGGTTTGCTCGGAAATTCCCTCAATGACCGCCAGAATAGCAGTAATATTGGCATTGTTCTGAGCCAGCTCTTCGACAACCGGCACCGTCGATTTCATTTGTTCAACCAATCTCACCATCTCGGCGGCGGACAACTCGGCCACTTCTTGACCTTGGCTAGCTGAATCATTAGCGGAGGCCGCTGCTTGTACTGCCGTTTCCGCATTTTGTACCACTAACGACGCTGTTTGTGTCATCTCTTCTGACGCCGTGGCGACGAGATCCACCTCTCTAAACTGCGCATCACAGCTCACGCGACTAGATGCTGCTGTCGACTTAGCCTGCTCCGCCGTTTCAATGACTTGTTTCGACGTCGTGGCAACCTGAGAAATGGTTGACTGTAGCTTCTCTAAAAAGGCATTAAACTGCGTGGCAAGTTGACCTATTTCGTCTTCAGATTTCACGTCTAGTCGCTGAGTTAAGTCCCCTTCACCGGTGGCAATATCCTCTAACCTCGATACAACTTCGCGAATGGGTTTTACTAGGCTATGAGACATAACACCAATGATCACAAGACCAATGAATACAAACCCTACACCGACTAAAATTTCACTAACTATCCCTTCTTCAAGTTGAGATGACAGTGTTTGATCAAGACGAATGGCATCGCTTAATACCGAACTTCTTGGCATATCAAAAAACACGCCCCAAGTCTGATTTGCGATAGAGATCGGATTAAATACCGTTAACCACTCACCATTAGCACTCCACTGAATAACCGCTTCTTCGCCAAACATCAGATCTGTCACTTGATTGTTTGACAATACTGAGCTGACAAATGGCGTGCCGGCTTTTACATTAGCATTGTCACTGGCAATGACCGATTCGTCCAAGCTGACAATATTGACCTGACCACTGCCCCCAAACAAACTCGCATCCGATTGGGTGACGGTCTGAGCCAGTTGTGTCAAACCTAAATCAATACCTAAAAAACCAATAATCATATTATCAACTTCAATCGGTATCGATAACGACGAACTCAGATGCGTACTGCCCGCTATCTGCGTCGCCTTTGGTGTACTTACACAGGCAGATTCTGTCGCCAACGGGCAATAAAATCGCTCAGCGTCTGCAAAGTTATCTAAATCAGCCTGACTCAACACATGACGGTTGGCATTTTCACCAGTCTCTGCAATTTTCCAATAAGTGGCAAACTGACCGCGATCATTGGAGCCGACATAATCTGCTCCCTCATAATTCGAGTCTTCGCCATCAAGCAGATTAGGTTTAAATACTAAGTAAGCCCCTTCGATTGAAGGAAACTGAATAACGGCTTGGCGAAGCATTTCATCTAAAGCCGTGCGTAAGTCTTCACTCGGTACAAAGTTTTCTTCCGCGTTAGACTTTTGAAATATCGCGTTGGAAATAAGCATCTCAGCCCGAAAAATAGCTTCGCTGAAATAATCTTTTACTTCTCTCGCATTGATTTCGGCACGCGCTTCTAATAGCGCCTCCGACTTCTCCACTACGGATTGGGAACTAAGCTTCTGAGTGGCTTTTTGATTATTGGTGGCGTTGTAAAGCGAAAAACTAATCAGCGCTAAAGAGGTAAATAATAAACAGCAGCCGGCTAAAATCGTAATTTTCCACTGAACGGAGAGAGTTCGCATAATACATCCTTTTCGCAAACGGTTATCCATGTAGGCATGTTATCGACAGAACATCCTTTTTATTGAGCTTTTTATTACAACATTATTACACTTGTAACTCAATAATTTGAAGTATACCCATCTCTATGACAATGCTAATATTTCTGTTATCGGATCGGACATAATACAGGACCATCTCCAATGAAAGTCATCAGTTTTAACATCAATGGACTCAGAGCTAGATTGCATCAGTTGCAAGCCGTCATTGATAAACACCAACCCGATGTCATCGGACTACAAGAAATCAAAGTACACAATGATGCCTTTCCTATTGAAGACGTCGAAGCCATGGGTTATCACGTCTATTTTCATGGTCAAAAAGCGCACTATGGCGTCGCCATGCTGTGTAAACAAAAGCCCACCTCTGTACAGTACGGGTTTCCTACAGATAATGATGATCACCAAAAACGCATGATCATGGCGACGTTTGATAATGATAACGGCAAAAAAGTGACAGTGCTAAACGGTTACTTCCCTCAGGGTGACAACATCGCCCATGAAACTAAATTCCCGTATAAACGGGCGTTTTATAACGATTTAATGACTTACTTAGATGATCACCATACTGCTGAAGACGATGTCATCATTATGGGCGATATTAATATCAGCCCAATTGACTTAGATATTGGCATCGGCGCACCTAACCAAAAACGCTGGCTCAAAACTGGCAAATGCTCATTTCAACCAGAAGAACGAGAGTGGCTAAAGCGCCTGCTTGACTGGGGTTTTGTTGACACTTTCCGTCAACTACACCCTAATGTTGATGATCAATTTTCATGGTTTGACTATCGTTCAAAAGGATTTGTAGATAACCGCGGGCTGCGTATTGATGTTGTTCTCGCCACACCATCGCTCTCAGCTCGATGTGTCGAAGCGGGTATTGACTACGAACTACGTGGCATTGAGAAACCTTCTGATCATGCGCCTATTTGGTCGACGTTTAAGTAAGAAGTGGCTCTACTCGTTGGTTATAGAAGGCTAGACAGTCTTTATTCGCAATACATATACCAATAACAAAAAAGCGCTGCGATGTTCAACCGCGGCGCTTTTTTATCTGTTACTTATTATTTATTATCTGCTTCCATTACTTAGCTTAATGGTCGTAAATAGGCGAGGAAACGTTTTTCTGCGTTTTTAAATACCCAAAGAATAATAAACGTTAGCGCCATATAAAATAAACCGGCCGCTAAAAATGACTCAAATGGCGCATAATAGCGAGCATTCACCAACCTTGCAGCACCCGTAAGGTCCATAATAGTGACAATCCCTGCTACGGCAGAGCCATGTAACATGAAGATCACTTCGTTACTATAAGCAGGAAGCGCTCGACGTAGCGCACTTGGCAAAATGATTCGACGATAGGTTTTCCAATATCCCATTCCATAGGCCTTTGCCGCTTCAACCTCACCTTTTGGCAAGCCATTAATGGCACCACGAATGATCTCCGCAGTATATGCCGAGGTATTTAAAACGAATGCGACAAGTGCACAAAACCATGCATTCTCCCATAAGGTGCCTTTAACTGGGAAAAACTGGTCCATACCATAGTAAATGAGATACAGCTGAACTAATAATGGTGTACCACGAAAAAAATAGATAAATGCCCACGAAGGTGCTACCGCGAAATAGTTACTACTATTGCGAGCAATCGCCAACGGGATGGCAACACACAGGCCAATGACTAATGCTAGTGAAACCAGCCATGCCGTCGTCCATAGTCCGTCAAGGTAAACAGGGAAGCTGTCGATAATGATAGAAAAGTCCATATCTACCTCGTATGAATACTGAATTTGCGCTCAACCAGCTTGAGAAAGCCTGTCGATACTGCGGTAAAAAACAAAAAGATTAAGGCAACCGTCATGTAAAACGTAAATGGCATCTTAGTAGAGCCTGCCGCTAACGAACTCACACGTACCATGTCTTCCAAACCAATGATGGAAACAAGCGCTGTTGTTTTCAATAATACTAGCCAGTTGTTACCAAAGCCGGGCAATGCATGTCGGATCATTTGCGGTAATAAAATGCGTCGAAACGCCATTGGTCCACTCATGCCGTAAGCTTTCGCCGCTTCCATCTCACCTTTATCAACGGCCATAATTGCACCTCGAAAGGTCTCCGCCATATATGCGCCAAAGATAAAGCCTATGGTAAGAACACCGGCAATGAACGGCGAAACATCAATATAATCAGGTAAATAAGACGTCCACTCGTGATTAGGATCACTAGATGTAAACCAGTTATTGAGCCATTCATTGGCCGCATACAGGCTATTATTGAGTAGGATCTGCCCGCCAAAGAAGATCAACATCATTAGCACCAGATCTGGGATGCCGCGAATAACGGTTGTATATAGCGTGGCTATCGCACGTGCCCAACGGTAAGGAGCAAGTTTAGCCAACGCACCTAACATGCCCAAAAGCATGGCAAGAATGAGCGACAGTACCGCTACTTCTATCGTCAACACCGCCCCTTTTAAAATTGAGGCTTCATATCCTTGTAAATCGAGCATAGCTTCTTCCAACAGCGAAACTTAAATATTGATAAACTTACCAAATACGTTATCGAGCCCTATTTGGTAAAAAGGCTTGAGATAATACTCAAGCCTTATCAAAGCGTAATTAAATGAGTAATTTACTCACCGTATACGTCGTAGTTAAAGTATTTTGCGGCGATATCTTGGTAAATACCTTTCTCACGTAATGACAGGATTGCCGCATCCAATTGCTTGGTCAGATCTTTATCTTGTTTACGTACTGCGATACCGAAGCCGTCACCAAACCATTTTGGATCAGTTAAAGAAGGACCAACGAATTCGTAAGCTTCTCCGCCTTCTTTCTTAAGTACGCCATCTTCCAATGCTGACGCATCACCAAGTACAGCGGCAATACGACCATTACCTAAATCAAGATAAGCTTCATCGAATGAGCCATAACGTACAATTTCAACGCTATCGCCGAAGTTGTCCGTTAGATATTTGTCATGGGTGGTTGCACGTTGTACGCCAATTTTAACGCCATTTAGATTTTCAAAATCAATACCAGCGCCTTTCTTAGCAATAAACTTGTTCGGAATCAGTGCGTATTTACCAGTGAAATCGATTTTCTTTTTGCGTTCTTCAGTAATCGACATCGCGGCAATGATAGCGTCATATTTACGAGCCAATAGTGAAGGAATAATGCCATCCCAATCTTGAGGTACGATGACACATTTTGCTTTCAACTCTTCACAAAGCGCATTAGCCATGTCAACGTCAAAACCTTTTAATGACCCATCAGCTTCTGTCCAGCTAAACGGAGGGTACGCACCTTCAATGCCAAAACGCACTGTTTTCCATTCCTTTGCTTGCGCTACCCCAGTTGCTGCTGTTGCAACAATCGCTGCTGCTAATAACCACTTTTTCATTTCCATACTCCTGTGATTTACATTATTTTTAACTTACATTATTTTGTTTTTGTGTTGTGTTGTGTTGTGTTGTGTTGTGTTGTGTTGTGTTGTGTTGTGTTGTGTTGCTTTTTATCGTTATTTTGAGCGGCACTCAAAATAGAGATGCTCTCAAATTAATATATCGAAGAGATAAATTGCTTTAAACGTTCTGATTTTGGCGTAGTAAATAGCTGCGCAGGATCGCCCTGCTCTTCCACCAGCCCTTGATGAAGAAACATGACGTGGTTAGACACATCACGTGCAAACGCCATTTCATGTGTTACCACTAGCATTGTTCGCCCTTCTTCAGCTAGATCACGCATCACACCTAGAACTTCTCCAACAAGCTCGGGATCCAGTGCAGAAGTCGGCTCATCAAATAGCATGACTTCAGGTTCAACAGCAAGTGCACGCGCAATGGCTGCTCGTTGTTGTTGACCACCAGATAGATGACCCGGATAGTAATCCTTGCGTTCGTAAAGACCGACTTTTTTCAGAAGTAGTTCTGCGTTTTCAATAGCTTGAGCTTTAGGGACACCCAGTACATGAATAGGTGCTTCGATGACGTTCTCTAGCACTGTCATGTGAGACCACAGATTGAATCCTTGAAATACCATCGCTAAGCGCGAGCGAATACGTTGTACTTGCTTTTCGTTGACAGGAACGGCTTCACCAGAGCGGTTGTTTTTCATCTGGATCAATTCACCATTTACCCAGATCTCTCCCTGAGTAGGGGTTTCTAGAAGGTTAATGCAGCGAAGAAATGTACTTTTTCCAGAACCTGATGAGCCAATTATTGAAATGACATCACCTTTATGAGCGGTAAGGGAAATTCCCTTTAAAACTTCATTTTGACCAAATGTCTTGTGCAGTTCTTTTATGTCCAGCGCTGGTACATCATTCATGCGCTTGTGCTCCCTGTATTTTATTGACTGCGAAGGTACTCCGACCTTTTGATATTCGATACAAGCTAGCACTACAAAGTGCCGTTTGCAACAAATTATTAACCTAATATACTCGCTAATTCAGAGATTATAACTGAGAAAATATGCATGTTAAAGTGCTTTAACCTCGCCTTTATGAATAATAGCAGCCAATAGATGCAAATCTAGTCACTTCCCACTCATAATTAAAATCAATCTGATATATTTCCAAAATGTTACATAAAGCCACTCGATATTAGAGCTTATGCCTATAGAAACCACCAATATTCAGAATATAAGTCCAACTTATGTACCATTAGCGAAACTTATGCCCCGTTTGTTTATTGATAGAAATGTGATTTTAGTGGCCATTTGTTGATGGAAACTAGCCAGGAAGCATAAAAAAACAGCACGCTTAGCGTGCTGTTTTTATTTTCGTCACGTGTGTTGTCAATGGCTTATTGTCGTTACGTAGGCGTATTCCACAACGAAAATGCCTGCTCGGCAGTAAACTTGCCATCAAGCAGTGCTCGCCCAACAATAACTCCAGAAACACCACTGCCTTTCAAAGCGGCAATATCATCTAAGCTACCAATGCCACCTGATGATTGAAACTGGACCTGCGGGTATTGCCGACATAAATCGACGTAAAGCTCTACATTGCTACCTTTTAGCGTCCCGTCACGTGAAATATCTGTACATAACACATGAGTTAAACCAACCGTTAGGTAATCATCAATAAGCGCTTCGATGGTCACGCCAGAATCTTCTTGCCAGCCTGAAATAGCGACATTTCTGATTCCGTTAGCATCAATGTTAATATCAAGAGCAAGGACGATTTTTTCAGGTCCATATTTTTCCATCCATCCCTTCACAAGTTCAGGCTCCTTGACCGCAGTCGAACCAACGACAACACGCTGAGCCCCAGCTTCTAATAGATCAACCACGTCTTGCTCACTACGAACCCCTCCGCCAATCTGAATATGGGCAGGCGTACTCGCGAGTAAGGTCGCGATTAAATCCAATTGGCGTGCCGTGGTATCTTTTGCACCAGTAAGATCAACAAGGTGCAGCCAGTCTGCTCCTGCTTGATGATAGAGATTGAACTGCTGCGCAGGATCAACCTTATACTCAGTTACTTGACCATAGTCGCCTTGATAAAGTCTAACGACTTGTCCTTCGATTAAATCGAGTGCTGGAATTATCACTGTTAAGTCCCTTTCACTAATTTTTTAACTAATAGTTTCTAACTAATCTTAAATAGCGCTCTTTTCGCTGCCTATCAACACACCATAGCAATGCTGATAAGTTGGCTTTCTTATGAAGAATAAACGCCTTATACCAACTCAAGAAAATTCTGGATTAGTTTTGACCCAGCTTTAGACGAGCGCTCGGGGTGAAATTGCACACCATAATAGTTGCCACTTTGGATTGCAGCACTAAAAGGGCAACCATAATCACATTGCGCAATGGTGTAGTCACCCACCGGCATACCGAAGCTGTGCACAAAGTAGAAATACTCTGAATCTTCAATACCCGAAAACAAAGGATTTCCTTCATCAGCCTTCACGGTATTCCAGCCCATATGCGGCAATGGTAAGTCGCCAGTTTCTAGTTTTTTAACTTCACCAGAGCAAAGCCCAAGACAGTCGACTATTTCATCCGCTTTTTGTCCCTTCTCTTGTGACAGTTTTCCCAACAACTGCATGCCCAGACAAATTCCAAGCAGTGGCTGCTCGACCTTTTTCACAAGTTCAATAAGATCCCGTTCTTCGAGATTTTTCATCGCCTCGCTCGCCGTGCCGACACCGGGTAAAAACAGTTTATCGGCGGCAAGAACGATATCCGCATCTTTTGATATTGTGACCTGGTAACCAAGGCGCTCAATAGCAAACTTAACTGAAGATACATTGGCGCAGCCAGTATCAATAATAACGACTTTTTGTTCTGCTTTAGCCATTACAACACTCCTTTACTGCTCGGGAGCTCTGTACCTTCCACTTTAATCGCCTGACGCAAGGTTCGACCAAATGCTTTGAAAAGGCTCTCAATAATGTGGTGATCATTGTGGCCTGATGACGAAAGGTGCAGCGTACACGCTAGAGTATCCGTTAGCGAACGGAAGAAGTGCACAACCATCTCAGTAGATAAATCGCCAACTTGTTCGCGGGAAAATTCCGCTTCAAATTTCAGGTATGGACGTCCAGACAAATCTAATCCACATTGCGCTAAACATTCATCCATCGGTAAACTAAATCCGAACCGACCAATACCACGCTTATCACCTAACGCTTCTTTTAGTGCCTGCCCTAGTGCCAACGCCGTATCTTCAATCGTATGATGATCATCGATATGTAGATCACCTTTCACATCAATTTTCATTTGAAAACCGCCGTGTGTGGCAATTTGATCCAACATATGATCGAAGAAACCCATTCCAGTAGAGATCTCGTTACCGCCCGATTCATCAAGGTTAACTAACACCTTAATGTCGGTTTCTTTTGTCGTTCTTATGACTTCTGCAGTACGAGCATTAACGGTGAGATCTTTGAGAATATCTCTCCAACCCATCGTTTTCGGATGATATTGAATACCACGAATTGCCATATTTTCGGCAAGCTGCAAATCTGTCGCTCGGTCACCGATAACCACCGATGTTTTAAAGTCCACTTTGCCACTTTGTAAATACTCTTTCACCATGCCCAGTTTAGGCTTACGACATGAACAGTTATCTTCATCAAAGTGCGGACAAATAAGCACATCGTCAAACATGACACCTTGCGACTCAAAGATTTCCATCATCATATCTTGCGGCGCATCAAAATCAGCTTGAGGATAACTATCGGTACCCAATCCGTCCTGATTGGTCACCATGACAAGTCGGTAACCTGCATTTTGTAATGCCAACAAGCTTGGGATGACATACGGTTCTAATTTCAGCTTATCCAAACGATCGACTTGAAAATCAACGGGCGGCTCGACAATCAGCGTGCCATCGCGGTCGATAAATAAGATTTTTTGTTGATTGCTCACTATAAAATTCCTTGTCAGTATGCTCTGTTAGGCAGCGCTTTGATTAATTTGATTGCGGATAAATGCCAACGTTTTTTCGCACTCTTCACGATTACCAACACTGATACGTACACAGTTTTCAATTGGTGAATTACGTAAAATAATACCGTTGTCCCAAGTGGCTTTAAAAAGCTCATCACCATCGGTAAATTCAACTAGAAGGTAGTTCCCCCACCCTTCATGAACCACGACCCCCGGCAAGAGTGATAAACCCGCCTGCAAATACGCACGGTTGGCATTGAGATCCAATACTTGATATTTAGTACGAGCCAAGCCATGTTCTGATAACGCTTGAATCGCAATATCAGCAACAGGAACAGGCACTGGATACGGAGCAATAACCTTAAGTAGTACATTAATGAGAGATTCATTTGCTAAGGTAAAGCCGCAGCGTAACCCCGCAAGTGCGAACGCCTTAGATAGCGTACGTAAAATCGCCAGATTGGAATAGTCTGCGAGTAAATCGACCGTTGATGCCTCTGGACAAAAGTCGATATAAGCTTCATCCATAACGACGATCGCTTTATCTTTGGTCATTTCGAGCAAGGCGATAATATCGTCACGATTAACTAAGTTGCCCGTCGGATTATTAGGGCTGCAAACGAACACCAATTTTACTGCGTCCAAATTTGCTTCGATCGCAGGAAGATCAAGCTGCCAATCATCCGTCAATGGTACAACCTTTCTCTCAACACCAATGGTTTCTGCGCTAATGGCATACATTCCATAGGTCGGCGGACAATACAAAATACTGTCTTTACCTGGTTCACAGAAAGCGCGAATCAACAACTCAATACCTTCGTCGGCACCACGTGAAGTAAGAGTCTGACTTGCCTCAACACCCGCATAAGAGGCGTAAGCTTCTATTAACGCTTTAGGTTGGCATTCGCTATACCGATTAAGACGAGCAAAATCTGTTTTATATTCATTATCAAATGGTGATTCATTGGCATTCAACCAAATGTCGCCACTGCCACCAATTCGTCTTGCCGACATATAAGGGGTAAGAGCCTGAACTTGTTTACGAGCTAATTTTTCCATCACTTCTGCTCCTGCATCAGCTTTTCTACACGGATTGTGACTGCTCGCTTGTGCGCATCTAACCCTTCCGCTTCTGCCATTGTCACGACAGTTGGCGCGAGTAACTGTAGCCCCTCTTTTGAAAGCTCTTGTACTGTCATGCGCTTAGAAAAGTCGGCTAAACCCAAGCTCGAGTGCGTTCTTGTATAACCGTAGGTTGGCAATACATGGTTCGTCCCTGAAGCATAGTCACCGACGGACTCTGGCGACCAATCACCTAAAAATATCGAGCCTGCGTTGTCGAGCAGTGATAACAGTTCACGCGGGTTCTTCGTTTGAACAATAAGGTGCTCTGGTCCGTAATAATTCGAAATGGAAACACACTGAGTTAAAGAGTCAGCAATAATCACCAAGCTCGACCCTAATGCTTTCTCTGCAATTTCTGCACGCGACAGTGCTTTTAGTTGGTTACGTACTGCTTCTGTGACTTGATCTGCTAATACCGCTGACGGTGTCACCAAAACAACCTGAGAATCTGGACCATGCTCCGCTTGACTCAACAGATCTGCTGCGATGAATTCTGGGTCGGCACTATCATCGGCAATAACCAGCACTTCAGAAGGACCCGCTGGCATATCAATTGCCGCACCACGAAAATCGTTACTAACCTGACGCTTCGCCTCTGTGACATAGGCATTGCCTGGACCAAAGATCTTATCCACTTTGGCTACCGTTTCTGTCCCATAGGCCATTGCCGCCACAGCCTGACCACCGCCGACATTATAAACTTCGTCAATCTTACATAGCTTTGCCACATATAAGATTTCATCCGCAATAGGAGGAGGCGAACACAATACGACCTTCCGGCATCCCGCTATTTGTGCTGGCACGCCTAACATCAATACCGTTGAAGGCAGTGGTGCGCTCCCCCCAGGAATATACAAGCCCACTTTATTAATTGGGCGCGTCACTTGCTCACAAACCACGCCTGGTTGCGTTTCAACCTTCAGTGATTGCGGCTTTTGCGCTTTATGAAAGGTCGAAATATTGGCATACGCTTGCTCTAGAGCTTGCTTCATGTTCGCAGAAAGACGATCTGAGGCGGCGTCAATCTCGTCACTAGACACTCGAATGGAGTCGGGACAAACCTTATCAAACTTTTCGGTCAGCGCTAATACAGCACTATCGCCGCCTTGACGCACCTGATCAATCACTGAAGAGACTGCAGCAGTAATACTCACTCCGTCAGCAATAGCTGGTCGCTCCAAAATTGATTCCTGTTGGGATTGGCTCAGTGAGCGCCATACAACGGTTCTCATAGTCATTACCCCATCATTTTTTCAATTGGCAATACAAGTATTGAGCTAGCACCTAGCTCTTTTAAGCCTTCCATTGTTTCCCAAAAGAGATTTTCAGTACTCACTAGGTGAACGGCAACGCGCTCTTTATCAGTAGATAGCGGCAATACCGTCGGGTCTTCAGCTCCCGGTAGTAGCGCTTTAATCTGTTCCAATTTTTCAACTGGAGCATGTAGCATAATGTACTTAGACTCTTTCGCTTGCTGCACACCTTGCATACGCGTCAGAAGCTTTTCAATCAGCGCTAACTTATCAGCATCAAACTCACCTTTACGCTGAATCAGCGTCGCTTTAGAACGGAAGATCACTTCCGCTTCTTTCAAGCCGTTAGCCTCAAGCGTTGCGCCAGTTGAAACCAAATCAGCAATCGCATCAGCAAGCCCTGCTCGTGGAGCAACTTCTACCGAACCCGTTAGCATACAAGCGCTGAAGTTCACGCCTTGCTTATCCATGTAGGATTTCAAAAGCTGAGGATACGTGGTAGCAATGCGCTTACCTGCCAAATCTTGCGGTCCGTTATACGTTTCGTCTTTATCTATCGCAATGGATAAGCGACACCCACCAAAATCTAAGCGGCGCAATGTAAGAAATTCGTTGGGTTCACCCAGTGCAATACGGTCTAAACGCACTTCTTCTAGTTCATTTTCACCAATGAAGCCCAGATCAACGACACCATCCATAATAAGTCCAGGAATGTCATCATCGCGAACCAACAACAAATCAATTGGCATATTTAGTGAATGAACCACAAGGCGCTCACCCATAACGTTGAACTTCACTCCACATTTTTTTAGTAGATCTTGGCTGTCTCTACTAAGACGACCTTTCTTTTGAATTGCGATTCTTAGGCGTTGTGATTGCATTGCTGTATCCCTGTGCAAATTATTGATTTTTTTTAAATTATAAAACGAAAAACCCTCGGGAGCTTTAGTCTCCCGAGGGTTAAATTCTTAAATCTTGCTTCGAACCACCGAGAGTTTTTTTAGCTCTCAGGTATGCGTGCATCTCCCGAAAGACTAGATTGGGTGATGATGGTGATGATGAATGTTCATATCGTTATTACGCATAGTTATTTGGCGATTCCTTTTAAGCTGTGACTTCACACTAACTAAGCTCAGTTAAATTTTCAACAATTAATTTGCAGTTTTTTAAAATTTAATCTAGTTCGAACCCTGTCGAACTCGATCGCAATGTCATTCACATTGGATAGGGCCAAAAAAAAGAGCCCTGACAGGCTCTTTTCAATCTACTCATCACTATGAAAGATATGAGTTACGCTTTAACATCTTTTGTCATGCGAGCTTTAGATAACGCAGAAAGCACGCAACAAACTAATACAAATGTCACACTAGCTGCGGCAAACGAAATCCAAACAGAGTTTGTCATACCTAGCGCGATGAAACCGACGCAAGACACAACAGCGACTGACAATGCGTATGGCAACTGAGTCGATACGTGGTCAATGTGATTACAACGAGCACCTGTTGAAGACAAAATCGTCGTATCTGAAATTGGTGAACAATGGTCACCAAATACCGAACCAGCCAGTACCGCACCTAACATTGGTAACATCATAGCGATATCCGTCGCACCAGCCATGTCACCCGCAATTGGTAACATAATGCCAAACGTACCCCATGATGTACCTGTTGAAAATGCCATCAAGCCAGCCAATAGGAACAAAATCACCGGCAACCAATGAACATCAATATTGCCCTGAACGGTAGACGACAAGTAAGCACCGGTCTTCATATCGCCAATCACAGAGCCAATTGACCATGCAAAGAACAAGATCAGAATTGCACCAAACATCGATTTAGCACCAATCCACATCGTTAATGCGATATCTTTTGCTGCTAGCTTTTGTTTCACTACCGTATAAATCGCCATTGCAAGACCAGCACTGCCACCGTAAATCAGTGACATACCTACATCGGTATTTTCAAATGCCCCTAACATATTAAACGGTAGGCCGTCAGCAGCTAGGGCTTGGCTACCAGTAAATAGCATCGCCCCGACCATTGCAAAGATAAGTACGACAATAGGAAGAACAAGATCAGAGACTGACCCAAAGTCGCTTTCTTTAATATCAAGCTCTTCGTTTAGTTCGTGTGCTTCTTTTGCATCGTTTTCTTGGTCATGATCAAAACCAATACCTTGCTTCGCGCGCATCTCATGTTTACGCATTGGGCCAACATCAAGTTGGAACCAAGCTACAGCAAACACCATTAGTAACGCAAAGACAGCATAAAAGTTCATTGGAATAAGTCGAACATAAGCACCAATTGCCGAGTATTCAGTAATACCATGACTAATTAAGATGCCACTGACAATCGTCATGATATAAGCGCCCCAGCTAGAAGCTGGCATCAAGACACACATTGGAGCGGCTGTTGAGTCCAAAATGTAGGCAAGCTTAGCACGTGACACATAAAAGCGATCCGTGACTGGGCGTGAAATGGCGCCAACCGCAAGGCTGTTAAAGTAGTCATCAACAAAAATGAAAACGCCAAGGAATGCTGCCAGTAATTTGGAACCGCGCTTGCTTTTTACGCGAGACTGGGCCCATTCAGCAAATGCTTTTGTACCACCGGATAAGGTGAGAAGTGCCGTCATCATACCAAGCAACAATAAGAAGCCGACGATACTCATATTCCAAAGATTCAAGCCACCGTCTTCAATGATGACACCAGAAACAGTATCAAAGACGTAACCTGCAGCATTGGCAACAGAGTAATCATTAAGAAGGAAGGCACCGAGAACAATACCTACTCCTAAAGAGAGTAAAACGCGACGTGTGATAATAGCCAAACTCAAAGCTACGATCGGCGGTAGCAGTGACAATGGTGAGGAAGCAAAATCGATTAAGTTCATGATCTTCAAAAACCAGTTTTAATTATGGTCAGAGATCTACTGCAGACATATGTAAGCACCCGTTTTGGGTATACACATACAGATTTCAACAAATGTTGAATAAGCGAAAGAAAAGCGATGGCTTTCCCAACCCCTACAGTAGCGCTCCATAGTTTAACAAATAATAGACTATGGCAGTGTTGTTCCTTTCAGAGACAACCCCAGCGAGAAAGCGTGATCTTCTATTCCCACTTCGGCGACTGCGCCTTTTGTTGTCGTCCATTGGCATCACCCCAACGACAAGTACTTTTCGCAGTCGCACCTCTACATCAAAAGTAACGTTTACCACTAATCCTACAAGTGTAGCATTAGAAGAAAATTCTTACTTTTGCATTAGGTGCGCGCCATTGTACTTACTGACCTGTCAATTGCAACATCAATATTGTGAATAAGTTGTTATAGATAGAGGGAGGTATGGCTGAGATTATTTAGAGATGAAGTATGACTCCAAAAGACTACGACGACAATAATCACTATATTTCGTAGCGGTATTGCAACAACATTGTACGTTTGAACGTGCTACTCTTCGGAACTCTAATAGCTGATAGTAAATAAATAATAGAGCGTTAATGTTTGCTCACTCCCTAAAGTACACGAACTATAGACATTTAGCATAATTAAGCCCGACATTTACTATTTACTTTAGTTCACTTAGAAATGTAACTTTCACGCCATTTAAACGCCCCGAAAGATGATAGACAAATATGCAACCACGCTATCTACCATCTAGTGAACTCGTATTGATACCGCTCGCAGTATCATTAAAAACATTGTTAAACCATGACTATTAATGTAATCACACGTTACATTTAGGGTCGTTTCTCATTCTTTTATCAATTTTCTGTAAAAATTAATATATTTTCACTTTTGTTACAGCTATTTTATTGTCAATATAGAAAATGACGTTTATTATTAATCTCGAACAAAATAAATCATGGGAATTGTCATGTCTGAATTAACAAAAACTTTGCTTAATATTCGTAGCCTGCGTGCATTTGCTCGTGAACTAACGGTTGAGCAACTTGAAGAAGCACTAGAAAAGTTAACGCTTGTTGTCGCTGAGCGTCAAGAGTCTGAAAAAGAAGAAAGAGCAGAAAGAGAAGCTCGCGAAGCTAAGCTAAGCGAATACGCTCAAATGATTGCTAAAGATGGCATCGACGTTGAAGATTTAATTGCAGCATTGTCTGGTGAATCAAAAGCAAAAAGCAAAAGCAAACGTGCACCACGCCCAGCAAAATACAAATATGTTGATGGCAATGGCGCAGAAAAAACATGGACTGGCCAAGGCCGTACTCCATCAGTAATTCAAGCTGCTCTAGATGCGGGTAAGTCTCTAGAAGAATTTGAACTTTAATCCTCTATATCTAATTGAATTAGAGTTATATAAAAAAAGCGCCTTTCGGCGCTTTTTTATTATCTTTCCCAATACGCTTCTTCTAAGCTATCTTCTCTTTCTGGTAAGCCTCTCGACAACCTCGGCGAATGCTGAACCAATACTTCATAACTTGCTCTATTAGAATACTTGCACACTTGTGAGAAAGAAGAGTAAGTTAAAAACTGATATTGATGTTTACTGGAATTTGGCACATTTTCTCTATGGTGTTTATTCGCTGCCATGTCATGCAATAATGCCGACAGTGCTGCATCACCCGCACCATTGGTATTTTTAATCTTCTCTGGGCCACCCATATACGGTGCAATGTGAGAGTACACTTTAATGGGGTTATTACATTCTGCCTTTACGGCTGGACGACTAAATTCGTAACGATTAAATTCCGCAATACTACCCGGTAGTAATGGCAATGACGTTTCTCGCTTGGCATCACTTTCCGTATAACCACCCATAAATAGTCCAATTGGACCAGCGGTACACAATACTAAGTCTACCCACTCGAGTGCTTTATCCGATGCAGCCAAAGGATCACTCTCGCCTGTCAGAGCTTCTGCTTCATCTTCATTCATCGCAACAACTGTGACATGCTGCTTTAAAAAATCCTGCCAATATTCCGGGTCGTCTTGAATAACAAAACGGGTCCCTAACGTTAGTACCACTGGCACGTTATATTTTTTGGCATACTCTATCGCCTGCATGGTCGCTTCTGGCATTGGATCGCCCGGTTTACAACGCACTAAATAAGCGGTTAATACTAACGCTGACGCTTTTTTGAAGATATTTTCTGGGATACTTTCCGGCTTAAGCTGGTTCATTTTCCCTTCACTAATTGCAAACGTACGCTCGCCGTCTTCAGTAATAAGGGTGAAGCAACGTCCTATCGCACCGTCAACACCTTGCAAATAGTTAAGATCCATTCGGCTTGATGTATTACAAAGATAACGGTATCCGTAACTACCAATCTTAATATCTGAGCTCATCACACCGAGTAATACAGACTTGTCATCGGCAAGTACAGAAAAGTTGTGCAATGTATTCCCTATCGTTCCACCAGCAAATTCATTGGTGATGAGTTCTTTTTCCTTTAACTCTGTGTATAAAGCTTCTGCGGCTTTATCATCAATAACCAATGAATGTCCTTTACTCAAACGATATTTTTCGATCAAGCTACTGTCTACTTTCGCTTCAATATCAACCAAGGTTTGGTCAATACCGACAATATGCGTTTTAGACATTTTTTTACTGCTTTGCGCTTGGCTCACTAATGGGTCGCGAGCATGAACGGGAAAGTAGTGCTTGGATTTTCTTTGGCCAGGGAATTTCATAACGTAATCTGCTTAGGGAAAAAGAAGGCGGCAATTCTAACTCTGTATAGATCATCAGAGCAATATAGGCAATAAAGGCAAACGATTACCTATTCATTTTTTTGTCAAAAGACTTGTATTTCTCTTGTTGAAGACACACATAACGTGCTTAAGAAAGTGTGATTTAGTTCGCGGAACTGTATTGCACGTTTTGTTTCTGCTAAAATCTGCGTCCAATTACTATAGGTGGTATTTAAACATGTCTGATAACAGCCAAAAGAAAGTGATCGTCGGTATGTCCGGCGGTGTGGACTCATCCGTTTCTGCCTATCTTCTAAAACAGCAGGGCTATCAAGTAGAAGGCCTGTTTATGAAGAACTGGGAAGAAGACGATAACGAAGAGTACTGCACGGCTGCAGAAGATCTTGCAGACGCACAAGCTGTTTGCGACAAGCTAGGTATCCACCTTCATACTATCAACTTTGCTGCAGAATACTGGGATAATGTCTTTGAGTATTTCTTGGCAGAGTATAAAGCAGGGCGCACGCCAAACCCTGACATCCTTTGTAACAAAGAAATTAAGTTCAAAGCCTTTTTAGAGTTTGCCGATGAAGTACTTGACGCCGACTATATAGCTATGGGTCATTATGTCAGTCGTACATTCCCAGAAAACGGTGAAAAGCCAAAAATGCTGCGTGGCTTAGATAGCAACAAAGACCAAAGCTATTTCCTATATACATTAAGCCATGAGCAAGTAGCACGCAGTCTATTTCCAGTGGGTGAGCTAGAAAAACCTGAAGTACGTCGTATCGCGGAAGAGCAAGACCTGATTACTGCGAAGAAAAAAGACTCGACCGGTATCTGTTTTATTGGTGAGCGCAAATTTACCGACTTCTTGTCTCGCTATTTACCTGCGCAACCGGGTAAAATCGAGACACCTGAAGGCACTGTCATTGGCGAGCATCAAGGTTTAATGTACCACACGTTAGGACAGCGTAAGGGGCTACATATTGGTGGCCAAAAAGGCGGCGGTGGTAATGAAGAACCGTGGTATGTAGCCGAAAAAGATCTTAAACGTAATGTCTTAATTGCAGTGCAAGGGGCCGATCACCCGTTATTAAAGTCAAATGGCTTACGTGCATCTCAATTACACTGGGTTGATCGTGAAATCATTACTGAACCAATGACATGCACAGTGAAAACACGTTATCGTCAACAAGATATCCCTTGTACTATCATTCCAATGGATGATAACAACATCAAAGTCATCTTTGATGAACCTCAGGTCGCCGTTACACCTGGGCAATCTGCCGTCTTCTATAAAGACAACGTATGTCTAGGTGGCGGTATCATTGAAGAGCGCATTTAATTTATTAGGAGAACTACGTGGCTAATACACTTTACGACCGTACCATTGCATTCGCTGGCATTTGTCAAGCCGTTGCGCTCGTGCAAAACATGGCAAAAGACGGTCACTGTGATTCAGACGCGTTTGAAACTTCACTAAAAGCAATCACCAACATAAGCCCATCAAATACCCTTAGTGTATTTGGCAACGAGTCGGATTTAAAAGTTGGACTCGAATGCTTGGTTAACGGTATTGACAGCACACCGACCGGAAGTGAAATCACACGTTATATCATTAGTTTAATGGCGCTCGAGCGTAAGCTAAGTAGCCGTAACGATGCCATGTCTCAGTTAGGGGATCGTATTCAAATGGTTGAACGACAGCTCGAACACTACGATCTGTTAGACGAACAAATGATCAGCAACCTTGCCAGCGTTTATCTTGATGTCGTCAGCCCTATTGGCCCAAGAATTCAAGTCACGGGTACGCCTTCTGTCTTACAACAAACTGGCACCCAACAGAAAGTGCGCGCATTACTATTATCTGGCATCCGTAGCGCGGTTTTATGGCGTCAGGTCGGTGGCAAGCGTCGTCACTTAGTATTTGGACGTAAGAAGATGATCGAACAAGCCAAAATTCTTTTAGCTAGGCTCTGATAGGCTAGCTCGAATACAAGATTCAGCTCGCACTTTGTTGCGAGCTATTTGTTTAAAGCCTATTCACCTTAAGGCGCTTCGCTTTGTTAAAACAATAGTGTTTTATTCGCGCTATATCGTTTAACTAAAGCAACATAGCTTATTAGAAAAGGTTTTAGACGAATACTACCTTTGGACCAACACAACCCTCGCGCAAACGTTTGCCTAATGTGCGTGACAATTGCGACGGTTATTGGTATAAAGCTCACGAAATTTAGAAACCCAATTCAGGAGAACACCATGGAACTGTCAGCATTGACTGCTGTTTCACCAGTAGACGGCCGTTACGGAAGCAAAACAACTGCACTACGCAGCATCTTTAGTGAGTTTGGCCTACTAAAGTACCGCTCTATCGTTGAAATTCGTTGGCTACAAAAGCTTGCCGCTACAGATGCAATCAAAGAAGTTCCGGCATTCAGTGCAGAAGCAAATCAGTTTCTAAATGAATTAGCAGCTAACTTTAGCGAAGACGATGCCGCTCGTATCAAAGAAATTGAGCGCACAACCAACCACGATGTAAAAGCGGTTGAGTATTTTCTAAAAGAACAAGTAGCCGGTGTTCCTGAGCTTCACGCGGTTAATGAGTTCATCCATTTTGCGTGTACTTCTGAAGATATTAACAACACGTCTCATGCTCTGATGCTTAAAGAAGCTCGCGAGACGGTTATTCTTCCTGAACTTCGTAACATCATTGATGCAATCGGCAAGCTTGCTGTTGAATATCGTGATATTCCATTACTATCTCGCACACACGGTCAGCCAGCTTCCCCGTCAACAATGGGTAAAGAGATGGCAAATGTTGCGTACCGTATGGAACGTCAATACAAGCAAATCGAAGCAGTAGAGATCCTAGGTAAAGTGAACGGTGCGGTTGGTAACTACAACGCTCACCTATCAGCTTACCCTGAGCTAGATTGGCACAAGTTTAGTGAAGAATTCATCACTGACTCTCTTGGCGTTACGTGGAACCCGTACACAACGCAAATCGAACCTCACGATTATATTGCTGAGCTTTTTGACGCTATCGCTCGCTTTAACACTATCCTAATCGATTTCGATCGTGACGTATGGGGCTACATCGCGCTAGGTCACTTCAAGCAAAAAACAATTGCTGGTGAAATCGGCTCATCAACTATGCCACATAAAGTAAACCCAATTGACTTCGAAAACTCTGAAGGCAACTTAGGGCTTGCGAACGCGGTATTTGCTCACCTAGCACAAAAACTTCCAGTTTCACGTTGGCAACGTGACCTAACTGACTCAACGGTTCTTCGTAACCTTGGTGTTGGTGTGGGTTACGCAATCATTGCTTATACTTCAACTCTGAAAGGTATTAGCAAACTTGAAGTAAACCGTGAAGCATTGCTTGCAGAGCTTGATAAGAACTGGGAAGTTCTTGCCGAACCTGTACAAACAGTGATGCGTCGCTACGGTATCGAAAAGCCTTATGAAAAGCTTAAAGAACTAACTCGTGGTAAACGCGTAGATGGCGAAGCTATGCGTAACTTCATTGATGGCCTAGAGCTACCAGAAGATGAAAAAGCACGTCTAAAATTAATGACGCCTGCTAACTACATTGGTCAAGCGATTGAACTTACTGACAAGCTTTAATATCTAGTGTTGGAACCAGCCTGTCTTCTTATAGGCTGTGTTATCGTACTATGGTGAAAAAGGTTTGATATACGTAGAAGGGCTGCATCACTGCAGCCCTTTTGTTTTGCTCTCGATTTTACATTTCTAAATAGCAGACGGTAAATGAGAACTCACGTCTATTTACTTGGCAATATTGCTTTTGCCAAAAAGTAATATTGTTACCCAGTACTTTTGAGGCTTATTGCTTTAGTCACTTATACCTTGAATAGCTTGTACCTTAAGTAGCTTGTAGCTTTAATAGGTACTTATTTTTGAAAAAACAAAGTAATCGTGCCTACTTCCTTACCGAGTTTTCTGATACTCGTTAGATTGAAGATATGGTCTTCATCTTGCCTGTAGAGCCAATCATCAAAAGCTACCGTAAAGGTTGAGCCATCTACCTCTAATTCAAAATCGTACTGCCATCGTAGCGCGTTCCCCACCGTTTCCCCGGTTGCGACACCAATAATGTCATCTGCCGTTCCTTCGTATGAGCCATCCTCTAAACGCTTGATCGTCCAAATTCTTTGATCGGTTTCTCCATCATGAAAGACAAAGTCTTCGGTCAACGTTAGGGTGTCACCTTCCACCTCCCCTACAATGTCGACAACAAAGCGTCGTGTTTGTTTTTCAGCGTAATCTTGAACCATTCCCCAAGCCCGAGATTGACCGTTAAAATAACCGAATAAGTCAAAACTCGGTGTACTTTCATCATACTCATCCAGATTGGCACTGCAGGATGTCAGCAATACAACCATCATTAACCAAAGTGTTAAAGCGAGCTTTTTCATCTGTTCATCCCTATAAGTTGCGCTCTCAATTTAGGATACTGGCTATTCGGTGCTAACCAAATGCCAAGAAACCCGTCGTTTAACGCTTCATCGTCAATTCTTCCTACCGCTTGCAAGGGCTTTTCATCGGTTAAATAATAAAAAGACCCAGACGCGCCGTCTGACACGTAAATCAATTGCTGTCCTTCTTCAATGTCAGGAAACACATCATAAAGCCTTGCTATCCATTGGTTTCTAATTTCCTTATCAACGCCCATTTTTTCCCATTGGTCTAATGTCGCATCCAAGAGTTGCGTGCGACTTATGTCCCTTTGATACTGTATCCTGAGCGCGATTGGGTGCGGTGACACATCAGACGACAGAGTATATGTGCCTTGTGGTGTAAGAAGTTGCGAGCGGTAGACATCAAAAAATAGCCAACTGAGTTGAGCTTCACCGACGACTTTCCAATGACGCCAAGCTTCATAGCTGACTGCATTATCAGGTCCAGCCTTTACTGGGGTTGATATTGCCGTAAGCAGTAGTGCGAACGTTGCTAATTTACGAATCATGCTTCAGTACTCCTTCCGTCAAACGCTGATAACTGACAACAAACCAAATAATCGCTAACCACTCCATAAACAGAATCATCATGGTTAGTGGTAGTGAATACCCTACGACGACGGCACCCAGTTTGTTACCAGCTAAATAACTCAGCGCGCCACCCGCGCCTCCTATTAGTGATACGTATAGGATTGGGTATTGCATCAAAGTACTGCGTAAAAAATTGGCGTACCAAGAAAACGCCAGCCATAGTGTCACTAACCAAACAGGCAACGCAGGGACTGAAAAAATGAGGACATTGCTCATCACATTGAGGCTATCTAGGATAAGACCTAACAAAGCGATCAGCACCACATCTCTTAGACTGATTGATAACACTCGATAAGTGGTGATGATTGTCAAGAGCGCAAGCGCAAGACCGAGCCATTGAAAGCGCGATTGCCCAACGACAGAGAGAAACCATAAACATTGAAACCAAGTACTGACACAAATAAGCTTAGCAACGTGTGACATTGTTTTTCCCTCTTCAATGGCGTCTATTTCAGTTATCTAGGTTCGTTTCACGAGTTTCTTTGTAGAGTCATATGCACCGTGCTAATACTTTTCGCTCTAAACCCCCCTTCGCAATAACAAAAGTAATAACGCCACATTCGAATAAAGCGCTCGTCATAGCCAAGCTGCTTTACCGTTGGAAGGGCTTGTTCGAACCTTGCTCTCCAATCGGCAAGGGTGGTAGCATAATCTGAGCCAATGTCGAATAGGTCTCGCGTCACTAAGTCAGTGTGCTTGGTACATGCACTGGTCAATGCAGTAATTGAAGGTAGAAAGCCACCCGGGAAGATATACTTCTGGATAAAATCGACATTTTTTGAATAACTATCGTAACGTTGATCGGCAATCGTAATCGCTTGAATCGCCATCAAGCCTTTAGGCTTTAACATCGATTGGCACTTTTTCAGATAAGAGGTAAGAAATTGTTTACCAACGGCTTCTATCATCTCTATCGACACCAATTTGTCGTACTGCCCCTCTAATAAACGATAGTCTTGTTTCAATAACGTTATCCGCTCATTGAGCCCAAGCTCATTGATTTTGTTCTGCGCATAATCAAATTGTTCATCAGAGATGGTTGTCGTGGTGACCTGGCAACCATAGCGTTGAGCCATATAAATAGCCATTGCTCCCCAGCCTGTACCAATTTCAAGAACATGATCGTCACTAGAGAGCTGAAGCTGCTGACAAAGGCGCTCCATCTTGTTTAATTGTGCGGTTTCTAGTGAATCTGCGTCACTGTGATAAATAGCCGATGAGTAGAGCATGCGCTCATCAAGAAAGGTCTCATATAAAGCATTACCTAAATCATAGTGAGCGTGAATATTCTCTCGTGAGTTATCCAGAGTATTCCGCTTTCCCCAATGCCCCAACCAATACAGTATTCGTGTCAAAGGCGTAGATTTTGCTTCAATGGTATCCAGCGCCGACATGTTGATCGCCATGAGTTCCATCACACACGTTAAATCCGGGCTATCCCACCAGCCATCCATGTATGCTTCCCCAGCTGCGATGCTCCCACCCTTTAACAATCGACGATAAAAATCCGGATGCTTCACTTCTATTACCGCATTTGGCTTACCGCGTTCTGGGCGACCAAAACGCTCACTGACATGTTTGTTGCCCAATCCATTTTGTTCAAAACTCTCTACAATCGTTAAGCAACCGATATCCAGTTTATAAAGGCAATTGAATGCCACCGATCTGGCGGTTTTCTGAATAGTTGTCAGCGTTTGAGAACTGACTAGTGTCGTGTCCAACATAAAGCACTCCCTTAATCTTTAGAATTTTGTTGAGATAAAGCCTCCGCAGGGCTACTTTTTTTCTCTGGATGATCGTAGATGGGCATGCCTTTGCACCACAGTTTAAAGGCGTGCCAATAAATGCCAGCCACCACTTTTACTGCCATCACGGGTGTTTTGATCAGTAGAGATAACAATTGTTTCGAGCAAAAAGGCTGGCTCTTCATTGATACCGTCGCATCAAATTCTTTATGATCACGATGGCAAGCCAAGTGAACAAACAACCGTTCTCCAAGCGGCTTAAGCTTCCATTTGTACTGCTGATCTATCGGATTGAACGGCGATACATGAAAGGCTTTATCATGTTGCCAGTTCTCATCTTGGTTGCCACTTTGTGCGTTAACTGCGTAATAATGGCGTTCATTCCAAGGCGTATTACTCACCTCGGCTAACAGGTATTGCCATTGTCCTCTCTTATCGTAGAGGTAATAGAAATTGACCGGACTAAAGTAAATCCCTAGATAACGCAAATGGCACACGGCAATCACTTTGCCCGTGAGTTTGTCTCCGGTAAGTTCATGCACCTTATTCTGTAGAGCTAGCTTTAAATCGCCTTGCCCCAAATAGTCTGTGCGTTGAAATCTTGCCCAATGCCACCACTTATCGCCAAAGCCCCAAACACTCTGCTTCAACTGCTCCAACTCATCAAGATCGATAGCGGGCATGAACAATGGATATCGCAAATAGTGCTTTTTAGGCGTAAAGCGTCTATGGTCAACGCTTCCTACCATTAAGCGGCTGTTGGCTACTGGAGCACTCATGCGACCCCCTTAATGGGATTGCTTTGATCGCGGTTGAGAGCTTGGATTCTCTTAACCACATCCAGCGCGCTTCTAACTCCATCTTCATGGAACCCGTTATACCAATACGCACCACAAAACCAAGTCTCATTGCCTCCAAATAGCTCCTCTCTGCGATTCTGAGCTCGAATGGATTTTGAAGTAAACACTGGATGAGAATAATGAAAAGTACGCAGTATCTTATCGCTATCAACCAGATTCGAAGAGTTCAGAGATACACAAAGTGTACTGGATGACTCAATGTGTTGAAGGATATTCATATTGTAAGTGAGTGTGGGCATCTGCTCTTCACACCCTTCGTTTAACGCATAATTCCATGATGCCCAAGCGCGTTGCTCCTTCGGTAGCAAACGAACATCCGTATGTAATACCACTTCATTCAATTGATACTCCATATCAGACAAAATACTCCGCTCACTTTCAGTTGGCGCTTCTAGCATGCTTAATGCTTGGTCGCTATGACAAGCAAAAATCACTTGATCAAACCACTGCGATTCGCCATTCACTATCACCTCAACCGCTTGGTCGTAACGTTTCACAGTCGTCACCGGAGCATTGAGTTGTATCTTATCGGCGAAACCACGTGTTAAAGGTTCAATGTATGCCCGTGAGCCGCCATCAATGACGTACCATTGCGGTCGATTCACAACATCCAGTAAGCCATGGTTAAGGAAGAATCGTAAAAAGAAACCTAACGGAAACGCGCGCATATCTGCCAATGTCGAAGACCAAATCGCAGCCCCCATTGGTAGAATGTAGTTAGTGCAAAAGTAGTCACTAAATTCATGCTCATTTAAAAAGGAATCTAGTGTCGTCTCCGATGCAATATCATTCTCCGCAAATTCTTTTGCTAGTTTATTAAAACGTAATATTTCAAAGACGAACCGGTAGAAGGTAGGACTGAGCCAATTTTTCTTTTGAGCGAATAACGTGGAAACCGTGTGACCGTTATATTCAAGACCATTTGCCTGATTTTTCACGCTAAAGCTCATTTGCGTTGGTGTGCTTGTCACGCCAATTTCATCCATCATTTTTATGAAATTAGGGTATGTGCGATCATTGAATACGATGAATCCTGTATCGACTGCGTGCGGCTCACCGTCAACGTTTATATCAACCGTGGCGGTGTGACCACCAATATAATGGTTCGCTTCAAAAAGTGTCACATCGTGCTCATTGTGTAAGTGGTAACCACACGTTAACCCTGATATTCCTGTCCCGATAATGGCAATTTTCATAATGAATTCCTTTTTAATTGCAGCTAATCATTTCGTCAATTCACTCGGTTGTTACGTAGGTATTTTGCTAACTAAGAAGCTTATTGACTAAGTAGGTTTGCCACGAGTACGGCAGCAACGATATAACGCGAATAATCGCAGTGAATTTTGCTGGGAAGTAGATGTGAGACTGACGTTTTTCTATCCCCTTTCGAATAGCGGCTGACGCTTCCTCAACTTCTATCATCATTGGCATGTCAAAATCGTTTTTATCGGTTAAGGGCGTTCTTACAAAACCAGGATACACACAAGATAACGTTACGCCTTTGGCTTTCCAGTCAAGTTGCAATGCACGTATTAGATAACTCACCGCAGCTTTTGACGCTCCATAGGCTTCCGCTCTTGGCAATGCCAACTCACTTGCGATAGATCCAACGACAACAATATGATGTTTATTTGATAGCATCCCTTGTATCGCTTCTAGCACGTGAATGACGCCAAACATATTGACATCAAACACACGCTTCATTACCTCTGAATTGATATGCCCCTCATCCATGTACTCACAATCACCTGCATTAATGATCCACAACGTTGGCATAGTGGATAAACTTCTAATCGTAAGGTCAACTTCGTCTTGGTTAGTAACATCGAAAGACAACAGGTGGATATTCTCGCGCCCCGCTTTTAACTCTTCTAATTTGAGGATAGAGCGTCCACAGGCATAGACTTCATAGCCTTGATTTGCATAATCGTCAGCAAGTTGCTTTCCTATACCGGAAGAAGCGCCAGTGATGAAAACCGTCTGATTTTCAGAGTCCATTAGTTACCCAACCTTTTTTTGATGCCTTTAATCAACCCACCAAGCACGACAATATGTTCGTAGAGCATTTCTCCAAGATCAAAGTAGTCTCGATGGTAAATCACAAGACCATTTTCAAATTGAATGTGGCTTGCGCCTTTCACTGAAATGGGCTGACCGCGATTTAGCTTTGGATGTTGAAGATTCATTGTCCAAGTTAGAAAGCCTTGGCTTTCAAGTTGCTGTTGCTGCTCTATGTCAAATTCACATCGAATGACGTTGGCATAAAGCGCATGAAAGTAAGCCACTAGAGAGGTCTTCCCCACAACGGTATGTGCAGGATCTTCAAAGACGACGCTGTCATGATAAACACCCTCTAATAAATACAAGCTCTGCTTGTCTAGCTGCTGATACAGGCGGCTTACATCGTTAATATTCACATCACTTCCTTTTAAATTTCGCCATCATTTTATTAAATTTAGTCTGTTTTAAAGTTATACAAGATTTCATTTTTTAACTTTTTGTATAACTAATACGCAGTGCCTTTTAAAAAGATCAAAAAAAAAGCCTGGCGAATTCGCCAAGCTTTTTAATGAGTTAATGGTTATTACTACACTCGTGATTTATACCAGTGCCGTTTTGCTACCGTTATTTTCCGAGCTATCAGTAATTTTGCTGACGCAATGCATCAATACGTTTGTCTAGAGGCGGATGGCTCATTAGTAGTTCCGTCATAGAGCGTTTACCATTGATACCAAATGCCATCATTGAGCCTTCTAGCTGCGACTCTTGGCTCATTTTTAAACGCTCTAGTGCTGCAATCATCTTGTGCTTGCCAACTAGTTTTGCAGCGCCTGCATCGGCGTAGAATTCACGATGACGGCTGTACCACATTGTAATAAAGCTCGCGAGGAAACCAAACACGAGTTCTAGTACCATAGAAACACCAAAGTAAACCATCATGTTACTTCCGCCCTCTTCGTCATTGTTATTTGATGACACAATATTGGCGATAAAACGTGATAGGAAAATAACAAACGTATTCACAACACCTTGCATAAGGGTCATCGTGACCATGTCACCGTTGGCGATGTGGCTCACTTCATGTGCCAACACCGCTTCAGCTTCATCTCGCGTCATGTTATGAAGTAATCCTGAAGAAACGGCCACCAATGAATCATCACGTTTTGCGCCAGTGGCAAATGCATTGATATCAGCAGAATCATAAATCGCCACTGTAGGCATTCCAATACCAGCGGCTTGTGCTTGACGACTTACTGTTTCCAACAACCAATGTTCGGTTTCATTACGTGGGGTTTCTATGGCTACTCCACCCACCGATCGTAAAGCCATCCCTTTTGACATCATTAACGATATAAAAGAGCCACCAAATCCAAAAACAGCGGCCATCACCAACAAACCAGAAAGGCTACCAGGTTGCATCCCAGTCACTGCATACACGATATTAAGCACAACGCTTAAGACCAAAACAACAGCCAAGTTAGTTGCTAAAAAGAGTAAGACTCGCTTCATTCATATTTCTCCAGATTAAGAAGCTTTATTATGATCAAAGAATGGTTTCTCTGATTCTTTTATAGTGTCCTCAAAAACTCATCACTTCAAAGAATTTTTGGGATCGGGGTAACATTTTTCGACTTCACTATATACATAGTGTCTTAGATTTAAAAATCAAGGTTAAGCATTAAATTGAAACAAACCGTTAATTTCTTGATCAGGAACAACACCATAAGCCATTGAAATGATTATACCAACCCCAAATAGCACTAGATATGCAATTTGTCACTTACAATATTCCCTACAAAAGGTCTTAGAACAAGACTGACATCGTTAGACTTTGGTCGTATTGAGTCTTGCTCCCCATACCGATAAAGTCGCCTGAGACTTATTAGTTCCATGCCGAAAAGGAAAACCTCATGGTAGAAAATAACAACTTTCAGATGGCGATTGACTTACTTTGTTGTCACTTAGGTATTAGTGAGGATGAAGCAAGAGAGCAGTTGGGTATTAGCGAAGCAAGTGAACTAGATACTCATATTTTAGAGACTCAATCTGCATTTGTCGGGCTTGCTAGCGAGAAATAAAAGCTTGGTTCTACGGTAAATCACGTGACGAATACAAGTAGCGAATAAAAAAATGCCGCTCTAGTTGAGCGGCATTTTTTATTAAACATCTAGGACATCAAGGTTAATGTACTTACCAATATTTCTTTGTTTACACCCTGGAACGTACGGAATCTCACCAAGTTTTGGTGCCCCCATTTTGTGCTCTAGCATCTTTATGATATCTGCATAGTGTTCGACACCCGGATTGATGCGGTTTGCGACCCAGCCGACTAACTCAAGACCGTCGGCTTTTATTGCTTCAGCCGTCAGCATCGCATGGCTCAAGCAGCCCAACTTAATTCCAACAACAAGTACAACAGGTAAGGCTTCTTGCTTAACCCATGTCGACAAACAATCGTCTTCAGAAACCGGAACGCGCCAACCACCCGCGCCTTCTACCAATACGAAATCACTATTTTCTTTGTGTTGCTTTAAGACCGAAGAAAGCTTCTCATAATCAACGCTTACACCATCGGCTAACGCCGCGATATGTGGTGATGCAGGTAAAGACATCGCATATGGATTAACCAAATCATAATCAACGTTAACGGTTGCCGCTTGCTGTAGATGCAAAGCATCTGAATTGCGCCAACCATTTTCTGTCTGCTCACACCCTGCCGCAACTGGCTTATAGCCTATCGTTGCATGCCCTTGGTCTCCTACAGCACTTAATATCGCTTTCGATACCACTGTTTTACCAACTTCAGTATCCGTACCTGCAATAAATAATGCTTTCATCATAATGTCACTAACCCCAAACAAACTTGATAACTCGCTGGTAATAAACCCACTGGATTTGAGAGCTTGTTGTATTCCATTTCTAGCTTCTGCAATGTTTTCTTGCCAGTAAAGCTACGGGAGCGCCCCTTTACATGGGTAGCACCGATCCCTTTCAAGTCCTTCATCAAATCAAGTGCGGTTTGATACCACATAACTATTTCCGGGCAGTCTAGTTGATACTTCACACTACCAGATTGCGCCAACGCAATTTTTATCTGATTTGTCGAGATAAATCGATTCACATGCTGATATTCGTCAACTTTGCTCCAAGCGGTACTCAATTCTTTAAGCGAACCCGTAACTAACGTTGAAAAGGCGTACTGCCCACTTGGCTTGGTCACTCGTTTGATTTCCGCTAGCGGCAGCGCCAAATCATCACACCACTGTAATGCCAGACTCGACACGACGTAATCAAAACTGCCACTTGAAAATGACAGCGCCTCTGCATCTTCGACGTGATACGTGACTTTTTCATTTCCGCACCGTTGTCGTGCTTTATGTAACATCTCGCTAGACAGATCGGCACATACAACGCTTGCCCCTCGCTGAAGTAGCACTTTGGCGCAATAACCTGTGCCGCACCCTAAATCGAGTACTGTTGTTCCATTTAAATCATCTGGCAGCAATGCCAATAACTTGTCAGCGACTTGCCGTTGAAACTGAGCATGCTCATCATAGCGTGCAGCCGCGCGGCTAAAGGCGGTAGAGATGGCCAATTTGTCATTGGTTTCTTCTTGGATAACTAACGCTTCTGACATGGTAATTCCTTTGCCGACTCTTCCAGACCAATCACTAACGCTCTAATGTCTGCTGGCGTATGTGTGGCTGATAATGTAATTCGTAAGCGCGCACTGCCTTTTGCAACCGTTGGCGGTCGTATCGCAGTCGTCCATATATGATTAGATTTCAATGCGGAGCAAAGTGATATCGTATTCATTTCATCCCCCACAACCCATGGCTTTATCGGTGTCTGCGTATCCACATATGCAGGAAGATGAGCCACTCCTTCGCGAAACAGCGCCCCCAATTCACACACTTTTTCTCGACGCCATGGTTGTGTTTGAATCATAGTAAGCGCCGCTAATAACGCCGACGCATGCGCTGCGGAAAAGGCCGTAGAATAAATATAGTGGCGAGCAAACTGTGTCAGGTACTCAGACATGGCTTTAGAACACAAAACCGCTGCGCCATTAAGCCCAAATGCCTTACCAAACGTCACCACCAATATGTCTGGCTTGCGTTGACACTGTGACAATGCACCAAGCCCATCATCACCGAGCACACCGATGCCATGTGCGTCATCGACCATCGTCATCACATTGGCAGCCTGGCATCGCTGTATGAATTCATCTACGGGTGCGATATCTCCATCCATACTAAATACACTCTCAGTAACCGCTAATGTTGGAGTGCATGGCACGAATAACGATGCTAAATGATTAAGATCGCCATGACGATAGCGCTTCATCGTTGCCGGGCTCAACATACCTGCCTCCATTAATGAGGCATGATTGAGACGATCTTGCAGCAGAAGATCCCCCTTCTCTAGCAATGAAAACAACACCGCTTGATTAGCGGAAAAGCCAGATGAAAAAAATATCGCACTGTCATAGCCAAGCCATTCAGTCAACGCACTTTCGAGATCAGCGTGAGAATTTGAATACCCCGTCACTAGAGGTGATGCCCCACTACCCGCGCCATATTTGGCTATCGCTTGCTGGTATGCGAGCGCCAGCTCTTCACTGGCAGCTAATCCTAAATAATCGTTAGACGAGAAATTGATGAAGCGCTCACCGTTCAAAGCAAACTGGCGATGATTGCCATCACCAATTGCTTGAGTGCGTCTAAATAAGCCTTGCTGCTGCCGTAAAGAGATCGCCTGCTCTATGCGGCTATCAAACGCCTGCTTCATAGAAAAGGTCATCTTTTTCAGGACGAGAAGCAACACGCATCGCAACTTGGTCTAGTAAATCACTTTCTTGAACTTCATCAGGTTTTTGCGAGGTTTCTTCGCGATTGATACCCAACTTGTTAAACAATTGCAGATCGGTGTCTTCGTCTGGGTTTGGTGTCGTCAATAACTTGCAGCCATAGAAAACTGAGTTAGCACCAGCCATGAAACAAAGCGCCTGCATCTGCTCATTCATGTTTTCACGTCCAGCAGATAAACGAACAGCGGATTGCGGCATCATGATTCGAGCAATAGCGATAAGGCGGATAAAATCAAACGGTTCTACATCATCAACCGCTTCCATTGGCGTCCCTTTAACCTTCACCAACATATTAATCGGTACACTTTCTGGATGAACTGGAAGGTTAGCCAGCTCCATGAGCAAACCGGCTCGGTCGCTGGCACTTTCACCCATACCAATGATGCCACCAGAACAAATTTTCATCCCTGCATCACGTACATGGCTAAGCGTATCCAAACGGTCTTGATAAGTTCGCGTGGTAATGATTTTGCCGTAGAATTCTGGCGAGGTGTCTAGATTATGGTTGTAGTAGTCAAGACCAGCATCGGCAAGATGACTCGCTTGCTCTGGAGTTAGCATGCCCAACGTCATGCACGTCTCTAACCCCATATCCTTTACGCCTTTAATCATTTCTTTGAGCAAAGGCATGTCACGCTCTTTCGGATTTTTCCATGCCGCTCCCATACAAAAACGAGTCGAGCCTGCCGTTTTTGCTTTTTGCGCCGCTTCTAATACTCGGTCAACTTCCATTAGTCGCTCGGCTTCAACATCTGTACGGTAGCGCGCACTCTGCGGGCAGTATTTACAATCTTCTGGGCAAGCACCGGTTTTAATGGACAGCAATGTACTCACTTGTACATGATTCGTTTGCTGATGCTGCCTATGCAATGTTTGCGCTTCAAAAAGTAGATCCATGAAGGGTTTGTCCATCAGGGCCGAGACTTCCGCTAGCGTCCAGTTGTGTCTTACTTCCACAGAAAATTCCTTGCTCACATTATTATTAGTCTTGGCTAGTGTACCCACAGCCGTTACACTGTCAACACCGACCACGCCACGGCGTTTACATCTGATTAAATAACACACAGAGAGTTATGATGGATCTCGACTTTGATCGCCAACATATTTGGCACCCTTACACTTCAACGCTTAATCCTTTAACCTGTTACCCAGTCACCTCCGCCAATGGGGTGAATATTGAGCTTGAGGATGGACGCCAGCTCGTTGATGGCATGTCATCTTGGTGGTCGACAATACATGGCTATAACCACCCACTACTTAACGATGCGCTAAAACGCCAAACAGACAAAATGGCGCACGTTATGTTTGGTGGGATCACTCATGAGCCTGCAATTAACGCCTGTAAAAAGCTCGTCGCGCTATCACCAAGTAATCTTGAACACGTTTTTCTCGCCGACTCTGGGTCAGTCGCTGTAGAAGTCAGTTTGAAAATGGCATTGCAATATTGGCACGCAAAAGGTGAAAGTCGCCCCAAGTTTCTCACCTTATGCCATGGCTATCATGGTGATACCTTCGCAGCTATGTCTGTCACTGACCCCAATAATTCTATGCACAGTTTGTATAAAGGCTTTTTACCAGAGCACATCTTTGCCAATTCGCCTAACATTGGTTTTGGACAAGAGTGGGACGACGCTGACATCAAAGACTTCGCAGACAAACTTGCTAGCCACCACCGTCAAATCGCCGCTGTCATCCTCGAACCTATTGTTCAAGGTGCAGGAGGTATGCGCATCTATCACCCAACATTTCTTAAAAGAGTGCGCCAACTATGCGATGAATATGGGGTATTGCTCATCCTTGATGAAATTGCCACAGGCTTTGGACGTACGGGTAAGCTTTTTGCGTGTGAGCATGCCGATGTGCAGCCAGATATTATGTGTGTCGGTAAAGCTCTCACGGGGGGCTACATGACATTATCGGCAACCCTAACATCGAAGCATGTGGCAGATACGGTGTGCGGAGGTGAGGCTGCGTGCTTCATGCACGGGCCGACCTTTATGGGAAACCCTCTCGCTTGCGCCGTCGCCGAGGCGAGTTTGTCGCTTA
Source organism: Vibrio nomapromontoriensis (assembly GCF_050337205.1). NCBI lineage: Bacteria > Pseudomonadati > Pseudomonadota > Gammaproteobacteria > Vibrionales > Vibrionaceae > Vibrio > Vibrio nomapromontoriensis. Next base: position 611,563 of record NZ_JAKJSS010000007.1, read on the forward strand.
TTGAGACCGGAGAATGGCAACAGCAAGTCTCATTAATCGAGTCTTTGTTTGCCGAGCTTCTACCACCGCTTTTGCAGTGTGACCGAGTCAGCGATGTACGCTGGTTAGGGGCGATAGGGGTAGTTGAGGTAACCACTGCCGTTAATATGGAGGTGATTCAACAGCATTTTGTTGATAGTGGTGTTTGGATTCGACCATTTGGTCGCTTGATTTACATGATGCCACCTTACATTAGCCAACCTGAACACATTGCTAAACTGGTTCAATCGATTAAAGCAGCGTTACACAATGATCAGTGCTTTGCTTAACAGCCAAATAAGTGAGCTCTATATTCGTTAGCGATTTAAGTCACTCACTAAAATCGCTAACGTGGTCATGTACCATCTGCTTCTCTAGACTATTTTAGATACCGTCATTTAGGTGCTATCGTTTAGATACCGTAAGTCTAGGTAGCGCAGTTTAAGCGCAACTATCTTAGCTGGCTGTCCTTACTCGCTCGGCGATTAAATAACGACGAGCGCTGATAAGCATGCTCCTGCGACGATTGACAATGAAGACACAAGCGAACACCTTTTATAGCGTTACGCCTCGCCTCCGGGATATCCTCTCCACATTCGTCACAAAATTGCGCACTCTCTCCTGTGATAAGATTACGTCTTACTCGGCTAATTTCGTCATCAATATTATGCTGAATTTGTTGACTAACACTGTCGTCACCTGCCCATCCAACTGCCATACGCCCTCCTCGAAGATTGATTGAGAAAATCGTGTTTATCGCAGTACTACACTGCGATGACGTTGCACATTATATCGACAGCAACGGTTTTAATAAGATAGCAAAAAGCCAAAACACTATTACCGCCGTGTAATAGTCAACAGCAACCGTAACCCGCACACACCGGAGAGGCAATTCAACATCTCTAAATATTACGCCCATAAAAAAGCCCAGCGAGTGCTGGGCTTTATCATTCTATCAATTGGTATTAACCAATGTGAGTCACACCGCGCATATACGGTTGTAGCACTGTTGGGATAGCAATACGACCATCTGCTTCTTGGTTATTCTCAAGAATAGCTACCATAGTACGGCCAACAGCCAAACCTGAACCATTTAGTGTGTGAACAAGCTCTGGCTTCTTCTCACCTTTACGGCGGAAACGAGCTTGCATGCGACGTGATTGGAAATCCCACATGTTTGAACAAGATGAAATTTCACGGTACGTTTCTTGTGCAGGAACCCAGACTTCGAGATCGTAAGTCTTACGAGCACCAAAGCCCATATCACCCGTACACAGAACCACTTTACGGTAAGGCAGTTCAAGAAGCTGTAGCACTTTCTCTGCGTGACCGGTTAGCTCCTCAAGTGCGTCCATTGAATCTTCAGGCTTAGTAATTTGTACTAATTCCACTTTATCAAATTGGTGCATACGAATCAGACCACGAGTGTCACGACCGTAAGAACCCGCTTCAGAACGGAAACATGGCGTATGCGCAGTCATTTTAACAGGCAGGTCTGCTTCATCCGTAATGGTATCGCGAACCATGTTGGTCACTGGTACTTCTGCCGTTGGGATTAGAGACAGCTTACGCGGCTCTTCATCACTCACTTTTTCAACAAGCGGCTCAGTATGGAAAAGGTCTTTACCGAATTTAGGTAACTGACCTGTGCCGTAAAGGCTATCTGCATTCACTAGGTAAGGGACATACATTTCTGTATAACCATGCTCATCAGTGTGAAGATCGAGCATGAATTGTGCAATTGCACGGTGAAGACGCGCAAATTGCCCCTTCATAACGATAAAACGGGCACCGGTAATTTTAGTCGCGCTTGCGAAATCAAGGCCACCTGCGATTTCACCTAGATCAACGTGATCTTTCACTTCAAAGTCATATGACTTTGGTTGACCCCAACGAGAAACTTCTACGTTTTCGCTTTCGTCTTTGCCATCTGGCACATCATCTGCCGGGATGTTTGGCACTGACAACGTAATATCGTCAAGCTCGGTCATTAACGCCGCTAGCTCAACTTTTTTCGCTTCAAGATCGCTACCTAAAGTACCAATCTGCTTTTTGATTTCTTCAGCGCCTTCTTTATCGCCAGCCGCCATTTTCTGACCGATTTGCTTGGAGATGGAATTGCGCGTGGATTGTAAATTTTCTACTTCGACTTGAATCGACTTGCGTTGCTCTTCAAGTTTACGAATAGTTTCTACGTCAAGCGTAAAGCCACGACGCGCCAATTTTGCAGCTGTTTCATCCAGCTCTGTACGAAGTAATTTAGAATCCAGCATTGCCAATCCTATGCATTAGGTTATGAATACGTTTATAAGCGATTAATTTGTAACCGCTGATAAATCTTGATAATTGAACCGGATAACGATAACGAAAAGCCACTACTTTTCATAGCGCTTTTGTGGGCTTTTTGCGTCTAAATCGGCCAGATAATCTAACTTTTCACCAATTTTGGTTTCAAGACCGCGATTTGTGGGCTGATAGTAGCGTGTGCCGCTCATTTCAGGAGGTAAATATCGTTCGCCAGCCGCGTAAGCGCCAGGTTCGTCATGAGCATAACGGTACCCTTCACCGTACCCCATATCTTTCATAAGAGAGGTAGGTGCATTGCGTAAATGATGGGGCACTTCATACTCTGGTAATTGGTGCGCGTCAGTTAACGCTTGCTTCCAAGCAGTATATACGGCATTACTTTTAGGCGCGCAGGCAAGATAAACGATGGCTTGTGCTATCGCTCGTTCACCTTCTGCTGGACCAATGCGAGTAAAACAATCCCAAGCCGACATCGCGACTTGCATCGCTCTAGGGTCTGCATTGCCGATATCTTCCGACGCTATCGCTAATAAACGTCTAGCGATGTATAACGGATCGCAACCAGCAGCAATCATACGTGCCGACCAGTACAACGCAGCATCTGGGTTTGAGCCGCGAATCGATTTGTGAACGGCGGAAATAAGGTCGTACCAAATGTCGCCCTTATTATCAAAGCGATTTACTTTTTCTCCGGCGACTTCCGCAAGCAAAGGCAATGTGATCAGTTTTTCACCTTGCGCATTGTCCTCCGCCATATCATAGAGCAGCTCTAGATAATTCAGAGACATACGCGCATCACCATTAACGAGCTCTGCCAGTCTATCTAAAACATTGTCCTGAAACTCCACCGACACCTGACCTAACCCACGCGCTTCATCTTGAATCGCTTGCTCAAGTACCAGCAGAATATCCGCCTTATCAAGCGAGGTCAGCTTATAGACCCGTGCTCGAGACAATAATGCGTTATTAAGTTCAAACGATGGGTTCTCTGTCGTCGCCCCAATAAAGGTCACCGTTCCATCTTCAATGTGTGGCAAAAAGGCGTCTTGCTGGCTTTTATTAAAGCGATGCACCTCATCCACAAATAAGATGGTTCGCTTACCTGCCAGTTTATTTTCTCGTGCTCTTTCAATCGCGGCGCGAATATCTTTAACACCCGAGGTTACCGCTGATACGCGCTCGACCTCTGCGTCAGCATAATTTGCCGCCACTTCAGCAAGCGTCGTTTTCCCGGTACCCGGCGGTCCCCATAAGATCATAGAGTGAAGCTGGCCCGCCTCTAAAGCACGACGAAGTGGCTTACCAACACCAAGAATATGTTGCTGCCCGATGTACTGCTCTACTGTTTCTGGACGCATTCTCGCAGCCAGGGGACGAAAATCTTCGTCCCCTGAAAAGTCAAAACTAAAATTACTCACGTAATCCCCTAGTTTCTTTGATCATCAATTTCTACACCTTCGGGAACCACAAAAGTGAATCTATCCGATGATGGTTTGCCAACCTTGACCGTTTCAAACACAAACTGACCTTGCTGACCGTCTTGTTCTATGACATTAAACCCATGCACAATCCCTTTAGGATCAATATTGATTTGGAATTGTCCCTGGGTTGAGTCAACCGCCGTCGGCGTTAGAGTGAACATATCTCCACGCTGTTCAACACTATAGTTGTCCCAATCACTTGCACGGTTACGAGTCAGTAATACAAACGGGGTTTGTTCCGTCGCTTGCTCTTGATTATAAATACTCACCTGCTCAATAAACGGGCTGTAATACCAAAGATTAATTCCATCTGATACCAATACATTCTCATCAGGTAACGTGGTCACCCAACGAAACATACTCGGGCGGGCGATTTCAACATTCCCTTCGCCTTCCATCACCACATCCCCATCAGGGCTGGTCACGGTTTGCTTAAAATTCGCACTGAATCCATCATTAAGCTGCAAACGTTCACTCAGTTCTTGCTGAGGAGATGCAAACGCCGTAAAGCTAAAGGCGGAAGCGGTGACGAGCGCAAGCGAAAGCCATTTATTCATGTTAATTCCTTACTGCCATTATTCTTTAATTGGGGGTGGAGCCAATACTTCGCGGTTACCATTATGGCCCGGTGCACTGACTATCCCTTGAGCTTCAAGTTGTTCAACAATGCGAGCCGCTCTGTTGTAACCAATTTTAAAACGCCTTTGAACACCAGAGACTGAACCTCGACGTGAATGCACGACGTGCTCCACTACTTGGTCAAACAACGGGTCCATTTCCTCATCGCCTTCCATTTTTTCTCCCGGCAATAAGGTTTCTGGGCTTTGATCACCATTGGTAATCTCTTCAATATAGTTAGGTTTGCCCCTCGCCTTCCAGTTATTCACCACAGCATGAACATCATCATCGGACGCAAATGCGCCATGTACACGAGTCGTATGACTCGACCCAGGCGGTAGGTACAACATGTCACCCATACCTAACAGTGACTCTGCGCCGCCTTGGTCTAGGATAGTTCTTGAATCTGTTTTGGTTGAAACCGTAAAGGCAACACGTGTCGGAATGTTGGCTTTAATCAAACCAGTAATAACATCGACAGATGGTCGCTGCGTTGCCAAAATCAAGTGAATACCTGCTGCTCGGGCTTTTTGAGCCAAACGGGCAATCAGTTCTTCAACCTTCTTACCAACAACCATGATCAAGTCAGCGAATTCATCCACGACCACCACGATGTAAGGTAGGTTTTCAAGCAATGGCGGCTCTGGATCCATACTATCGCCATCTTTCCATAGTGGGTCATGAATAGGGTGACCCGCTTCCGCCGCCATTTTCAGTTTGTCGTTAAAGCCCTTAATGTTTCGAACACCCAGTGCCGACATCAGCTTATAGCGACGCTCCATTTCCCCAACACACCAGCGCAGTGCATTAGAGGCGTCTTTCATATCAGTAACCACTTCCGACAACAAATGCGGGATACCTTCATAAATCGAAAGCTCCAACATTTTCGGGTCAATCATGATAAAGCGCACTTCTTCTGGCGTCGCTTTATATAGCATACTTAGAATCATCACGTTAACGCCAACCGATTTACCTGAACCGGTTGTACCTGCCACTAATACGTGAGGCATTTTAGACAAATCGGCGACCACGGCTTCACCCGCGATATCTTGGCCTAATACCACCGTAGTTGGCGACTTAGACTCAGTAAACGCAGGGCTACCGATGACATCCGAAAAATAAACCGTCTGACGCGTCATATTAGGTAGCTCTAAGCCTACATAAGGCTTACCGGGAATAACTTCCACTACACGCACTGCCATTGCAGATAATGAACGCGCTAAATCCATAGACAAACCAGAAATACGGCTGACCTTCACACCCGGTGCGAGATCGAGCTCAAAACGAGTAATCACTGGCCCAGGGAAAATGTCGACGACTTCAGCCTTAATCTTGTAATCAGCCAACTTGGACTCAACCAAACGAGCGATATTTTCCAGTGCTTCTCTATCAATAAAGTTTTCACGCTTTTCAGGATGGTAAAGCAGCTCAAGCGTCGGCATTGGTTCCGCAGGCTTAGGTAAATTGGCATCCTGCTGCACCAAAAATGGGTTCACCTTCGCCACAGCCGTTTTTTGCGCTTCTGCGACCAAAGACTGGAACGCTTGAGAATCCGCGTCTACATATGCGTCCTCTTGAGGTTGAGCAGCAGGCTGTACATTCGGCTCTTCAACCCACACTGCTTCTGGCTCAACATGTTGGTCAATCGACTCAATTTTGTCAGGTTCAAGCGAAGAGGTACTTTCCTGTGACCAAGACTCAACATCTGTATTAAGGAGCGCAGAGTCAGAAAGATCCGCCGATGCTGTTGGCTCCCCTGTCACGTCAACGCTCTCTGAGCTCCAAGGTAAATTATCGCCATCTTGCGCGGCCAACGGTGCGCTAGCAATCGCTGTCGTCACTGCGGCGGTTGCTAGATGTGAGGTGTTGACATCACGATGCTCAACGTCACTGGTTATCGTTGGCTCTACATAGTTGGAGTCTATCTGTTTAGAATCAATCTGCTGAATATCTGTGTGTGTGGTATCCGCGTGTGTAGATTGATCAGCAAAGTCGTCATAGGTTCTTGCCGCTATTTCAAGGTCTTCTATCGTCGCACCCAGTAAATGACTGCGGTCCTCTTCAGGGGCAACCGTCGGCCTTGATGACATAGCAGGAGCTGGCTCATCCATCGATGGCGGCACCACTCTTGTTTCATGCTGCGATAACTCAGGCGCACTTTCGCCGATAACGGGTTCCGTTCTCGCTTCCACAATAACGTCGTTAGACGGTATCTCAGCGCTGTTTGGTGTTGGTATCGCGTCAGAAATAGAAGAGTACTCATTAGCTTCTACGGTATCAGTCGCAGGCGCAGAGGTGGCAAACAACGGATCATGGGCATCTGTGTCGTCTAGACGCGACTCTAAATCCGCGGTATCTGGCATATGAATATTATAATGACGTCGTTTAGTCGACGATAGCGCTTGCTCATCAGACAACACTGCTTCATCTTTCGCCGAAAAATGTGGCATCACGTCATCTTCTTCAACCCGCTCTGGTTGAGATAATACTGGCTCATACACTTGCTCTTTACTGCCACGGGCTTTGTTCGTTAACGCCGCGATGAAGGTCAGTACGCTATTGCCAATCCACTCCACAATGCTTAACCATGAAATTCCAGTCAATAGCGTAAATCCGGCTCCCCACAAAAATAGTAAGACAATGGTTGTACCCAACACATTTAGAGTTGGCAACGACAAGCTGGTCAGCACATCGCCAATCACACCACCAGACGAAAAATACCAAATATCATCAAAGTTAATATCTGCTAAACCGCAGCTCGTCAATATGATGATGGTCAAGCCGAGCGTGCGTGTTCCCCAAATCATAAAATCAATTTCATCGTCTTTATCGCGAGTACGGAAAAACACCCAAGCGCTAAAAGCAACAACAAAAGGAACGGGGTAAGCCAAAGAGCCAAAAACGAAAAATAGCGTATCAGCAAGCCATGCACCGACGAGGCCGCCTGCATTTTGAATGTCGCCACCCCATGAGGTTTGAGACCAAGAAGGGTCTGCTGGGCTGAAAGTAAATAATGCGACCGCCAATAAAATCGACGTCAAGACTGCCAGTATAAAGCAGCATTCTCTTAATCGTTGAAAACCGTTGAGACGTGAAGCTTCCTGCTCTTCACTGGTCTTAATGATCGTTTCGACTCTTTTTTTGTCCTGTTTGAACATATCCAACATCTAACTTAGTAGAAACAGCCCGAGCGGCAAAAGCCGCTCGGAGTATTTATTGATTTAACCACATCGGGGATTAAAACCCAATCTAGGAGATGAATAAAGCATGGATTTTCATGGCATTAGTCAACTCCTTGTTAGAATAGATTTATCGCGTCTTAATCACCAGTTGGTTCGTTTGCTTCACTTCTTCCATTACAACGTAAGTTCGCGTGTCATTCACACCCGGTAAACGCAATAATGTATCGCCAAGCAACTTACGATACGCACCCATATCCGACACCCTTGTTTTCAAAAGATAGTCGAAATCTCCAGAAACGAGGTGACATTCTTGGATGTCATCCAATCGTTGCACTGCTGCGTTGAATTGCTCAAACACATCTGGGGCACCACGATTTAACGTAATTTCCACAAAGACCAATAGTGACGCATCTAAGTATTGTGGGTTAAGTAGAGCTGTATAGCCCGTAATATATCCCTGACGCTCAAGTCGACGAACACGTTCCAAACACGGTGTAGGCGATAGACCTACGCGCTTTGACAATTCGACATTTGAGATCCTACCGTCTTTCTGCAATTCATTAAGAATATTGCGATCAATACGGTCTAGTTCCTTGGACGGCTTCTTATAGTTGTCTGCCATTTTTTATTCCACCTTGTTACTTCCTTGCAAAAAAATATACTACAACTCTGTAATATTCAGTATCAAATTTTGTTAATTAGCTTCTATACTAGTCAGTAATTCGACAATAACACCCTACACACAGTTAATACAACCATATAATAATGAGGAGTCAGGATGATCATTGGCGTACCTAAAGAGATAAAAAACCATGAATACCGTGTTGGTATGATCCCAGCAAGCGTAAGAGAGCTTATCTCAAACGGCCATCAAGTTTTCGTTGAAACTAATGCTGGCACTGGTGTTGGTTTTTCAGACGATGATTACATCGCTGTAGGCGCATCCATTCTTCCTACCGCCGCCGACGTTTTTGCGCAAGCAGAGATGATTGTAAAGGTCAAAGAACCCCAAGCTGTCGAGCGTGCTATGTTACGTGAAGGACAAGTTTTATTTACTTATCTTCACCTAGCACCAGATTTTCCACAAACTGAAGAGCTAATTAAAAGCAAAGCTGTCTGCATTGCCTATGAGACTGTAACAGATAATATGGGTCGCTTGCCACTATTAGCACCAATGTCAGAAGTCGCTGGGCGAATGTCTATACAAGCTGGCGCTCAAACACTCGAAAAATCCAACGGCGGACGCGGCCTTCTACTTGGTGGTGTACCAGGTGTAGAACCTGCGAAAGTCGTGGTTATCGGTGGTGGCGTTGTTGGTTCAAACGCCGCTCGTATGGCTGTTGGCATGCGTGCAGACGTTACAATCTTAGATCGTAGTATTGATACATTACGCGCTTTGGACGAAGAATTCCAGGGTCGCGCTAAAGTGGTTTATTCTACAGAAGATGCATTAGAGAAGCATATCCTAGAAGCAGACCTAGTGATCGGTGCCGTTTTAATTCCTGGCGCAGCAGCACCAAAGCTGGTGACAAAAGCACATATTGCGAAAATGAAACCAGGCGCGGCAGTGGTTGATGTGGCCATCGACCAAGGTGGATGTTTTGAAACCTCTCATGCGACTACACACGCAGATCCAACTTACATCGTCGACGATGTCGTTCACTATTGTGTTGCCAACATGCCCGGTGCGGTTGCTCGTACTTCAACGTTTGCACTAAATAATGCAACATTGCCGTACATCATCAAACTTGCAAATAAGGGCTACCAGCAAGCGCTGACTGAAGACAAAGGATTCCTAGATGGACTCAATGTCATTCACGGTAAAGTCACTTGCAAAGAAGTGGCGGAAAGCTTCGACCTTGAATATGTTGAACCTATCGCAGCAATGGCGATGTTTAACTAGTAAGCATCATCGTTAGCTAACGACAGATTAACGAAGCATATTTATTTATCAAACGGGCGTGATCGCCCGTTTTTTTTATGTCCGAACAGCGTGTATTACCAAATTCCTTGGGGTAGTCGCGGGGTCACAAAATGTAAATATTTCAGTATCATAGCCCTGCTGTTGCAAATATAAGGCTTTATCTAACGCGAGCCAAAGCTCCAATGGTCGACGAAAAACACCTTGAATCAAGCTAAGTGCTTCCATTTCCCAATAACGTTTCATGCCGACACCCTCATAATGACAGTAATCTACAATAGGTAATGTCAGCTGTTTTTTCTTCGCCGCCCAAAGACAAAACGCTTCAAATCCATCGGCTAATTGGGATTTTTTTATACTTGGGATCGATATGTACGCCTGACTCAACCCCATTTCACTGCACAAAGCATCAAAACCTAGTCTAAACGTCATCTCTTGCTCACGATGACGTTTAACTCGCTCTCCGCCAGTCACTGTTTCTTGCAATGGTATCCGAAGCTCTTGCTTAGTCAGTGTTAACTTCGCTTCATGCCCTTCGTTAGACATTGGTTGATAGTGAGTGTCATGAATAAGGTGATAGCAACACGGTGATAATGTCACGGCAGGCAGTTTGCCTCTGACTGCGTGCTTAATTAGGGTCACATGTAGATCACCACAAGCGTGTAAAGCAACCGCATGTTGGTGATGAGAAAACACATGTTCTGCTTCATCACTAAACGCATCCCCTTGGACAAATGTCATCGGCAACGACAATTTATCTGCGTCATTCTGCCCCGATTTACATAATGCAGCCTGAAATTCAAAACTCGTGACAAGCTGTTGTGATTGTGAAGAAAGTAATCGCCCAAGGTAACCTTTACCTGCGCACCATTCTAGCCATTGAGTGCCGTGATGATCAGAAATACAAACGTCACTAAGCGAAGAGATTTGTTGCAGCTTTCTTCCTGGAATACCACTATCTAAACCACGTGGGAATTTCGCAGCGCTCTCGTTAAAGGGACGATGAGGGACAGTGATGGTGCTTAACAACTCGGCGTCAGGTAACCATTCACTGAGTTTCGAAGCAAAAAGCGGCGGATTTTTTTTGTAGGTAGAAATCGCGTCTCGGCTAAGGGCTTGTAGCCAAGTCAAGAGCTCAGGGTTCGCGCTTTTCCATGGAATTTGACCGCTAATTACCTGCGTAAACGGGTCTTGACGCCAGTAGCTTTGATATTGCTTAAGCAGTCGGGTGATCAGTTGAAATTGTTGACGGTTCACGATGATAAACTTCCCCTACTTTTCTGGTGCGATTGTAGGGGGAAGCAAGGCACAACGGAAGCGTTTTGTGCCCATGATATTGTTAAAACGATGAAAGAAGTTACCTCACCGGTAAGTCGATATCCTTAAACATTGCTTCAATTTCGACATTTGATTTCAGCGAAATGGCTTGCTCAACAACAGGTCGTGTCAAGTGAGGGGCGAAACGCTCCATGAAATCATACATATAAGTACGTAAAAATGTCCCGCGACGGAATCCAATACTCGTCGTACTGGCTTCAAATATATGGCTCGCATCTATTGCGACTAAATCGTTATCCTGACTGTTGTCCATCGCCATGCTCGCGATTACACCCACACCAATACCCATTCTAACGTAAGTTTTAATCACGTCTGCATCGGTTGCCGTGAAGACTACTTTAGGTGTTAGCCCAACTTTATTAAACGCGGTATCGAGTTCAGAACGTCCAGTAAAGCCAAACACATAGGTTACCAGTGAATACGCAGCAAGATCTTCGATCGTCACCCTTGCTTTTTGAGCTAATGGGTGGTCCTTGCGAACGACAATAGAACGGTTCCAATGATAACAAGGCAACATAACGGCATCTTGATACAAATGAAGTGCTTCGGTGGCAATGGCAAAATTGGCGGTGCCTTTTGCTATCGCTTCCGACATCTGTGATGGTGTGCCTTGGTGCATGTGCAGGGAGACTTTAGGGTAGCGAGCCGTGAAGCCTTTAATCACCTCAGGGAGCGCATAACGAGCTTGTGTATGCGTTGTTGAAATGTTCAACGTGCCCATTTCCGGATGAGTATGTTCACCAGCTACCGCTTTGATGCTTTCCACTCTCGACAGTATTTCTTGTGAAATACGTATAATGTCTTCGCCTGCAGGCGTGACTTGGGTAAGATGCTTACCACTTCGCTCAAAGATTTGAATGCCGAGTTCGTCTTCTAATAAACGAACTTGCTTACTAATACCGGGTTGGGAGGTATATAAGCTTTCTGCAGTCGCGGAAACATTTAAATTATGATTCAATACTTCAACGATGTATCTTAACTGCTGTAACTTCATTGCGCCCTCGTCATCCTTGTCCGTTTCTGCTGTCCATCCAATAAATGCTAACAGCAAAGCATATAATTAATAGTTATAACGAATTCCTAGAAAGATTAACAGTTTTTTGCGGATCTATTACTCATATTTCTCGTTACGTACAAATAATCAGCTATTTTCCCAGTTTATGACCTAAACGACGACTTAGCAGTGTTGATGACTTTCGCTTTGGTGTATTCTGAATCTTCTTGTTGTAGGGAAACTCACTGTAGATACAAAAAGTTATGAATATTGGTTTGATCATTGCGCTGGTCGCACTCCTGCTTGTCCTCGTTCTCGGGTACAACATTATGTTGCAATACAAATTGAAAGCGGAAGCGACACGCCGACAAGAGTCCGCACGCTACGTTGCGCTTATTGATGCTACTGAAGAGCTAATTAGTGGAGCCAGCTACCTTCCCTATAGTAAAGAACTCATGATTTGCCTACATAATCGAATCTTGGATGCATTAAAGAACATGCATGATCTCGATCCAAAAAACAAACACCTCACACAACGTGTCGAATCGGCTCAAACACAAATCCAGCAGTTAAATGAAAACTACGAAGGCAACGAAGCCACCTCATTTAAAGTGCCAACCAGTGACAAGCAAGCGATTGTCATGCTTAAACTGGTTAAGCGCCTGCGTGATACGATTCGTACCGAACACAATAAAGGTCGCATTGAAACTCAAGCCTACATGGTAGAGAACGGCCGTTTGGAAACCATTCAAATACGAATCAATATAGAGAATGTCGTAAAAAGAGCCCATGAGTCCATCGCTAAAGGGCAACCAGGCACAGCAATGCAACTGCTCAAGAAAGGTATTGACGCATTAAGCTCAAAAAATGACAACTACTCGATTCAAGCCAAAGAAAAGCTCACTGAGATTCTTGAACAGCTGCAAAACTCACGACAAGCAAAAGCCGATGAACAGCAACAACAGCAAGCCAGTCGTGAGCGAGATAACGACATGGATGAACTATTTGGTGAAAAGAAAAAATGGTAGTATTGAGCGCCTGCTTTTGCTGAAGCTACACGAATCAAAAAAGGGTCGCAGATGCGACCTTTTTCAATTGCTCAAAGAAAATAATATAACATGACTAGTCAGACTCAAATGGAACAAATTTTAGCGCCTATTAACCAGTTTCTACATTGCCCAACGCCCGATGCATGGGTAACAGAAGCAAAGAAGCCCGAAAACCTTCCTGTTATTTTGATTGATCACCTCTTGTGCGAACTAAAAGCTGGCCAATCAGCCATGTATCTACTTCGTAAGTATGCGGTTGATGCTAAGAGCAGCGAAGTTTTGCAAGAATGGTTCAAGCCTTACGAACAGTTTGCTTATCGAAAACAAGGTAATTCTGATTCGTTGCGAGGTAAAAGCAATATCTCCAAAGCCATTATGGCAAAGTCAGCCTCACCTTACAGCCAAGATTTAATCGACAAAATGATGCTCTTGATTAAAGAAGAGTTACATCATTTTTATCAGGTATTAGAGATCCTTGAAGGAAGGAGCATCCCCTATCACCCTATTCCTGCTGGTCGATATGCCAAAGGCTTGTTGTCGAAAGCGACGACTCACGAACCCAATACGCTAATTGATAAGCTCATTATTGGCGCGTACATCGAAGCCCGTTCTTGTGAGCGCTTTGCAAAACTTGCCCCATACATGGACGATGATATTGCTAAATTTTATGTCTCTCTACTACGCTCTGAAGCACGCCATTACCAGGATTATTTAAAACTTGCTGAACAGGTTTCTGGGGGCGACATTACAGAAAGAGTCGAGTTTTTTGGCAAGATTGAAGCCGATCTGATTGCATCACCAGATAGTGATTTTAAATTCCACAGTGGTGTGCCGTTATAAGAGTAATTGGCGCTCCCCACTTCTGTACAAAGTTCGAATTAAAAAACTAAAACGCCAGACCATAAGGTCTGGCGTTTTCAATGTCGACTACCGTTTTTCGATGTTAACGAAGTGAAGCATTAATATCTGCAAGTACCTGCGCAGGATCGGCGGCTTGAGTGATAGGGCGGCCAATAACAAGATAATCAGAACCAGATTGAATCGCCATATCCGGTGTCATAATACGTTTTTGGTCACCTACTGCAGCGCCTGCAGGGCGAATACCAGGAGTCACTAGCTTAAACTCTTGACCCAACTCTATTTTTAGCATGCTCGACTCTTGCGCTGAACATACAACACCGTCAAGTCCCGCGCGTTTTGTTAGGTTAGCTAAGCGCAACACTTGCTCTTGAGGTGCGACGTCAATACCGATCCCTGCAAGATCAGACTGTTCCATACTGGTTAATACCGTCACACCAATAAGAAGTGGACGATCCTTGCCATAAGGTTCTAAGATCTCGCGAGATGCCGCCATCATACGCTCACCACCACCAGCATGAACGTTCACCATCCAGACACCCATCTCTGCAGCGGCTCTTACTGCTTTTGAGCACGTATTTGGGATATCATGAAATTTAAGGTCAAGAAATACCGAAAAACCACGTTTATGAAGCTCGCGAACAAAACTAGGACCAAATAGTGTAAACATTTCCTTGCCAACTTTTAGTCGACAAGAAGTTGGGTCAATTCTATCAACAAAAGCTAATGCGTCGGCTTGATTGTCATAATCCAGTGCCACTATCACTTTTTGGTCAATCATTTTTGCTCCTTACTAATACTGAGTGCTAACTCAAAAAAAGCAGCACATAAGTGCTGCCATAAAAACCTTAATGTTGGACTATTCGCCGTCCAACCCTCTAATCGGCTTGATCGTACCCCATCCTTTACAAGATGGGCAATGCCAATACAATGAATGCGTCGAAAAACCACACTTTCTACAACGATAGTGCGGCTTCAACTTTAACTGCTCACCCACCAAAGATTGCAGCGTTGTTAAACTCTCTTTTGCGCGTCCTTCTTCAGCATTTGCTAGATGATAGTCCATCAAGCGATAGAAACCTTTCATTGTCGGGCTTTTCACTAGCTGACGAGTCAATAGCGCTTGAGCTGAAGCGGTTCCTTCATGATGAGCAACAAGCTGCGCTAGCATCAACTCAGCGGACACGCCTGCCCCCTTTTGAATGCTAGAGCGCAAAAATTCAACAAGATCTTGCTCTTGACCTAGGTGATGGTAGCATTCCGCTAGCGTCGGCAGTACCTCACTAACAAAGTCTTTGTCTTGTTCAAGGACGGATTCTAAACACTGAATCGTCTTTGTATACTCTTCATTTTCTAGATACAGGCGCCCTAGTGCAATATTGGCTCGAGCACACTTAGCATCAACGGTGAGCGCTTTACGAAAATACTGAATTGCCTTAGGTGTATTACTACCCGCCTGCTCGACTATTGCGAGTTCACACCAAAAATGAGCAATATTGTTCTTAACTCGCTTCTTACCTAGCTTTTGTAATGCTGAAGCGTACTCAATCGCCTTATGCCACTCTTGAGTTTGCTCATAGATAGAGACCAACTGAGTTAAGGCCGCTTCTCTATGCTCTGGTTCATCAACAAGCTGAACAAATATTTTTTCAGCACGGTCAAGGAAACCCGAAACCATATAGTCTTTGGCAAGTTGTTGTAAGGCTATGTTTTTTTGCTCAATGGTAAGGCCCGAGCGCGAGATAAGGTTTTGGTGAATTCGGATCGCGCGGTCAACTTCGCCCCTTGAACGGAACAAATTGCCCAACGCTAAATGGGTATCTATTGTTTCATCATCAACTTGAAGTAACTCAATAAAGTGGTCAACCGCTTTATCGGACTGATCTGAGAGCAATAGGTTAAGACCCGTCATATACTGACGAGATATCTGATGAGATTGCTCTTGTCTGTCATGTTTTACACTCCGCTGCCCCATATACCAACCATAGGCTGCAGCAATCGGTAAAAGCAGAAATAGTAGCTCAAGCATGTACTAAATAGACCCTAATATTCAATCAGTTGCTAGGGCTAGTCGTTGCCACGTCTTTTGACTGAGGCGGAGCTTGCTTAGCCAATTTCTTTCTCAATTTTCGAACCGTCAATTGAGACTTAAGATGCAAGCTTCCAAAAATAATCCAAGAAATCACAAACCCAGTAACAAAGACGACGCCAAGTAACGTAGATAAATGAAATTCACCTTGGGCTAATAGGTAATTAAACGTCACGATGGCCTGATTCTGCGAACCAAGTGCTAGAGTGACTAAGAAAAGTACAATTAGTAAAATTATTTTTATAATCTTCATGTGTTTTCACCACAGTCATTGGATAGCTAAGATTATGCAGCAAATAGTAATCACACACCATGCTTACTCGCCATAATCTTACGAATCATTGCTAAATTCGCGCCTTATGTCGAGAGATCCCAATATTTGGACCTTAACAAAATCTCATTACTTCTATTTATATTCAGAAATACAAAAACGGCACACTATCTGTATGCCGTTCAACTGATTTAAAGAGAGTGCTTATAGACTTTCGTTTACGCGTTCACGCAACTCTTTACCTGGCTTGAAATGAGGTACGTACTTGCCCTCTAGTTCAACCTTATCGCCCGTCTTAGGGTTGCGCCCTACACGTGGTTCGCGGTAATGAAGTGAAAAGCTACCAAATCCACGGATTTCAATACGGTCACCGCTTTCCAGCGTATTAGCCATATGTTCTAAGATGTCTTTTACCGCATCTTCAATTTCTTTTGCGGATAAGTGAGTTTGCTCAGCGCAGAGTCTTTCAATCAATTCAGACTTAGTCATAGGTGGTTACCCTCATTACTCTCATGTTCAGTTGAAACGGTCTTTACCATTGTATAACAACAGTTCACTAACTGCCTGTATAAACAGATAATAGTCTATAATTCGCAAAGTTAAAAACAAAAAAAAGGAGCCTTGCGGCTCCTTTTTTCTTAGCTGAGTAAATTACTCGCCTTTAGCAGCTTTAAATGCGTCTGCCATAGCACTACCGAACCCGCCGTCTTCTTGCTTGTTCAGTGAAGCCATTGCTTCTTGCTCATCAGCTTCATCTTTAGCTTTGATAGATAGGTTGATTACGCGGTTCTTACGGTCTACACCTGTGAACTTCGCTTCAACGCTGTCACCAACGCTTAGGATTAGAGATGCGTCTTCGATACGGTCACGTGAAACTTCAGATGCGCGGATGTAACCTTCTACGCCTTCTTCTAGTTCAATAGTAGCGCCTTTAGCGTCTACTGCTGTAACTGTACCGTTAACTAGCGTGCCTTTCTTGTTATCAGCAACGTAAGCATTGAATGGGTCATTTTCCATTTGCTTAACGCCTAGAGAGATACGCTCGCGCTCTGCATCTACAGCTAGAACTACAGCTGAGATTTCGTCACCTTTCTTGTATTCACGAACAGCGTCTTCGCCAGTTGCGTTCCAAGAAATATCAGATAGGTGTACTAGACCGTCGATGCCGCCTTCTAGACCGATGAAGATACCAAAGTCAGTGATAGACTTGATCTTACCAGTAACTTTGTCGCCCTTAGCTTGCATTTCTGCAAATGATTGCCATGGGTTAGCTTTACACTGTTTCAGACCTAGAGAGATACGACGACGTTCTTCGTCGATATCAAGAACCATAACCTCAACTTCGTCGCCAACATTAACAACTTTAGAAGGGTGGATGTTCTTGTTAGTCCAATCCATTTCAGAAACGTGTACAAGACCTTCAACGCCTTCTTCGATTTCAACGAAGCAGCCGTAGTCAGTAAGGTTAGTAACGCGACCAGTTAGCTTGTGACCTTCTGGGTAACGCTTAGCGATTGCTACCCATGGATCTTCGCCTAGTTGCTTAAGACCTAGTGAAACGCGAGTGCGGTCACGATCGAACTTAAGAACTTTAACTAGGATTTCGTCACCAACGTTAACGATCTCAGATGGGTGCTTAACACGCTTCCACGCCATATCAGTGATGTGTAGAAGACCGTCAACACCGCCAAGGTCAACGAATGCACCGTAGTCAGTAAGGTTCTTAACGATACCTTTAACTTCAGTACCTTCTTGTAGAGTTTCAAGAAGTTCGTCACGCTCAACGCTGTTTTCAGATTCGATAACAGCACGACGAGAAACAACAACGTTGTTACGCTTCTGGTCTAGCTTGATAACTTTGAACTCTAGCTCTTTGTTTTCAAGGTGAGCAGTGTCACGGATTGGACGTACGTCAACAAGAGAACCAGGAAGGAAAGCACGGATACCGTTAAGTTCAACAGTGAAACCGCCTTTAACTTTACCGTTGATGATACCAACAACAGTTTCAGCTTCTTCGTAAGCTTTCTCAAGAACGATCCAAGCTTCATGACGCTTCGCTTTCTCACGAGAAAGTTGAGTTTCACCGAAACCATCTTCAACAGCGTCTAGAGCAACATCTACTTCAGCACCAACTTCAACTTCAAGTTCGCCAGCAGCGTTCTTGAATTGTTCAGCAGGGATAGCAGACTCAGACTTAAGGCCAGCATCAACAAGAACGAAACCGTTCTCGATAGCTACTACAGTACCTTTAACGATACTACCTTGTTGGAATTCAGTTTCATTCAGAAACTCTTCAAAGAGTTGAGCAAAAGATTCAGTCATTATTTAATCTTCAATTAGTAAACGTCCACGGGTATCCTACCGCATGGGGTTGATAATTTCGCCAGTCATCATCCTTGCGACCAACGTTCGAAACTCACCAAGTTTGGTACCGAAGCACAACTACTTAGTGAGATTAGATTCGATATATTTTAGCGCTTTTTCGACAACCTGCGTAATATTTAACGAGGTAGAATCGAGCACTAGAGCGTCATCAGCAGGACGTAGAGGTGCAACCGCTCGGTTGCGGTCTCGGAAGTCTCGCTCCTCGATCTCGCTCAAAAGGTCGTCAAATCTAACATCTAAGCCCTTTAGTTGCAACTGCTTAAAGCGGCGATGGGCCCTTTCTTCTGCACTTGCATCTAAGAAAATTTTCACTGGAGCTTGCGGGAAAACAACAGTGCCCATATCGCGACCATCCGCGACAAGTCCAGGTTCGATATTAAACGCACGTTGACGACGTAATAACGCCTCTCTAACACGAGGTAAAGCCGCTATTTTTGACGCTGCATTACCGGTCTCTTCTTTACGAAGTTCGCCTGATACGTCTTCACCTTCTAAAATAACTTTCACTAAGTCACCTTCGGCGATGAACTGCACATCAAGATGCATCGCAATTGGTACTAATGCATCTTCTGAGTCTAAATCAATACCATGATGAATCGCAGCTAATGCCAGCACGCGGTAAATCGCACCAGAATCAAGTAAATGGTAACCTAGCTTTTCAGCCAACAACATACACAATGTGCCTTTTCCAGCACCACTTGGCCCATCTACAGTAATCACGGGTGTCATTGAGGACATGTTTTACTCCACGTTGTATTGTTTGGCTAACTATCTTTATTATTCTTCATTTTTACGGCGCAAAATTATATACCCAATAGCACCAATATGCCATTTTCTTTAGCGAATAATGATTCTAGGGTGAGCTACCTTTCATGCCTAGCCAAATCAAAAGGGTTAAAGAAAACAACCCCAAGTACACTTGGGGTTATTCTGCGCCATCTTAGAGTGCATTACCGCCTAAACAATAGGTCTTTGACCACGGCTGATCCATTTCATCAGTACGTTGTCAGCAGCTTGGCCTGCTGCACCTGCAAATTTATCGCTCAGCTTTTTCTTCTGTACGTAACGAATAGACAATACCGTTTTCTCTTTACACGCAGCGGTAACCACATCGTCTGATGTTTGAATATCGTCCACTAAGCCAAGCGCTTTTGCTTGAGTACCAAACCAGTGCTCACCTGTCGCGACTTTTTCTAGCTCAAGCGCAGGACGGTGATCTCGAATAAAGTCTTTGAATAGCCCATGTGTTTCTTCAAGCTCTTCTTTAAACTTATCGCGCGCTTTATCGGTATTTTCACCAAACATTGTTAGTGTTCGCTTGTATTCACCTGCCGTCAGCTGTTCAAACTCGATGTCATTCTTTTTCAATAATTTATTAAAATTGGGTAACTGCGCAATCACACCAATAGAGCCCACCACCGCAAACGGTGCTGACACGATTTTATCGGCAATACAGGCCATCATATAGCCACCACTTGCCGCAACTTTGTCAACAGCAATAGTTAGTGGCAGATTAGCGCCTTTAATTCGGTCTAGTTGTGACGACGCTAGTCCATAGGCATGCACCATACCGCCGCCTGACTCTAAACGAACCAATACTTCATCGCCCACACGAGCAACGGCAAGAATCGCACTCACTTCTTCTCTTAACGACGCCACTTCTTTAGCATCTATGCTGCCAATAAAATCCAACACAAACAAATGAGGCTCACGTTTGCTATCAAGATCGCCACCTTTAGAGGCTTTCTTTATCTCTTTTTCACGTGACTTTACTTTCTCTTTTTCCGCTTTTTTTTCAGCCTTATCACGAGCCTTAATAAATGCGTCGTCATGCAAGTGGTGTTCTAATTGCTCAACCGTTTGTTTTCTTTGCTCGGTAAGGTTGGTGATTTCGAGTTCACCCTTTGCGCTTCCCGTCCGACCGCCTACGGATTTCGCCACTACAATCAGCGCCACAATTGCCGCTAATACTGTCACGATTTTGGCTAGAAAAAGCCCGTAATCTAATAAAAATTCCAATGTCTTATCCCCAATCCTACGAATTAGTGTATTGTAACCAACTTGTCACGATTACCAAGAATTATTCAAACTAAGGAAGTGTTCTGTGGAATATTCAACCGCTCCTAAGGCGCTAGCCGACAAAATCATTCTCATTACTGGTGCTGGTGCTGGTATCGGCCGTCAAACCGCACTCAGTTATGCTGAGCATGGTGCAACAGTGATTTTACTCGGCCGTAATGTGGCTAACTTAGAGCTAATTTACGACGAAATTGAAAAAGCGGGTTACCCTCAAGCGGCCATCGTTCCGCTCGACCTTAAAGGTGCGACTAAGCAGAATTACGTGGATATGGCAGAAACGATTGAAGGTCAATTTGGACGACTCGATGGTCTTGTTCATAACGCAGGTGTCTTAGGAACCCTAAGCCCATTTGAACAGATTGATGAAGAGACATTTGATGATGTCATGCAGATCAACGTCAAAGCTGAATTCTTAATGACACAAGCTTTACTACCAATTCTGAAAAAATCAGAAGCTGGACGCGTTATTTTTACTTCTTCGACTGTTGGGCATATTGGACGTACCTTTTGGGGTACCTACGCAATCTCAAAATTTGCGACAGAAGGCATGATGCAAATTTTAGCGGATGAGTTGAGTGACACCGCCATTCGAGTCAATGCCATTAACCCTGGTGCTACACGCACTCGCATGCGCGCTAAAGCCTATCCAGGCGAAGATGCGAATGCACTAAAAACGCCAAAAGATCTTATGCCTCTTTACTTACGTCTAATGGACCCAACAGTGACCAATATCAATGGCCAGTGCATTGACGCCCAACCGAAATAAGCAAAAAAGTCAGGCGTGATATCAGACAATGTAATACAGATAAGCGGCTATTTAACCCGCCGCTTATTTTTCATCATTCAGATAATCTACTTATCATAATGCTGCTTTAAAAACTCTCCAGCCACAGCCATTCCATGTTGATAGTCCTCAAGTATTTGATCTTTGTGACTCATTAACCCTTTAGATGCAAGTTCATGCTTGGGCTGAATATGCCATAAATTGACATCTTCAGGAGGCGAATCTAAAAACTGTTCAATTTGGCTATGGTTCGTGTAGTGTGCCACCAGCATATCGAGATGGCTGGTCCCGCTACGACTAAATGGAATACGCTTATTTTGAATATCGATCAAACGTGATAGTTTTTCATTGTCATGAATCCACGTTGATAACTTGCGCTTTTCACTCGGTGCGATTTTGTATAACTCAGCCTGATTGGCCGTAAATTGCTTATAGTCCATTTTAATGGTGTGCAATTTTTCTGAAAAATGCCGATGAAACTCGCTTAACTTTTCTTTTGTACCGGATATTTTTAGGTGGTTTAAGTGCGCCGCTAGCCCTGCTTCTAACTCTTTTTTCCAACGCTCTAAAGATTCCATCGCCGGTGAATGCAGCACTTTATCGCCACTTTCCGGAATGGTACTGATCACCACCATATTGTTAATTCCACGACGATAAGACTCTTCAACAGGGATGGTTGCCGAAACCCCACCATCGACCCACTTCTTACCATCAAATTCAATATCATGATAATAGAGCATTGGAATCGCACAGGTTGCCCTAAGAACATCAAACCAATTATCCGCAAAAATAGGGTAATAGTAATCTTTCAGGTCTTCCACATCGGTAATGCAAGCCAATGCGACTTTATCTTCGCCAAGTTGCATTTTCCCTTTCGGTATATTTAAAGGAAACTCCCCCGTATTGACGAATTCAAAAGCCCAGTCTAAGTCCATAGGCTGCTGTTTTTGCAGCAACTTATTGACATCAAAAAATCGTCCACGAGTGGTATAATTCAAGATAAAGTCTAGCCCGAGCCCTTCTTGTTTTGTGACAAAAGAGGAGACATTCAGTGCGCCAGCAGAGGTCCCAATATACAAAGAGAATGGGTCAAACTTTGCACTAATAAACTTATCTAACACGCCGGAGGCGAACGCCCCTTTTTGCCCACCGCCTTGCACTATCAAAGAATACTGTTGATCTTCAGTGAACACATCACTCTCCTCATGTCCGCTTTACCATCTTTTGGTTTTTTAAAACAATTACTCTAATTCAAATACCCTTGTCAATGTAATTCATCGCGACGTCGTAAGCACTTATTACACGATGCTGCTTTATTGTCCATCCACAACGATTCCATCACTCTGTCGTTGATTACTGTTTGCAGCTCAATTACTCACGCATTATACTGTATGGATATACAGGTAAAATTATTATGCATACTTTGATCACTGAGCTCCAAAATAAACAATTAATTTGGAAAGGAAGCCGCTCCTTCTCCAGCACTAAAGATTATCACCCAACAGGTTTTGATGAACTTGATCAGCGCTTAAATGGTGGGTTTCCTAACCACGGTGTCGTTGATATTCAATCGATCGGTGGCATTGGCGAGTTGCGGCTGTTGCTCCCTCATATTACTACATGTGCAGAAAAACGACTTTTAGTCTTAATCAATCCACCGGGTTACTTGTGTGCCGACTATCTCTTAGGCCAAGGTATTCAACCTTCACAAGTACTCATGCTCTACCCAACCTCAATCAAACATGCGTTGTGGGCTGCCGAGCAAAGTCTAAAGAGTGGAGCCTGTGGTTGTGTTTGCTTATGGCAAAAAGACATTGAAATTCATCATGCTAAACGCCTTCAAGTCGCCAGTGAAACCGGACAATGCTTGCAGTTTTTATTCCGTCCAGTTCAACCCCACATTTTCTCTTTGCCCGTTTCTTTAGGCTTAACGCTTGAACCTCATGAATCAGGACTTGAAATCAGCATTACCAAGCAAAAAGGCGGATTCTCTCGTCATCCTTTTATCGTCAATATGACGGCTTGCTGGCCAGAGCTCACTGTCACAGCTGAGCCTAGCGCTTCAACTGTAATTTCATTTCCTATGCAGCAGCAAGGGTAGTCATCATCATGTTGCTTTGGTTATATCTACATTTCCCTACACTACAAATGGACACGTTATTTCACCAAGATAAAGATAACGACCTGACTTTAGCAATTGTTGATGGGCGTAAACATACTATTGTGCAGCTCAATCATAAGGCTAAAAAACAAGGCTTACAGTTAGGGATGGGGCTTGGTAGCGCAGCGGCGCTTTGCCAAGACTTACAAGTTCACCCTTACGAGCCTAAAATTGAAGAACGACGTTTAACTGAGATTGCTCAATGGCTCTATTTGATTACCTCTGATATTAGCCTCTCTCCCCCTAATGGCATTTTAATCAAGGTTACCAACATGCTGTCGCTATACAGCAACATGGAGAATTACTGGCGTAATCTGTCCCAGCACTTGGCGCATTTACAGGTTCATACATCCTACTCAACTGGGCTTTCTCCGTATGCAGCCACCCTCATGGCGAAACAAAACAAAAACTGGGTGGCGACGGATACGCAGCAGCTGAAGGATGCAATACGCCACTATCCTATTTCATTGAGTGGACTACCAGCCCAACAAGTGAACCAATTACAACGAGTTGGTATTCATAATATTGATGACCTATTAGCACTTCCTTTACCTGAAGTGGCTAAACGATTTGATATTGATTTGGTTAATTACATTGGTAAGCTTACTGGGCAATTTAAGCACCCCATCGATTTTTATCATCCACCAGAGCTCTTTTGCTCTTTTCTTGAATTGCTATTTGATATTGAAAACATCGCATGGTTAGAAAAGCCGCTTAACATTTTATTCCAGAGACTTGAGCTATTTTTAAGGCTACGAGACAGCGTTGCTTATGAGCTTAATCTTGTGCTCCATCAACGCGATCACCAAGATAAAATCATCCCATTTCATTCCGCGCAAGGCGATTATCTAGCGACAAAGTGGCACGCTCTATCTTCGCTTACACTAGAAAGTATTCGTATAGACAGCGCCGTCACAGGACTGACGCTTTCCGTCACCAGATTGGGTGAAAATAGCAGTAGTGAACATGACTTATTTGAAGGTGTAAAGGGGAATCAAACCGCATTAGAGCTTACTTCTACGCTACAGGCTAAGCTTGGCCCACAAGCGGTAACCTCTCTTTTACTTACCGATGACCCAAGACCAGAAATGGCGACTCAAGTCGTCCCTTTTACCCTAGATCCCCAACAATGCACGCCGGTTTGCCCACTGACATCAAAGTCGACTCTATTCAGACCTAGCCTTTTATTTCCGCACCCTATTCCACTCACAACTCAAGTTAAAGTGACTATCGGACCAGAGCGTATTGTTAGCGGTTGGTGGGATGGTCACCCTGTTAAACGAGATTACTTTGTTGCTCGAAATACGTCGGGTCAATGGCTATGGATATTTCGAACCGAAGAGCAGCACTGGTTCGTGCATGGTCAATTTAGCTAGGAGGTGCTATGAAATACGCAGAGCTGTTTTGTCAAAGTAACTTCTCTTTCCTCGTGGGTGCCTCTCATGCTGAAGAAATCATGCTTCAAGCAGAATTTCTTCAATATTCGGCCTTAGCTATCACTGACGAATGCTCACTGGCAGGTGTGGTACGGGCGCATACCGCAATCAAACAGCACAACCTTCGCATCAAACAGCTCATCGGCAGCATGTTTTGGCTCAATTCAGATTGTCAATTTGTCTTACTCTGCCCCAACAGGGAAGCCTATGCAGAGCTTTGCCGCACCATAACAAATGCAAGACGCCGCTGTGAAAAGGGGCAATATCGCTTATCAGAGTGGGACATCATGTCACTGCGCCATTGTTTTGTTATCTGGCTACCAACAGGGAACAGTGATGATAGTAAATGGGGGCAGTGGTTATACAGGCACCATAGCAATAGAGTCTGGATGGGTCTACAACGTCATTTAACCTCTAATGAACACCAGTACCTACAGCATTGTAAACGGCTTTCCCAACAACTTAGCATACCAATTACCGCTTGTGGCGGTGTGCTCATGCATACGGCCACTCGTTTACCGTTACAACATACTCTTACTGCTATCCGCCTTAATACCTCTATAGACAAGGTCTGCGGTCAGCTATTAGTCAATACCGAACGAAGCCTAAGACCCAAAAGTAAACTTGAAAAGCTCTATGAGCCAGAGTGGATTGCGGAAAGTGTTCGTATTGCAAAATATTGCGATTTCCAACTAGACACCCTTCGCTATGAGTACCCAAGTGAGCTACTCCCTAAAGGGGAAACTCCTATGAGTTATCTACGAAAACTGGTTGAGCACGGTAAAACAATACGCTTTCCTGAAGGCGTCTCATATGAGATAGAACAGACCATAGAAAAAGAGCTCAATTTAATTCAACAACTTAATTACCCGTTTTTCTTCCTGACGATTCATGATGTCGTCATGTTCGCTAAACAGCAAGGGATCCTCTATCAAGGCAGAGGATCCGCTGCTAATTCAGTGGTGTGTTATTGCTTGGAAATTACTTCCGTCGACCCTCGGCATATTTCGGTATTATTTGAGCGTTTTATTAGCAAAGAGCGTAAAGAGCCACCTGATATCGATGTCGACTTTGAACACGAAAGGCGCGAAGAAGTCATTCAATACATCTATCGAAAATATGGCAGGGAGAGAGCGGCACTTGCCGCTACGGTCATCTCTTATCGCTTTAAAAGCGCGATACGAGATGTTGGCAAAGTTCTGGGGATCAGTGACACTCAACTCGATTTTTTTGTTAAAAATATTAATCGCCGTGATCGCAGTCAGGGATGGCAAGCGCAAATCGTTGAGCTTGGTTTACAACCAGACTCTTTAAAAGGCCAACAGTTTATTGAACTGGTCAATGAAATCATGGGATTCCCAAGGCACTTATCGCAACATGTTGGTGGCTTTGTTATCTCAGCAGGCCCATTGTATGAATTGGTACCCGTTGAAAACGCCGCCATGGATGAACGAACTGTAATTCAATGGGATAAAGATGATTTAGAAAGCTTAGGGTTACTCAAAGTCGATGTCTTAGCGTTAGGTATGCTAACCGCCATTCGAAAATGCTTTCAATTAGTAAAGCGCCACTACGATGTGGATTTAACAATTGCAGATATTAGCCGTCAAAAAGACGATGCTAACGTCTATAAAATGATTCAAGCGGCCGATACGGTTGGGGTATTCCAGATTGAATCTCGGGCGCAAATGAGCATGCTGCCTCGCCTAAAGCCAGCCTGTTATTACGATCTTGTGATACAAATTGCCATTGTCAGACCCGGTCCTATCCAAGGGGACATGGTGCACCCTTTTCTTAAACGGCGAAACGGTGATGAAGCTATCTCTTACCCCTCAAAAGAAGTGGAAGCGGTACTATCGCGAACGCTAGGGGTGCCTATTTTTCAAGAGCAGGTTATCAAATTAGCCATGGTCGCAGCGGGGTTCAGCGGTGGTGAAGCAGACAAGCTGCGTCGAGCAATGGCGGCATGGAAAAAAAACGGCAATATCTTTAAATTTCGCACTAAGCTCATTGATGGAATGCAACAAAGGGGCTACGAACTTGCATTTGCAGAGCGTTTATTTGAACAAATTTGCGGCTTTGGTGAATATGGGTTTCCAGAAAGCCATTCCGCTTCATTTGCGGTCTTAGCATACAGTTCCGCTTGGCTAAAATATTATTACCCACACGCTTTTTATACAGCCTTACTCAATAGTTTACCGATGGGGTTCTATAGTGCCTCACAGCTGATACAAGATGCGAAGCGACATGGTGTCAGCATACTACCGGTGTGCATTAACCACTCCCATTATCACCATGATTTAGTGCCAACGAACAGCAAACCTAATACACATTGTTCAAACTTAAATTTAGACTCAGTAGCCGCAAATGCTCATCCCCTTGCCATCCGTCTTGGTTTTAAGCAAATCAAGGGATTACGGTATGAGAGTGTGCAACGTATCCTCCAACATCGTCCTGATGCAGGGTTTACTACGCCAACACAAATCAAACAGTTGGGGTTGAACAAAAAAGAACTGGAACTGCTCGCATCAGCCAATGCGCTACAGATTATTTCAGGTGATCGCTATGCGACTCGCTGGGCTATGATGGACACCCTACAAGATTTACCACTCTTTCATACGCTGCCCTATGAAGCACAACCCCTTCCCCATAAACCAAGTGAAATAGACAACGTACTTGAAGACTTCTCTTCAATGAACATGTCACTTCACCAACACCCCATTCAGTTACTTGATCAAGCGGGGGTGTTAGGTAGGTTTACTCGAATGCAGTCTCTTCAGCATCACCCCCACCAATCCATTGTGCATGTGGTTGGGTTAGTCACAGGGAAACAATCGCCAGGAACCGCAGCAGGCGTCACCTTTATTACCTTAGAAGATGACACCGGAAATATTAATGTCGTGGTGTGGAGTGCAACGGCAAAAGCACAAAAAAAGGCGTATTTAACCGCCAAGATTCTGAAAGTTAGCGGCATTTTAGAAAGAGAAGGAGAAGTCACACATATTATCGCTGGCAAATTAACAGATATCACCGATAAATTAGCTGCGTTAAAAGTTCAGTCACGAGAGTTCCATTAAGCCGCGTGATAAAGCTATAAAAGCGCATTATAAATCTATAGCCGCATGATAAATCTATAAACCGAACGCTAAGGCTTGGCATTGTGGCTACACTAATTCAATCGTGAATAATTCAATAATGCCATTCTATGTTACGCCCTTATTTACCAAATAACAGATGAGAAAAAAGGGAGTAAATACTCCCTTTTAAGTTCAGATTCTCGGTCGTCATGGTGCTAATCGCTCCATGACATTACCGATCTATTTCAACTGGCGCTTCCGTACGTCTTTTTTTCCATTCCCTGAATATTAGTAAACTTAGAGTCATTACGACTTTTGAAGTTAGCCAAATCATTCTGATGGAACAACCTTTCGTCAGTAGAATTATAGTTCACCATATCTATCTCTACACAGAGATAGATACACGTCAATTATAGCACGCTAAACGCTCAGATTGTAATCACACAACTAAAGTATCAACTCTACCCTATAAGATTTGGCTCATTCTTTGCTGAACAACATCGACAAGTAAATCTGGCTGGAACTTAGAAATAAAGCGGTCACAACCCACTTTTTCAACCATGGCATCATTAAAGCTGCCACTTAACGAGGTATTCAATGTGATATAGAGTTGACTCATGCGAGGATCATTGCGAACTTCATGCGTCAATTTGTACCCATCCATCTCAGGCATCTCTGCATCAGTAATCATCATCAATAGCTCAGAACAAACATCAATTCCTTCATCACACCATTGCTTCAATAGCCTTAATGCCATAGCACCATCGAAGCATTCGATAATTTCTACACCCAATTGCTCCAAAGTACCCTTAACTTGATTTCTGGCGGTAGAAGAGTCATCTACTATTAAGATTTTTTTACCAGCTAAATGAGGAAGTAACGCAGTGTCTAGCGTTTCTTCTGAAATAGAAACGTCATAATCAATGATCTCGGCGAGTACTTTCTCAACATCAATAATTTCAACTAAATGGACATGTTCTCCTTCCTCTACCTTAGTGATCGCAGTGAGATAATTCGCCCGACCGACCGTTCTTGGAGGAGGCTGAATCTCTGTCCATGTGGTATTAACGATGTTCTTCACTTCGCCCACTAAAAAGCCCTGCACCGTACGATTGTATTCGGTGATAATTAGGTTGTGATCTCCGCCCTCTGCGGGTCTAGGAAACCCTACCGCTCGTCTTAAATCAATAACAGGAACAGAAACGCCTCTAAGTGACGCTATGCCACAAATACTAGGGTGCGAGCCGGGAAGTTGAGTAAGAGGGGGAAGCTTTAGCACTTCCTTAACTTTAAATACGTTAATAGCAAACGTCTGACGGCTATTTAAGTTAAACATCAGCAGCTCTAGGCGGTTTTCACCCACCAGCTGCGTTCTTTGATCAACTGAACTTAATACGCTCGACATGAGATTTCCTTGGAAAAACAGTTACTAGAGTCCTTATCTCATGTAATCAACATCTTGGACAAGAAGTTTTGCGACAAAACATCCAAAACTATGACTCTCAACAAACACCCTACGCACAGTGAAATTCGATACACACGGTAGAAATGTCGATGACTAGCCTTCGATGACTTTCATGAGTAATACACCATCATACAACGCTTGCTTCACCAATGCCGCACCGGGCATCGTTGCTTGCTTATAAAACCGAGACTCTACTAATTTAAGATCTTGAGTATAAACGGGTAGGCTTTGCTGCTCTATACAGCGTTGAATTGCTGGGTATAAAATATCTTTTGCCTGATTAATAACCCCGCCAATTAACACTTTTTCAGGGTTAAAGAGGTTAATGACTATCGCGATAGCAGAACCGAGGTTGTCCCCTAGTTTTTCGATAACATTCACAGCAAGTGGATCGCCATTGGCGGCGGCCTCACAAATAGCCTCAACACTAATTTCTTCTTGCTCAGCCAATACTGACGTCTCACCATTTGCTATGCGTTGGGATACTTCTCGTCGAATAGCCTGCGAACTCGCAACGGTTTCCAAACAGCCTTTGTTGCCACAGTGGCAATCCAATCCGTTACGATCGATCTGAATATGCCCGAGCTCACCAATGTTACCATGGCGGCCTTGTAGCACGCGTCCATCAAGAATAATGCCCGCCCCTAAGCCATGGTGAATGGAAATCAGAACCGAATTATCACAATCTTGAGAATGACCAAATAAATTCTCAGCCAGCGCCCATGCACGGGTGTCATTCGCGACAAATACCGGGAGGCCAGTTGCGTTAAATATTTCCGCACCAATCGGGAAGTTAGCCACGTTGTAATGCGGCATTTGCAGCACAATACCCTGATCGGTATTGACTAAACCAGGCAGTGTTAGCGCGATACTGGTGACACGGTCTAGCTCGTTGGTGTAGGTTTCAAAAAATTCTTCGATTTCATATAAGAGGCGAGCAATAACGTCATCTTGATCAACTTCATGAATCTCAATTTTAGTATCAATGAGGACATCCCCACCAAGCTCATGAAGCGCGATGGTTAAATATCCTCGCCCCAGACGCATCGATAAGAATTGCCATCCTTGATTATTCGTTTGTAAACCAACAGCAGGACGACCACGACTGATCGCTTCCTGAACCGCCGTTTCATGAATAAGGTGTGCAGCGATAAGTTCTCGCGTGATCTTCGTAATACTCGCTGGCGCTAAGCCACTTAATTTCGACAAATCGATGCGCGATATAGGCCCAAATTGGTCTATTAATTTATACACACGACCAGCATTGACCTGCTTGATATGGTCGATATGCCCAGGTTGAGCCATGTACATCTTGCACTCCAAAAAACAACAACCTAGCAATTTTTTTACTTTGCGAAGTAATTGTGAAGCAGTTTGGTGAATCGCCGTGACAAACATCACGCATATAGGGCAAAGTTTGGGGTGCAGGTCATGTTACTCATCAAAACTGCGCCTAAAACAATGAAAGAATATTACACCAGCACAAGAAAAACACACCAAAAGCATTACTAAAAATGCACTTATTAATCCACGAGAAATAAGTGATTTTCAGCGCTCTTCGATACAGTGTTTTTTGACTTTTTAGATAAAGAATCGGTTTGAGTTTTGCGGCTTTGTCACTAGGCTTTGATAGTGTTCTATAAACTGAAATCCAGCTTCTAGACCTAATTGGTAATCATGCAAAATGTCATCTTTTTTACTCATCAACGATGATGTTTTCAACGCTCTGCTTGGCGCTATTTGCATAATGAAACAGTCATCCGGAGGCAAGGATAAAAAGGTGCTCGTCAACGAATAAGTCTGATAATGCACCATTAGCATATCCGCAAGACCAGCATCGAATTTCTCACCAAACACATGACTAAGGCGATAGATATCAGCGCCACCAAATAGCCAGCGACCACCATTAATCATATTAAGGTGCTGAGAATGTTTCTGGGCTTCGGCTTTACTTAGCTGGAGGTCAAAGAATCCGTTCCAGTCCTTAGACCATTGTTCTAACTTGTCTTGCCATTGTAGTTGAACACTATTTAGTGACTCACGAAACCACGTTGGCGGCTCAGTCACCTGCGGCTGATCTGATACGATGGGCTCTTCCTGTGTGAGTTGTTCCTCGGTACGAATCACCACCATCATACGATTTTCTTGTCGCCATGCCTCCTGAACCGGAATCGATGCAGAGACCCCTCCATCAATGTACTCACGTCCATGCACCGACACCGAACCATCAAACAAATTTGGTATGGCACTTGTCGCCATCATTACCCAATACCAATCATCTTGTAGCATGGGTAAATAGTGATCTTTCAGAGTTAAAGTGTCCGTCACAGCCGCAAAAGCTCGCCGATGCCCCATGGAACGCCGCCCCATATCAATATCAAGCTTATAAGGATAATCATATAATTTATCCAACGCCCACTTGAGATTCAGTGACTGCTTCTTACGGATAAAACTGAAGACATTAAAAAATTGTGGATCCGTAGTTAAATCCAGCAGAAATGCTCGCCCCAAACCAGGTTGACGCGCCAAATACGCACACAGGTTAAGCGCCCCTGCCGAGGTACCATAAAACTCATCAAAAGGGTCAAAGTTAGAAAGTAGAAAAGAATCAAGAACACCAGAGGTAAAAATACTACGCTGTCCTCCTCCTTGTGCAATTAGCGCAGTCTTACCTCCTACGTACTGTCTAAAGCGTTTAGGATCAATAGCAGCATGGGAGTCCGTTACCACACCTGTATTTGCCATAACGTAGCTAAGCGGCCAAAATTGCAGTGAAGCCAAAAGCAAGAATGATAGAAAATGCTATTGTAGTAATACTAAGCGCCATTTTTAAATTAAAGTCCATACAACCTCCAAATGTAACATTGTGTTTACTATTGTGACACAGTATACCAATACGGAAATAACGACTTCAAAATTATGATGTTACTGTCACACTATGTTTAAACGTTAGTACAAACTGGTCAATTACGCTAATGACACAAACACCATCAGCTCAATGAAGGAGAAGCCTTATGACTAAGTTTATTAGCCAGATCATCGCCACTTTCTTTGTTTTAATTGCCACGCCTTCACTCTCTTTCGCCAACGTCATCGTTACGCCGTTCATTGGCTATAGCATTGGAGGGACTGCCGTTGATGGTGACAATAAAACCTATGACATTTCTCCTTCAAGCAATCTGGCACTTGCGGTCGAGTTTCCGCTATTAAATGGACGCATTGGTGCGTTCTATTCACAGCAAAACTCATCTCTTGATACGTTGAATTTGGATTCAAAGATACAGTACTTACAGCTACAAAGCAGCGCAGAGTACCAAGTAGCCGAGAAAACTCTCGCCTATATTGGGGCTGGATTAGGCGCTTCACACATTTCAGCAGACTGGACTAAGTCTCAAACAGGCTTTGCCGCAAGCATTTTCGGTGGGATTGAATACCAGCTAATGCCTCGCTTATTCCTCAACGGTCAAGCAAGATGGCAAGGTACCGTCGTGAGTAATGAAACCATCTCGGTGTGTAATTTACCCACTAACGACCAAAGTTGCTTTATTGGCTTTAACACACAATGGATGAATCAATTTCAGACTAATATTGGCGTGAGCGTTAAATTTTAGTATCAAACAATACCTTGCCGCTTACACATCGATATTTATATTGGTTTGTAGCACATATTTTAGAGACTACGTCTAAAATAAAATTTAGTGGTTTACTCTATTTATAAAACGCCTAATTATGGATTGATTTGCGATAGATATCACAGTCAGCATACAAAACCCAAAAAGTAACATTTCACAGATGATTCATCTACCAAAGATTCCCCCCTATACAAACGTAATCTATTGCCAACACTCTATAACATGGGTAATCTTAACCTCACACTTAGTTGAAAGTTTTAACTTTCAATACTAAGCGCCAGGAAATATGGTTTATATCACTACGATAACGCCACATTACCAACATAAAAAACCACAAGTAAAACACAACACAACCGATAATTGGCTCACCATAAAAAATGACATTTAATAATTGGTGCAGCTCGCTATTCTTTGAATAGCATTTTATGTCGCAGACGATGTAGTAAAAGGAGTTAACTATGAAACGCGAACAGTGGGGATCCCGCGCTGGATTTATTCTTGCAGCAGTGGGGTCGGCAATCGGACTCGGCAATATTTGGCGATTCCCTTACATGGCCTACGAAAATGGTGGCGGTGCATTCTTTATTCCTTACCTTTTTGCCATGATCACAGCCGGTATTCCATTCATGATTCTCGAATTCAGTATGGGTCAAAAATACCGAGGTTCTGCACCAAAAACACTCAGTAAAATTAACGCCAAGTTTGAATGGCTCGGATGGTTTCAAGTCGGAGTTGCGGCAACAATCGCCGTCTACTATGTCGCAGTTATTGGTTGGGCAATTTCTTATTTTGGCATGTCGTTTACTCAAAGCTGGGGAACCGACACTAATGCCTTCTTCTTTAGTGAATACCTACAGCTAGGCGACAACTCGCCAACTAGCCTTGGCGCTATTCAGTGGAAAATTGCTGGCGCAATGCTCATTGCCTGGGCAATCACCTACTCCGCTATTGCTGGTGGTGTAAAGGCAGGGATTGAGAGAGCAGCAAAAATCATGATGCCTATCTTGTTCATCATGGTAATTCTACTTATTGGTCGCATGATATTTCTTCCTGGCGCACTCAACGGTGTTAACTACCTATTCGAACCCGATTTCAGTAAAATCTGGGACATGAAAGTCTGGGCTGCCGCTTATGGTCAAATCTTTTTCACGCTAAGTATTGGTTTTGCCATCATGCTCGCTTATTCAAGCTATTTGCCTGAAAAGTCAGACATTACTAACAATGCTTTCATGACAGTATTGATTAACTGTGGCTTCTCTATCCTAGCTGGTATCATGATTTTCTCTGTACTTGGCTACATGGCTCAAGAGCAAGGTAAACCACTAACAGAGGTCGTTACAGCGGGCGTAGGCTTAGCATTTGTTACTCTACCTGCGGCAATTAACTTATTACCAGCACCGTACATCTTAGGGCCACTGTTTTTCTTTGCTCTCGTGATTGCTGGTCTAAGCTCACATATTTCTATCATGGAAGCGGTTACCTCTGCAGTCATCGACAAGCTGAACTGGAGTCGTAAAAAAGCGGCCACGATCATTTGTGGTGCTGGCCTCATTATTTCCATGGCGTTTGCAACTAATGGCGGTCTATTACTACTAGATTTAGTTGACCACTTCGCGAATAACGTTGGCATTGTTGTGAGCTGCTTCATTGAGATTATCCTCATGGCATGGCTACTAAAAATTGCCGATGTACGTGAATATGTTAACAAGGTTTCTGATTTTTCAATTGGTGCTTGGTTCGACATCTGCTTACGCTTTATCACGCCAGTTATTCTCGCAATGATTGTTGCAACAAAATTCCAAACTCTTATCACTGAGGGTTATGGTGGCTACGCGCAATTTGATCTCATGCTACTTGGCTGGGGACTCATGGGGCTACTCGTCGTCGTTGGTGTTGCCGTCAATGTTACTAGTAAGAAGGACGCTTAAAATGACAACAAGTGCAATTATTATGATGGTTTTAGGGCTAGGTATTACATGGGGTGGTGCATCTTACTGCATCAAAAAAGCCATGGATAAAAACCATAAGTAGCCTATCGCTTTCAATACTTCTTAACGCCCTTCACCAGAACAGTTAGGGCAATAACATAAAAGCCAGCATCTTCATGCTGGCTTTCTTATTGGGGATGTCTTCCGTCTTTACTTTTAAAAACTGTAACGAATACCAATACCCGCTCCAATCCCTAATTTCAAATCACTCTTGTGGAACATCATATTGGGTGTTAACTGCGCATAAGCATCCCAACCATTCGAGATATCAAGTTCGACACCAAGCGCAATTCGCGGACCGAAGTTATCAGAACGTTTGATTTGACCACCGACGCCAGCAAACCAGGTGAACGGCACATCGCCACCAAAACGACCACGATTAAAAATGTAGTCTGCCGCAATACCATCATTGCCAATCGCAAAGTTGACCTGGTTGTTGATTTGACCAACTACGCTCAAGCCTTGATCCAGCCCCATACCAATTTTAAACCCGCCATTACCGCCGCTACTTCGACTGGAAGATCGTTGACTACTGGACTTTGCAGGCTTTGATTGAGCTTGACTCGATGATGCGTTGCTATTCGAAGAAGCGGTACGGCTGGTGTTCGTGGATTGTTTAGCAGCGGCTGTATTGGTACTGCCTTCTTCAACGATCTGCCACTCTTCCTCACCACCTGCAGTATTGCCTGCAGCGAATGAGAAAGTAGAAACGAACATCAGACTAATTAAACTGATACCGAGTTTGAGTTTTGATTTCATGTGTTTGTTCTCTGCTTAGTGCGACCGCTCTTCTATTTGTCGAGAGCGTTTATGGGTATAACAAAATTGCAGAGATTTTAGTGAATGAGGTGATCACTATGTCATGACAAGGAAAGGGGGAAGACAAGGTTCAGATAGAAAAAAGGGAAGCAAATGCTTCCCTTGATAGTCACTTAACAAATTAGAGATTAACCGTGGTTACGAATCCACTCATCCATATCTGTTTTCAAGTTATCTGACTTAGTACCGAAGATAGCTTGTACGCCACCCGCTACCACTACCACACCAGCTGCACCAAGCTTCTTAAGCTTATCTTGGTCAACTTGTTCTACGTCAGCTACTGCAACACGTAGACGAGTGATACATGCGTCTAAACCTGTGATATTTGCCTTGCCACCAAATGCAGCAACTAATTCGCCAGCCATGTCGCTACCAGACTGAGCTGCAGCTGCGTCGTCTGACTCATCTTCACGACCCGGTGTCTTAAGATCCATTGCTGTGATAACAGTACGGAATACAAAGTAGTAGATCGCCGCGTAAACCAGACCAACACCAATCATTAGACCCATCTTCTGAGCGTTGCCAGAAAGTACTAGGAAGTCAATTAGACCGTGTGAGAAAGACGTACCGTGTACAAAACCAAGCATGTTCGCAACAACGTATGCAGAGCCCGCTAGTAGAGCGTGAATCGCGTACAGAATTGGAGCAACGAATAGGAAAGAGAATTCGATTGGTTCAGTAATACCCGTTAGGAATGAAGTCAGAGCTGCAGAAGCCATGATACCCATTACTTTCGCACGGTTTTCAGGCTTAGCACAATGTGCGATAGCAATTGCCGCTGCTGGTAGACCGAACATCTTGAACATGTAACCGCCAGCTAGTTGACCAAAGCCATTGCCTGCTGCTCGAGATGCTTCATCAGCAACTAGGTAACAAGTTAGAACGCCGTTTTGAGTTTCGCCTGCTGCGTTCACACATGTACCTGCTTCGAAGAAGAATGGTACGTTCCATACGTGGTGCAAACCAAATGGAATCAGAGAACGTTCAACAATACCGTAGATACCGAACGCAACTGTTGGGTTTTGGTGTGCAGCCCAGTCAGAGAATGCACTGATCGCGCCGCCAATTGGTGGCCAAATGATAGAAAGAAGGATACCAAGACCAATTGCTGTGAAACCAGTAATAATTGGCACTGCACGCTTACCAGCGAAGAAACCAAGATATTCTGGCAATTGAATTTTGTAGAAACGGTTAAATGCCCACGCAGCAACACCACCGACTAGGATACCACCTAGTACGCCCGTATCGATGCCTTCAACACCCATAACACCAGCCATAACGCTTAGTGTGGCTGTCATGATGCCGTAACCCACGATTGCAGCAAGACCTGCAACACCGTCGTTGTTAGTAAAGCCAAGTGCAACACCAACAGCAAATAGCAATGCCATTTGACCGAATACTGAACCACCAGCTTGTTCCATCAAGTTAGATACTACGTCTGGAATAAAGCTAAGGTCGGCAGCGCCTACCCCTAATAAAATACCTGCAACTGGTAAAACCGATACTGGTAGCATCAGTGACTTACCAACTTTTTGCAGGTTAGCAAAAAGGTTCTTAAACATGTTTATGCTCCTGATAAAGTTATTAGATTAATGGGCACTAACGGCACACCCCCGCAGCCTTAAATGTTAGCACCCAATGAAAATGTAACCACATTATGATTTGTATTTTCTGTTGATAAATATAGCTTGAGGAACCTAATACTTTCTACTGTGTTACGAAGTTAAGTTTCAAAACTCAGAGTAGATCACAGTCAAAAAAACTCTAAAAACCATCAATTATCATTCATAACCACATGAATAATAAGAAAATTACATTTATGTCAATTAATTTCACCCAATAAATAAAATAGCCCTATAAGTTATTTTACGTAACGTAATTACACACTGTGGCGTAGGGTCGATTTTACTTCAACATTTTTGGTGAACATTAACTTTTCGTTAACCATTTGAGTTGCAATCCTAAAAAAGGATGCTTAAAGCATCCTTTTTGTTTAAATAACACGCCAACTTAATTATCAGAGAGAAAAAAGCGATCGGTAGTTTTCTGACGTTTTTTCTCCTACTTCATGTAAAGAAATGCCTTTTAATTGCGCGATATAGGCGGCGACTTCAACCACATAAGCAGGCTGGTTTTGCTTACCTCTGTGGGGAACAGGGGCTAAATACGGAGAGTCTGTTTCTATCAAAAGTCGCTCCAGTGGAAGTTGCTTCACCACCTCTTTTAGCTCTGTCGCTTGACGAAAAGTCACAATACCAGAAATAGAAATATAGAATCCTAACTCCATCGCAGCTTCTGCAAACGGAAGGTCTTCCGTGAAACAATGAATCACGCCACCACAACGTTCCGCACCACCATTACGCAGAATAGCCAGTGTATCTTCACGCGCATCGCGCGTATGAATAATGAGTGGCTTATTCACGTTCACGGCGACATCTACTTGCTGCTCAAACCGCTCTTTTTGCAGGGCTGCAGTCTCTGGCTGATAGTGGTAATCCAGCCCTGTCTCACCCACCGCAACAACCCTTGGGTGCGCGACATACTCTTTAAACGTCGCAAGCGAAAACGCGCTTTCTACATCTAATGGGTGAACCCCACAAGACGCCATAACTTCAGGGTAAGGCTCAATGAGCTCCATCATCCCTGGAAAGGCCTCTAAGGTAACACCGACAGAAAGCAACTGGTGTACGTTGGCTGCTTTGGCTTGATTAACAATATCTTCAATCCCTGACGGATGGCCGTCTAGGTTAAGCTTATCGAGATGGCAATGAGAGTCTACAAACATAGAATAAGTACTTTTTAAAATATAAATGACGCTAATGAATAGCGTATATGATGAAACAATATAGCGGATGATGGAAGTAAAGGGTAAACATCAATAATGGAAAATATAGGCTGTGACCAGCCTATATTTTAAAATCGACACAGTAAGCGCCACGCCGATAACTAGCTAAGCGTATTAACGACTAGAGGCTTGGAACCTAGTTACTAAACCGTAAAGCTTATTCGCTACGTTAGGCAGTACAGCGTTGACTTATATCACTCAAACTCATACAACCAACTGGCAAACAACACTTCGCCATTTAGCCCTGGATTTGAACGTAACTGGTTACGTAACTCTTGAATCCGATTGCCTTGCTGAAACAAACGTTCATAGGAAAATAACTGAGCCAGCGTGGCTGCGTCTTTCAAGTGATAGGCGCCATCAAGTCCTAAGGCCTGTTTTTGAGCCGCGCAAAGCAGGTGCCAATACCAACCTAGGGTAATGTTAAGGTCGATTTTGCTTTTCGACATTTCAGCCCAAACACTCGAGGTGTCCAAACGGTTACCTTGTAGAAAGGTTATGAATGCGTCCATCATCAAATCATAAGATTTATCGTGTTTTTCTTTAATAAAGTTCAACACCGTTAATGGCTCATAACTACATAAGTAGCCCGCAGATTCAGGCACTGGCTTGCCCGTCTGTTCGCCAACCCATTCCAAGCATGCTTTCACACTAGGCAACGCAATGTGCCACACTTCACAACGGCTTCGTATCGTGGGGAGCAAAAGCTTGGCATTCTCAGTCGACAATATAAATAAACACTGCTTAGGCGGCTCCTCTAATGTCTTTAACAACGCATTGGAAGCCGAGACATTCATGGTTTCCGCATTCGGTATTACGATAATACGGTACCGACCAAACTGAGAAGACTCCTGAGCCCATTTGTTAGCCTGACGGATTTGATCAACAGACAGCGCCTTCTTGTCTTTTTCAGGCGACAAGTAGTGAACATCCGGGTGCGATTCACTCTTCAGTAAATCACAGGAATGACAAAACCCGCACGGCTCTGAATGATCGTTCTGGCACATAACTCCAGACACGTATTGGTGTATCAGCGCATCAGGGGCTAAGCCCTTCTGCGCCTGAATGAGCATTGCGCCAGGGATACGTTCATTATCAAGGCTCTGCTTGAGTTGCAGCCAAAGCCCGTCAAGCCAAGGATAGCTTTTCACTGTTACCCCTTCTGCTCTATCAACCACGTTTGCACTGCCGCCTGAATGCTTTTCTGTACACCCTCGATAGATTGGCTTGCGTCAATGATTGCCACGCTATCGTCAGATTCTGCAATTTTCAAATAAGAAGCACGGGTTCTTTCAAAAAAGCTCAAGTCCATTTTTTCAATTCGATCCAACTCGCCACGACCACGAGCTCTCTCTAAACCCAACTTCGGGTCAATATCGAGATAAAGCGTGAAGTCAGGTTTGAAATCTCCAATGGCGATTTGCTTAAGTGAATTCATCACCGACTCATCAATTTGTCGACCACCACCTTGATAAGCCTGAGATGACATATCATGGCGATCACCTATCACCCATATGCCTTGTG
Source organism: Vibrio nomapromontoriensis (assembly GCF_050337205.1). NCBI lineage: Bacteria > Pseudomonadati > Pseudomonadota > Gammaproteobacteria > Vibrionales > Vibrionaceae > Vibrio > Vibrio nomapromontoriensis. The sequence continues at coordinate 651,884 of NZ_JAKJSS010000007.1, forward strand.
CTAAAGCTGGCTTTATCACCGTTTCTACAAGCTGAATTCGAGCCGCGTACATAAGAAGGAGTTCCGAACGATCTTGCAACGCCTCATCAGCGTGTTCTTCTTTTACTAAGGCGCGCATTTTCTCCGCCAGTGCGGTACCACCAGGCTCTCGCGTGTTAGTGATTCGCTCAATGCCTGAACGTTCTAATTCCGAACGGAGAGTTTGAATAGCAGTACTTTTTCCTGCACCCTCTAGTCCTTCAATAACAATAAATTTAGCTTGGCTCATTTCTGACTTCTTATAGTTTTTAAATATTTTTGTACCGCACGATTATGGTCTCTAAGATTCTTAGAGAACACATGTCCTCCTGTGCCACTGGCAACAAAGTAAAGGTAGCGACTTTTCTCTGGGTTTAACGCAGCATGTATAGATGCTTCCCCTGGCATAGCAATCGGTGTTGGTGGCAATCCATCAATAACATACGTATTGTATGGCGTTCTCTCACGTAAATCCTTCTTACGAATGTTCCCATCGTATCGCTCCCCCATTCCGTAAATAACGGTAGGATCGGTTTGCAGGCGCATCGGTCGGTTGAGACGGTTAACAAATACCGAAGCAACACGCTCACGCTCAGATGCAACCGCGGTTTCTTTTTCAATAATAGAGGCAAGTATCAGCGCTTCATAAGGTGTTTTTAGAGGTAAGCCTTGCTGCTTATTGTTCCAATTCGTTGTCAAGATGCGGTCTAGTTTATTATGAGCTCGACGCAAAATATCAAGATCGCTATCTCCTACAACATAGTGATACGTCTCTGCTAAAAATAACCCTTCCAGTTTTGTTTGTGGAATATCAAGCTTCGCCGCAATATCGGCTTCCGACATGTCACTCGCGACTTGATTTAAATGCTCTGCAGCGGATAGTTGCTCACGCCACTCTTTAAAGGTCGAACCTTCAATAAAGGTAATGGCAAGTTGGTACTCGATACCTTCATTTAATACATCAATCGCCTGTGTGAGATCCATACCAGGTTGGAGTTGGAAAGTACCCACTTTGAGCTGAGAAAGCTCAGGGTGAAAACGACGGACAAGCTGAGAAAAAGGACTTTCATCAATCCAATCATTTTTTTGAAACTGTGAAAATACAGTATTAAGGCTGTTTCCTCTCTTTATCGTCACCAACTGAGGTGATTCGATACGCAAAGATTGCCCAAGAAATGCATCAACACCCTTCTGCACATAAAACATCGCCCCGAGAGCTAAAGCAATGAGCACAATAATAATAAATAACAGCTTCTTTAACACTGACCTAAATACTCCTGAATACGTCTGGTAACCCTACCAATAGGTAAAGCAGCTTCCTCAATTTTCTTCACCGGCGCAACCCCTAGAATACAATTGCTCACAAAAATTTCATCCGCAGACAATAGTGCTGACAACGAGTACTCATCTTCATAGCACTTTATCTGAAAGTGCTTTAACGCCTCAATGATCTCAGCTCTCATGACCCCTGCCACACCTGAGTTAGCAAGAGTCGGCGTATAGACCTTGTTTTCACTAACCCAAAAGACGTTCGCCATACTTGTTTCAACCACATTGTCATTCAAATCTAGGGCAAGTCCATCATCAAAGCGAGTTTGTTCTATTTCTGCTTTCATCAATATTTGCTCTAAACGGTTATTATGCTTAATACCCGCGAGCAAAGGATTTAACCCTAATTTGGTCTTACACAGCATTAAAGATAAACCTTCTTCACGCCATGACAAATAGTGTTCTGGATAGGTAAAGCAACTGATCGTAATCATTGGGCCCCCTTCAACTGAGGGGCTATAGCCTCTGCCGCCACACCCGCGACTTACATGAATTTTTAACCCAGCAAGTGGTGCTGTTAGTGCGACGGAAATGAGCTGCTCATAGAGAGCGGACCAATTAGGTTGTGGGATCTGCAACACCTTGAGGGCGGTGTTCATGCGCGAAACATGTTGCTGCCACAACGTGATATTGCCATGTTTGGTCAGTATCGTTGTAAAGCAACCGTCACCATATTGAAAACTTCTGTCTGACACAGACACTTTTTCAATAATTTCTCCGTCTCTCCAGAACATGTGCCTTCCCTAAATAAACAAACGGCTTAATGCTAAGCATCAAGCCGTTCGATTACAAGTGACTTCTTTGAACGAAAGGGTTAAATCTTTTTGAAGATCAACGAGCCGTTCGTTCCGCCGAAACCAAATGAGTTACACAGAGCATATTCCATATCAACTTTGCGTGCAGTGTGCGGCACAAGGTCAATATCAATTTCTGGCTCTTGGTTATCTAAGTTGATTGTCGGTGGAACAATTTGATCAACCAAAGACATAACCGTAATGATGGCTTCCGCTGAACCAGCAGCACCTAGAAGGTGACCAGTCATCGACTTAGTAGAAGAAACCAGAACTTGCTTAGAGCCAGCTTCACCCAATGCACGCTTAATGCCATTGATCTCGGCAATATCGCCCGCAGGTGTTGATGTACCATGTGCATTTACATAACCGATTTGTTCACCAGTTACGCCAGCATCACGCATTGCCGCTTCCATAGCTAGCGCACCACCAGAGCCGTCAGCACTAGGTGATGTCATATGGTAAGCGTCACCACTCATACCAAAACCAACGATTTCAGCATAAATTTTAGCGCCACGAGCTTTAGCATGCTCATATTCTTCAACAACCATCATACCGGCACCGTCACCCAGCACGAAGCCATCGCGATCGACATCCCAAGGACGCGACGCTTTTTGTGGCTCATCGTTACGAGTAGACAAAGCTTTAGCAGCTCCGAAGCCCGCCATGCCAAGAGGCGTTGACGCTTTTTCAGAACCACCAGCAACCATCGCTTCAGCATCGCCATAGGCGATCATGCGAGCGGCATGGCCAATGTTATGCAAACCAGTAGTACACGCTGTAGAAATTGCGATATTCGGGCCACGTAAGCCTGCGAAAATAGATAACTGACCAGCAACCATGTTTACGATGGTTGATGGAACAAAGAAAGGACTTACACGACGTGGGCCTTTACCTACTAACGCATTGTATCCCGCTTCAATTAAGTCTAGGCCACCAATACCCGATCCAATAGCAACACCGTAACGGTGTGCGTTTTCTGGGTTAACTTCTAGGCCTGAGTCTTTGAGGGCTTGCATACCTGCCACGATTCCGTACTGGATAAATAAATCCATTTTACGAGCATCTTTTTTGGTGAGGTATTCGCTGTAATCAAAGTCTTTGACTAAACCAGCGAAGCGAGTGGAGTATTCAGTTGCATCAAAGTGCTCGATATTAACGATGCCACTTTGACCTTCTAATAGGGCTTTCCATGAAGATTCTACGGTGTTGCCTACCGGTGACAACATACCCATGCCAGTGACAACAACACGACGCTTGGACATGATATTTTTCTCCGGGGGATTGAAATGTTTCTATTTGAAAGGATAGAAGAGGTTAAAAAAACACAGGCGGCCAGAAGGCCGCCTGGGAGAGATATTACTGAGCGCTATTTACGTAGTCGATAGCCGCTTGAACAGTAGTGATTTTCTCTGCTTCTTCATCAGGAATCTCAGTATCGAATTCCTCTTCTAGAGCCATTACTAGCTCAACTGTGTCTAGAGAGTCTGCACCTAGATCGTCAACAAATGAAGCTTCGTTCTTAACTTCTGCTTCGTCTACACCTAGCTGTTCTACAATGATTTTTCTTACGCGTTCTTCAATGTTGCTCATTTTTCTTTTCCTTTACAGATTTCGCTCAATGCGATGTTTCCGTAGTTTATTCGAACTGTTGAAAGTTGCAAGGGGGTCCTTGCTGGTCAAACCACAATTTTCGCGAATTTAACCGAAATTCAGTACATTTTTGACTTAAATCATGCACAAATGTTGCGCAGATTAAACCATATACATGCCGCCGTTCACGTGAAGTGTCTCACCCGTGATATAAGCCGCTTCTGGAGATGCAAGAAATACAACCGCTGAAGCTATTTCACGAGGATCACCTAAACGACCTGCAGGTACGTTCGCTAGTGTAGCAGCTCGTTGCTCATCATTCAGCGCTTTTGTCATATCTGTTTCAATAAAACCTGGTGCAACGGTATTTACTGTGACACCGCGCGAAGCAACTTCACGTGCCATTGACTTAGTAAAGCCAATAACACCAGCCTTTGCAGCTGCATAGTTTGCTTGACCAGCGTTACCCATAGTGCCAACAACTGAACCTACATTGATGATGCGTCCTTGACGTTTTTTCATCATGCCACGCAATACCGCTTTAGAAAGACGGAAAATAGACGTTAGGTTTGTATCCATGATATCCGTCCACTCGTCATCTTTCATACGCATAAGTAGGTTATCACGAGTAATACCGGCGTTGTTAACTAGAATATCAATCGCGCCGAACTCTTCTGTCATTTGCTTAAGAGATGCCTCAATTGATGCAGTATCGGTTACGTTCAACGCAAAACCCTTACCGTTCTCACCAAGATATTCACTAATAGCAGCTGCGCCATTTTCCGTCGTAGCAGTACCGATTACCGTCGCGCCGCGCTCTACAAGCAATTCAGCAATAGAACGACCAATACCGCGACTCGCACCTGTTACTAAGGCAATCTTGCCTTCAAGGTTCATCATGTTAATTTTCCTTATTATTTTGCTGCTTCAAGTGACGCTGAATCATTAACTGCAGCGGCACTTAGTGTCTTAACGATACGTTTCGTTAGACCGGTTAATACTTTACCTGGGCCAAGTTCAAATAACTTTTCAACACCCTCTTCACTCATCTTCGTCACGCCTTCAGTCCAACGAACTGGGCTATAGAGCTGAGCCACTAACGCTTCTTTAATTTTAGCTGGATCGCTTTCTGCTACTACCGCGACATTGTTAATCACTGGCAGTGTTGGTGCGCTAAACTCAATGTCTTGCAAAGCAGTCGCTAATTTTTCAGCCGCTGGCTTCATTAACGCACAGTGTGAAGGTACAGACACAGGTAAAGGCAGTGCGCGCTTCGCACCCGCTTCTTTACACAAAGCACCAGCACGTTCTACAGCGGCTTTGTTACCTGCAATAACAACTTGGCCTGGTGAGTTAAAGTTTACAGGAGAAACAACCTCATCTTGGGCTGCTTCTTCACACGCTTTAGCGATAGCCGCATCGTCGAGGCCGATAATTGCGTACATTGCACCGACACCTGCTGGTACCGCTTCTTGCATCAACTGACCACGCAGCTGAACCAATTTGATCGCTTCTTTAAAGTCAATCACACCTGCACATACCAGAGCAGAGTACTCACCAAGACTATGACCAGCAATCATGCTAGGTTGTTCTAGCCCTTGCTCTTGCCATACTCGCCAAATTGCAACAGACGACGCAAGTAAAGCGGGTTGTGTACGATGTGTTTGATTGAGATCTTCTGCTGGACCTTCTTGGACCAGTGACCATAAGTCATAGCCTAACGCTTCAGACGCTTCTGCAAATGTTTGCTTAACAACATCGAACTGCTCACCAAGCTCGGCAAGCATACCAACAGTTTGTGAACCCTGACCTGGGAACACGATTGCAAAATTACTCATCGCTATTTCCTTAAACAACGCAATCAATATTAAATTCGTTTATTAGACACTTAGGGCTAGAAACGGACTAACGCCGCACCCCAAGTAAATCCACCACCAAAGGCTTCGAGTAGCAGGTTCTGACCGCGCTTAATTCGACCATCACGTACCGCTTCATCGAGTGCGGTAGGGACAGTCGCAGCCGAGGTATTACCGTGGCGATCAAGCGTCAATACCACTTGATCCATTGGCATACCTAATTTTTTTGCCGTCGCGGAAATGATACGGTAATTGGCTTGATGGGGCACCAACCAGTCCAAGTCGGATTTATCCATATCATTCGCAGCAAGGGTATCTTTAACCAGTTTAGACAATTGCGTCACGGCAACTTTAAAGACTTCATTACCCGACATGTTCAGCCATTTATCAAGCTCACCACCACGAACAGGCATCTCAAGGCTTAATAAATCGCCGAATCGACCATCCGCGTAGGTATGAGTTGATAAAATTCCAGGTTCTTCGCTAGCGCCAAGTACAACTGCACCTGCGGCGTCACCAAAAAGAATAATCGTCGAACGATCAAGTTCTTCGACGGTTTTAGACAAACAATCCGAGCCAATGACAAGTACATTTTTGCACATACCCGTTTTGATATGCTGATCGGCAACCGATAATGCATACACAAAACCGGTACACGCGGCTGCCATATCAAATGCAGGACATCCTTGAATACCAAGCTTTGCTTGAACTTGACACGCCGAAGACGGGAAAGCATGGCTACTGCTGGTGGTCGCAACGATGATCATATCGATATCATTCTTATCGATACCAGCCATTTCAATGGCTTTCACTGAGGCGTGATACCCCATATCAGCAACAGTTTCATCTTCAGCAGCGATGCGGCGTTCTTTAATGCCTGTACGCGTTACGATCCATTCATCTGTCGTATCTACCATTTTCTCTAAGTCTGCGTTTGAACGCACCTGAGACGGCAGGTAGCTGCCTGTACCTAATATTTTGCTATACATGAAGACTATTATTGCCTCTCGAGTAACACTGCTTCTAGACGATCACTTATTTGGTTTGGCACTTGGCGCCTCACCTCATGGACTGCTTCGCCTATAGCATTAACAAGTGCTGGGACATCAGCACTTCCATGGCTTTTAATGACAATGCCGCGCAATCCTAACAAACTTGCCCCATTATACTGGTCGGGGTTCAGTGTTTTCACCTCACTTATAAGATCAGAGAACAATATTCTTGCTATCAATCCTTTTATCGTTGAGGCAGACAAGCGAGCTTTCAACTTATCAACAAAAAGTTGAGCGGTACCTTCACATGCCTTTAGTACTGTATTTCCTACAAAACCATCACACACAACCACATCCGCGGCATCATGAAGTAACTCATTACCTTCAATATAACCAATATAATGGATGGAATGTGTTTGCGACAACATTTCAGCGCAACGTTTGACTAAATCATTGCCTTTAATCTCTTCTGCGCCAATATTGAGAATCGCCACTCTTGGCTTTCTCCGCAAATGTTGTTCAGCTAGTGCACTGCCCATCACCGCAAATTGAAATAAAGAGTCAGCATCAACTGACGCGTTTGCGCCTAAGTCCAGCATCCAGGTTTTATTGCCCTGTGCGGTTGGCAACGCGGTCACAAGCGCTGGCCTATCAATGCCTGGTAGTAACTTAAGACGGAAACGAGAAAGTGCCATGAGAGCGCCCGTATTTCCGCTGCTCACGCAGGCGTCAGCTTGCTCAGATTCGACTAGGTCAATCGTGACACGCATAGAGGTGTCGTGGCTATGTCTAAGTGCAAGTGATGGCTTTTCTGAATTCGAGATGATTCGGTCACAGTGTCTTACCGTTAAACGGCTGCTACGCTGGTAACCCAATTCGTTGAGTTGGTTTTGTATCGACGCTTGATCGCCGACAATTATGACTTTCAGCTCTGGGAAATGCGACAGTGCCTGCACGGCGGCAGGCACTGTTACGGAAGGACCGAAATCCCCGCCCATTGCATCAAGTGCAACGGTTATATTATGCAAAGGTCAACCTTACTTGTTGATAACCTTTTTGCCACGGTAGTAACCGTCAGCAGTCACATTGTGACGTAGGTGAGTTTCACCTGAAGTTGCGTCTACAGATAGCGCAGCTGAAGTTAGCGCATCATGTGAACGACGCATGCCACGCATAGAACGTGACTTCTTGCTTTTTTGTACGGCCATTGACCCTACTCCTGTGTTAATGCTTAAAAATTATTTCTTTAAGCTTTTTAAAACGTCGAATGGATTCGGTTTATCTTCCACAAGTTCTTCTGGAATTTCACCAAACACCATATTATTTGAGTTAACGCTACAATCTGCGTCGTCATGCATTGCTATTTGAGGCAGGTTTAAGATGAACTCGTCTTCAACCATTCGTATCAAGTCCACTTCACCGTATTCATTAAGATCTACCAAATCATAATCTTCAGGTGCTTCTTCTTCACTTTTCTCACTATAGTAAGGAGTATAAGTGAATTGAACTTCGCACTCATGTGCGAAAGACTCGTTACAACGTTGACACTCTAAGTCGACTTCGATGTTAGCTTTACCAGAGATAACAACTAATCGCTGTTCATCATGCCCAAAGGACAATGATACGTTCGCATCGCGTTTTACGCTCTCAACCGACTCGTGAAGACGCTTGAATAAACTCACTTGGATGATGCCATCAAAGTCGAGTCTTTTCTGTGCTGTCTTGGACGGGTCAACCGTTCGCGGTATTTTTACCTTCTGCATAGGGCGCGAATATTATCTTCCAAATCAAATTTAGTCAAAGAAAAAGGCAAAAAAGTTGTACTTTTTTCACCTTACGATTGAGAATCTTCAGAATACTCTAAAAACCGAACGAATGATAAAAAAATGACAGCACAAATGGAATCATTTCAGCTAATTTTAGCATCCACCTCGCCTTACCGCGCAGAGTTACTTAGTAAGCTAGGGCTAGATTTTACAGCAAAAGCACCGAATTTCGACGAAACCGCCCAGCCAGATGAAACCCCAGAAGCCTTAGTTCAACGACTCGCACTGGGCAAAGCAAAAGCACTATGTACAGAACCTAACGCGTTGATTATCGGCAGTGACCAAGTTTGTGTCATTGATGGTGCGATCATAGGTAAACCGTTAACGCGAACCAATGCTATTGCTCAGCTCACCCAACAAAGCGGAAAAACCATCCGTTTTTATACCGGGCTGGCCTTATACAACACCACAACACAACAGTCTGACGTAAGAGTTGATACTTTTGACGTGACATTTAGAACACTCACCTCACGGCAAATTGAACGCTACGTCGACATTGAACAGCCACTATATTGCGCGGGTAGCTTCATGAGTGAAGGTCTTGGTATCACTCTGTTTTCATCACTTAATGGTAAAGATCCCAACACTCTAGTTGGATTACCGTTAATTGATTTGGTCAGTATGCTTGACGCATACGGCATCTCGCCGCTTACCTGAGTCATCCAGCATGAACTCATGGATAGGACGAAGCGAACAAAATAGGGATGACTGACAAGCGAATAAAATGACGCTCAAGCGTGATGAGACCCACGCCCAATAAGCGATTAAACGATGCTAATCTCCCCTTTAACCAGAAAGCTAAAGGGGGCATATTTTATTTTAATTGAGCGATGGCTTTCTTGAGCTTCGGTTCCATTTCAGCATGAATTTCCATACGCTTTTCTGTAGCAGGGTGAACAAAAATAATATTGGCAGCATGCAAGAACAATCTGTCCAAACCCACTTTTGCCGTGTACGCATCAAAACGGCGATCGCCATAGCGGTCATCCCACGCAATCGGGTGGCCAGTGTATTGAGCATGCACACGTATTTGATGGGTGCGCCCCGTGATAGGACTAGCCTGAACTAGCGTTGCCTCTTCAAATGCTTGCAACACTTTGAATCGCGTTTCAGAGGCTTTACCATTTGGATTCACTCGAACGATGCTATTCACTTCGTTTTTAAGCAAAGGCGCTTTAACCACCTTACAACTTGGCTTCCATTTTCCCATTACCAAGGCAAAATAATATTTCTGTACCGTTTTTTCTCTGAACTGAGCTTGCAAATGTCTCAAAGCAGAACGTTTTTTGGCAACCAGTAAAATTCCTGACGTATCACGGTCAATACGATGCACCAACTCAAGAAAACGAGCGTCAGGGCGTAGCGCTCTCAACGCTTCAATCGCACCAAACTTCAAACCACTGCCGCCATGAACAGCGGTACCTGAAGGTTTATTCAAAATCAATACGTGGTCATCTTCATAGATGATGTGAGATTCAAGCTCTGCGACCTTGTTGAGCTTTGTACTCACAGGTGCATCAGATTCTTTTTCTTCAATCGTTACAGGTGGTATACGAACAATGTCACCGGCTTGAAGCTTGTACTCAGCCTTTACTCGCTTTTTATTAACACGAACTTCGCCCTTGCGGACAATTCGATACACCACACTTTTCGGTACGCTTTTTAATTGGTTGCGTAAAAAATTATCAATACGCTGACCAGCCATATCGTCGTCGATGTCGACAAATTGGACTTTAGTTCTTATTTCACTCATTTGGCGATTATAACACCCAAAGCACTAAGAAAATAACGCTTTCTCTTCACAACAACAAAGCAAAGCACTCTTTACTGTTTTCAGTCACCCCTGATTTATTCTACAAGGACAAGCTGTGGATAATTTTCATGCAATTTTGACAAGCCAAGATAGAAACTTTCGAAATAAGAATAAAATTCAACCAATTAGCTAAAAATCTTCCAAGGAAAACATGTTTTTTTCTGTGGTTTGTCGTAAAGCTGATTGCTGATATTTCGCTGCGCTGCTATAGTTCACAGCTGCGTAAGGTAATTAGATTGGATTTAACTATTTATCACTATTATTCCTACGTAAACTACACCATGAGTAGAGCCCTTAATATTGAGACGCTGCGTACGGCATAAGACGTTGATAATTAAGGCAGCCTTGTCATCTACTCACGTATTCGTGTTTGAGTATTACCGCCATATGCGGATCACCCAAGTTTGACTTGTGTGATGACTGTAGTGCCCCAGAGCATCCCCTTCCAGCCGGGAGGCTGCAACATTATTAGCCATGGGATCAGGCACCACGATTTACGACCTTCGTGACAAGAGCAATGATGAAAACAAAGAAAATAAACGAGAATTTCCGCAATGAAAAGAATGTTAATCAACGCAACTCAAAAAGAAGAGTTGCGTGTCGCTCTGGTCGATGGCCAGCGACTATTTGACCTAGATATTGAAAGTCCAGGTCACGAATCAAAAAAAGCAAACATCTATAAAGGTCGTATCACACGAGTAGAACCAAGCCTTGAGGCTGCATTCGTTGACTACGGTGCCGATCGCCATGGTTTCCTCCCTCTTAAAGAAATTGCACGCGAATACTTCCCAGCCGGTTATACCTACCAAGGTCGCCCAAGCATCAAAGATGTGTTAAGCGAAGGCCAAGAAGTGATCGTGCAAGTTGAAAAAGAGGAGCGCGGCAGCAAAGGTGCAGCACTGACGACATTTATCTCTCTAGCAGGCAGCTACTTAGTATTGATGCCTAATAACCCAAGAGCTGGCGGTATTTCTCGTCGTATCGAAGGTGAAGAACGCACAGAACTAAAAGCGGCACTGAGCACACTTGAACTACCACAAGGTATGGGCCTTATCGTCCGTACTGCTGGCGTAGGTAAAAGTGCAGAAGAACTAGAGTGGGATTTGAAGTTCCTTCTAAACAACTGGGGCAATATTAAAAACGCCGCAGACGCTAACCCAGCACCTTTCTTAATTCACCAAGAGAGCAACGTTATTGTTCGTGCGCTACGCGATTACTTACGTCGTGATATTGGTGAGATCTTGATTGATAGCAACACCATTTACGAACGCGCCAAACAACATATTGAGCATGTACGCCCAGACTTTGTTAGCCGTGTTAAAAAATACGATGGTGAAGTACCGCTGTTTAGCCACTACCAAATTGAAAGCCAAATTGAGTCAGCGTTCCAGCGTGAAGTTCGTCTTCCATCTGGCGGCTCAATCGTTATCGACCCAACAGAAGCTCTAACTTCTATCGATATCAACTCTGCTCGTGCAACTAAAGGCAGTGACATCGAAGAAACCGCGCTAAATACTAACTTAGAAGCCGCAGATGAAATTGCTCGCCAACTTCGTCTACGTGACTTGGGCGGCTTAGTCGTCATCGACTTTATCGATATGACGCCAGTTCGTCACCAAAGAGAAGTTGAAAACCGACTACGTGAAGCGGTTCGTATCGACCGTGCTCGTGTCCAGATTGGTCGCATCTCGCGTTTCGGTCTACTAGAGATGTCTCGTCAACGCTTAAGCCCATCACTCGCTGAAGCAAGTCACCATATTTGTCCACGCTGTACAGGTACTGGTGTCGTTCGTGACAATGAATCTTTAGCGCTGTCTGTTCTGCGTCTAATTGAAGAAGAAGCACTTAAAGACAACACTTGCCAAGTTTTGGCGATTGTCCCTGTGCCTATTGCTTCTTACCTTCTTAATGAAAAGCGTCGCTCTGTTAACCACATTGAACGCGTTCAAGAAGTTAAAATTACGGTTGTTCCAGATTCAGATATGGAAACACCTCACTTTGAGGTGATTCGTGTACGTGATGGCGAAGAGCACGACCTTCTTTCTTACCTACTTCCTAAGAAGATTGATGCTCTGAAAGAAGCGGAAAGCAAAGAAGCGCCAGAATCTGAAATTAAGCCTCGTAAGATCGAGCAACCAGCTGTTCAAGGCTTCGCTACTCCAGCACCAGTTGCACCTAAACCTGCAGCAAAAGCTGAAGCAGCACCAGAAAGCAACAAACCTGGTCTAGTTTCACGTTTCTTCTCCGCTATTAGCTCATTCTTTGCGTCTTCAGAAGAACCGAAGAAAGAAACAACTGAGCCTAAGAAAGAAGATAAGCCACGCGGTGATAAGCCTCGTCGCAACAATCGCAATGACCAGCGTCGTCGCAATAATCGTGACAACCGCGATTCACGTGATAACGATCGCAACAAAAATCGTCGTAAGCCAACACAAGACGCCGACGCAGCAAAAGAGCAGAATGAAACGGCTCAAGAGCCGCGTAAGTCACAAAACCGTCGTAACAAACCACAAGACCGTCGCAACAAAAAGCGTGATGAGTCTACTGGTAAGTCGAAGGTTGCTGAGCAAGGTCAACAAATAGCGGCTGATGTTCAAGCTGAGAAAGCAGCGCCTCGTACGCAAGAAAAAGCACCACGTACTGAAGAGAAGACAGCGAAGATCAAAGAACGCCGTCAACGTCGTAAGCTGACTAAGCAAATCCGTACTAAAGATCAAAACGCTCAACAAGACGTTGAAGTTATTGCTCAAGAAACGGAAAACCTAAAAGTTCAGAGCGAAAAAGCAACGCAAGCAGCAAAAACCGTTGATGCCGTTGTTGATACGCAAAATACTGACGCACCAGCAGCAAAAGAAGAAGGTAAGCAACGTCGTAACCGTCGCTCTCCTCGTCACCTGCGTGCCAGTGGTCAACGCCGTCGTCGCGGTCGCGATCGTCGCCCTAACCCGTTTAGACTAAGAAAAGGTGGCGTTGCCTCTCCAGAGATGGCAATGGGTAAAGTAATGCCAAGCTATGGCATTATTAAGCCAGCACCTAAGAAAACTCAGCAGGAAGCGACAAGCACGGTTGCAACGTCAACCATTACTTCAGGTGTTGCTCGCCCAGAAATGGCAATGGGCAAAGTGATCATTCTAAGTTCTGCTATTGTAGAAGCACCAATGGCAAACCAAGCGATCACTGAGAGTACCGTAGTAGAAGCACCGATTGTTAAAGCGCCTATCGCAGAGGCAGCTGTGGTCGATACACCTGTCGTTGAAGCTATCGTTGTTGAAACTAAAGCTGCTGATACAGAAGCTGTGGAAGCTAAAGTAGTAGAAGCAGAAGTAGCAGCAGCAGAAGCTAAAGCCGTTGAAAATGAGGTGATTGAAGCACCTGTTGCTAACGAGCCTACGGTTGTTACCGAACCAGTTACTGTAGAAGTAGAGGTAACGGAAGAAAAAGTGGCTGCAGCGGTAGAAGCGGCACCTGTCGTTAAAAAATCAGCACAGGCACCGGCTCAAGCACCTAAGCAAGCCCCTAAACAAGTTCTAGCTAAATCTAGCTTTAAAGGTCACGCTAGCGCCGCAATGGCAAAAGCGCCAGGCGTTGCTGAGTTAGGTGACATCGAAGTTAAAGCGGCGGCTTTCAGAACTGAACGTTACACACCGAAAGGTGCGGGTAGCCAGGTAGCAAGAAGTTCTGCGGGTGCAGCAACGACTAAGCCTAACTACTAATAACCCATCGGTTTTAACACTTCTTAATGCGTTAACATTAGAGTGTGAGTAGCAAGAAATAAAAATGGGTTGCCTTGGCAACCCATTTTTTTACCGAGTTTAATACATACACATTTCGTTTCATTATTGAACTTCTCCTCACATTTCTGTAGCATGCGCAACCTCGTACGTTTCATTACCAATACGCCCTATCGCTGTCACATGACATGCCGATAATGATTGTAATTAGCTTTGAATTGCCGCGATTCTTGCAGCAACACCCCTTTTTAATCATGTCGCTACTTGTGCTGTTTGGAATGGATGTTTATCCAACACAACTACTGAATTGAATCCTATGTTTGAATTTCCACAATTTTCAAAGCACTCGGTTAAAAACGATGTGTTATCGGGGCTAACTGTAGCCTTAGCGTTAGTTCCTGAAGCGGTTGCGTTTGCATTCGTGGCTGGTGTTGACCCAATGGTAGGTCTCTACGCTGCCTTTATCGTCGGCCTAATCACCTCAATCTTTGGTGGTCGCCCTGGCATGATTTCAGGTGCTACTGGTGCAATGGCTGTTGTGATGGTTAGCTTAGTGGCAACACACGGCGTTCAATACCTCTTTGCCGCCATCATGTTCGCTGGTTTTTTGCAGATCACAGCTGGCCTCTTCAAACTGGGTAAATTCATCCGAATGGTGCCACATCCGGTAATGATCGGCTTTGTAAATGGTCTCGCCATCGTTATTTTCCTCGCTCAAATGGGCCAGTTTAAAGCCCCAGATTTGACAGGCGCGATGACATGGTTACCACAAGGACAAATGATTATCATGCTGGGCCTTGTCGCACTCACCATGGCTATCATTCATTTCCTACCAAAACTTACTACCGCAGTACCTTCATCATTAGTTGCGATTGTCGCCGTAACGGCATTAGTTCATCTGTTAGGTCTTGAAACACGTACCGTTGTGGACTTCCTAAGAACGATGTCAGGGGATGTCACTGCAACATTGGCTGGCTCGCTACCTACGTTCTCTATTCCTGCTGTGCCGTTCACATTAGAAACATTCAATATTATCCTTCCATACGCGATTATCTTAGCGGCAATTGGCTTGATTGAATCACTACTAACGCTAACGGTTCTCGATGAAATGACCAATACTCGTGGTCAATCTAACCGTGAATGTGTGGGTCAAGGTCTAGCTAACGTGACATGTTCTGTGTTTGGTGCGATGGGTGGCTGTGCGATGATCGGTCAATCAATGATCAACGTAAACTCTGGTGGTCGCGGTCGTTTATCCGGCATCGTCGCCGCAAGTGCACTGCTGTTCTTCATTCTATTTGCTTCTGCCATGATTGAAATGATTCCTCTAGCGGCGCTAGTTGGGGTCATGTTCATGGTTGTGATTGGTACCTTTGAGTGGGCAACGTTCAAACTTGCACGCCGTGTCCCTAAACAAGACTTCTTTGTTATCGTACTGGTAACCGTTGTGACTGTATTAACAGATCTAGCTGTCGCCGTAGCCATTGGTGTGGTTGTGTCTGCCCTTATGTTTGCGTGGGAACATGCTAAACATATCTATGCAAGCAGCCATATTAACGAAGAAGGCTCAAAAGAATACAAGATTAATGGTCCTATCTTCTTTGGCTCAGCCAGTAATTTCTTAGAGTTGTTTGATGCGAAAAATGACCCACAAGATGTGATCGTTGATTTTGCTCAGTCTCGCGTGGCGGACCACTCTGCTATCGAAGCAATTGAAACACTCGCCGAGCGCTACACTGCTGTTGGAAAAACGTTGCACCTAAGACACCTAAGCCCAGATTGCCGTGCTTTATTACATAAAGCAGGCAGCTTAGTTGAAATCAACGTAAAAGAAGATCCAAGCTACAAGGTTGCCACAGACCTTCTTGCTGGCTAAACGTTGCTTGAACGGTTAGCAAAAAAATAGAAAAGGGACCATTCGGTCCCTTTTTTGTGCTTATCATCTAGCGCGATGTTGAGGCTAACTGTGGTTGTTTAATTCTCTGCCACTTTAACGCGCACAATATCTTCCTGCTCAGCTGAGAACTGCTTCTTTAGCTCCGCCTTCGACTTAAAGGCAATCTCCCCACCCGCTGCCACTGACATATGTTGGGGGTCAACATTATGCTTCGACTGGTATAGCATAACAGCTTGCATACAGGAATCTTTCTGGTCTTGAGACAATACGCTTCCTTCTGGCCAGCGACCGGTCTCACACGCATAAAGAAGTCGATCGTAAACATCTGGCGTCATCGCACTTAAGAGTTGCTCTACATCCATTCTGAACCTTCTTATTTTTCTTTCTCTCTATCTCGCAAAAGCGACGTTCTGCGAGGTTAATATCTTACTGGAACCATAACCTGATGTTACACTGAGTCAAGTTGAGCTCAATAAATCAGTGTCTCTGATCACAAGTAAATCAATGAAATTACATTACGCTATACTCTTACTATCATCTAGCGGCCTGTTAACAGGTTGCTTTGAATCTCGCAAAAATACGGACCAAGTCTGCCTATCGGAGCCCACGTTGCAGTGCTCTTCATTAAATGTAAATGATGGACAATGCCGCATCACTCGCACTGACTTGATCTGGCATCGCTATGAGGCGCTAGATATACCGAAAAATGACGTTTCTCAAATCGAAGAGTATTACTTACTTAAGGAATATCGTAAGTGCCTTGAGTTGGCATCGCAAATACAGCCTATCGAACAAGCGGCATTAAAGGAAAAGCGCTTTAACGCGCTCATGTATGCAATAAACGAACAGGAGCGTATACACGCTGAGCTTGCGCCATCACACGCACCAGAAACATTGTATTTTTTATGGAGCGAAACGGGTGACTCAACAGCAAAACGACGGTTTTTGGCCATGGAGGGGCAGCCAGCATTAGAATCCTCTGCGATGCAGTATGCGCTTGCTACTCATTACATCTCAAGAGATAAGCCCAAAACCCATGAATTACTCTTGCGCTCTTTAGAGCTCTCTAACGATGGTAATATTAACAACGATACAATCAAGTCGTTAGCTAGCGTGAGCTACGCTTTATCAAAAACACATGAATCTTATCTATGGACAATGGTTGGTAAACAGCTCGATGTGCCTGTTGTCACAGTGACAGAGCTAAAACGAATGTTTGCCTTTAACGACGATGAGTACCAACGACTTGATGCTCAGGCCAGCACCATTACCTCATCACTAAAAGCGGGTGAATTTACTCGTCAACTCGCGACAATCAATCTTTAAACAATTGCCCTATGCTATGAGAAATTCGCGTTAGCCTATTTTTCATAGCATCCACCTACCTGTAATAATGATACATCCAGCTTCAGAAAATTTGTCTTAACTTTCAGTTTTGTTGAAAATTAACGACACTGAGTTAACACAATACCTTTCACCCGTTGTTTTAGGTCCATCTTCAAATACATGCCCTAAATGACTATCACATGTGCTACAACGTATTTCTACTCTCACCATTCCGTGACTTGTGTCATCTAAATAACGAATAGCATCACTGTTTAAAGGCGCATCAAAGCTTGGCCAACCACAGCCCGAGTCATACTTATTTTCTGATTCAAACAATGCAGAACCACAGCAAGTACAACAATATTGCCCTGTCCCTTTATTGTGTAGCAACGTCCCAGAAAAAGGCGCTTCAGTACCTTGCTGACGACATACTCTGTATTGTTCGTCTGTTAAAGCCTCACGCCAGTCCTCATCAGTCTTAGTGACCTTTTTATTTTCCTGATTCACAACCTTTACACTCCCTTTCTTATTGACTACATTTTAGTCACTCTAAAGTTCCGCTAAGAGTAAACTTTGCTGTAGCACGCTGTTTAACTGTAGAACCTAATCTGTTTCAAATATGTTAACCCAGCTCGCCACAAAGGTTAAACACATCATTTTAACATTACAGAAACTCGACTAAAGTTCAAAAAACAATCACTTAATGCTAAACGTTAAAAAATCCGACACTTTTTTTTGACTTTAAACAAATTAATTCCGATTATCTATTGAAGTTAGTGACTGGATTCTGTAATTTTACTACCAGTTATCTTAAAACAGAAATTAAGTTGTGGAGCAACATAATGACTATCAAAGTAGGTATTAACGGTTTTGGCCGTATCGGTCGTTTCGTATTTCGTGCAGCGCAAGAGCGCAACGACATCGAAGTAGTAGGTATTAACGATCTAATCGACGTTGAGTACATGGCATACATGCTTAAGTACGATTCAACTCACGGCCGTTTCAACGGTACTGTTGAAGTTGAAGGCGGTAACCTAATCGTTAACGGTAAAACTGTACGTGTAACAGCTGAGCGTAACCCTGAAGATCTTAAATGGGATGCAATCGGTGTTGACGTAGTTGCTGAAGCAACAGGTCTTTTCCTAACAGACGAGACTGCACGTAAGCACATCACTGCTGGTGCTAAGAAAGTTGTTCTAACTGGCCCTTCTAAAGACGCAACTCCAATGTTCGTTATGGGTGTGAACGATTCAACTTACGCAGGTCAAGACATCGTTTCTAACGCTTCTTGTACTACTAACTGTCTAGCTCCTGTAGCTAAAGTTCTTAACGACAAGTTCGGTATCGAATCTGGTCTTATGACAACAGTTCACGCTACTACAGCAACTCAAAAAACTGTAGATGGTCCTTCTGCTAAAGACTGGCGCGGTGGCCGTGGTGCTTCTCAAAACATCATCCCATCTTCAACTGGTGCTGCTAAAGCTGTAGGCGTTGTTCTTCCTGAACTAAACGGCCTTCTAACTGGTATGGCTTTCCGTGTACCAACTGCTAACGTATCTGTAGTTGACCTAACTGTTAACCTTAAGACTGCTGCATCTTACGAAGCAATCTGTGCTGCTATGAAAGAAGCATCTGAAGGCGAGCTTAAAGGTGTTCTAGGTTACACTGAAGACCAAGTAGTATCACAAGATTTCATCGGTGAAGTTCAAACTTCAGTATTCGATGCTAAAGCTGGTGTTGCTCTAACTGACAAATTCGTTAAAGTTGTATCTTGGTACGACAACGAAATCGGTTACTCAAACAAAGTTCTAGACCTAGTAGCTCACATCTCTAAGTAATGTAAGCATCTAGTTCCAACTTTTAAAAAGGCGACTCTTAGGGTCGCCTTTTTTGTACCTGAAAAGTGTGTATTCCTAGTCTGAGGTATCAAATATGGACTTTAACTCCCTACCAGCAGTCACCGTACTTTCTGATTTTGTCACCATTACTCAATGTGGTGACAATAAAATTGTTCGTGTCATTCACCCAAAAGCATCAGCCGCTATCTCTCTTCATGGGGGGCATGTTCTCTCTTACCAACCTGCTGGCGAGCACGATCTTATCTGGATGAGCAAAGAAGCCGTTTACGATAACGCAACCGCATTGCGTGGTGGTATTCCTATTTGCTGGCCTTGGTTTGGTCGCATTGCCGCTCCCGCTCATGGGTTTGCCCGCACCAGCGAATGGTCTCTTATTGAGCATAAAGAAAATGAACAAGGTGTCATCATTAGCCTTGGTTTAAACGACTCTGATACAACGCGTGAAATTTGGCCACACCAGTTTTCCCTAGTCCTCAATGTTGAAATCGGTGACCAACTCACTGTAACGTTAAACATGACTAACACTGATGATAAGCCATGGTCATACTCCGGTGCGTTACATAGCTACTTCAACGTAGGTGATATCACCTCGACAGAAGTCACAGGTATGGGACACAGTTACATTGATGGCTTACTCGAAGGGCAGCGCTGTGAAGGCAGTGACACGCTTGCTCTCACCGATACCATTGATCGCGTCTATACTGCGCCTGAGAAAGATATCCTCATCAAGGATAGCCGACTCAACCGCACAATCTCGGTTACTAACCACGGGCATAACTCAGCGGTACTTTGGAACCCTTGGGCAGCTGGAGCCAAAGCCATGGGTGACATGAATGATGACGGCTACCAAACGTTCCTATGCGTCGAGTCTACTCTGCATGCTCCAACGCTAGAACAAGGTAAACAAGTTTCACCGGGTGAAACCGCTGTGCTTTCCACGGTCATTGGAATTCAATAAAAACGCCTTTGCTTAATTGCGCAGTGGCAATGATATGGTTAGACTTAGCAAAATTTTCCGCGAGTCTAACCGTATGTCTTATCAATGCCCACTTTGCCACCTCCCTCTTCAACAGCGCGAACGCCATTTTGCCTGTGAAAACCGCCATCAATTCGATATGGCGAAGGAAGGCTATGTGAATTTGATGCCTGTGCAGCACAAGCAATCAAAAGATCCTGGCGACAACAAAGAGATGATGCAGGCAAGACGTACCTTCCTCGCCCATGACTTCTACGCGCCCATGCGTAACGCCGTCGCTCAGTCCCTTGTTCAACATCACCCACTCGTGTCTGTCCAAGCTCTGGATATAGGCTGTGGTGAAGGCTACTACACGCATTATTTTGCGGATTACCTAAGTGAACATTTAGGGGATGATCAGCACCACCCCATCGACTGCTATGGACTCGATATTTCCAAAGTCGCCGTTCGTTACGCGGCCAAGCGCTATACCAACGTCTCTTTTACCGTAGCATCTAGCCACCGACTGCCTTTTGCTGACGACTCTCTCTCTGCCGCTATCCGTATTTATGCACCTTGTAAACCCGAAGAGTTAGCTCGATGCATTCAACAAGATGGTATTGTGGTCACTGTCACACCAGGGGCACATCACCTATATGAATTACGCGAGCGTATTTATGATGAAGTTCATCTTCATGATGAAGAGGCAGAAACACTCTCTCAATTCCAATTAGTCTCGGAAAATAAGCTAAACTACGTGATGAAGCTAACGGGCGACCAAGCGCATGATTTGTTGCAAATGACGCCATTCGCATGGAAAGCCACAGATGAAGTAAGAGCAACACTTAAAGCCGCTGAGCAGTTTCAATGCCAAGCTGACTTTATGGTCAGAGTATTCAAGAAAGTGTAATGAAAATAATTATCAATTAGATTGAATCCAATCGCTAACTTGATTATCATCTTTCTCGCGAATAGCCTTCGATAACGTCGGCTATTTTTGTTTAGGAGCTCGCTAATCTCATGAAGTTATTACCTATCGCCCTCCTTGCAGCCCTTCTCAGCGGGTGTGCATCATCTCTCAATACAAGCTCAACCTTAGCGCATCAAACGCAGCACGTGGAAACGTTCTACGATTACCAACTTTACACGAGCCAAGGTGCACCGATCTCACTGACAGCTTTACCAGAGACACTGACCAACGCTGACGTAATCTTAATAGGAGAATGGCATACCCACCCTGCCATTCATCGCTTTCAAACAGAATTGTTGCAAGCATTAGCGAACAAAAATCCCAACGTAGCCCTATCTATGGAGCAATTTTCTCGCCCCTCACAACCCATTGTTAACGACTATCTAGACGGGAAAATTGGCGAGCAAACCTTAATATCTGAAGGAAAAGCGTGGCCTAACTATGAAAGTGACTACCGCGCCCTTGTCGAATTTGCGAAACAAAACCAATTATCGGTGATTGCCAGCAACGCGCCAAAAGTAACGGTTCGCTGTATCGGGCGAACTGGTATAAGTTATCTCGACACGCTTAGCCCGATAGAGCGCAGCTATGTAGCAGAAACCATCGATACCTCTACCAGTCCATACAAAGATAAGTTTATGAGCTCCATGCACCACGGCACACCCGAGCAAACCGCTAAGCAGTTCGCCGCTCAGCTGACATGGGATGCGACTATGGCGGAAAGTATCGTCCGCTTTATCGACACAACGCCTACTGCTCAAGTGATGCACATCGCCGGCAAATTTCATATCGACAACGGACTCGGTACTGCAGCACAAATACAAAAATTAAACCCTAACCTAAAGATCGCCATCATCAGCCCAGTTATCGACATTAGCCCGGAATCGACCACCAGCGATATGCAATTACAGGTGCTTCCTATGCCAACTCGTTATGTCCAACAAGCAAACCGACTTAACGCCTATAAGGCCCTAGGCAATAGAAATGACAACCTAATATGTACACCATAATTCACACATTGAATCATTTGGCTTAGATTTTGCTACCAATATCCACTGATAACGTTCTATTCACGCCGCTGATATAATTTATTAAAGTTTTTATCTTCAGTGGCGATACAGATATTGATAGTGGTGAAGGAGAACCGGTATGCAAAGCGTCAATTCTAACCTGAGTCAAACAACACCTGTGGTGACTAATGCCAGCCCTGTGACCGCAGAAGCTCACGGCGCCAATAGCGGCAAAACGTTGCCATTGGCAGAATCCGATACCGTGCAAATATCTGCACAGGCAAAAGCCGCGTTGGAACAAGATAGCCTAGCCAAAGAAGAAGACGAGTCCATGGGTAAGAGTGTCCAATCCTTTGCACATGGCGCTTTAGGCATGGATCACCCCGATGATCTCAAGGAACAAGAAGATGACTCTTACTCAGCAGGCCAATACGTTTCTGCGGCGGTAACCGTTGGGGCATTAATTCTTGCTCTAGCCTAACCAATTCACCACCACCTACCAGTTTTTATCTTTACGACAAACAATCGTGTTTGTCGCCAAAGGCGTTCTACTTAGATAATCATCTTCTTTTACTAAGTGATTAGCCAACATGGAACGCTACTTTAAACTTATTGATAAACCGACCTTTTTTGGCGCTATCGCGCTACTTTTTTCAGTTATTATTCCTCTTATCTTGTTTCCACAACAAGGTGCGGAAGTCATTTCACAAGCCAAACTGATCATGACGGACAAATTTGGCTTTCTCTATTTGTCACTCGGTCTCGCCGCTTTCTTTTTCATGATTTTCATCATTTTCAGCGATATCGGACAAATCAAACTTGGTGACCCGGATGAAGCCCCTGAATTCAAAACTTCCTCATGGGCTGCGATGCTATTTTGTGGCGGTATTGGTGCCAGCATTCTGTATTGGGGCTGCATTGAGTGGGCTTACTACTATCAAGCGCCACCATTTCAGTTAGAGCCTGGCAGTGAAGAAGCCGTTCGTTGGGCCGCTACCTATGGCCTGTTCCACTGGGGCCCAATTGCGTGGTCAATTTACCTCATTCCAGCATTGCCTATCGCCTACTTCTATTACGTGCGCAAACAACCTGCGTTAAAAGTATCGAGCGCGCTCATCCCTGTCCTTGGTGAAAAACACACGCATGGCGCGCTTGGTAAGTTAATTGATGTTCTGTTTATCTTCGGTCTTTTGGGTGGCGCGGCAACAACACTTGGCCTTGCAGCACCGCTCATTAGTGAAGGCCTGAATGTGCTATTTGGCTTGCCACAAAATACCTACTCACAGATTGGCGTACTTGCCGTTTGTACTGGTATTTTTGCCTACTCCTCTTTCGCAGGAATGGAAAAAGGCATTAAGGTTCTAAGTAATATTAACTTTTGGGGTGCGATGATTTTATTGGCACTGGTGTTAATTCTAGGTCCTACCGTATTCATTTTAGAAACCGGGTTAGATTCGATTGGTCGTATGATGTCAAACTTCTTTGTCATGGCGACATGGGCAGAACCTTTCGGCGGCTACGGCACTTTCGACAATACTCACTTCCCCCAAGATTGGACTATCTTCTACTGGGCATGGTGGCTAGTATTTGCACCAAGTATGGGGCTCTTTGTTGCGAGAATTTCCAGAGGCCGTACCATCAAACAAATGGTAGCGGGTTCGCTATTCTTCGGCTCTTGCGGCTGTTTCTTATTCTTCATTATTCTAGGTAACTTTGGTCTATCACTGCAGTTATCTGGACAATTAGACATCGTCGGCATTTTGAACACGTTTGGTCCAACAAAAGCGATCTTCTCCATGCTATCTGAATTGCCATTTGCATGGTTCATTATTCTACTCTTTACCGTGCTTTGCATTATTTTCACGGCAACGACCTTTGATTCGATTTCTTATATCTTGGCATCCGTAGTACAAAACGACGTGACTCAAGAGCCAATGCGTTGGAACCGTATGTTCTGGGCCTTTACGCTCAGCTTCATGCCAGCAGTGTTAATGTTCTTAGGCGGATTAAGTACGCTGCAAACAGCGGCGATTGTCGGTGGTCTACCTTTGCTTATCATCGCGGTAATGTTGATGATATCCGCTGTGAAAGCGGCAACGCTAGATATACGTCATCAAGATGATTATGTCGAACCGACCATTAATATCGAAGAACTGCCTGAATTTGATCCTTGGTCAACAGAAGGCGTAGCACTGGCTCATTTTGAAAAATGTCGTGACATCGCACAAAATGCGGCCGATGAAGAACGCGCGGCAATGCACGAGTTGTTTAAGACGAAAAAGGCCATTCGCGCCTACGCTCTTGAACATGCTGCGGATGAAAACCACGAGATCCCACAAGCTCTCCTTGACGAGCTAGAAGCAAAACTTCAAGCGCTCAGTGATGCTCAAAACTCAAAAGAGCAATCATCACAAGCCGCTCAAGACGCAAGAGTGCGCTTTACTGAAATCTGTACTGCTAGCTAAAACTAAAAAGGCAGAGCGTTAATCGCTCTGCCTTTTTTAATTGTGGGTCCCTGAATAAATTTCCCTGAATAAATCAGGCAAATCTGACACTAACTTATCTATTGGGGTGATTCAGAATGTGGTCTTCCCAGTCAATCACATCAATCTCATACACGACTTTATTTCTTACGCTTTCATCAGCAGCATGCATCGCTGCCTTACTACCAGTAATTAACGGATGCCATGCCGGGAGGTTTTCGCCTTGAGACAGCACACGATACGCGCACGTTTCAGGTAACCAATTAAATTCAGAGATTTTGTCTCGCGTTAACTTCAGGCACTCTTCGCCAGATTCAAAACGATTCATGTAATCTTTACATGAACAGGTGTCGCTGTTTAACCAGCTGCACGCCACATTGGTGTAATAGACGTCGTCGGAGTCTTCATCCATGAGCTTATGGAGACAACATTTACCACAACCATCGCATAGAGACTCCCATTGCTCTTCCGACATTGCTTCTAGCGGTGTTGTTTCCCAAAATGGCTTGCTCATGTTTACTACCTTTACGTTCTGTGGAGGCGTTTTATACCGCTAGTTTAGGTAAACTTCAAGTCATTCTCTATGACAAGCGTGATTCAATTGTGTACAAGCGACGATGTTTGGTACACTCTGCGCCCCATTACTTTTAGGTTATTAAGATGGACTGTCGATTAGGCTGTGGCGCCTGCTGTATTGCACCAAGTATTTCTTCTGCCATTCCGGGTATGCCCAACGGCAAACCTTCCGGCGTGCGCTGCGTACAGCTCAATGAAGACAACCTTTGCAAACTCTTTGGTCAACCAGAGCGACCTAAAGTGTGCCATGATTTTAAACCATGCCCTGATGTATGCAGTAGCACTAACCAACAAGCGCTGAGTAATTTATTGGAGCTTGATAGACTGACTTAACAAGGTCTTGTCTCGATATTAGCAACAAGTAACGCGGATCGACCATTTCCTACCTATCACCAGAAAAGCCTAGTTTCGAAGGCTCTAATTGAGATTTCGCCGTTATGAGAAAAATTAAGGAATAGACACGTTAAAAAGCTATTATCAAAATTCACTACAGATAAAAACTAACAAACACGGCGCAGTAATTTAATATATCGAATCAGATCGGCAGCATCAGTTTCTATTTTTCTATTACTTATGCTACTAAACTATTCTAACATCATTTTTTATTTTCAAAAACAATGCATATGTAGAAGTCATTATTGATGGCAGTGTCCAAATAGATACAAAGCAGCTCCACGTATAAACCGTATATCCTAAGACCCCATCAACAGGCTTCCAAAGGAAAGACATCCTCCCAGTGCTATTAGCACCAGCATGGTTAAATGAGAAGAATATTGCTATATAAACTACAACCAAGAGAATTAAAATAATACCAACAATCCTAAAGCTGGATATTTTTACTTGTCTTATCATTTCTGAAAATTTAAACTCTCTTAAAAAAGCAATCTCCACAACTAAAAGAACCATACCAAAAGCCAGACATAATGGCATAACAGATGATAGTATTAACACTATATTTGATAATTCAACCAGCCCTCCACCTGCTTTTATTATCTCTTCTTGTAACGAATCAATTACAACCAAGTTTGAAGACATGAAATCTACATATTTGACGGATAAGATGGTGCCTAGATTTAGCCAACCAATAAAGTACACCCCTAAAGCACATGCGATGAGAATATACTTAGACAACTGCATGAGTTTTACATACCTATACATTAATACCCGACTGTTACCATTATGAAAATCCTCTACGTCTTGCCCATAGAGGTTTGGACTATAGAAGTTTGTTTGTACTACTTTTAATTTACTATAATCACTTTTGTTTTCCTGCATTATCCACCTCCGTCTTAGTCGCAGTTAGTCAGTCACTCATCACATTCTTCCGGTCAGTTTGATCTAACGACCATCGCGCCTAATCTATAGTTTTAAGTATGTGTCATGGTATCGGCACCTTACATGCGATTACTGAACAATCTTTGTGCGATTCTTCTGATGGCGGATGGTACTGGTTTCATATACCGCTTTCAATTACTCGCTAGGACGTAAAACGCCATTCTGTTACGAATGTCACTTATTATCATTCCTTCTTAGCGAAAATTGCGCCGATTTCCCACTTGCATCCCCTACTACAATCACTTTAAATACCTAGCATCGTATTTAAAGTTAAGGATTTACCATGTATCTCGTCTTGTATTGTCACAACATCGGTATGACGGATTTCTCTTTCTTCGAGACAGAAGATTTTGATAAAGACGATGGTTATACCGTTCGTGGCAAGTGGCCTAACGAAAGCGCGTTTCGCGACTATCTCACTAAAGAGTTTGGTGATATGAGTGAGTTTCACGTTGTTGATTTAATTTCTAGAGGCGAACAAGCCGAGCACTACTCTGTGTTGGAGCTTACCCAGTTATCACAACAAATTGAGCCTTAAGGCTTGATATCTATACTTTGCGCCTCCTCGCCCAAACTGGCGGTATCAATAAAATCAGCTATGTTTCAAAGGAACCGCAATTATAGGAGTGGGATTTCTTATGAATCGTTATTTAGCTGAACTATTTGGTACATTTTGGTTGGTTTTAGGAGGATGTGGGTCAGCCGTGCTCGCCGCAGGCTTCCCTGAACTAGGAATCGGCTTTCTAGGCGTTGCGTTGGCGTTTGGTTTAACCGTATTAACCATGGCATTTGCCATCGGACACATCTCTGGCTGCCACCTAAACCCAGCGGTCAGCATTGGTTTGTGGGCTGGCGGGCGATTTGAAGCCAAAGAACTTCTACCCTATATCATTGCTCAGGTCGTTGGTGGAGTACTGGCAGGCGGCGTACTCTATCTTATTGCTTCTGGACAAGCAGGGTTTGATGCCACCGCGTCTGGCTTTGCATCTAATGGCTATGGCGAGCACTCTCCAGGTGGTTACACGCTAACTGCTGCGCTGGTATGTGAAATTGTCATGACCGCCATGTTCCTTATTGTCATTATGGGAGCGACCGACTCCAGAGCACCACAGGGCTTCGCCCCTATTGCTATTGGTTTATGTCTTACCCTCATTCACCTCATCAGTATTCCGGTCACGAATACTTCCGTTAACCCTGCTCGTAGTACTGGTGTAGCCTTATATGTGGGCGAATGGGCCACAGCTCAATTGTGGCTATTTTGGGTTGCGCCTATCATCGGCGCGGTAATCGGGGCATGGATCTATCGCTCTTTGCTTGGTAGCAATAGTGATTAGCTAGTAACTGTTATTAGGTAGGAATAGTTATTAGGTAGGAATAGTTATTAGGTAGGGATAGTTATTAGGTAGGAATCGAAATTAATAACAGACAATCAAAAAAGGCGCGATAAACGCGCCTTTTTAAATCTTGTGTCGTCCTAATAAGGAATGAGACAAGGTTGTACCATCTACCAGCTCAAGCTCACCACCAACAGGAACGCCATGAGCAATTCGGCTCGCGGTCACTTCATGCTCGTGACACAACTCTGCAATATAGTGAGCAGTGGCTTCGCCTTCAACTGTTGGGTTGGTGGCAAGAATGACTTCACTAATATCACGCTGCCTTAAACGATAATCCAAGGTATCTAAACCGATATCGCTTGGCCCGATACCATCTAATGGTGAGAGGTGCCCCATCAACACAAAGTAACGTCCTGAATATTGCCCGGTAGCTTCCACCGCAGCGATATCTGCTGGGCTTTCTACTACGCACAATTGACCGTTTTCTTTGCGTTTAGGGTTAGTACAAATATGGCAGGTCTCTTCTTCCGTAAACGTCCGACATTCCTGACAATGACCGATATCGGTCATGGCTTGAGACAAAACCTCGGCAAGCTGCAGCCCACCTTTTCTGTCTCGCTGTAACAAATGAAAGGCCATGCGTTGTGCTGACTTGGGGCCAACCCCAGGTAGACATCGCAAGGCCTCCATCAAATGCTCCAGCATTTGGCTAGTTCGCATTTATTGTTCTCTAATTTTTCAATTAGAATGGCATTTTCATACCTGGTGGTAATTGCATACCGCCAGTCACTGATGCCATTTTCTCTTTTTGTGTCTCTTCAACACGACGAGCAGCATCGTTAAACGCCGCTGCAATCAGGTCTTCTAGCATTTCTTTGTCGTCTTCCATCAAGCTCTCATCGATCTCGACACGACGTGTGCTGTGACTACCAGTGATCGTTACCTTAACAAGGCCCGCACCAGATTCACCTGTTACTTCCATGTTTGCAATTTCTTCTTGAAGCTTTTGCATACGCTCTTGCATTTGCTGGGCTTGCTTCATCATGTTGCCCATTCCGCCTTTACCAAACATAGGTTTCTCTCGGTTGATTCAGATTATTAATAACATGGGGGCACGGTTAAAAAATGCAACCCCTTAACATACTTTGCTTTATAGACTTATAGCGGACGAATACTCTCTTCGTCTAGCTCTGCAGAAAATCTTGTAACAATAAACTGTACGTTGGCATCAGATTGTAAAGCACCTGCCGCATGGGCCAGTTTATCTTGATAAATCTTTTCTCTCAGTTCGAGTGGCGTAATGCCCTGCTCCGACACTTCCACAGACAAATGGCACGACTCACCAAGCGCTGAGTTTAGGCTCGCCAATAGCTCGGATTGGTTCCTATCCGTGTTCAAATGGGCGTGCGTTGCTCGCAGGCCAAGAGAAATCGAGGAACCGTCTTTACTGTAAGCTGAGTTCAGCGCTAATTGTTGGACCAATTTACTGGTGTTTAGTTTCTCAATTAATGCCGCCCATGAATCTTGCTGCGCGGCTTCAACCGTTAATCGCTGCGCCATTTCAGGCGTTTTTACATGTTCAAGTGCTTTTCTTAACGTTGAAGGCTTTACCGATGGGGTAGTGTTGGTCTCCACTACCGCCTTGTTCATCGCGCGCCAACGATACGGTTCGTTGTCATCGACTTGCTCAGAAGCGTTTTCACGACTCGCGTCACCAGAAATAGCAGAAGCGGCGCGACGAGGAGTACTTCGCTGCGCGACTCTTTCTATTGCTGATGCTGGTTCGGGTGACGCATCAGTCTTTTTTGTTGTAGGCACTCCTGGACGAGATGCGCTCTGCGCCGAACTCTGCCTTTTAGAACGCAATTGATGACGCAAGCCGCCAACAGATGCAGCCTTAGGCTGAGGCGTTGGTTCCGGGGTAACTTGTTGCTGCTGAACAGGCTGTTGTGGCGGCACCTGTGATGGATTCATTGGCTGCTGATTCACAGCTGATTGTGACATCGGCGGCGAAACATGCTGTGGTGCAGAATCTGGGTAATAACCTTGAGGCGCCGAGTCATAGCCATGCGGTGCTGAGTCATAGCCATGTGCTGCCGAATGCGATACCGCACTATTATCTGACGGCATTGCATATTGCTCTTGCGGCGGCACATCATAAGGCATTGCCGATTCTGCTGGCGAAGTATATCCCTGTGCTGGTGCTTGTGCTTGTGCTTGTGAAGCAGGCTTCACGGCTACTGGCGCTGAGGTAGTAACATTAGAAGCATTAGCCATAGACGTACTGGACGCAAGCGTCGTTTGTGCCGAGCCCGTAATAACAATGTCATTACTGCTAAGCGGCGTAGCAGGCCTAAAGGCAAGCATTCGCAACAGCGTCATTTCTACTGCAATTCGCTGGGATGGCGAAGCAACCAAATCTTGACGACCTTTTATTGCAATTTGATAGTAGAGCTGTACATCGGTTGGCTGAAGTTTTTTGCCCAGCGCGGCGACTTTTTCGTTGTCAGGGATGCTCACATCAAGGCTTCCAGGCAAGGCTTGATACATCGCAATACGATGCAATTGTGAACCTACCTCCAACAACAACGCATCCCAATCGACACCGTTCTCAGCCAGTTGCTCAATCGTACTCATCACTTGCGCGGCATCACCTGTCGTAATGGCTTGAATAATCTTAATGGCAAGAGAGGTGTCTAACGTACCCAGCATTAAGCTGACCGTCGACTTGGTGATATGTCCACTGCCTAACGCTATCGCTTGGTCGGTTAAGCTCAGAGCGTCTCGCATACTGCCGTCAGCGGCATGAGAAATTAAAGCCAATGCTTGATGCTCCGCATCCACCTTCTCATGCCCTAGGATATCCACCAATTGCTGTTGGATGGTATCAACCGTAATAGGTTTCAAATGGAATTGCAGACAGCGTGACAAGATAGTCACGGGCAGCTTTTGCGGATCGGTTGTGGCCAACAGGAATTTGACGTATTCCGGTGGCTCTTCCAACGTTTTCAGCAAGGCATTGAAACTATGACGCGACAGCATGTGCACTTCATCGATCAAGTAAACCTTGAAGCGATTACGCGCTGGTTTATATTGAACGTTATCAAGCAACTCACGAGTGTCTTCAACTTTAGTCCGAGAGGCAGCGTCAATTTCTAGTAAGTCGACACTTCGCCCTTCATCAATTTCTACGCACGTCGCACATTTACCGCACGGGGTAGCCGTAATACCCGTTTCACAGTTTAATCCCTTAGCAAACAAGCGCCCTATTGTGGTTTTACCCACACCGCGAGTACCACTAAATAAATAGGCATGGTGTAAGCGGTTTTGACTTAATGCATTCTCTAGAGCAGTAAGGACATGCGCTTGTCCCACCACTTCGGAAAACTGTTTTGGGCGCCATTTTCGGGCTAAAGCAAGATAACTCATGAATAGTTCCCGATTAGTGACCTTCGAATTCACAAATGCTGTAAACGTCTAAATCGAGCGCTTGTAGGCGTTTATCACCGCCAATCTCTGGCAAGTTAATCACAAATGCAGCGTGAGCCACAGAACCGCCGAGTCGACGGATCAACTTTGTCGTTGCCTCAATAGTGCCGCCAGTTGCCAATAAGTCGTCGACCATAAGCACTTTGTCACCGTCAACAATAGCATCAGTATGAATTTCTAATACGTCGGTACCATATTCTAGCTCGTAAGACTGTGACACAGTCTCGCGTGGCAACTTACCAGGCTTACGCACTGGAACAAATCCAACACCAAGTTCTAAAGCCAATGGTGCACCAAACAAAAATCCGCGAGCTTCTGTACCGACAATTTTTGTAAAACCCTGATCCTTATATTTCTCTGCCAACAGAGCAATGGTTGCTCTATAGGCTTCAGGATCTTCCATTAAGCTGGTGACATCGCGAAAAAGAATGCCTGGTTTTGGGTAATCAGGAATGCTTTTGATGCTGGCTTTGATTTGTGAAATTTTATCGATGCTCATAATTTTTGTCTCTGGAGAGGTCAATCTGTGCCCAATGACGTGAGTAATGATTTCACAACGCAAAACCATACTTTCATTCTGTTGGCCTAAAAATAAACACTCGCAAAACGCGAGCGAACAATCCCCTAATGTTAGTGACTTTCAGACTTATCAGCAACCGACTCTTTCACAGGAAGTCGCAAAAAAAAGCCTAAAACAATGCCACATAGGCAAAAGAGTGCAGCCTTTAACCACACGAGCGGAACAACAATGATGGAGATCAGGAAACTGGCCAAAATAAACACTATGCCTTTATTGCGCGTCGCGCGCGATACGGCTCGCTCGGTTTCCCAGGTTAAAATCACAGGACCGAGTTTAGGATGTGCCAGCAATCGCTGGTGAAGGTGTGGACTGCCTTTCAAAAAACACGCACTGGCAAGTAGTAAGAAAGGAGTCGTCGGTAATAGTGGTAGAAATATCCCAATTACCCCTAGGGTAACCGAGCAGATGCCCGCGACACTCCATAAGGCCTGTCGCAGTGTCATATTAACTTTGCTTTCAAAAAGTTGCATACCCATTCATGATACGAAATAAAGTCAGAGTAGCCGGAAGGGTTGGAATAAGCAATACAGCGATGAAGCCTAAGAAATAGAAAATATTATAGGGTTCTTTGAATTCAGTGTTAGACATAACTTTGCTCTTAAATTGATGACTTTAAATGATAGTGAGCCGTGTCGACGTTATCGTTCGTCGTTAAACACCGGCCATGCAATGAAATGGCGATCAGTCACCATTTCATTAACATGCGCACTATATATTAATTACAAACCATCAAAAACAGAGTAACTGTATGGTTATTCTTTGTTAATCGCTCTCAGATGAGCGAATATCCCAACTAAAGCTAGATGCACCAACCTGACTCATAGAAAGCTTACTCAACTCATGAACCGGAAGATCTTTAGTCATAAAATTGCGAATGCAGTTTTCGCCTAACTTCTGGCCACCTGCAATATGATAGTGAGCATCCCCATTTTGCCAACGGCAATCTAAACCAGCAGGCAATATCGAAAGCGTGCGATCGGACAAATCAATCACACCTAAAAGAGCATCGACGGGATAGGCACCAACCGAGCACTCTAGGCCTTTCTCTATGTTTATGGCTAAGTCTTTAAGATCAACACTGTTGTGCTGTACTCGGCGAATATAATCATCAAATAATGCTCTAACCAGTAAGGTGCTCGCGATCCCGCCCTCCTCGCTGGACGAGGCGTCGACCAAGTAAAAAGCCAGTTGTCCGCTCATCAGCCAAGAAAAGTCGAACACTAAAGGTAGATTCGTAGTGGATTGAAGCAGTCGATAACTACTGTGCCAAGCCCCTAAAGAACAATCCTTTTCTGGTAATAGTGCCGTTAATAGCTCACGCGCAGCATTGGGGTTTTCTTGTAAAAACTTTAAGTGCCAATGCAGTTCTTGCTCATCTTGAGAATTATCCTTGTCACTTTCCTCTAACCGGAACCAACGGCTAACAAAATCGCTCTGTTCACACACATAAGCACTGTCTTGCAATACTTTATCAATCGCCTCATTTAAGTATCGGTAGTCCGCGATTGGTTTCGTTAAAAAATCTTTAACGCCAAGGCGTAGCGCTTTAGCCACATCTCCCATCTCTCCGGTTGCCGATATGACGATGACCGGAAGTGATGGGTACTCCATTCTCACTTCTTCGGCAAATTCCATCCCCGTTAATAGCGGCATAGATAAATCGCATAGCACTAAATCTGGTTGCGTGGAATCGAGCAGCCTTAACGCCTCCAAACCATCTTGCGCCTCAAACACACGATACCCTATCGCTTCCAAATAGTTTTTTGTCACCGAGCGAAATACAGGGTCGTCGTCAACCACCATAATCCTCGCGAGACTTGGCTGATGCGCCTGCACCTCAGCAACTTGACTGTCAGTTTTAGACATAAAATTACGCCTCACAAATCTTCCATTGCGCGTTTCGTTATCGTTTTTATTGGTTTGCATCAAACTTCGTGTCGCAAGGAAACGCTACAATAATGCACTTAATTGAGTAATCTACTCCCAAGCCACTGGCTCTTGAGTATATTAACTGTAGGCAAAAATAGTCTTTTATACAAATGTACCCCTTTGCTTCAAGATCTAATACAATATGTGGGTGTCTGAGATTTAACCAACTTGTTAATATTTAAACTAACTTATTGATATTGAGCTATTCTCAGCCATTGTTTCCACTAATTTAGTGTCTACAGTCATGCTGCCTGCGAGTTGAGCCTATCGGGCTAAGCCATAATAAAACGAATCAATACAAATAGTTGACCATATGAAACTCGACGATCTAAACCTATTCCGACTTGTTGTTGAAAATGGGAGTTATACTGCAACTTCACGCAAAACCATGATTCCTGTTGCAACCATAACGCGACGAATCCAAGCGCTTGAAGACTCTCTTAATCTGCGTTTATTAAATCGCCACGCCCGAAAACTGTCTTTAACAGAGGCGGGAGAGCGTTTTTATAACGAATGTTCACCATTGCTTCATAGACTCACGGCAACATCTGAAGAAATTGCTGACGAATGCAAAGGCGCGTCAGGCAAGCTTAAGATATCGTCACCTTCAAATCTGACTAAACGCATGATCATGCCGATGTTTAATGACTTCATGGCACAATTTCCTGATATTAGTTTGGAGTTAACCACCAGCAATCACGCAGACCAACTTGACCCAACCGAATGGGATGTTATTTTCCGCGTTGGTCCACAACGAGATTCGAGCCTAATTGCGCGAAAAATCAGTACAGTTAAAGATGTATTGATTGCAACACCTAGCTACCTTGCACAGAATGGTGAGCCTTCTCACGCAGAAGAGCTCACGACCCATCGCCTACTTAAAGGTGCACCACTGATCAAATGGCAACTGAAAAACAACAGTGGTGAATCAGTGATTAACAACACAAAAGCGCGCTTTGAAGCCAACAGTCTAAATGTCGTTAGAAGAGCGTGCTCGGCTGGGCTAGGTATTACGTTAATGCCTGATGTGATGGTAAAAGAGTACATCGACAACGGTGAGCTGGTACGCATTCTTCCCGATTGGAGTGCCAATCCACGCGACATTTACATGCTCTACAATCACAAAGATCACTTACCAGAGAAAGTCCGATTGTTTATTGATTTCGTTATCGATTATTCAATTCACTAGAGATCAGTCACTCAGTCCAAGATCCACTAGCGATAAAAAACCAGAGCGAAATTCACTCTGGTTTTTTTACGTCCGTAGAAATGCGAGCAATATTACGCGCCTTCGTTATGAAGCTCTAGGTTAGCAAGATCTTGCTGAATTTCTCGTTGTACTTTCGAATCATCGTTACGCAGTGAGTCGAGGAAATCAAGGTACTCTTGATCGATGTCTCCCGTCACATATTGACCATTGAAAACTGAAGTATCAAAGCAGCTGATATCTGGGTTGCCCATACCTACCGCTTCAATTAAATCTGGTAGCGTTTGGAAAATCAGTGCGTCAGCACCAATCGCTTTACAGATTGCATCGTTATCACGACCATGAGCAATAAGCTCGTTGGCGCTTGGCATATCGATACCGTATACGTTCGGGAAGCGTACTTCCGGAGCCGCCGATACCATGTAAACCTTATTTGCACCGGAATCACGGGCCATCTCGATAATCTGCTCTGACGTAGTACCACGCACAATGGAGTCATCAACCAACAGTACGTTCTTGCCTTTAAATTCAGAGCGAATCGCATTAAGTTTACGACGCACAGACTTCTTACGCTGTTGTTGGCCCGGCATGATGAACGTACGTCCAACATAACGGTTTTTAACAAACCCTTGGCGGTAAGGCTTATCAATCGCTTGTGCTATTTGCAGAGCGATATCGCAAGAGGTCTCAGGGATTGGGATAACAACATCAATGTCGAGATCGCTATATTCTTGCTGAATGCGCTCACCCAGTTTTTTACCCATTTCTACGCGAGCACTGTAAACCGAAATTTTATCGATAAAAGAGTCTGGTCGAGCAAAATAAACAAATTCAAAGATACATGGGTTTAATGCCGGATTATCAGCACATTGACGCGTGTGTAATTCACCATCAAATGTCGCGTAAATACCTTCGCCTGGTGCAACGTCACGAATGAAGTCAAAGCCAACTGCGTCCAGCGCAACAGATTCTGATGCCACCATGTATTCCGTTTTTCCATTCACTTCACGCTTACCTAAGCATAAAGGTCGAATACCGTGCGGGTCACGGAACGCAATCATACCGTGACCGATAATCATTGCTGCCACTGCGTACGCACCCTTAATGGCACGGTGCACGTTTGTCACTGCGCGGAATACGTCATCTGAGGTCACGTTACCTTTAACGGTATCAATCTCATGTGCAAGTACATTAAGAAGCACTTCAGAATCAGAAGTCGTGTTGACATGACGGCGGTCTTTTTCGAACAACTTTTCACGCACTTCATTCGCATTGGTTAAGTTGCCGTTGTGAGCCAACGTAATACCAAACGGTGAGTTTACGTAGAAAGGCTGAGCCTCTGATGCACTTGAACTACCTGCTGTTGGGTAGCGTACGTGACCAATTCCCACACAGCCTTGAAGGCGTTGCATGTGTTTCGCTTCAAAAACATCTTTAACGAGACCATTCGCCTTACGCAGACGAAAACGATTGCTTTCTATGGTAACAATACCAGCGGCATCTTGGCCACGATGCTGTAAAACGGTCAAAGCGTCATAGATAGACTGATTCACAGGCGTAGAGCCAACGATTCCAACAATACCACACATGTCCTAATCCTCGATTTGCGACATTTAGCTGGCGCAATTATGCGCCAGACAGGAAACTAGAAGTTGCTTCGATATGCTCAAAAAACGGTTGAATCACCAGCTTAAAATGCGGCATGAGCTGTGAGCTTTCCCACCATTCGCTGCTATTCAATGTGGTAAAGGTATCCACAAAAAACAGCACCGCTGACACGATTAGCACACCTCGTAGTGCACCAAACACCACACCCAATACTCGATCTGTACCTGACAATCCCGTTTTTTGAACCAACTGCCCTAGAACATAATTGATCAATGCCCCAACAATGAGTGTTGCGACAAATAGAGCAGCGATTGCGGCGCCATTACGAAACATCTCGTCTTCAATATTAGTAAAGTACACCGCTAGTTTAGCGTAGTACTGACTGGCGATAAAAAATGCACCAAACCATATTACCAACGACATCGCTTCTTTAGCGAATCCGCGAACTAAGCTGATTAAAGCTGACAGCCCAATCACACCCAAAATGACAAAATCTAACCAATTCATTAATTATTCATCTCAAGTTGGCGCGCATTTTAACAGAAAAAAACGCGACGCAAACGTTTTCTTATGGATTTAGTGGTTTAAATTTGAGCAATTGACCTCTTGAACCGGTAATTTTCTCTAATTCAACCAATTGCGTCTCAAGTTTACTTTTTGAAACATCGGGGCCGATTATCACGCGAGTAAAGTTTGACTCTTGCTTCACATGCGCTTGATAACCCCGTTTCTGTAAATCAGCGACCAGTCCGCGTGCATTTTCCGCATTCTTAAGGGCCATAAGCTGAATAATCCATGCACTATCTGCATAGTCATTTCGCTCAGGCACCTCTTGGATCGCGACATCTACCACGTCTGATTGCGTCTTATCTTCAAGCGTTTCACCAACCGTCGCTGTCACTGGCGAGTCTGGTAATACCTCTGAGGCATCTTCTGGCTCCAACAATTCGAAGCTTTCAACATCAGAGTTTAGCTCCGGTTTAAGCGGGATACTGGCAAACTCTTCTTTGTAGTGCAGTTTCTTGCCGTCTAAAAGGTCCGGCAAAATAATGACACCAACAGCAACTAACACAATGGTGCCAATCAGACGACTTTGGAATTTACTCGCCATCTCTACTCCTTATGGTTTAACGGTCGCACCCACTAGTAAGGCTTTCGTTGTATTCGAGGACTTCCCCTACAGTATGGAAAGAACCGAGTACCAAGACAATATCATTGTTTTCTGCCGATTCAATCGCCGCCTTATAGGCCGCGACAGGGCTGTCGTATAAAGATGAGGCCACATCATTATCCAAGCAGTTAGACAACTCCTGAGCGCTCGCAGCACGAGGGCCAGACAGCGATGCTAAATACCAGTCTCGCGCTAGCGGTTGTAGGGCTCGCATAGTTTCTGCTACGTCTTTATCATGCAACATACCAATGACAACTTTAAAGATCTGATCAGGATAGCGTTTTGCTAACTGTTCAACCAAGTATTCAGCAGAATGTGGATTGTGTGCCACATCTAGAATGGTGAGGGGCTGACTCGGTAAGATCTGCATACGTCCGGGCAGCGTTGCTTGCTTTAAGCCATTCACGATATTCACATCGGAGATATCCAGTTTTGCCGCGCCCAGTGCCATTAGTGCCGTATTGGCGTTCATCAAAGGAAGCGCTGGTATTGGTAACGAATCTAACGCAAACGTACCATGCTGCCATGACCAGGTTGTTGCGGATGTCATTTCATAGTGAAACTGAATACCGGTTTGGTAAAAATCAGCCCCAATGTCATCGGCATGAGCGGGAACTGTCGCTGGTGGCTTTGGCTGACCACAGATTGCTGGCTTGCCCGAGCGGAAAATACCCGCTTTTTCAAACCCTATCACATTAATGTCGTCGCCTAACCAGTCCACATGATCGACCGCTAAACTGGTGATCACTGACACATCATGATCAACCACATTTGTGGCATCCAAACGCCCTCCAAGTCCCACTTCGAGTAACAATACTTCAACGTTGTGATCTTGAAACTGTTTAAGTGCCGCTAACGTCGCGTATTCAAAGAAACTAAGGCTAACGTCACCACGAAGCGTTTCGATGTAATCAAATGCTGCAACATGAGATTGGTCGGGAAGTTCATGACCATTGATACGAACACGTTCGTTATAGCGAATAAGATGAGGAGAACTGTAGACACCAACGGAATAGCCCGCATCCAACAGGATGGCTTCCATTAGTGCGCAGGTAGAACCTTTACCATTCGTCCCTGCGACGGTGATAACGGTGGGAGCAGGTTTGGTTAACTTGCCCTTGTTTGCCACCACGGCAACTCGCTCTAGACCAAGGTCAATGGCGCTACTGTGGATACTTTGTAAATAATCAAGCCACATCTGAAGTGAAGATGTGGCTTGTGGAATGGATTGTGAACTCATTTAGCAGTCAATATCTAAATAATGATAACTTAGTGAGTACTTTACCCTTTTTCGTCCACTTCTGGTACTTCATATGCGGGTTCTGCTGGAGAATCTTTAACAGAAACCACTAAAGGTGAAGTCGCACGAGTCATTTTTGCCAGCATACCACCGACACGTTGACGCATTTCGCGACGATCAACAATCATATCAATCGCACCGTGCTCTAATAGGAACTCACTGCGTTGGAAGCCTTCTGGTAAGTCTTCACGTACCGTTTGCTCGATAACACGACGTCCAGCAAAACCAATTAGTGCTTTAGGTTCACCAATGTTAATGTCACCAAGCATCGCAAGACTTGCCGATACGCCACCCATTGTTGGATCCGTCATTACTGAAATGTACGGTAGACCTTTCTGAGACAAACGCTCTAACGCTGCACTGGTTTTCGCCATCTGCATCAAAGACATTAATGCCTCTTGCATACGGGCACCACCACTAGCAGAGAAACACACTAGACCGCAGTTGTTTTCAATAGCCGCATCAACAGCAGCAACAAAGCGAGCACCTACGACTGAACCCATGGAGCCGCCCATGAAAGCAAACTCAAACGCACAGGCCACGACAGGGATGCCAATGACTTCACCTTGCATGACAACAAGTGCGTCTTTCTCACCGCTATTTTTTTGCGCTGTTGAGATGCGCTCTTTGTAGCGTTTAGAATCTTTAAACTTCAGTTTGTCCTGAGGTTCAAATTCAGTCCCTAGTTCAATACGGTTATCTTTGTCGAGGAACGTTTCCAAACGACGACGAGAACGCATACGCATGTGATGGTCACACTTTGGACATACTTCTAGGTTACGCTCAAGTTCTGCATGGTATAACACCTGCTCGCAAGACGTACATTTCGTCCAGATCCCTTCAGGGATCGAGGCTTTACGTGAGGTAACAATGTTGCTTTTTTCTAAAATTTTTTCAAGCCAACTCATGGAAGACCTTTTATTTTGTGACTCCCGCTATCATAGCGAGAGTATTGAATTCAAATATGCTTGAGGATTAAACCACATAACAGCGCCACTGTAGATAAAAAACTGGTTGTACCTTGTAGTCAAGCACCCACCAACTCTTTCATTTGAGTCGTTTTACCAGCCTGAGTTCAAATCATCTGGGAAAAATAATGGACCAATTGGCACATTTGGGAGCGAATACTCATCTGGGTAATCAACATCAACCAAATACAGCCCTTCTGCCTTCGCTGTCGCGCCCGCAAGCTTTCTGTCTTTTTGCGCTAGCAACCATTCGATCCACTCTACCGGTTGTTCCCCGCGACCAACAACAATCAAACTACCGGTAATATTTCTCACCATGTGATGGACAAACGCATTCGCCTTAATATCAATCACCACATACGGACCATGACGAGTTACATTAAGGTGCATAAGGTTACGCCAAGGGCTTCGCGATTGACAATGCACCGCTCTAAATGAAGTGAAATCATTTTCGCCTAGTAAAAACTGACCCGCTTGATGCATTTTTTCAACATCAAGCTCACCATGATAATGGCTAACGCCTGTCGATAAAATTCCAGGTCGCAAAGCGTGGTTGAAGATCACATACCGGTAACGACGCGCCGTTGCAGAAAAACGCGCATGAAAAGACTCAGAGACCTCTGTTGCCCAGCGAACGGTAATATCTTTAGGAAGATTGGCGTTTACACCCATTGTCCATGCGGCTGGCTTACGAATGACCGGAGAATCAAAATGAACCACTTGGCCCGTTCCATGAACACCGGCATCTGTGCGTCCCGCGCACATCACTTCAATTGGCTGATTCGCGACTACTGATAGCGCCTTTTCCAATTCCGCTTGCACACT
Source organism: Vibrio nomapromontoriensis (assembly GCF_050337205.1). NCBI lineage: Bacteria > Pseudomonadati > Pseudomonadota > Gammaproteobacteria > Vibrionales > Vibrionaceae > Vibrio > Vibrio nomapromontoriensis. The sequence goes on from NZ_JAKJSS010000007.1 coordinate 692,658, forward strand.
ATTCACATCACGTTGTCTTTGCCAACCATAGTAATTGGCACCGTTATACTCGATACCTAATGCAACTCTCATATTTCTCTCTGAACGTTCGTCATTCCTACTGGGTGGCAAAGTATATACTCAAATGGCTAGATTACCAATTTGCCGCTAAGCACAGCACAGACCTAACACGATACTAACAAAAGGCTGACCCGTACTTCGCCCCCTCCAGACTTTTCCTCCTCTCACTATGTGAGACAAAACCGTAGACCATACAAAACGCACGTCGTTATAGCGCCATAAAAAAACGGCGTCTCCGCCGTTTTTAATTTTTCGTAACCTGCTAAAATTTTCCGCAGCCTGCTAGTCGTAGACAGGAATAATGGATAAAAATTAGCAGGCGAGCCACGTTAATACGCGGACATTTTATCCAGCACGCCTCGCGCCTCATCTTTTAGGGACTCTGAGCCCTCATCAAGTACTTTTTGCAGTAACTTTTTCGCGCCATCAAAATCATTCATTTCAATGTAGATTTTCGCCAAGTCAAGATTCCCTGATGCCTCTGAGTCATTATCCACATCGACATCAGTGACCTCGCCAATAACATCTGGGAACTCATCTAGCCCAACGTCAAGTTGTAGTGCTTCTTCCTCATCAACCTCAGACTGCGGTTCGTCGTTGACCTGAGCCATCAGCTCATCAATCGTCATAAACTGGGCGCTGCTGTCTTCAAAATTTTCTACTGGGTCTTGAGAAGACCAATCTTCGTTCTTAGCACTTTTTAGTGAACCTGCGTCCTGAGTCCAGATCGCTTGCTCTTCATCAGGAATAGATTGGTCTATGGCGTTTTTTTGAGCATCCGTTAGAGTAAATCCATTCCAATCTTCACCACCATCCATCGACGTATCGTCTTCTAGCATGGTTGCCAAATCAAGTCCTGCGCTGTCTGCTGTAGTTTGATCCACTGGATTAATATTGCTAAAGCCTTGCTTGCCATCGCTAAGCAACTCACCCAGTTGACCTTCTTGCTCCAACGCTTGCGTATCAACCATTGAAAACGCATCCGCCAACGCATCGATTTCAGAATGATCCAGCGTTTCACCAACCATCTCTTCCTGGGTTGAAAATGCTTGCGCTGGCTCTTCTAGGGCGGAAATCTCGGATTGAGGATGTTGCTCAGCACTATCCACATCCGCTGAATCCGCTGAATCCGCTAATGCATCCTCTTCGGTATATTCAGGGAATACAATGTCATCATGACTAAACGTCTCATCAAGTTTGCCCGTGTTAAGCGCGTCACCATCATCATTTACATCAGCGACACCGCTTTCCGTTAATGGCATTTCAGTGGCTGGCACTTCAGTTATTGGCGAACTCGCTGTTGACGCTTCTTGGCGTTCTAAGGCTTCATTGACAAGCTCGGGCTCTTCATCCGCATCCTGTTGACTATGATGGTTAGTATCCGCTGACAATTCGTCTTTAAGCGCGCCCATTGCCAATACGTCAGCCAAGGCGTCTTCTTCACTGTATTCAGGAAGGTCAGTATCATCAACGGCAAAAGCTTGCTCTTCACCCACCACCTCATCGCTGTCAAACTGATAATCATCTTCTGAATCCGCTAATGCTTGGGCTTCGCTGTATTCGCTACTTAACGCTGAATCCAAAAATTCATCGTCATTTGCCTCATCACTCAATGCCGCTTCGCTATCCTGCGGCGGCGAAGTCATGTCTGGCTTAACGGTAACTTCTGGTTCTACGGCGTCATGGGCCACAGCGTTTGGTTCCACCGGTGTCGTGCTATCCACATTCCAGTCGTCATCATGTGGGATGCCAAACTCGTTTTCTACTAACGCATTAAGCTCAGCTTGCTCTCTCTCAGCGTCAAAATCATCATCAGGGGCATCAACACCACCTTCAATTTGTGGTGAAAAGTCAAACTCACCATCAATAGTAGGAGGCACAGTATCGTTAGCGTGTTCTCTCGCCAATGCCTCAGAAGGCGCGCTGGTTGCTATCGCTTCTATCGCATCATCCAGAGTCGCTTGAAAACCAGCATCTACATCGGCAACATCTGCGTCAGTCACATGCTCATCACTAGCCTTTTCTGCACCTTTGTCCTGAATTGAGTTTTGCTCTAGCAGTGAATCAATATCAAAGTCGCTATCCGCATCGATATCGCTTGCAGCAATATCACTAGACGGCACATTGTCTTGCTCAGTCAAATCAGGCTGTTGAATGTCAGCATCACTTAATACTGGCTCATGATTCAGCTCACTAGTAACTTCTGCCAACGGCTCTTGGCTACCATGCTGAGCCAGTAAAGCGTCGATATCGTCCAACTCATCGGGCGCATCTACTTCTTCTACCCCTTCTAACTCATCTACCTCTTCTAACTCACTAGAGTCACCTAAACTAAGAGCATCTTGAGCGCTCGCCTGTGTGGTTTCACTGTCTCTAGTCGCGTGTTCTTGAGCCTCTAACTCCTCGTCACTAGCACTAAATAGTTCTGCAAACGCATCCTGTTCTTCTGTGAGTTCAGATTCTTCTTCGAGTTTAAAGTGAGCTTCAGGCTCATCATCAGTTAACAGCTGACCAGATTCAAATGGGTCGAGCGCCAAAGATTCATGGTCGTCTTTATCAGGCGCATCAAAGGCATGCTCAAACATTAGCTCATCAAGCAGATCAGTACTATTTTCATCAAGGTTAATATCATCGTCCAAGTTATTCTCGTCCGAATTTTCCCCTTTCGATTGCAGTACTTGATCCGGCGATTCACTATCAACGATCTCTTCCAGCATCAAATCTGAGTCAGAGATATTCGATAATTCAAAATCGTCTCCAAGCATTTCATCAAGTAAGGCGACCTCATCTGAGGACTCCGACTTTTCTGACTGAGCTTGCGTCTGTGGCGGTGTATCACTCGGCGTATCTATCTGCGAGAATTGTGCAAAAAGGTCATCAATATCATCATTACCAACCTCAATGCCAGCATTGCTCTCTGGGGTATCTGCTAACGATGTATCGCTCACTGATTCCTGCTCAGCAAAAATATCATCCAATGCGTCAGCTTCTGATTCGTCTAGATCAAACCCACTAGACAGCAGTTCATCCATCTGCGCTTGGTTGATCGCGCCATCATCAGATTCTACTGGTTCATCTATTTCAAATTGCTCATCTAAGCTTGGTTCCTGCATGTTAATTTCAGCAAATAAGTCATCCAACTCTTGCTGAGAAACCGGATCCGTTTCATCTTCATCAGACAAGTTAAGGTCGAGGTCATCTAAGTCAGATTCAGGCACCGCAACGTCATTGAGCGCGCGTTCCATTTCCTCTAAGCCTAATGCTTTCTCACCGTCTTTAACGCTAATGCCATTATTACTGGCGTCGAGATCAACAAAACCGATATCCAATTCACCGTCGTCACCGATGCTAGCAAAAGGGTCATCTTCATCATCAAGGTTGAAGTCTAAGTCGCCTTCATTTAGGTCGGCAAAAATATCGTTCTCGGCTTCTTTTTCCTGCTTCGTTGCCGCTTCATCCGTGTCAACATCAGTTTCGAAGTCGCCAAACAGCTCATCAGAGAACAAATCGTCATCATCTTGCATCGATTCTGCAGTGTCAGACGCCATCACAGCCGCACCTGCCGCTCCCATGGCTGCAACGCTTGCTGCATCACCATGCTCATTGTTGTCATGAGACCATGCACCATCATTGGTCTTGCTCTTGCGTGTTCTCATCACGAGCATCACAAGTAGTCCAACAAATAACGCGGGTACAATGGCAAGAAGCCCAACAATCCAAGGGTTAGATAACCAAGTATCCATGGCTGTCGGTGCTAAACGCTGCATCTCTTCTTGTTTGCGCTTTTCATCAAGTAATTGACGTTCGACTTCACTGCGAATGCGCTCTTCATTACTCACTTCATCTTGTAGCGTGTCCACTTGCTGCTGAACCTTGGACAGCATGAGTCGCAACTGGTGATTACGTTCCTCTAATGAAATAAGCTCGTCTTCTGAACGCGTTAGCTCTTGCTGCAATTTATTGGTCAGTGATTTCTCCACTGACTCTGCAATGGCTTTTTTATCAACGCCCTTGTTATCGATAACCTTGCTATCAATAATTTTGCTATCCACAGCCTTATTATCATTAGCATCGCTAGTCAGTGGTGGCTGAGCGGATGTTTTGGCTATTGGCGTTTCTACCGATGGCGTAACCTTTGCAACTGGTTTTGGTTCAATTTTGGGTTTAACCGTCGCTTTATTCGACGTTAGCCGCTGTTGATGCGCAGCTAAAACTGATAGTGCTTCCTGACGATCAACTTGATTGATTTGTGTTGAAGACGGGACACGTAGACGATTACCCGGGATCAGCTTGTGAATATTTTCGTCTTCAAATACACCGGGATTAAGTTCGTAAAAGGCATAAATGGTTTGCTGTACGCTCGCGCCTGTTGGCTTGAATTTTGACGCTATAGACCACAAGGTCTCTGAGCGTTTAGTTGGACCATAATATCGAGAAGGCTCATCGGCCACGGAGGCGGATACAGGGCGTCGGATCTGCTCTGAATAGTGAGGAGCATCCAATAGCTCACCATTCGGGCCAGAAAGGCGAATAGTGTCAGCACTAAATGATGATGACGTTGTGGCTCCAACTAGTGCTAAGGCCACTAGTAGACGCTTGAAAAAATGATGCATGGAAGGCTCAGCTGTCTGCGATTATAAATACAATACTTATCTCTTTACTATATCGGATATTTGCTCCAAAACTATAGGTTCTATGGGAAAAAACACGAATCAAGCAAGATAATCGCATCAAGTTCACACGGTTAGATCGCACAAAGGCCTCATAAAGAGGCCTTTGGTTAAAAATAACGCGTATTTAGAAGTAGTCGCGAATCAAGACTTCTGCAATTTGAACCGCGTTCGTTGCTGCGCCTTTACGCACGTTGTCCGCGACAACCCACATATTGATGCCACTGTGGTGACTAATGTCGTTGCGGATACGTCCAACCAATACATGATCTTTGCCGCCAGCATCACGAACTTGTGTTGGCATTTCTTGACCGTGGAACACTTCAATCCCATCCGTCTGCTCAAGCAAGCGTGTTACTTCGTCCGCATCAATCGGTGCACGAGTTTCCACACTAACCGACTCAGCATGACCATAGAAGACAGGCACGCGTACACAAGTCGCGTTAACCATAATGCTCGGATCATTGAAAATCTTTTGTGTTTCCCACACCATTTTCATTTCTTCTTTGGTGTAACCGTTATCCATAAACTGATCAATTTGTGGAATACAATTAAACGCGATCTGTTGATCAAAAGCGCTGGTTTCTGCTGGTCGACCATTTAACAATGATGCCGTCTGTCCAGCTAGCTCATCAATACCTGCTTTACCTGCACCCGAAACGGATTGATAGGTTGAAACATTAATACGCTCAATTCCTACCGCATCGTGGATCGGTTTTAACGCCACTAGCATTTGGATAGTTGAACAGTTTGGGTTAGCAATGATATTGCGGTTACGAAACTCAGCAATCGCCTCTGGATTGACTTCAGGTACCACTAAAGGGACGTCAAAATCATAACGATAGTGAGAAGAGTTGTCGATAACAACCACACCTTCATCTGCGGCGATCGGCGCATACTTCGCAGACAATTCTCCGCCTGCCGAAAATAATGCAATGTGCACTTGAGACCAATCAAAGTCCTCAACGTTTTGTACTCGTACCGTTTTACCATTCACACGGTACGTTTTTCCTTCGCTACGTTCGCTTGCTAGAAGGTAAACATCGCCCATAGGAAACTCACGCTCTTGAAGTACTTCGACCATAGTTTCACCTACAGCACCGGTGGCTCCGAATACAGCGATATTAAATTGTTGGCTCATTGGTTTACCTCTATCTGAAATCCTAACTCTGCCAAAGGTGCCAGATTACAATCGGCGTGACCTTTGACTCGAACAGCGCCGTATTCGCGTCTGTCCCAATAATGTTTGCGCATACTATCAAAACCATTTTCTTGGTGAATTTCACGGCGGAAAACGGCGTCATCCTTACGGACGTCATAGATGACTTGCGTTAAACTGTGCAGCACAGCCTCGTCCCACTCTCGATCTAACGTGATCGCAGGGATCGGCGCGACAGGTAATAATGCATCTGGATTGGCTCGATTTTCCAATTCCATAAACTCACAGAAGCGATTAAAGATCATCGTCGTTCCACGCGCTTTCCCTTCTAGACCATAGCCTGCAATATGAGGGGTCGCAAACGTTAGCAGAGGAAGCAGTTCAAAATCAACCTTAGGTTCAAATTCAAACACATCAAGAACGGCAGTAAAGCCGTCATTTTTCTGCAAGCGACGCTTCAACGCTTGATTATCCACCACAGGGCCTCGAGCCGCATTAATCAATATTTGATCAGCGCGCAAGTGCCCCAAACGCTGTTCATTGATCAAGTGATGGGTTGGAAACTCACCATCAGTCGTAATTGGAGTGTGCGTAGTAATCACATCCGCTTGCTCCAACAACGTATCGAGCTCAGTAAACGTGCGAGTGTCCCCTTCTTGTTGCTTTAGAGGATCATTAATCAGAACATTAACACCAATACCTTCTAGGCATTTTTGTAGATAACTGCCCACCTGACCGCAACCAACGATACCCACGGTTTTATCAAAGATTGAAAAACCTTGCTGCTGACCAATCACCATCAGGCTACTCATCACATACTCTGCGACCCCGACTTTATTACATCCTGGAGCGGCGGTAAAAAAGATACCTTTCTCTTTCAGTAGTGCTTGGTCGACGTGATCCATACCCGCCGTGGCCGTACCAACAAATTTCAAGCGATTAGCTTTTGTCAGCAATGTTGCGTTCACTTTGGTGATAGAGCGAATCATCAGTGCATCAACGTCGACGAGATCATCTGCGTTTAGCTCTCGACCTGGCATGGCAACGACATCACCAAGTTGTTGAAATAACTCAACTGCATAAGGCATCGCCTCATCTACAATAATCTTCATTACCTAGTTCCTGATGGGGTTCTTTCAAATATGCTGAATTGTGCAAGATAAACGCCATGCTGTCGAGAAAGGTTTAGCACCGATTTATTCTCTAGCCCCGCGCCTCTTCATACCCATTACTTTTCTTGCGTCCAAAAAGAAAAATGCCCGTCCTTAAAAAGGCCGGGCAATATCCAGAACAAAAGGATTCCAACCCGCTCTCCAGGGGTCAAAATTTGCGTCTGCGACTGACTTTCATCAGTCAGCTCTGGAAACTTCTAAATTGTCTCTCGTTACATTGATTAGATGCTAGCTCAGTAAGCTAACCTAGCATCGTTTCACAACACGAGATTAAACGCTTACGCTTGGTATTTTTTGATAACCAATGTCGCGTTTGTGCCACCAAAACCAAAGCTGTTTGACATAACAGTGTTCAGCTCTTGCTCGCGAGTTTCTTTCACGATGTCTAGGCCTTCGGCTGCTTCGTCAAGCGTATCAACGTTGATGCTTGGCGCAATAAAGCTATGGTGAAGCATTAGCATTGAGTAAATCGCTTCATGAACACCCGCCGCACCAAGTGCGTGGCCTGTCATCGCTTTAGTCGCTGAAATTGCAGGGCTGTTACCACCGAAGACTTCTTGAATTGCACCTAGCTCTTTCACATCACCGACAGGCGTCGACGTGCCGTGAGTGTTAACGTAATCGATGCTATCAACGTCTTGCATTGCCATCTTCATACAACGCACTGCGCCTTCACCTGATGGCGCAACCATGTCGTAGCCATCTGATGTTGCACCGTAACCAACAATCTCACCGTAGATAGTCGCGCCACGCGCCAATGCGTGCTCTAGTTCTTCGACAACAACCATACCGCCACCGCCAGAGATAACAAAACCGTCACGGTTGGCATCATAAGTACGTGATGCTTTCGTTGGATCGTCGTTATATTTCGTTGACAGTGCGCCCATTGCGTCGAACATCATGGTTTGCGTCCAATCAAGCTCTTCACCGCCACCAGCGAAAACGATATCTTGCTTACCTAGTTGAATCAGCTCCATCGCGTGACCGATACAGTGTGCTGATGTCGCACATGCTGAGCTCATTGTGTAGTTAACGCCACGAATCTTGAATGGGGTTGCCAAACAAGCTGAAACAGTTGAAGACATAGTACGAGGAACCATATATGGGCCTACGCGCTTAACGCCTTTCTCACGAATAGTATCCACTGCTAGCGTTTGGTTAAGTGCAGACGCACCACCAGAACCAGCAACAATACCTGTGCGATCATTTGAAACGTGCTCTTCTGACAGTCCAGCATCGGCAATTGCCTGCTCCATTGAAAGGTAAGCGTACGCTGCAGCATCACCCATAAAGCGCATTTTTTTACGATCAATGTGCTCTGCTGGTTTAATTTTCAGATCGCCCCAAACTTGAGAACGAAGACCCATTTCTTTGAACTGCTCAGAGGCGTTAATACCAGAACGGCCTGCTTTTAGAGACGCTAAAACTTCTTCAACGTTGTTACCGATGCTCGAAACAATACCCATACCGGTAATTACGACTCGTTTCATGTGACATTCCTATAAATTTCAAAACTGCTAAATAATAACGAAGTTACTGGATAAAAGTGGTCAGCTTTCCCATAAATTCGTACAATTCACATCAATTACTGCAACTGATGCCCCATAACTGTAGCTGTGATACGGCTATACAATGGGTATAACACAAGTTAAGTGTCAATATTATGACTTCTATCACTCACGCTCAACTCGATTGGAACGAAGCGGGAACGCCGGTTTCAGACCAATTTGATGACGTTTACTTTTCAAACGTCAATGGTCTTGAAGAAACACGCTACGTTTTTTTAGAGAAAAACCGCCTTCCTCAACGTTGGCACGAATTAACAAACCGACGCTTTGTCATCGCCGAGACTGGCTTTGGCACAGGGCTAAACTTCCTCGCAGCTTGGCAACAGTTTGAGCAATTTCGAGAGCAAAATCCAGATGCCGCGATGCAAGAGCTGCATTTTATTAGCTTTGAAAAGTACCCACTAACAAAGCACGACCTTGAAAAAGCGCATCAAGCGTGGCCTGAACTCGAAAAGTACGCCAAACAATTGCAAGCGCACTATCCCATAGCTGTGCCTGAATGTCATCGAATAGTGCTCGCTAACGGTATGATTACCCTAGATCTCTGGTTTGGTGACATTAAAGACTGCATGCCTTTAGTCCCCACGCCCGAACAAGGTATTGTGGATTGCTGGTTTTTAGACGGATTCGCGCCAAGCAAAAACCCAGAGATGTGGAACCAGACCTTGTTTAACAACATGGTCAAGCTTGCCAAACAAGACGCAACATGCGCCACCTTTACTGCAGCCGGGTTTGTACGCCGTGGACTCAATGAGGCCGGTTTTGATATGCAAAAAACCAAAGGTTTCGGCACTAAGCGAGAAATGATCGCAGGCCACATTAGTCAAAAGCAGCCTTACAGTAACTTTGACCCGTTTTATCACCGTACTACACCAGCTTCAATCGGTAGTATTGCCATTATTGGCGGTGGCATTGCCAGTGCAAGCTTAATCACCTCTCTAGCTCGACGTGGTATCCAGTCCACCCTCTTTTGTAAAGACGCCCAAGCAGCAGAAGGGGCATCAGGCAACCGACAGGGCGCTGTTTATCCATTGCTAAATGGTGAGCATAAAGGCGTTTCAAGGGTCTTTGCTCCGGCCTTTTTATACGCACGACAGTTTGCAGAGCAAGCCGCAATGAACGTCCACTTTGATCATGACTGGTGTGGAGTGACTCAGTTAATGTGGGACGAAAAATCTGACATTAAACTCAACAAAATGTTGCATGGCCAATTTCCAACGGCACTAGTACAAGGGTTGTCCGCTCAAGACACCTCAAACACGATGGGTGTTGATTCACCTTTTGCAAGTGTCAGCTACCCACTTGGTGGTTGGCTATGCCCAGCGCAGCTTACTCAAGGGCTCATTCGAAAAGCGCAGCAAGAGAATCATCTTACTTGTCACTTTTCGACCGCAGTTACCGATGTTAAACCGGCAAGTAATGGACAATGGCGCATTTCTAGTTCAACCAATGACGCCAGCAATAATGAGCAAACATTTGATATTGTTATCATTGCCAATGGGCATGAATTTACTCAGTTAGAGCAAACCCAACACTTACATTTATCTGCCGTGAAAGGACAAGTCAGTCATATCCCCACAACCAAGCAGCTTTCACAGCTCAAGACAGTATTGTGCTATGACGGTTACCTCACGCCTTGCAACACCAACACCGATACTCACTGCATTGGTGCGAGTTACGATAAAGATAATATCAATAGCGAGTTCGACGCCGACGCACAACTCGACAACCAAGAAAAACTAAAGCGCTGCCTACCTAACACACCGTGGGTAAACGATGTCGACACCTCAACCAATCAAGCGCGACAAGGGGTACGTAGTGTCAGCCGCGACCATTTACCGTTTGTCGGTCAGGTCACTGACTATGAAAAGCTCCGCGCTTTGCATGCAGCATCACCTAACGCAATCTCTGCAGTACCTGAGCACCGCAACTTATTTTGTATGTTGGGTCTGGGCTCGCGCGGTTTAAGTTCTGCCCCCCTCGTTGCGGAAGCGTTAATTTCACAGATTTGTGGTGATCCACTACCACTACCAGTGGATTTACTTTCTGGTATTCATCCTAGCCGAACATGGATTCGACGAATCAAAAAGTCACGCCCGCTATTTGGTTAATAAATCAAGCGCAAGCCGATAAGTCGCCTTCACAATGCCGCTAAATCGGCGTTAAATTAGAGTCTTATGTTCGTTATCACTGACATGAGACTCTCGATTTTCTGTCTATTTCTTCCCCCGCTCCACTTTGCTTCATATCAACCTCCAATCCCTCCACGCATAAGACCTCATCTTATCGTTTAGCGCCTCTTAATTATTACAAGACTCATGTCGGTATAAACGCTCTTATAAAAGAGACGACGTGTTAGAACTGAGACGAAGGGCTAAACCCATCGTTCAGCGTCGACAGGCACTAGAACGCTTCCCATACTGCTTAAAAGCACGGGGAGAGCAGGATGAAATGGACACAACGACTCACATCACTCAACTTCTTATGGTGCCTGTTTTTTAATTCAGGGTTATTAGCAAGTACAGACTCAACGCCACGAGTTGTGTTTGTCAATCCGGGTCACGCAGATGAAAGCTTTTGGCAGGACGTAGATGACTATGCAAAAGCAGCAGCAAAAGCACTCAATATTGACTTGGAGATCATTCACGGGGAACGCGACACAGAGCTAATGCAACAACGGCTATCAGAAAGAGTGGCAAATGGTAAAACACCTGATTATGTCATTCTCGTCAACGAAGCCCAGACAGGAAGATCTTTGCTTCAATCGCTAAGCCAAACCTCATCCCACGTCGTTTTTACACTCAACAACTTAACGCCGGATGAGCTCGTTGAAATACAGCGAGAGCCCGAGTGGCAACAACGCCTACTACCAGGGGTTTTTCCTAATAATTTTCGCATTGGCTACCTCACTGCTCAAGCCTTATACCGACAAGGAGGCCAACACGCAGGAGAGGCACTATTGCTCTCGGGTGATAGCAGTACTCCTGCATCGATACAACGCAAAGCCGGCGCTCTTGCATTCATTGAACAAGTCGGGGGATTAGATGGCGTCCGTCATGGCTATGGTGAATGGCAAGAAAGCAGTGCTTATACTGAAACGAATCGGCTCCTTTCCCTTTACCCGAATATTCGTTACATCTGGACCGCGAATGATCATATGGCTTATGGCGCTCAACGTGCGCTCAAAAAAAGCGATAAAGTCATAGGAGAAGAAGCATTTATCAGCACGATCAACACGTCAACTCGAGTACTCAATGAGCTGGAGCAAGGCAATATCACGGTTCTTGGCGGCGGTCACTTTACCGCAGTTGGTCTGGCCTTGGTAAAAATACACCAGCACCGAACAGGGAAGCTCTGGCCACAGCGCACTAAGTTTACGCTTTTCCACTTGATTGAGCCGGACACGACTTTATTCCACGTTTTATTAGACAAGCAATGGAATAACATTGATTTTCGCGCCATCGATCTAAGCAGCAATCCCATCGACCCTTATCTGCAACGAAAAGAAGAATAGAACGCTACGTCATATAAGATAATTCAATCATGGCGCACAATGGTAAATTCGATCTCTATTTACTGTCATTATCGTTACCATAATTTTTTGCATTTCCCTGACATTACTGGTCAGTGTAAACTCCACACTAGCCGGCTTTATTTTTCACCCTCGACATATGGTTCTCTATGAAAGTTGCTTTTTTGTTCATCAGTCTACTGCTTGCATCACTACAACCTAGTTTTGCATCTACCGACACCGTACCCGTTGGAATTCGACCATGTTGCGCCTTTGGAACGGGCTTAAAAGCAGAGCTAGGAAGCGTCCCTGTCCCCTTTTTCTCGATCAATAACGTTTTAAACCCTGAAGATATTCAGGCGCACGTTTTTAACGACGGCTCTTCCAACGTTGTCAGCAGTCTGTTTGGCACATCTGAAGAAACCAACGGTCTGATTTTTACCAATAAAGGCGGATTTATCGATACCGCGCATGTTCGCGACACGGCTGATTTTGCTTTTTATCTTTATCGCGCTATCAAAAACCGCAAGGAAGACACGCTATCGATTAAACTTACGCCTGAGTTGCGTGAGCGCCGTATTGAAATGACGGATCTCAATGCGTTAAATGCTGCCGAGCATGAAGATGCAAAATTGGCCGCGCTGCTTGCATTTCGATTAGCGCAATGGCACGAAGTCGCCCAATGGTATGGCCTAGTATCTGTCGGTGGCTTTAAAGAATACGCATCAGCGTTTTCCCCCGAAGATCTTTATTCCAATATGCTGGGAGCACGTATTGCCCTAGAAATTATCGAGGTGAACCCTGCGATTACTCAAAAGAACTTCGTCTTGTTGTTCCCGCAATATTTCCGCAAACACCTAAAAGCCCTTGATGCACAAGATGAAGACACAACGATCGCGCAACTAAAAACACTCGATGGTATCTGGTGGGATAGCGAAAACCGTCTACCAGACAAATGGGTGGTCAAGACTCGTGATTACCAGTTTTCCCTTGTTTTAACACCAAATGGCGTTAAAAATGGCACGCAATTGTCACTCAATGAATTTGCTGAACTCGAAAAACACGCCCAATTTCAATTAGTAAAAGCTGACAATATCAAATCGTTTGATATACTCCCCGTCGCTTTGAAGTCAATGGAAGTATGGACTGTTAACGATTTCCAATCGCTCGCCAATGTGGCGAAAGCTGAAGACGATAAGCATTCAAATAACCGCAATGACGCATTATCGATGAAGTTGAACGAAAGCCATGACTGAGATGCAAAAAAACACAGGTATCAAACGTATACTCCTCGCCGCTAAATATTCTTGGTTTGGTTTAATTGCCGCATGGAAGCACGAAGCGGCGTTTAGACAAGAGATCATAGGCCTAGTGATTGCGGTCGCAGTCGCTACGTGGCTGGATATTTCTCTCGTAGAAAAAGCAGCACTAATTAGCAGTGTACTGTTTGTCATAACCGTTGAGCTGATGAATTCAGCTGTTGAAGCCGTTGTCGATAGAATAGGTCTAGAACGTCACGAGCTATCAGGGCGTGCCAAAGATCTCGGCTCAGCCGCAGTATTTGTTGCAATCGGGTTAGCATTGCTCGTATGGGCAAGTATTCTTTGGACTTACTTTAGCTAATACGTTCAAACCATTATCTAATACGTTCAAACCAATAGTTAGTGAGTTCAAATTAATCGTTAGTAAATTCAAACTCATAGTTAATCGCTCCTAACTTACGGCAAATAAACCCAAACTAACGGCTAATAAGGCTTGACCTTTCCCATAGGTCAAGCCTTAGTGTTATCTAAACACGATAAAACTAAGGCCAATTCATGGGATGCTGCAATCGTCCGCCCAACGGCGGCACAAACCAACTAGGTAAACTGTTCAAGCTTATCGCCATTTTATTCGTGATCATTTTCACTCTTGCCCTACTCTTTCCAAGTTAATCGTTTTTCTGTTTTAATTGATAAGTCTATAATATATAAGCATGTTCTATTAATGTGTTGGAATGTAGACCTACTATCCACTCACCGATGAAAATGCCACTCATTGCATAGTATTAATTAGAGTTGTCTTCCAGCGATCTAACACTAGCACTCTGTTACATTTTATTTACATTCATCTTGAATAATCATTATTTGTTATGCACCGCATCGGTGAGTGCATAACCCATATGGAATATTCAACATGGAGTAACAGATGCAACAACATAATAAAATACTATTGGCTGGAATAGTCAGTACGACAATGCTCAGTGGCTGTTGGTGGGAAGACCCGAAAAACGTTGCCAAATACGTCAGCGAGAAGATTGAACGTGAAGAAGTGGTTGAGCACCTCGTCACGCTAGAAGGGCTTGCTTCTACTACCTCTGATGGCGCATCAACCACGCGCGCCGCCGGTTCAAAAGGCTATCAAAACTCGTTGGAGTATATCGTTGAAGTCATGCAAGACAGTGGCTATGACGTCACTACCCAATCCTTTGACTTCCGAGCATGGGAAGAACTAACGGGCACTCAGCTTGTCGTTGATACACAGCCTCTCATTGGTGTTCGCGATGTACAATCAGGGCAAGAGCCCGATTTTGCCACCATGTCTTACTCTGGGTCGTCTAGCGGATTACTGACGAGTAACCTTGCCTTTGTGACACCAGACTTCCGCTTCGACGCAAGCGACTACGACAGCACAGACGGGTGTGAAGCATCCGATTTCACCGGCAAAGCCATTGCTGGCAAGATTGCCGTCATACAACGCGGTGGCTGCTCCTTTGATGCTAAAGTCGTTAACGCTCAAAATGCCGGAGCCATTGCGGCCATTGTGTTCAACCAAGGTAACGATGAAGGTCGCAAAAGTGTGGTTAACGGCACATTGGGGAGCGACAGTTTAGCCACTATCCCAGCTTTTGGTGCGCGCTATGATCTTGGTAAATCCTGGTATGATTTATCACAAGCCAATGCCGTCAGTGCATCGCTGTCTGTCAGCGTTCAAGATGAGGTTGTTGTCACTGAGAATATTATTGCCGACTCCAAAGGTGGAGATGAATCACAGATTGTCATGATTGGTGCTCATCTAGATTCAGTACCAGAGGGACCCGGAATCAACGATAATGGCTCCGGTACTGCAGGTCTACTGGAATATGCTGTCACATTGGCTGATTTAGGCATACCCGTTAAAAATAAAGTTAGATTCGCTTGGTGGGCAGCAGAAGAAGCCGGACTGGTGGGCTCTGAATATTACACCAGCACGCTTTTCTCTCAACTGTATACGCAAGCACAAAACGAAATACTAGCAGAGCTCGGGCTTAGTGACCCATCCGAGCTCACCGCTGAGCAAGTCGATTTAGTTGAGGCTCGTTATAATGCGAACAATGATATTAAACTCTATCTTAATTTCGATATGATTGGCTCGCCAAACTACGTACTTGGTGTAATGGATGGTGATCTATCCGATACAAAAGACAGCCCAGACAATGCTTACACTGGCAATTTCGAGCCACCTTATGGCACCTCTGACATTGAGCTAAATTTCAACGAATTCTTTGGCTCAAAAACGCTTACAACGGTACCACAAGCACTCTCCAAGCGTTCAGACTATGCAGGCTTTGCCGATTGGGGCGTCGCATTTGGTGGGCTATTTACTGGCGCAGAGAAAGTAAAATCGGCTGAAGAAGTCGAGCAGTTTGGTGGCGATATTGGCGTCGCTTACGATGTCTGCTACCACCAAGCTTGTGATGATCTCAATAACATCAGCCAAGAAGCCCTGTATGTTAATACTCAGGCTCTTGCCTATGTGACAACGTATTACGCAATGAGTCCGAGTTTATTCCCAGAAAAACCGCAAGCGGCGCCACAAGTAGCAAGCTTTGGTTTGCGCGAAAACGCGTCGCAATCACTACGCATAGGCGAAAGACTTAAAGCCGCTGATAGCGTTTCTGATCATGACCACTTCCACGGAGATTTTGACCAAGATAAACACTAACTAACATCGCAGCCATGCTTTTCCTCTAGTACAGACGTGCTGGAGGGAAAGCATCATTATCACAGCGCAGCTATTCACTGCGGCATGATTCAACAATGAAGATTCTCAATTAAAGCAAATTCCATTACAGTGATTCCATATTGAAGAAACAAATGGAAAACACGTGAACCTACGACAATTGGAAGTCTTTTATGCCATCATGCAAGCTGGCACCGTTTCCGGCGCGGCAAAAAATCTACATGTATCACAACCCAATGTCACACGAGTTCTCGCTCATACGGAACAGCAGCTTGGTTTTACTCTTTTTGAACGAGTCAAAGGGCGCTTAGTCCCTACCCTTGAAGCAAACACCTTGCTGCCAGAAGTTGAAAACATCTACCGCCAGCTCAATCAGTTTCAAGTTCTCACCAATAAAGTGAAGCAAGGACACCAGCATATTCGTATTGGTGCGCCACCAGTACTTGCTAGTCATTTGCTCACCCCAATTATTGCGGACTTCTACCAATCACACGCATGTACTATCGATTTAACCACAGGGAATCGTAACGAGTTGTGTGATGCATTACTGAATAATGAACTCGATATCGCGATCGCGTTTGGCGACAAAACACCGGCAGGGATTTCTCATGAATTACTCATAAAAACCGCCATGAAAATATTGTTGCCTCGCTTACCTTGCCAATCATTAATCCCTGCTGATAAGCACCCTATTAACATCCCGCTCGAACTATTGTTGCAACAAGACGTCGCAATTATCGCATTGGACAGCCGCGATCCATTGGGAGACAAATTATCTCAAGCCATCGCTGCCATTGACTCAAACCACGCCCCCTCTATCACTGTGCGAAATTACAGCGCTGGCGCAGAGCTTGCAAAACTTGGCGCGGGCATTGCCATTGTTGATCCTTGGACGGCCGCTCAATACCAACATTGCCCTGAACTCTATGTCGCAGAATTGAACACACCACTAGATTGTTCAGTCTCTTTAATGACCAGTGATCTACACCCACTGTCGATTACTTCAAAACAGTTTTTGCAGCAACTTCGCCAATATGACGCAGTAACGCAGTAACGCAGTAACGCAGTAAAAATACTAAACCACTGTCTATTAGCACTGCCCATAACCTAACGTTATAGGCAACCAACAATAGAGTATTCGTCCCTAGCTCAAACCGCGTTTATCTTAGTTGTTACTTAATGCACGCTAAATGAAAGGGACACCATGCGAATTTCTCAACCATACTTACTTTTCCTCGGGGATGTTACCGACCCTCTTTCCGCAAAAACGGCGCGTGGTATTGTGCAATGGCGGCCTGAAGCATGCTTAGGTCAACTTAGACTCACCGCAGACACCGTTTCGCTAGGTCTTAGTGAGATGACCCTGCAACAAGCAAAACAGCAAGGAGCCAAAACCTTGGTGATCGGCACGGCGAATGCGGGGGGAGTGATACCTAGAAATTGGCTAGACACGCTGATCAGCGCCGCGAACATGGGGTTTGATATTGCTTCAGGTATGCATCAACGATTGTCTGAAATACCAGAACTTACCGAGTTAGCAAACCAAGGGATTACCCATCTATTTGACGTTCGCCACTACGATGAACGGCTATGTGTGGGGACAGGGAAAAAGCGTCAAGGTATGCGGCTGCTAACCGTTGGTACAGATTGCTCGGTTGGCAAAATGTTCAGTGCTTTAGCAATCGAACAGTCACTTAATTCACGCGGAATCAACGCTCGCTTCAAAGCCACCGGCCAAACCGGCATCCTAATTGACGGTCAAGGTATATCCGTTGATGCCGTGGTGGCGGATTTTATCTCGGGTGCTGTTGAACAAATAAGCCCTGATTTCGACACACACCAGTGGGATATTATTGAAGGACAAGGGTCATTATTTAATCCCTCTTTTGCTGGCGTCAGCCTAGGGCTTTTACACGGGGCACAACCGGATGCCCTGATTCTATGTCATGAAGTCGGTCGCCAGCACATCCGGAATCTACCGCACGCCCCATTACCGACGCTCGACCAAACCATTGAAGCCAATCTTTGCGCCGCTCGCGTGACAAACCCCAACGTTCAATTCGCTGGTATCTGTTTAAATACTTCGGTATTAAGTGTAACGGACGCTAAACAATTGTGTTTAAGCTTGAGTGAGCAATATAAGCTCCCAGTAACTGACCCTGTACGCTTCGGAGTTGAAACCATTACCCAAAAGCTATCGACATTGTAAGAGAGCACTAAATAAGAGAGCACTATGAAGATAATCAGTTGCCATCACGCGATAAAATTAGCCAAGCCTTTTACTATTTCTCGAGGCACTCGCACGCATTGCGACGTCGTTCGCGTGTCTGTGCAATTCGAGAGTTTCACCGCTGAAGGGGAGTGCACTCCTTACCCCAGATATGGCGAAACGGTGGACTCAGTAATAGCGCAAATTTCACAATTTAGCTCACAACTCACCTCCCTTACGCCGTACTCGGCCCGTTTGGCTTTACAGACAATGCCTGCTGGTGCAGCTAGAAACGCCATCGACTGCGCTTTGTGGGCACTCGAAGCCAAGCAAAAGGGACATCAATTCCCACTGCAGCAATTTTCAATCAAACCAAAAATTGAAACGGCGATGACCGTTTCAATGGCCAGCCTTCAAGTGATGGCAGAGCAAGCCAAAGGGTATGTCGAAGAGGGAGCAACCTTACTTAAGGTGAAACTTAATGCCGATGAGGTCATCGAAAAAACTCGTGCAATCCGAGCGGCGGCACCGAATGCCAAAATCATCATCGATGCCAATGAAGCATGGCAAACATTGAATCTGCCGACGATCTTTAGTGCCCTTGCGAAGTTGGAGGTCGCTATGATCGAGCAACCTGTACCTAGCGGACAAGATCATTTACTCAAGGGCATCCCCCACCCCATCCCGCTGTGCGCCGATGAAAGCTGCCATACTCGTGCCGAACTTAACGCCCTAGTTGGCTGCTATGACATGATCAATATTAAACTCGACAAAACCGGTGGACTCACTGAAGCATTAGCGTTAGAAAAACACGCGCGTGCGCTAGGGCTGGGTATTATGTCCGGTTGTATGCTAGGTACCTCGATGGCGATGAAAGCTGCTCTGCCGATCGCCACTAACGCGGATATTGTTGACCTTGATGGCCCCGTTCTTTTAGGGACTGATATAGACGACAAGCTAACGTACCTAAATGGCGCGATAATATTGTAATTGAATAGCAAACAGCCCGAGCATCAAGTCTCGGGCTGTTTGCTTGCGGTCTTACTCATTACGCAGGTGACACATCACCGCTATCTGAGTGACGGCGAACAACAATTCGCAGACGGAGCAGCATCAAGGCAGCCGCAACCGTTAATCCTGTCAGTATACCGACCCAAAAACCTTCTTCTCCCATTGCTGGAACAATATGGTCCGTCAATCCCAAGACCACACCAATTGGAAGCGCGAGCCCCCAATAAGAAGCAATCGCAAGAAACATCGGCACTTTGGTATCTTTATAGCCGCGCAATGCACCATTCGCTGACGTTTGCAGCGCATCACTAAATTGATACATGGCAGTAAATACCAATAAGGTTGCTGCGGTCGCACTAATTGCAGGGTCAGCGGTATAAAGCCGAATGATAACTTCAGGGAACAATAAAAACGTCGCGACAGACAGCAACGACATTAATGCCGCAACGAGAATACCAAACTGGCTTCGCTCAACGGCGCCCAGATGATCCTTAGCACCAAGAGCATGACCCACACGAATCGTAATGCCGAAAGAAATACTCATTGGAATCACATACGTCATGCTAGAAATATTCAGAGCAATCTGAGCAGCTGCCACATTCTCTGCCCCAATCCGTGCAATCAGCAACGCAATCACGGCGAAGATACTGCCACATACGGCAATATTCATCCCAATCGGCAAGCCTAATTTTAACAGATGGCTAATTTCTTTTGCTCGCGGTTTAGTGTCTTTAAAACGTAAGATTGTTTTAAAATGATGGTGCCCTTTAATATAAGAGTACAACAGCGCCGACATCATCCAATACACCAAACTGGTTGCCCAGCCACACCCTACAGCGCCCATTTCTGGCAAACCAAACTTGCCATAAATAAGGACATAGTTCACGGGAATATTGACGAGCAAACCCAAGACCGAAATGATCATCGGCGCTTTGGTATTATTCATCCCTTCGCAAAAGCCATTCAAAGTATAAAACAGGGCAATACCCGGCACACCAAAAGCTAGGGCGTACGCGTAGTCGCTGGCAATAGGAATAATCTCTGATGCCACGCCTATCCACAGTAATATGGGTTTAGCACTTAATAAATAACCAATAAGCAAAGCACTCGAGGCTAGTGCAAGCCAAAGCATCTGAACAAATTCAACAGAAATACTATCAAAGTCACGGGCACCGCGGTGAAAAGCCACCACAGGCGTTAACGCCATAATAATGCCGCGCAGCAGCAGTAACACCGGAATCCAAAGACTGGTACCCAGTGCTATCGCAGCTAGATCAGCAGGACTCACCTGCCCTGCCATTGTCGTATCAACGAAACCCATCGCCTGAGTAGCAAGCTGGGTCAAAATAATCGGCGTCGACAACGTCATTAACGCTCCCGATTCGCGGGTAAAACGAGGTAAAAAAGCACGAGCGGTAGTTTGCATGGGGGTTCAAAACACCAATATAAATGCACCAGTAATGGCGGGATGGCGGTGTGCATTTTAGGGTGTGCCCTGTGGGCGGCGACAATATAAACGGCATCATGGTTAATTTCAAGCCACCAATAACTGAGAATTGTATTGATGTTCGACACGAAAGCACGCAAAATAGCGCGCCTTGCCCTATCTTAGGGTGTATGGGTGCACAAAAAAGGATACGCCTACCCCGGCAGTATCGATTTGCTATCCCACTCTGCTATCCCACTTACTGAGTACCACTATGAGTTTTGAATCCTTAGGATTATCTGTTCCACTTCTTCGCGCTATCGACGAGCTTGGCTACACCAAAGCATCGCCAATTCAAGAAAAAGCCATTCCTGCCATTATCGAAGGCAAAGACGTCATGGCTGCCGCTCAAACAGGAACAGGCAAAACTGCAGGATTCACGTTACCGCTACTTGAAAAGTTGAGCTCAGGGCAAAGAGCCAAGAGCAATCACGTACGCGCGCTTATCCTTACGCCAACCCGTGAACTTGCCGCTCAAGTTCATGATAGCGTAGTTAAGTATGGCGCTCACCTGCCTACAACGTCTAATGTGATATTTGGTGGCGTTAAAGCCAACCCGCAAATGCAAAAGCTTCGTAAAGGCTGTGATGTCCTTGTTGCGACACCGGGTCGTCTGCTCGATCTTTACAGCCAGAATGCAGTGAAGTTTTCACAGCTTGAAGTACTTGTACTTGATGAAGCCGATCGTATGCTCGATATGGGCTTCTTCCGTGATATTAAAAAGATCCTCGACCTATTACCAAAAGAGCGTCAAAACCTGCTTTTCTCGGCAACCTTCTCGCCAGAAATTCGCTCTTTAGCAAAAGGCTTAGTACACAATCCGGTCGAGATTTCAGTAAACCCGCCTAACTCAACCACTAAATTGGTTGAGCAAAGCATCTATGTTTCCGACAAAAACCAAAAGTCAGCGATTCTGGCTAAGCTCATCGAACAAGGTGACTGGAAGCAAGTTCTCGTCTTTAGCAAAACCAAACACGGTGCTAACCGTTTGGCTCGCTTTTTAGAAGGCAAAAACATCTCTGCGATGGCGATCCACGGTAACAAGAGCCAAGGCGCAAGAACCAAAGCACTGGAGCAGTTTAAAACTGGGCAAATCCGTGTGTTAGTGGCTACTGACATTGCGGCTCGTGGCTTAGATATTCCTCAGTTGCCACAAGTCGTCAACTTTGATTTACCACATGTCTCTGAAGATTATGTGCACCGTATCGGTCGTACTGGTCGTGCTGGTGAAACGGGTAAAGCATATTCACTGGTTTGTGCAGACGAAGCGAAAGAGCTGTTTTCCATAGAGAGACTAATTGGCGAAGTGTTAACACGACATGAAATGGAAGGCTTCAAGCCTGTTCATGCACTGCCAGCCTCAAGAACAGACACTCGTGCAATGAAGCCTAAAAAGCCGAAGAAACCAAAACAGCCAAAAACAGAACATGCGGATGGTCAACGTCCAACGAATAGCCATCAAAAAACCAAGCAGAGACAATTTGGTAACTCTGAGTCAAATAACAAAAATGGCGGCAAACCGAATGCTCGTTCCGGCGCGAATGCCCGCCCAGGCAATGCCCCAAGAAGACGTAAGCCAAAACCAACCAATACGGTTGCTAAGTCACAATAACTAGACGGCTTATTAAGCCGTTATTATTGATTAAAAAAGCCATCGCAAGATGGCTTTTTTAATGGTGCTGTGACCATCGCCTTACCGCCAAATAGTAAACACCATCGAGGAGATACTACTTAATGGGTAGCCTTATTTTTGACACTAAGTCAATATTTTGACTACACTTGCGCTACATCATTCTTCTATAAAATAACTATGCAACCTCTTTTCACTTGATAACAATTTTTGTTAAGTTCATCGCAAACATATTGCATAGGGTTATATTCATGCTCAGGTCGCTACGTTCGCTCAATATTAAGAATACCATTCTAATCGTTTTCTTAATTCCAACGTCTCTATTAATCATTTTAATTGGAATTCAAATAAGCCAAACTAATCTGCAAGTTTCTGAAGCAGAAACCTCTGAAGAATCGGTCCAGCTATTTCACCTTTACGACGAAGTTGCCCACCAATTTGCGGTTGAGCGTGGATTAACAGCGGGTGTCATTGCAAGTAAAGGGCAAGGCTCACAAGTTGATGCACTCAAAAAACAACGAAGAAATGCCGACCTTGCTTATCAAAACCTCATTACTTTCCAACCTGTGCATATCGAGCCTGCGCTTTTTAGCAGCCTTATGATGGATATTAAGCAACAACTTGAGCGAAGAGGTAATATACGCACGCAAGTCGACAACCTAAACATCAAAGACTCTCCGTTTGCTTTCTATACCAACATCAATACTTTAGCACTTGATAACTTATCCGTATTACTGACTCAAATTAGTGACCCACAGCTCAAACTGAAAATGCAGGGGTTACTAGAATTATTAGTGATCAAAGAGGAAGCAGGGAAAGCTCGCGGCGCTCTTAATGGTGCCTTTGCAGCGCAGCATTCTTCATTAGACGCCTATACCAATATCAACACGTATGTCGCTACAGAAAAGCAAGCATTGAGACAAGCCGAACTTCTATTGCAAGGGGATATCAAACAGCAACTCATCGATATTACTCGTGGCCAGACTTGGAAAGAAGTTAACGGTATACAACAGCAGTACCTTAGCCAAAAAGACAGCCTTGCCACGTTATCCGGTCCAACACCGCAAACGTGGTTCCCATTAGCCACCAAACGAATTGGCTCAGTGAAAGCGCTGCGTGATACCTTTACTCTCGATATTTCTCAGACGGCTTCTGAACTGAAAGCGCAAGCGAGTCGTACTCGCTTTTCCTATATTACTCTCGCGCTATTTGTCGTGGTGCCATTGACTCTACTCGCCATCCATTCGGTACGCACCATCCGTCAGCGGGTCCGTCAATTTAGTCAGCAACTTGACCACATTGCGAAAAACAAAGACCTAACGGTGAAATTGACCAGCAACAAAAATGATGAATTGGGTGAAATTGCCTTTCATTTTAATCACCTTACAGACAGTCTAAGCCAAGCGTTACGTAAGTCGCTCGATGTTGCTAACCGAACCGAACACGAAATGAAAACTATGACGAAATTGGTCAGCCAAGCGCAAGAAGCTAGCCAACAGACGCACCTTCGTTGTGACAACATCGCAACGGCGATGACCGAAATGTCACAAACCAGCCAAGAAGTGGCCAGTATCACGGTAGAGGCGCAAAACAGTGCCGATAGTGTCAAAGACAAAGCTATAGAATGTCATCGACACGGCGAACAATCGCTCGCCACTACCACGGGTCTGATTGAAAGCGTAAACGATACCTATACGTGCTTAGAAAGCCTTGAGCAGCAAATGGCGAACGTGACTGAAATACTCGACAGCATTAATGCTATTTCAGAGCAAACTAACCTTCTCGCGTTAAACGCGGCGATAGAGGCCGCCAGAGCTGGCGAACAAGGGCGCGGGTTTGCTGTCGTCGCAGACGAAGTGAGAACGTTGGCGCAACGCAGTAAACAGTCCACAGAAGACATTCGACACCTTCTGGACAACATCAGTGATAATGCCAAAACCTCCTTTGGCAATATGCAGCGTAGCCGAGATGCTAGCTACACCACTCAAACCATGGTATCTGAAACCAACGATATGATGGATGCACTCACTGTGACGGTGAAAGAAATTACCGATTTCAACACCAGCATAGCTACCGCTTCAGAAGAACAGTCTCAAACCACACTATCGGTTGATTCTGATATCGATAATTTATTGGCTCTTGTGGAAAGTACCAATCAAACCGTTGCTAACCTTCACAACGAAATGAGTACTGTGGAGTCGCGAATGTCGGAGCTAGTAAACGAAGTATCTGCTTTTAAACTAAGTGCCTAATGTTAAATTGAATGCGTAACGTAATAATTTAAAATACTTTATCACTTAAAAGCGTAGATAAAAAAATACCGAGCTAATCATGAACAATGCATTAGTCTCGGTATTTTTATTTGGAGTCAGCGCCGATACGAGCCGCTTATCCGCTAGGAACTCGCGTAGATCACACTGCCACCTTTAATGGTGTCAATAATCTCTTTAGATAGTGCCTCAGGTAGTGCTGGGCAACCCCAACTGCGACCTAAATAACCATTCTTTTTAATAAATGATTCATTCGCATAGTCTGCACCGTGTACGACGATATAGCGCTCTCTTGCATTATCGTTAACACCACGACTCAAGCCATCTAACCGTAACGAATACCCGTTGGATCCATAATAAGTGGTGTCGGTGACAAAGGTACCTAACGATGTTTTTCTAGAATTAATCGCGTTGGAAAACGCCGTTGCTTCTTTTGCACCACTATTAACACCATGAGAAACGTACGTATTATACATAAGCGATTTTTTATCTAAATCAATCACATAAAATCGCTTATCGGTTGAAGGCTTAGAATAATCAATGATGGTTAATAAGGGTTTCTTTTTTTCAGGCGTTTTTCGATAAGCAATATAAGCCTCTTTAAACAGCTGAAAATCAACCACACCATCTAAGGCTGCACGATGATAGATGAGTTCAACAAGCGTTTTAGGTGCCTCTGCCTTTAGCTCGACATTGCCCGGTGATAGCTCTGTTTTGCTCGATAATAGTTCTGTTTCACTGTATGCATTATATGAAAATGCCAAAGTCGCTATAAAAGCAAACGTCCATAGCGGGGAAATAATATTTTTAATCATTACTACAACAAGTTAGCTCAATAAACCGATTCATACGTTCAATGACGCACGGATAATTGCCGAGATATTACGCTAATTCGAGCAGACATTGAACACTATTGTGTGGTTTTTAAACAAAAATTTGAAACAAATCGTATAATATCTACAGAGACTTTAATCGATTTATTTATAATCAATAAGTTAACCTTCTTATTCCAATACATTAAGTGTTACAAGATAAATACGCCACTTAATTCATAGCCCATATGCTATCTGTATGGCACAATCTATTTTATAGCATGCATATTAATATGCATTAACCATATGTCATTCCGTCCGCTGTTAATGATGTGACTGGCTTGGTCTGCTGAGAATGATGGCCGGTAAATATACGGTCAAAATAACTCAGTGACGCGATTTTAGCGTTGGCTTTACCTTGCCACTTAGAGCTGTTTGCTACCAACCATCTTTCATTTGCACCAGCAATAATATGTTGGCTGACTGCGGCCTCTCGTAATTCATGCTCAAAAGCATAATCTTGCTGTTCACATGGTGCAGACGCAAACGAGCAAGATCGCACACTCGTTGACATCTCTACCGCACGAATAGAAGCGCAGCTCACAATACCAATATCGGCGGAGAACTGGTCAAAAAATGGTACCACGTGGTCCCCAACGACGTCTCTATCATTGCTTCGAACTCGCCCACCGGGTACCCAAGTTTCAATATGATCGCACTGAGACAGGACATGCGCTGCTTCAAAATTGTTCGTGACTACTCGTAACTCTTGATGAGCGACTAATTGTTCTGCAATCATCGCAATGGTGGTACCAATACCCAAAAATACCGTACTACCATTCGGAATATGCTGAGCCACTTGCTTGGCAATAATCACTTTTTCATCTTTATTGGTCGTTTGACGCGACACATAACTGCGATTCGCCAACATCGCGGGTAAACCCACGCCTCCGTGATGACGGCACGCTAGCCCAAGGCGGCACAATTCGTTTATATCTCGCCTTATTGTTTGAGTCGTTACCTCAAAGCAACGTGCTAAATCATCAATAGCGCAATATTCCTGAAGATGGACTTTGTCTATAATTGATTGCTGACGTAGAGTTAATTTATGCATGATTACAAGGTCTCACACACTGCAGTATTCGGCGTAATGACCATAGAATAATAACATTGCGGCTTATCGGTAATCATCATGTCTACGCCCCACCCCCAATATTCAACTACCTCACCCGGTCTGTTGGGCGTATAACAATAGAGTTCGTAACCCAATGACTTAATATTCTTCGCCTGCCCTTTAGACAAATAACGATAATCACAATGCACGCTGAATGCCTCTATTTCTAACAATAGTTCACTGGCATTAGTTGGAATACTTTGCCAAAGCTGACCACGTTTTATCTCTGGCAATATCACTCCAAGATACTTTAATACACTACTATCAAAACTAGAAAATAGC
The DNA here is from genome assembly GCF_050337205.1 of Vibrio nomapromontoriensis. Classification (NCBI taxonomy): domain Bacteria; kingdom Pseudomonadati; phylum Pseudomonadota; class Gammaproteobacteria; order Vibrionales; family Vibrionaceae; genus Vibrio; species Vibrio nomapromontoriensis. The sequence goes on from NZ_JAKJSS010000007.1 coordinate 719,653, forward strand.
AGGTCAGCCAATGTTAGGTTATGCGCATCTATGACGTTTTTTATTTGATCGCAAAGTTCAAATACATCATCGTCCGGGTAGCGCTTTATTTCAATATTTACCTTAGTCCCATTAGCTTTAGCCAACAATAGTACTTCACTAAGTGTCGGAATTTGTTCCTGTTTATATTTATCATCGAACCAAGAACCCGCATCTAGCTGTTTAAGCTCCTGCAACGTCATTTGGGAAACTCGCCCACTGCCATTACTGCATCGGTCTACCGTTTTATCATGGATGACCATAGGGATATTATCCGCGCTCAGCTGAACATCTAACTCAATCCAATCACAGTGATATTGCTTCGCTAAATTAAATGCTACCAACGTATTTTCTGGCGCCATACTGGACACGCCTCTGTGTGCGGTTAACTTCATTAATAATCTTCTCTGGTTCATAAATTTAAACCGAAGAATCTCAGATTAACGTTACGATTTTATTTCATAAAAAATGAACAAGAATGAACACAATCGAAAAATTAACTTCATTTTATTGTCACTAAAGCGTCATTAAGTTCATTTAACTTTCAAGTGAACATTTTGGTGGCAACTAATTCTTTTCCATCAATTCTTACTACCACAATATTGATGTCCTCAGATAAGGAAGATCTCATGTCAATTAAGACATTTACTGGTTTAGCATTAACAACCGCACTATTAAGCACACAAGTTCACGCTAAAACAGAAGTAGAATGGTGGCACGCAATGGGCGGGGCGCTTGGTCAAAAAGTCAATGAAATTGCCGCTGACTTTAATGCCAGCCAATCAGAATACGAGATAAAGCCCGTTTATAAAGGCAGCTACGCTGAAACCATGACCAGCGCAATTGCGGCCTTTAGAGCAAAAGAGCAACCAGCGATTGTACAAGTATTTGAAGTGGGTACCGCAACAATGATGGGGGCTAAACAAGCCATCTACCCTGTGTATGAACTGATGGAAGATACCAAAGAACCGTTCAATACTGAAGATTACCTCGCCGCCGTCACAGGTTACTACACCACTAATGATGGTGACATGCTGTCTATGCCTTTTAACAGCTCAACCCCTGTTATGTACTACAACAAAGACATGTTTAAAAAAGCTGGCATTAGTGCAGCACCAAAAACATGGAAAGAAATGGAGTCAGTTTCACGTAAACTGATGGAATCTGGCGCGCAGTGCGGCTTTACCACTACATGGCAGTCTTGGACACAAATCGAAAACTTTGGTGCTAGAAACAATATTGCTGTCGCTAATAACAATAATGGTTTTGGCGGTGTAGACACTCAGTTTGAATTCAACGCCGCACCATTTGTTAAACACATCGAACAGATGGGTGAATGGTCAAAAGCAGGCATTTTTAAATATGGGGGTCGCCAATCTGACGGGATGCCGCTGTTCTATACGCAAGAATGTGGTATGACGATGGGCTCTTCAGCAGGTCTTGCTGGTATCCAAGAAAACATGAAAGGCATCGATGTGGGTGTCGCACAACTGCCTTACGACGATACGTTGATTGAAAAACCACAAAACACCATCATTGGTGGTGCCTCTCTTTGGGTGCTTCGTGGTCATTCTAATGAAGAATACAAAGGTGTTGCCAAGTTCTTTAGTTACCTATCAAGCCCAACGGTTCAAGCCGATTGGCACCAGTTCACAGGCTACCTGCCAATAACTAAAGAAGCCTATGAACTCACTAAGCAACAAGGCTTTTACCAATCTAACCAAGGGACCGATACCGCCGTTGTGCAGATGACCTCTACAACGCCTACTGCGAACTCTAAAGGTGTTCGCTTTGGTAATTTCCTGCAAACTCGCGACATTATTAATGAAGAGCTAGAAGCCGTTTGGGCAGGAAAAGCGTCTGCGAAAACGGCACTCAACAACGCTGTTCGCCGCGGTGACGAACAACTGCGCCGCTTTGAACGCACGCAAAAATAAAAAACATAATTAGTCGCCACCGTTAGCGGTGGCGATATTTTGCTTTGCCGTCGTACCTTGGAACACTTGTATGTCATCTCCCGTTGTATTTAAAAATAAGTGGCTGCCTGTCGCGCTCATCGCGCCTCAGCTATTCATCACTTTAGTCTTTTTTATCTGGCCTGCGGGTCAGGCTATTTTCCAATCCTCGCAGCTTGAAGACGCGTTTGGATTAAGTAAAGAATTCGTCGGCCTAGAAAACTTCGTGACTCTTTTCAACGACAGCTATTACCTTGATGCATTTCTTACGACATTGCAGTTTAGTATTAGCGTGGCCTTTCTCGCGTTAATTAGCGCACTAATTTTATCGGCGTTTGCTGAGCAAATTGTTCGCGGGTCAACCTTTTATCGCACGTTTCTCATCTGGCCGTATGCCGTCGCCCCCGTTGTTGCTGGCTCGCTATGGCTCTTTCTCTTTGACCCGACCATTGGGGTCGTGACTGAAATGCTCGGATGGTTTGGCATAGATTGGAACCCGACATTGAACGGCAGCCACGCGATGTGGATGGTCATCATTACCTCGACATGGAAGCAAATTAGCTACAACTTTCTGTTCTTTCTTGCCGCGCTGCAATCGGTGCCTAAATCCTTGCACGAAGCAGCAGCGATTGACGGAAGCGGGCCAATTAAACGCTTTATGACCATCAGCTTTCCATTGATTTCGCCCACCAGCTTTTTCTTGTTAGTGGTGAATTTTGTCTATGCCTTTTTCGATACGTTCGCGGTGATTCACGCTATGACACAAGGCGGACCAAGCAACAGTACGTCCACCCTAGTTTATAAAGTGTATAACGACGGTTTCATCGGACTCGACCTCGGTTCATCAGCCGCTCAATCGGTGATTCTAATGGCGTTAGTGGCCCTTCTAACGGTATTCCAATTTAAATATGTTGAAAAGAAGGTGGCGTACTAATGGTTGAACGAAGACCCCTATTTGCGATTTTTTGTCATGTTATTTTGATCCTTGGCATTCTTTCTATTGCACTACCTGTTTGGGTTGCGCTCGTCGCAACCACTCATGACAACACGGCTTTCGCTACAGGTACACCACTTTGGTTCGGCGATCTAGGGCTTAGTGTATTTAGAGAGTTATGGAGTAACGAGAGTACCTACAATAATTCGGCCTTACCCATCACGCACATGTTATTTAATTCACTCATCATGGCGTTATGCATTACCGTCGGTAAGCTAACTATCTCCATTTTATCCGCCTACGCGGTGGTATTTTTCAGATTTCCCGGACGTATGTTGGCATTTTGGATGATTTTCTTCACGCTCATGCTGCCCGTTGAAGTGCGTATCATGCCGACATTTGAGGTTATTACTAACCTGAATATGCTCAATTCATTTTCAGGCTTAACGATTCCGCTCATCGCTAGTGCGACGGCGACTTTCTTGTTTCGTCAGTTCTTTTTAACCGTCCCTCATGAGTTAGTCGAAGCCGCTCGTATGGATGGTGCGGGACCTATCAAGTTCTTTATTGATATTTTACTGCCCTTGTCGAGAACGAATATCGCTGCGCTCTTTGTTATTACCTTTATCTATGGCTGGAACCAATATCTTTGGCCATTACTGATCACCACCGATGCTCAATACTTCACCATTGTTATGGGTATCAAACAAATGCTAGGCGTCGTCGATGGCGTCGTCGAATGGAACAAAATTATGGCGACCACCATTATCGCTATGCTGCCCCCTGTCATTGTTGTTATTGGCATGCAAAAAGCATTCGTCAAAGGCCTAGTCGATTCGGAGAAATAAATGTCAACGCTCACTCTTAGAAACATCGCAAAATCGTACCCAAATGGCTATCAAGCCGTGCAAAAATTAAACCTAGACATCAATGATGGCGAAATGGTGGTGCTTGTTGGACCCAGCGGCTGTGGCAAATCAACACTACTGCGCATGATAGCGGGATTAGAAGAAATCACCTCCGGTGAGCTCACCATCGACAACACCGTCGTCAACCACCTTGAACCGGGTGAACGAGACATTGCGATGGTGTTCCAAAACTATGCGCTTTATCCGCATATGTCGGTGTTCAATAACATGGCGTACGGACTTCGCAATCGTAAAACCCCCAAGGCGGAAATCCAGCGTTTAGTCGATGAAGCAGCAGAAATGCTCGAGCTTTCACACCTACTCGATCGCAAACCCAAAGAGCTTTCCGGTGGTCAACGACAGCGTGTAGCGATGGGTCGAGCGATCGTTAGAGAGCCCAAGGTATTCTTATTTGATGAACCCTTGTCTAACCTCGATGCCAAGTTACGAGTACAAATGCGTCTTGAGATTAAGAAACTGCAACGCAGGCTGGCGACAACGTCTGTTTACGTGACACACGATCAAGTCGAAGCCATGACACTTGCAGACAAGCTGGTTGTACTTAACAAAGGTAACGTCGAACAAGTAGGCACACCGTTAGAGATTTATGACAACCCCGCCTCCATGTTTGTCGCCACTTTCATCGGTTCACCATCAATGAACATTCTTGATGCGAACGTCACCGTGGATGGTCTGCAGATTGGGCATGCTTTACTGCCATGCCAGACTCAATTACTCGATCTCGGCGAAGTCAAACTCGGCTTACGGCCAGAACACCTTACCATTGCTGAAACCGACCCTTGGTTTGAAGTCGAGGTGGAATTGGTTGAATCACTGGGCGCTGATTTACTTCTTTACTGCAAAACTCAAGATAACCAAGCACAAAAACTGGTCGTGCGAGTGGAAGGACACAGTAACATCAACATTGGTGATATTCTTGGTTTAGATATCGACCTAAATCATGTCCATTTATTTGACTCTAAGACCGAAAAACGCATCGAGTTTGATACTCATGTGGCAAACAACCCAGAGGTTATCAATGCCTAACAACGCAAACAACATGTTGTCACCAGTAACGTCAAATACCTCTCAATCGCTGAAAAATCCACAGCCATTGACTGCCGTCCCGACTGAGGCACTGAAACGTATTCAATGGTTGCTCACTGATGTTGATGACACATTAACATGGCAAGGCACGCTACCCGCCCAAACCCTTGAAGCACTAACACAACTCAAGGAGGTGGGGGTTCATGTTATTGCGGTAACAGGCGCGTGTGCAGGGTGGTGTGACCAAATCGCAAAATTATGGCCTGTTCATAGTGTTATTGGCGAAAATGGTGCCTTTTTCATGCAAAAAGATTTCAACGGCTTTCACACACAGTCAGTATTACCCATCGCAACGATGAAGCACCAACAAACACTATTAATGGAAGCATTAAGTGAATTGCTTCGTGACTACCCCGATACTGATTTCGCTAGTGATCAGGCGTTTCGCTACTGTGATGTGGCCATCAATATAGGACAAGACCGCTCTGCCGTTGATCGCGACACATGCCAAGAGTTACTCGCGCGTATTCAGCAACTGTCGATTGCAGGTCATAAGGTAAAAGCCACGCAAAGTTCAATTCATATTAACGTGTGGATAGGCGAGCACAGTAAGCAAGCAACGAGTGAGCTTTTGCTTCGACAGCAATTATCGCAAAAATCCTTACCTCTCGAACACATCACTTACATTGGCGACTCCCTCAACGACGAGTCTATGTTCTCATGGCTCCCTATGACATTTGGGGTAAGCAATATCACTCGATGGTTACCACAACTCAGTACAAAGCCAAGTTATATCACAGACAGTAGTGGTGGATATGGGTTTTCAGAGCTAGCTGCGTCGATTATTCAAGCTAAGCAGTAATTGACCATGCTTCACAAAAAAGCCGACATTGCGTACACAATATCGGCTTTTTTCACACTAAAGGCGAGTAATTACTCATATTCGTGTTTACTTACAGTGATAAACCGAAACTTGTGCCCCGGCTGGAAGCTCGTTACGAGTTTTAATCACTTTATCCACATTAAAGTGAGTACCACTCAACATGTACGTGGTGTTCTTAATGTACGGATAGAAATTATTCGGATGCCCGTCCTCAAACACGAATGTATCTATCTGTTCACATTGCATACGTTTTTCGGTGAAATCAGACATCATTCGAATTTTTGTCGCTTCAGGGTCTACGGGGATTTTTCTCGTCACACAGCCTGTGGTCAGTAAAGTGAGGAGGAGAAACAGTGTGGTACAAACTACTTTAAACATTTATTAGGCTCTGACAATAACAATCATAATTCGACGCGACTATAATCGTTACCGTATTCAAAACCAAATAGCGCCTATCGATAAAGTCAATAGAATGTATGCACAACCTAATTTTCAGCTAACGTTGGGGTTTAAGATTTCCGTCATGTTAGTAGTAGATACTGGGTTGCTTACTTAGCTGCTCAATTGCTTAAATAAAAAAGCCGACATTGAATTCACAATATCGACTTTTTGTACTCACACTATCCGCGATTAGCGCTAGAAGCCACTGATTGGCAGTGGTACGCCGATACCTGCGCACCAACTGGTCGCCCTTTGCGAGTTTTAATCACGTCTTCAATCTGAAAATGTGTGCCACCCAACATATACGTTGTGTTCTTAATGTACTGATAAAAATTATTCGGGTGTCCATCTTCAAACTTGAAGGTATCGACCTTCTCACAGCTCATCCCTTGTTGAGCAACAGCAGAGATTGCGTGAACTTTCTCTGCCCCAGGTTCGACAGGGATTTTGCGGGTAACACACCCCGTACTCACGATAATAGTAAGCACTAACGCTGCGCGAAAAATAACTTTAGACATGTAATCGGCCTTACTCATAATAACGATAATTCGACAGGACTCTCGTCCATATCAAAAGTGTATCGCCAAGCAACGTCGTTACTCCAATCAGTTATGCATCAAAAATCATTCGAACCTTTCATTGCACATCGTTAATGCTGAGTTTCAAATACGTATTTTCAGGTACTTAGCCACAAATGCTTAGTCACAAAAACTTAGTCGCTCGCTTTCAACTTCAATAACGTATGACCCAACCCAATATTATCGGTACGCTCTGTCACCTCAAGCCCAGCAGCTTCAACGATTTCTAAGAAATCTTCGCTACGGTAGAAACGGCTATTACCATTAGCAAGACAAGTAAAATACAACGAGGTAGCGTTTAGACTAAATGAGGCGGCATCGTATTTTTGTGCATCCCAAAACAGTTCTAAAATATAAACCGTCGAGCCAGGGGCAAGCTGAGCTCGTACGTTTTTCAAAATGGTCAGGATTTCCATTGGCGAAAAACAATCTAGGAATTGGCTCATCCACCACACATCAGCATGCGCGGGTAATGGCTGCGATTTATCTAGCATATTCGCAGGAAATGGATGAACGCGATCAGCAAAGCCATTGTCAGCAACATTTTTCATCGCCACATTAAGCTGTTGGGGTAAATCAACGATAGTGACTTCAACATCATCATTGTAACCACAACACTGCAGGGCCCACTTTCCGGTATTTCCACCAATATCTACGATGTGTTTAGGTTTTAGGCTGAACACTTCTTTAAGCAAAATAGGAAACGAACGATCAGAATAGAAATGGTCAAACTTAAACCAACTTTCTTTCGCTTTTTCAGGTAGTTGAGACAGTCCCTGATAGATGGTCTCCCACTCGCCTAACTCTTTCAGACCAGCGGGTTTACCTTCTTTAATGGATTCTGTTAAATGCATCATCGCGGCGTAACAAACATCAGCAGTAAAATCCATATTCGCTTGGGTCATACCATCATGGAGCAAAAAATGCCCCATGTTCGCCAATGAATAATTTGGTTTATTCCACAATACAATATGGGCACTAATCGCCATATCCAGTAGTACTTTCACCCCGTATTCCGAAACACCTGTTGCTTGAGCTATTTCTTCGGCATTAAGACCCTTTTCACCAACTTTGTCGAGTTCGGCTAGAATTCCCAAATCTCTTAGGGTGCGAGCAGCTTGAAACACAATCGGAGCGAAAGACAGCTCTTGAGCGGCTGTCTTTGCTTCAAATGCATTGTATGGATCAATGTTTTGTTCTGACACGTAAAATCCCGATTACTATATTATTAAATTATTTCGACGCTGCGGCAGCGGTAAGTTGCTTTCTTATATCAGTATTCAAATTATTGATCCAGCGATTGTAATTGCGATGAATTTCACCATCCGCTGCTTTTAGATTTTTAGAACTAACGTAAGTGATGGAATAATATTTATTGGTATATGGGATTTCAGCTTCCGCTTCGTGGGTGCGAACCAAAATCGTTGCCTTTAATACACCTGGTTTAGGCTCAGAAATAACCCACTCTCTCGCTGTTGCGGCTGCGATTATCGCAGACTTAACTTGCTCTGCGGTCAAATCATGCGCCACTGGCTCATTTTCAAAGTTCAATACTGGTTGTACTCGCCCACAACCAACTAATACCAACGTCATGACAAATGCCACTGCAAACTTTAGCGCTTTCATACTATTTCCTTACATTTTAGTTTATAAAACGATATGATTATCCAGTCGTGTGCCAATAAATCAATATCTTATGTCTCATTCATTACCATTACTTTCTTTCCAAATTGACGCTTGGTGTGCAAAATCCAAAGGATTACATACGCCGTCAGATTGGTTTTCCTGGTCTAAATCAGCACAATGGCCTGAAGACGAGACGCTTGAAGTCAATAAAATCCCAGCGATGATGCGACGTAGAATGAGTTCATTAAGTAAGCTCGCAGTCCAGTGCGCACTCGAACTCATGGAAAACCAGCACATTGATTATATTGTTTTTTCTAGCCGACATGGTGAGTTGCAACGCAGTTCTGAACTAATTAAAAGTATCATTAGTGGTGAAGATGCCTCACCGATGGCATTCTCTCAATCTGTTCATAATACGGCAGCAGGTCTCACTACGATAGCGGCTAAACAAGCGATCCCAGTAACCTCTATTTCCGCTAGCAGTGATACCTTTAATAGCGCACTTATCGAAACTTGGAGTTACCTAGAAGATAATCCATCGCATCGCGTGCTACTCGTAGACTTTGACGAGCCCGTACCCGAGGTTTATCAACAGTATGAAGACAAAGAGTTCCGTGGCTACAGCTTAGGGTTGGTGTTAACTCGCGGCGAGACGAACTCATTTTTACTTCAAAATAGCCACCAAACCAATAGCCGTTTACCACAAGCCTTAGATTTTCTTCAGCAGTGGTTAAAGTCTGAATAGAACACCCCCTTTAACCATATCAACCGTAACAAGGATCACCATAGACAATGGCCGTCAACTCGCTTTATCTAAAAACAAATCAGCTATGGCGTATTTTCGCTACCGGATTTTGCTTTAGTGTCTTTGGTGTTGGTGGGCTTATTCTCAGCTTTATCCTCATTCCTGTTATTAGCCGAGTCACGCCAGACCCTACAATAACGGAGTATCGTGTCCAAAGGCTGATACAATGCTCGTTTCATATTTTTTGCCGTCTCATGAAGTTCACTGGCGCCATTGACTACGAAATAACGGGCGCAGAACATTTACAGCACGATCGTAATTGCCTTATTGTCGCTAATCACCCAAGCCTGATTGACTACGTGTTAATTGCGTCGCAACTGAAACAATGTGATTGTTTAGTGAAAAGCGCGATTTGGCGTAACCCTTTTATGAAGCATATTGTGCGTGCTGCAGGCTATATTCCCAATGAAGCTCCCGATGATGTTATATCAATATGTGAGCAACGGTTTGACCAAGGAAACGTACTGCTGGTATTCCCTGAAGGCACACGCACTACCCCCGGCCTTGACCCCAAATTGCAGCGCGGTGCCGCGCAAATTGCCATTCGAACGCAACGAGATTTACGTGTAGTTCATATCTCGGTCACCCCCAGTTTTTTAACCAAAGAAAAGATGTGGTACCAAGTCCCAAAGATCAAACCCTTTTTCCATGTCGAAATAAAAGGTAAGATTGAGGTAGAGCCGTTTATCGAGCAAACGAACTCCCCCACTTTAGCCGCAAGAAAACTGAACCGTTATTTGGCTGAAGCTCTTTTTCCCAAAAATGAACAACGATGAGTAAGATCCTGTGGAAGCACTACAAAATCAAATCAAACAACTAATTATTGATGCTTTAAATTTAGAAGACATCACCGTCGACGATATCGAAACCAACGCTCCACTGTTCGGCGAAGGCTTAGGGCTCGACTCTATTGATGCATTGGAACTTGGTTTGGCGATTAAGAAAACCTTCAATATCGTGATTGACGCCGATGATACGAATACCCGCGAGCACTTTGCATCCGTTGCAAACTTAGCCAACTATATTTCATCTCAGACTAATTTCGTCTCAAACTAGCCACTAATTAGCAGATAACATCATGACAGAACTAAACCAACAACAAGTATTTGAGCAAGTAAAATCAGCGCTCGTTGAACTCTTTGAGATTGACGAAGCCGATATTCAGCCAGACGCTCACCTTTATCAAGACCTAGATTTAGACAGCATTGACGCCGTTGATCTTGTGGTACATCTGCAAAAAGTAACCGGTAAAAAGATCAAACCTGAAGAATTTAAAGCCGTTCGTACCGTCAATGATGTGGTTGTCTCTGTCACCGAGCTATTGAAAGAAAACTAATGCGCCCATTGCTGACCATACTGTCCGCAATCGTTATTTTTGCGTACCCTTTTGCCGTCTATTTCGGCGCAGAACAATTTGGTCTGCAAGCCATCAGTCTGATTCTTATCACTGTCTTTGTGATAAGAATCTTTTCTAGCAATAATACCAAGCTTAAAGAATTCAAACAGCTCGCTTGGATAAGCGGCCTAACGGGTATCACTTTAAGTGTACTTGGCGCTGTTTTTAAACAACATGGATGGCTGACTTTCTACCCTGTTGTTGTCAATCTTTGTATGCTCACCGTTTTTGCACTCAGCCTCACTCAACCACAGTCGATCATCGAACGATTTGCTCGTCTCCAGCAACCTTCTCTGCCTGAGAGTGGCGTTCGCTACACTCGTAATGTGACCAAAGTGTGGTGTGTTTTTTTCATCGTAAATGCAAGTATTGCGCTTTATACCTGCTTTCAAACACTTGAAGTTTGGACACTTTACAACGGCTTACTCAGCTATCTTGCTGCTGGTTGCTTATTTGCAGGCGAGTGGATCATTAGACAGTTTGTTCGCGAGGATTAATCTAACATGTCGTCCCACAATCAAGCGAACATCGCTTCAACTCAATTTCTGTCTCTTGCACACCTAGTCAGTACCGCGCGTGATAAACATCATGTCGTCGCATTTGATGGCACGCATAACTGGACATGGCAACAACTGCTGCACGACGTCAGCGCAACCCTTAACGATATCTCAACTTTTCCAGGTCAGCGCATTGCTCTATGCACGCAAGATAGCTATCACTTTACAGTCGGATTACTCGCCATCTGTCATAGTGGAAAATCTCTGGTCTTACCGGGAAATTACCAACCAGCAGCGCTTGCTGAGCTTGCTTGCCAATTTGACCTATTACTGCACGACAACGGTGTAGAACCGATCCCAGGTCGTCCATGTCAATCCATTCGCGTTGACAGTCAACACGGCGAAATCAAGACCTTTGATACTCTTGAGCTCAGCAATATCGATGTGGTGTTATTTACCTCTGGGTCTAGTGGCACGCCAAAAGCAATAATCAAAACGCTGCACCACATAAACACCGAAATCGCCATCTTAGAGTCAGTTTGGGGGGCGGATTTGAAAAACAGTGTTATCGAAAGCACCGTCTCTCATCAACATATCTATGGTTTACTATTTCGTGTGCTTTGGCCCTTGTGCAGTGGACGAGCCTTTGCCTGCCAAAATCTAGAATACCCGGAACAAGTCATAAGCCACGCGTCAGCTGACTGTGTGTTAATTAGCAGCCCTGCATTACTTAAACGCCTTACCACACAAACATCCTTGGCAACCTATCGCGCGCTGTTCTCTTCCGGTGGCCCTTTGCCATATCAAGCCGCACAACAGGCACACACCCTTTTTTCGCAGTTGCCAATTGAAGTCTATGGCAGTACCGAAACTGGGGGAATTGCGTTTAAGCAGCAGCACCATGACGGTGAGTATTGGAAACTGTTTCCCGGAGTCAAAGCCGAACTCAACCAAGAAGGCTGCCTACGATTACAGTCCCCACATATCGATCCTGAAAATTGGTACCAAACCGCTGATGCCTGCGTCTTGCACAATGATGGACTGTTTGAACTAAAAGGGCGAACTGACCGTATAATAAAGATAGAAGAGAAACGAATTTCATTAGTCGAAATAGAGAAGCGGTTAGATCAACTCGACTGGATTTACGAAAGTGCGGTATTCTCTACCCAGAATGAACAACGGCTATCCCTTAATGCCGCTATCGTGCTAACAAAAGCTGGACAAAGTGAGCTTGAAAGTATCGGTAAAGGCAAGTTTTGGTTACTACTACGTTCTGAGCTAAGGCAATGGGTGGAGCCCATCGCCATTCCACGTCGCTTTAAAGTGATTCAAGATATCCCTTTAAATAGTCAAGGAAAACGCCAAGCTTCAGAGCTGGAGTCGTTATTCAACGAAGCGCAATAACCTGCTCCCAGACACCTAGACCCTTTACATTCACGCGACCGATACCGACACGACCATGACAAAAAGAAAACCGACCGTTTTACAATCTGATGTACAATCGCCTAGTGCCACGCTAAGCCTACAAGTCGATGCTGATATTCTAGACTTTTGCGGTCACTTTACTCATTTCCCTTTGCTACCGGGAGTTACGCAAATAGATTGGGCGCTTTACTACGCTATCAAGTTACTTCAGGTACCAAGTGCATTCAAAGGGATGGAAGTGATCAAATTTCAAGAGCCCATATTGCCTGATGCGATTATCACACTGACACTGAATTGGAATGCAGAGACGCAAAAGTTAGCATTCAAATACAGCTCAGTTTCGGACGAACACACTACCGTACACTCTTCAGGAAAAATGAAGCTAGGCACACCTTGTGACTAACACGCTAGAAAGAGAACCCGCAGACCGCATGAGTGATAGCAAACCAATAAACCATGATTACACCCCCTGCTTTCTTATCCCCTGTTTCAATCATGGCGATACCATCGCAGATGTCATCGCTTCATTGAAGCCATTTAGCTACCCTATTTTACTGGTAGATGATGGCAGTAATCAGGAAACAAAAGAAGCGTTGGCCCATGTCGCTAAACTCGAACATGTACACCTGATTACACTTGAAGTTAATCAGGGTAAAGGCGGGGCTGTCATGGCTGGCATTCGTCAAGCCAAGGTTTGGGGCTTTAGTCACGTCATCCAAATAGACTCTGACGGTCAACACGATCTTGAATCACTACCTTCTTTGCTTGATGCGTCGCAAACACAACCGAACAAGCTTATATCCGGACGACCCGTTTACGACAGTAGCGTGCCTAAATCTCGTCTATACGGCCGTTATGTCACTCACTTTTGGGTGTGGGTAGAGACTCTATCGTTCGATATCAAAGATAGTATGTGCGGTTTTAGAGCCTACCCTGTCAAGCAAACCGTCAAGGTGCTTGATAAGTATCGCATTGGCAGCCGAATGGACTTCGATATTGAAGTTCTAGTTCGCATGTACTGGGAAGGCTGCGACATTCAATTTATCGACACTCGCGTCATGTACCCTGAAGGCGGTATTTCTCATTTTGATGCGCTTTGGGACAACGTCAAAATTAGCAAGATGCACACCAAGCTATTTTTCGGTATGTTGCCGCGTATTCCCAAGCTCATCGCTCGCCACTTTAAAAAGACTGACCCTACGGCAGTCGCATCTCACAGCGCAAGCAACGCACCAGCCACGCCACCTCATTGGTCGAAACAAAAAGAGCGTGGAACCATACTGGGTATAAAAACTTTATTATGGATCTACAAAGTATTAGGGCGCCAAGCGTTCAATCTCATCTTGCCGCTTGTTATTCGTTACTACCACCTCACTAATCATCGTGCGCGCGATGCATCTGAGCAATACCTTCAGCTGCTAACCCGTTTTGCAAAGCGTCATAATGCCACTCTGCCAGGCAATCTAACCAGCCAGCAACACTTATTGTCTTTTGGTCATACCATGTTAGACAAGCTTGCCGCCTGGAAAGGCGATTTTTCTCTCGATAACTTGACGATTCACGGGCAAGAACAATTCCAGCCACTCATAGACAATAAAAAAGGCGTACTACTGCTCGGATCGCATCTCGGCAATATTGAGCTATGCCGAGCACTTAGCCGTCGCTACAGCCATATCAAAATTAATGCGTTGGTGTTTACCGAGCACGCTGAACGCTTTAATGCTGTGATGAAAGCGGTGAACCCTAACTCAGATCTCAACCTAATTCAGGTCAACCATATGGGTCCCGACACCGCTATCTTGCTGCAGCAAAAAATAGAGCAAGGTGAGTGGATCGTCATCGTTGGGGATCGCACTTCTACCAGCAAAGAGCAGCGCTGTATCTGGGCTAACTTTCTCGACAAGCCAGCACCGTTTCCACAAGGGCCATTTATGTTAGCATCGGTACTTAAAGCACCGGTTTATCTCATGTTTGGCCTTCGCGATGATAGCCAAACCACCCCGCATTTTAATGTCTATTTTGAGCACTTTAGTGACAAAATAGCCTTACCACGCCGTACACGGCAAGCCGCATTGGAGCAGGTCGTACAATATTACGCGAATCGCTTAGAGCATTACGCCTTACAAGCGCCGCTACAGTGGTATAACTTTTTCAACTTTTGGACGTTAAGTAAGCAAAATGACGAAGAGCAATAATATTATTTTTGGCGCAGAGCGCCTCTCTATTGAAGATGTCGTAGCCATTTCTGCAGGTGCACAGGCCAGCATGAATCGCTCTCCAGAGTATGTCGCCAAAATCGATCGCAGCGTGGCATTTTTGGAGCGCTTATTAAAAGAAGAAGGCGTGATCTACGGTGTCACCACCGGATATGGTGACTCCTGCACTGTCGCCATTCCGCCTCATCTTGTTGATGAACTGCCTTTGCATCTCACACGCTTTCACGGCTGCGGACTCGGTGACATTCTCACCCACGAGCAATCGCGCGCCGTATTAGCAACGCGCCTATGTTCCTTGTCTCAAGGTATGTCTGGCGTCACCCATGACTTACTCAATCAAATTACCACCCTCATTAATCACGATATCGCACCAAGAATTCCACAAGAAGGCTCGGTGGGAGCCAGTGGTGACTTGACCCCTTTGTCCTATCTTGCTGCGACACTGATTGGTGAACGTGAAGTCTTATACAAAGGTGAAATTCGCGCGACGCAAGATGTATTTAAAGAACTCAATATCAAGCCGATTACGCTTAAGCCTAAAGAAGGGCTGGCGTTAATGAATGGCACATCAGTGATGACGGCTCTGGCCTGTTTAGCCTATAAACGTGCAGAATATTTAGCTCAGTTGTGCACCAAAATCACGGCGATGGTATCGGTCGGTATTCACGGCAACGATTTCCACTTTGATGAAGCTTTATTTGCAGTCAAACCTCACCCAGGCCAACAACAAATTGCCGCATGGCTACGTGATGATTTACAAGCAGAAAGACCTCCTCGTAATAGCGACCGACTACAAGATCGTTACTCACTACGCTGTGCGCCCCATGTCATCGGCGTGGTACAAGACTCTCTGCCTTGGCTTCGTCAACTCATTGAAAACGAACTTAACAGCGCCAACGATAATCCGATAATTGATGGTGATAATGAGCGTGTCTTGCACGGTGGACACTTCTACGGCGGCCACATTGCCATGGCAATGGATACACTAAAAACAGGTGTGGCGAATCTCGCTGATCTATTGGATCGTCAAATGGCGCAGTTGATGGATTACAAGTTCAACAATGGCTTACCGTATAACTTAACGGGGGCAGAAGGCGATCGTAAGCCAATCAACCATGGTTTTAAAGCGGTACAAATCGGCATCTCGGCATGGACGGCTGAAGCCCTAAAGCACACCATGCCTGCCAGCGTATTTTCACGCTCGACCGAATGCCACAACCAAGACAAAGTGAGCATGGGTACCATTGCCGCGCGTGACTGTTTACGTGTACTGGAATTAACCGAGCAGGTCGCCGCAGCCTCACTACTGGCAGGAACGCAAGCGATAGAACTTCGCAAGCGCCACAATGAACTCGACGAGCACCATATGAGCGATAACTTGAAAGCGATTCGTGATTCGATTTTAAGTGAATTTGAAATGGTGAATGAAGACCGCCCATTGGAAGCGGATTTACGTCATTTCATGAGCCGAATTCAACAGCGTCATTGGTCACTCTATTAATTTCAATGATTTCGTTTAGCTAAATCATTGTTTAATTTAGCTCATCAGTTTATACAGTATTAGGAAGCACTATGACTGACATCCTACATCCGCTCACATCAGAGGTGAGCATGATTACTTCTTTTCAAGATGCGGATCCCATGGGCGTCATCTATCACGGTAACTTTTTCCGTTTTTTCGAAGAAGCGCGCCGAGTGTTGATGGATAATATTGATTACGATTATCGCGCGATGCAAGCGTCCGGGTTTGCTTGGCCCATCATTGATACCCGAGTGAAGTATGTTAAGGCCATTCCGTTTAATCACGCTATTCGTGTGACGGCAAAACTCACCGAGTGGGAAAACCGTCTGCGTATAGACTACGTCATCTATGACGCCAACAATGGGGCTAGAATGTGTAAAGCACACACGACTCAAGTCGCCGTTTCGATTGATACCGAAGAGATGTGCTTTGCGTCGCCTCGCGTCTTTATCGAAAAAGTCGACTATTGGCATCAACATGGACACCTAGCATATGAGGCTTAACCTGCTCTCACCATTTCGCCTGCCATCGCTGGCAAAGACATTCATACGCAAACATGCCATTTTGGCCGTGCTGCTGATGTTTTCCCCTTTGTCGTTGGCACAAGTCGATAACCTAGCCGATTTGCAACAACAGCTTGCCAAGCATTCGCTGGTACGAGGGGACTTTGAACAACAGCGTCATATCGAAATGTTTGAACAGCCCCTGATCTCATCAGGGCAGTTCACGCTCGATAAAACCAATGGTTTATTATGGCGTCAGCAATCGCCATTTCCTGTCCAGCTTGTCCTGACAAAAGATAAACTTCGCCAGACTTTTGCCGATCAACCAGCTCAAGTCATCACCGCAAAAGACAACCCAATGGCGTTCTATTTTAGCCATATATTCTTGGCGGTGTTTCACGGTGACACCCAACAACTAGAACAACAATTTGAAATGAATTTCACCGCGACTAAAGGACAATGGTCACTGGTCTTGACGCCACGTGCTGCGCCACTCAATTCTGTCTTTGACACCATTTCAATCCGCGGCAAAGACGAACTGGAACAACTCACACTGCAAGAAATTCGCGGCGATAAAACCGACATTATTTTTAGTCATCAACGTTATCAACCAAAGAGCCTAACGGATGCCGAGCAAGCCCAGTTCCAATTTTAGCCAAGCGAGTCGCTTCAGCTTCACGCAAGCACGAGCCTATCAACTGGCTCTATTGTGGTTTGGCGCGGTTCTATTCGCTATCGCTCTACTTATTAAACAGTGGGCGTTTAGCACCGTGTCGCCCATCGAAACCGACATTCTAAAATTACTCCCTGTTAATGAACAAAATCCAGTCGCTGAAAGTGCCTTTAACAAAGTCACGACCAGCATGAGTGACAAGGTCGTTTTTGTTCTCTCGGAAAAAAATTCGTCGGCGGATAGCGCAGCACTATATCAAGCGGCTGAAACCTTTGCCGACCAACTTCAACAGAGCCAGTACTTTGCCACTGTGACGGCGAGAATAGATGACAATCAGCAACAGCAATGGGCGAAATATTACTTTCAACACCGTTGGCAACAGCTGACAAACACTCAGCGAGAGCGACTAGAACACAACCCTAGCGCGCAAACACAACGCGTTATTCAGGCCGTGTACAATCCTTTCTCTGGTGTGACAGGACAAGAGTTAGAAAACGACCCCTTTTTGCTGTTTCGAGATTATTTAAGTCAAATCAGTCATTCGTCCTCTTCCTTTGTCTTAACGCAAGGTTACTTATCAACGCAATACCAAGACAAAACTTACCTGCTGATTAGCGCTGAACTCAACGATTCCCCCTACAGCATGCAGGCACAACACGTGGTGCCACTTATCGAACAATGGCAGCAAGACATCGCGCAACATTACGATGTAGAAATTGCTCATACTGGGGTGCTTTTTTATGCCGATTTTGGTACGCGAAGTGCGAAATCTGAGATCAGTACCATCGGTGTGTTCTCATTATTAGGGGTGGTTTTGCTCATTGGTTTGGTGTTTCGCAGCCTCACTCCATTGGCGTTGGCCTTACTGTCGGTATCAATGGGGCTTGTCGTTGCAATGGCAGTCACAACCTTCATTTTTGGACGAATACACTTATTTAGTTTGGTGTTTGGCGCCAGCTTAATTGGCGTGTCTATCGACTACGCCTTTCATTTCCTCACAGATCGCTTAGCGGCGGGAAACAAATGGGATAGCCTTAAAGGGCTAAAACACATATTCATTGCCATCACCTTGGGTCTTGCCACCAGCTTGATTGGCTACTTAGGTTTACTTATCGCCCCATTCCCCGGTTTACAACAGCTGGCTTTATTTTCGGCAATAGGACTTATCTCTGCCTACATCACGGTGGTGGCTTGGTATCCTATTTTAGCAAAGTCGCCAAGCAAACCACGCCAACTTCCGGGTAAGATATTAAGTCAAAAATGGCTCTCTTGCTGGCAAAGTCGCGCGGTGTCATGGGGCTTACCCTTCGCAACGCTCGCACTTAGTGCACTGATGATGACGCAGGTACGCTACAACGATGACATTCATCAGCTGCAAGCCATGCCCCAAACCCTAAAGCAGCAAGAAACGCTCATCGCAACGTTAACAGGCATGCAGTCATCTCAACAAATGTTAGTGGTAACTGCCGACGATAACGAATCACTGCTGCAATCGTTAGAATCCATAGAAACGCAACTCAACGAATGGCAACAATCACAAGTGATTAGCGGCTATCAAAGCTTGCACCGTTACCTCCCCTCCCAACAAAGGCAGGCCGAGGACTTTGCGCTCATTCAATCGCTCTACAGCACTCAAGCCGAAACACTGGCTAAATCGTTGCATCTTACGCACGTTCCTAACATAGTCGAGCAGCCAGAGCTCATCACCTTACGCGACTACCTTCAGCATCCTGTGTCGGAGCCTTTACGATTTTTATATCTAGGTGATATCGACGGACAAATGGCCTCGGTTATTTTACTTAAAGATGTCTCTAATGCTGATGCTATTAAAGCGCTCGCACAACAAAACCATCACATCACCTATCTCAATAAAGCAGAAGAAGTGTCGGTGTTATTTGGGCAATACCGCATAAAAATCATGGAGCTCCTTGCCCTGGCAACCCTAGCAATTGCTCTGGTTTTGGTATGGCGATATGGTGCTAAACGTAGCATTCGCATCCTACTGCCATCACTCATCGCTTGTCTTGCAGGACTGGCGGTAACCGTTGCAACAGGCAGCGAATTAAACTTATTTAACCTGTTAGCCTTGGTGTTAATTATCGGCATTGGCATTGATTACACCCTGTTTTTTGCAGAACAGCAGCGCTGCCATAGCACGTTACTTGCTATCACTTTATCTGCCATCACCACGCTGTTGTCGTTTGGTTTATTGTCGCTAAGTGATACACACGCCATTCACAGTTTTGGTATTACTGTTCTCACGGGTATCTTCATTGCTTGGTTGCTGTCCCCGCTCGCCATCAATGATGACAAGGAGCCTCAATGACACTAAGCATATTTTCTCCTTTGGGCTGGATAACCACACTAACGCACAACCTCAGGCGGCGCTTTTGGCGCGGGTTCGTGCTGTTACTCACCCTTTCTAGTATCACGGGTTGTGCGCTAACGCCTCAAAACGCTTCGACGCAAGTACAACTAAAACCCGGTACTCGTGTCACTCTACCGACACCGGCAGAACTGGGTTATCAACTCTCAGCAAGCCAGTTAATTAGCGCGACTTGGCATAGTGAAAAAGGACAGGAATCTTCCCAGCTTCCAGTGCAGCTGCAAGTCGATAAAAACCAACTGGTATTAGCTGGGTTCTCATCTTGGGGAACGCGGATTATGTCACTTACCTACCAAGATGATGACATTCAAGCGAGCGTGCTCAGCGGACTGGAAAATACCTTGCCAGAGCCAGAACAGATCTTATTTAATTTGATGGTAACGCTCTGGCCGCAAAGTGCTTGGGAAGCCCCATTAAATGCGATAGAGTGGCGTATCATCGACTCGAAAAATCAGCGCCAACTCATTGATGAAACAGGCACAACCGTCATCAACATTCGTTACGAGAGCCATGATCCTCTGCAAGGTAAAATTTATTTTGAACACCAGCAACTGGGGTACTCTATCGTAATCCAAACGCTCAATTTTCAACTCAACGACAACGAACAATAAATAAGCATGAAGCGAACTAATCCCTCAACTCCGATATTTATCCATGACTGCGGATTTCACTCTGCACTCGGCAACACACCACTCAGTGTGCAACAAGGCTTGTCACAGGGTCACTGCCCTCATATGGAACCGGCGGAAAATTTGCTAAACAGTGGGAAGTCGACCGTTGTCGGCCGTGTAAAAGAAGCGCTGCCTGCGCTTCCCTCACATTTGCTTCAGTTTGACTCAAGAAATAATCGCCTTGCCCTTTCTGCCTTACAGCAAATCGAGACGAGCGTACGCGCGGCAATAACACGCTATGGCTCAGAGAGAGTCGCAGTCATTGTCGGCACCAGTACATCCGGTATCTCTGATGGTGAAGCAGGCTACGCAGAAAAATTATCAACTGGCGACTTTCCTCGTGATTACCACTATCGTAAACAAGAGCTTGGAAACGGCAGTGACTTTATCGCTCACTATTTCAACCTCACCGGCCCATGTTATTCCATTTCTACCGCATGTTCTTCAAGCGGACGGGTGTTTATCAGTGCTAAGCGGCTATTAAAATCAGGACTGGTTGACGCCGTTATTGTCGGTGGCGTCGATACCCTTTGCGCGCTAACACTCAACGGTTTTAATAGCTTAGAGGCGCTCTCTAGCACCTTATGCCGCCCGTTTGATGAAAACCGTAATGGCATCAACATTGGTGAATCCGCTGCCTTTATGCTGCTGTCTAAAGAGCGCCCCACCACACGTGAACCTGCTATTGCTTTGTTGGGGGCTGGCGACAGTTCTGATGCTCATCATATTTCCGCCCCTCACCCTGAGGGAGACGGCGCTGAGCAGGCCATGCTAAAATCACTCGCAGACGCGCAATTGCAACCCAACGATATTGGCTACATCAATGCGCATGGTACCGCGACACCACTTAATGACAGTATGGAAAGCAAAGCGATTGCTCGCATCTTCGGTCAGTCAGTACCGGTAAGCTCTACCAAACCGTTGACGGGGCATACTCTGGGAGCAGCAAGTGCAACAGAAGCTGCGATTGCTTGGCACATGCTGAAATATGATTTGTCGTTGCCCAAACAACAGTGCCAACACAAAGCAGAGGATATTGATGTGGATTTAGTAGAATCCGATATCAAGCTAAATGGTAAAGCTATTTTGAGTAACTCTTTCGCCTTTGGTGGCAACAATGTCAGTCTAATTTTTGGAGTATGCCATGACTAGCTTCCCCCCAATTGAGCAACTCCTCCCCCACGATGCGCCGATGATTTTAGTGGATCGTGTTATCGATGTTCAAGACGAGTCCGTTCACTGCCAAGTCGATATTGGCGATCATCATTTGTTTTTTGATCCCGCGACTCAAACAACGCCAGCGTATGTGGGCATAGAATTTATGGCTCAATCAGTGGCTGCGTGGTCTGGTTTTCATGCCAAGAGCAAAGGGGAAACCCCGCCTATCGGTTTTCTATTAGGAAGCCGACGATATCAAGTCGACTATGAGCATTTTAAACAAGGTCAAACGCTAGATATCCATGCAGAAAAGGTGATCGAAGACAGTGGCATGGCAGTATTTTCAGCTCGCCTTGAGTTGAATGGCGAACAAATCGCGTCATGCCAACTCAATGTTTATGTGCCGTCAGAACAGAAATTAAAAGAAATGAAAAATAGGAAACCCCAATGAGCCGACAAGTATTAGTCACCGGTGCCAGTAAAGGTATCGGTCAAGCGATTGCCATCCAACTTGCCAGTGATGGGTTTACCATCGCCGTGCATTACATGGGGGACGAACAAGGCGCGCAACACACACTTTCGACCATTGAAGCAAACGGCGGCAAAGGCCGATTAATTCAATTTGATATTAGTGACCGCAAGCAATGTCGCGAGCGCCTTGAAGCCGATATAGACCAACATGGTGCCTACTACGGTGTCGTGAATAACGCCGGCATCACAAGAGACACCGCTTTCCCTGCGATGACAGAAGAAGAATGGGATGGCGTTATTCATACCAACTTAGACAGTTTCTATAATGTGCTTCACCCGTGTGTGATGCCTATGGTGCAAAAACGCAAAGGCGGCCGAATTGTCACGCTCGCTTCTGTTTCTGGCATTATGGGCAATCGCGGTCAAACCAATTACAGCGCGGCCAAAGCAGGCGTCATTGGCGCAACAAAGTCACTCGCACTCGAACTTGCAAAACGCAAAATCACCGTTAACTGCGTTGCTCCGGGCTTAATTGATACTGGTATGGTCGATGAGCATGTGAAAGAACATGCCATGCCACAGATCCCATTGCGCCGCATGGGTGAACCAGAAGAAGTCGCCGGGCTGGTTAGCTACCTTATGTCGGACATCGCTTCCTATGTCACCCGCCAAGTTATTTCGGTAAATGGAGGTTTAGTATGAACCGCCGCGTTGTTGTCACTGGCATGTCGGGCGTTACCGCATTTGGAAACGACTGGGCATCAATAGAGCCTAAATTGCGCGCGTGTGAAAACGCCACGCAATATATGCCATCCTATGAGCAATATGATGGGCTAAATACCAAGTTAGCCGCACCCATTGACCACTTTGAATTGCCTAAGCATTACAAGCGCAAGCAAGTTCGTGGTATGGGTCGGGTATCTAAGCTGGCGACTGTCGCCACCGAAAATGCGTTAATTCAATCCGGACTGTTGGGTAATGAAGTACTCACTAACGGCCAAACGGGGATCGCCTACGGGTCCTCAACGGGCAGTACCGATGCCATTGGTGCCTTTGGTGTCATGCTCAATGAAAAGAGCACACGAGCCATTACCGCCACCACTTATGTACAAATGATGCCGCACACCACTGCCGTTAACGTGGGGCTATTTTTCGGGCTTAAAGGACGCGTTATTCCTACCAGTAGTGCGTGCACCTCTGGCAGTCAAGCGATTGGCTATGCGTATGAAGCAGTGAAGCACGGCTATCAAACCGTTATGGTCGCAGGGGGTGGTGAAGAGCTTTGCCCAACAGAATCCGCCGTTTTTGACACCTTGTTTGCCACAAGCCTAAAAAATGACGCGCCGAAATCAACACCTAGCCCTTATGATTCAAGCCGCGATGGTCTTGTTATTGGCGAAGGCGCAGGAACGTTAGTTTTAGAAGAATATGAACACGCCGTCGCTCGTGGCGCGACGATTTACGCAGAAATTATTGGCTTTGCCAGTAACTGCGACGCCGCCCATGTGACGCAACCACAGATGGAAACCATGCAAATATGCATGGAAATGGCACTACAAAACGCCAACCTATCACCAGAAAAAATTGATTATGTCTCTGCCCACGGAACCGCAACCGAGCGTGGTGACATTGCAGAAAGTAATGCTACGGCTAATGTCTTTGGCGCGGTTCCTATTAGCTCTCTGAAAAGCTACTTCGGCCACACGTTAGGTGCTTGTGGCGCAATTGAAGCATGGCTTGGGTTAGAAATGATGCACACTGGCTGGTTTAACCCAACCTTGAACCTCAATACGCTCGACGAACAATGCGGGAAGTTAGACTACATCACAGGCACAGGTCGTGAACTCAATGCCACCTATCTGATGAGCAACAACTTTGCGTTTGGTGGTATTAACACTTCAATCATTTTTAAGAAAATCTAACGCTCACCCACAAACACGTAAACGGGTATTCAACGCCAGTTTACGTGTTTTATCTTAGGTACCTAACGATACCATCATCCATGCTTTGATACTGAACACCATATTTCAACGTTAACCCCACCGTACATTTTGCTTTGACATCAAAGCAATTAACGAGTTGCCATTGGTATTTGCGCGACTTAACCTAGCTCACTAGTCAGCATATTAACGCTAATTTCACCTGTCATTCATTGTATAATTGTTACTAACAAAGCCGCGCTTAAACTCCCTGATCACTTTGCATTAACAAAAACCACGCGCAACCCGTTGAAAACAATGCATCCACACACATAACCAAAACCATTGCTGGCACATTGATATTGTAAATTTATATGTCACACCAACAACCCAAAAGCACCTCTTATGAGTTGAAGCCCTTTCTATATATGCCTTTCGTTGCTATTTTATTCGCACAAAACCTTTAGAGCACTAATTAAAATACCAGGTATGACTGGTCGCTTTTATGTTAGATTACGGCGCTGGGATTGGGCGTGACGTAACGTGACGAGTTCACAAAAAGTGCCGGGGGTTATATAGCACTATCCGTCTAATCAAAGATTAATTAAAAATGGAGTTGGTCGTTGTATCCGTGCATTCGGATATACAAACCTCATTACTATGAGTTTTAAATCAAAAAAATACAGTATAGATTCTACCGACTATCAGGTTGGTCAAGACAACATCACTAAATGGGGGATGGACGTTCACAACACCGTATTTACGGCGTCGGCAGGTTTATCCATTCTCTTTATCATCACACTTTTAGTGCTTTCACCTGCCGACGCCAAAGCGGCCATCGATGCAGTTAAAGCAGCCGCGCTCTCTAAATTTGACTTCGTCTTCATGTGGGGAGCAAACATACTGCTACTATTCGCCATTGGTATCGCTTTTTCACCTTTAGGTAAAATCCGCTTAGGGGGTGACGAGGCGACAACTGATTACTCCACTCTGTCTTGGATTTCTATGCTATTTGCCGCGGGTATGGGCATTGGACTGATATTTTGGGGGGTCGCCGAGCCAACCGCATTTTTCACCAATTGGTTTGGCACCCCGTTAAATGTCGAGGCGTATACTTCTGAAGGTCGTGAGCTGGCACTGGGCGCTGCAGTATTTCACTGGGGGTTCCACGCTTGGGCCATCTATGGCATGACAGCGCTCTCTCTGGCCTATTTTGTTTATAACAAAGGGCTACCGCTTTCAATGCGCTCGGTGTTTTACCCACTACTTGGCGAAAGGGTTTGGGGTAAGATTGGTGATGCCATTGATGTTATGGCTGTGTTAGTCATTTTATTTGGACTCGCGACTTCTCTAGGGTTGGGCGGCTCGCAAGCTGCAAGCGGTATAAGCCACGTATTCGGCCTTGAGAATAGTCTTTTCCTGCAACTGTCCGTTATCCTCGTGATCATGGGTTTAGCCATTGTTTCAGTGATTCGTGGGATGGATGGTGGCGTTAAAGTGTTGAGTAACCTCAACATGATTATCGCTTTTGTGTTCCTTGGTTTTCTCGCCATCCTTAACTTCACCACTGTATTCAACTCCTTAACGACAGCGGTGGTGGGCTATGTAAAAAACATCATTCCACTGAGTCAAAGTTCTGGACGAGAAGACACAACATGGTTACATGGTTGGACCGTGTTTTATTGGGCTTGGTGGGTTGCTTACGCACCATTTTTTGGCATGTTTGTCGCCCGAATCTCAAAAGGTCGCACCATCCGTGAGTTTTTGGTTTGCGTCATGGTTGTGCCAACCTTAGTCACCACGGCATGGATGTCTTTCTTTGGCGGCATCGCTATCCAACAGATCATTGATAAGGTTGGACATCTCGGCGTCGAACAAGGCATTAGTGATGTGTCATTAAGCTTGTTCTATATGCTAGACGCCTATCCAATTGGCAATGTACTTTCAATCATTGCGGTTGCGCTGATCATTGTCTTCTTTGTTACCACCCTTGATTCTGGCTCTATCGTTGTCGATAGTATGACCGCGGGTGGAAAATTGGAGCTGCCAATTAAACAAAAAGTGGTATGGGCGTTTATCTCTGCCGTCATTGCAATGGTAATGCTATGGATTGGTGGAACGGACTCTATTCAGGCGCTGCAATCCATTACTATTATCGCAGCCCTGCCGTTTACGTTGATTCTAATTCTCGGTGCAATCAGCTTAGTGAAAGCCTTATTGACTGAGGTCGAGCAACCCAAAGTCACCGAAAGCAAATCGGCTTAGGGTTTAACCTAGAATTAAGGCTTATCAACAGCATTTGTTGATAAGCCTGAGCCAGTATTAATTATCTTCTCCGCACTTTTCACATTCATTATACGTACGTTCACCTTCACTGATCACAACGTAGTCTTGCACACACTTTTCACAAAGTGCCGGCTTTGGGTAAGCTTTTTTGGCGCGCTTATCGCCCTCAACGGTATAGTACTTTCTCATCTTCTTTGCACAACCACATCCAATTATCGTTAACCGCTATGGGTTTATTTAGCCAAGATTATACAAGCTTCTCACCTTGATTAAAGCGTGGGTAAATGAAAGGCAGTGTCGTATAGAAACTAGAAACGACTCGCTCGGGTCTACCGCTATTGCGGTATGTGTGTCTCAGTTGCCATCACGCAATAAGACCTAATTCATAACTTTTGATATTGTTCGTGCTTAGACAAATACATTGAGGCTCTAGAAATGAAAAACTTGCTATTACTTATTGCGATCACATTTTTCATTAGTGGCTGCTCCAATACATGGAATGGAGTGAAAGATGATTCTTCTAAGATATGGAATGACACCAAAGAAGCCGTCCATGAAGCCACTGAGTAACACCGATGGCGTGCTTTATCACGGCAAAAAAAGCTACAAACAATGTTGTGGCATAAGCGCGATCAAGACAATCTGGTTCACCGCTGGTTACGAGAGAAGCTCAAACAATTGGTAAAAAACTAGGCTGGATAGACCAAGCCACTCAATACAGTCGCCACCATGATTAACACCAATTGGAGCTCGCATCACAAATATTCGCTATGTTTTCACAAGCTATTTATTGATTTATCAGCATGTTAGACAATACTTAAGCAAGAGTATAATTGTGGATAATAGAAATGCGCATAGAGAAAAAACAGCACACTATACTGCTTGTTGATGATACGCCTGATAACCTTGACCTGCTCAACGGTGTGCTTGCAGAAAAGTACCAGATAAAAATAGCGACCAGTGGCAAAATCGCCCTAAAGATTGCACACCGCTTACCCAAACCCGATCTCATTTTGCTCGATATCATGATGCCAGAAATGGATGGATACGACGTTTGCCGACAACTTAAGTCTCACCCAGTTACCCAAGATATCCCCGTAATATTTATCACCGCCAAAACTCAAACAGAGGATGAGACCAAAGGGTTTGCCCTTGGCGCCGTCGATTATATTACCAAGCCCATCAGCCCTCCTATCGTCCGAGCTCGTGTCGAAACGCATCTCTTCTTACATAATCAGCGACAAGCCCTTGAGCTCGAAGTGCAAATCCGTACTCAAGAATTACGACAAAACCAATCTGAAATTATTAACTGCTTAGGGCGAGCCGCCGAATTTAAAGACAATGAAACCGGTATGCATGTTATTCGTATGAGTCACTATAGCCGCTTACTCGCCGACGCTATTCATGTAGATCCTAAATGGCGGGATCTGCTGTTTGAAGCCGCGCCAATGCATGATGTCGGTAAAATTGGAATTGCGGACAACATATTACTAAAACCCGATACTCTCAATGACGACGAATGGCATGAAATGAAGCGTCATGTGGACTATGGCGTTGAAATCTTGGGCTCTTATTCGTCACCATTACTTGATTTAGCAAAGGAGATTGCCCAAAACCACCATGAAAAGTGGGATGGCAGTGGTTACCCTAAAGGCATTAGCGGCGAAAATATTCCCCTTTCAGCACGTATCGTCACGATTGCCGATGTATTTGATGCCCTCACAAGTGTCCGCCCCTATAAACGAGCTTGGACAGTAGAAGAGGCATTTCAGTTTATAACTGAACAATCAGGCCAACATTTTGACCCACAATTAGTCGACACTTTTCTCTGTTTAAAAGACGAGATAAATAAAATAAAACAACGATTTAGTGACTAATTTTCGACGAGGTAATTTTGCAACATGGTCGTTTGGCAGCATAACCGTTTGACAGCATAGTCACTCACCATGGGCCCACCACTAACTTACACTCGTACCATACAAGACACAATCAAGGAAGATCTGCCATGCTCTCTAATGACGTACAACGCTCAATCATACGCTCTAACCGTATTGTGGTTGGATTCTTGATTGTGGTTGTCATGCTGTTCAGTATTGGACTAATGGCTTGGGTAAGCCTAAACAAATTATTTAGCTCCGTAGATCGATACGAAGGCGCTGGGCAGCTATTGTTAACATTAGATCGCGCTCGTCTGCACGAGTTATCGTTTACTCGAGATTTGGCCGTAAAAGAATCAGATGTCGCGTTAAATTACATGCAAGAAGCACTCGTACTAGCTAATACCTTTCACCTAGAACGGCAACAAGACAGCTATGGTACTCAGGAACTTATTCATAAAATCTCCCAATACGAAAGCGACTTTGGCAACTATGTCGATCTCAGTTTAAACTTCCTTCAAGAGCGAAATGTGATGGTGCAGAATGCTCGGAAAGCCAGTACATTATCGGACGCTATTCATCGCCTGCAGCTCAAATATATTGACCTAGATAAAATGCGAGTTGATGAGCTTCGCAAAGAGATGAGTGATATTTCAAAAAACTCTGCAACGTCTTACCAACTTTCAGTTTCCGTTGAGTCCGCTCGTAATTTTGCTAAAGACTTTCTTGTCTTTAGCAATAAAAAAGACTATCGCTTAAGCCTAGCTGAACTTAAGAAAATATCTCGCTACTTAGAGCAGCTAAGTTCTAGAGTAAAAGATAAACGTAGCCGAGCACTCCTATCCAAACTCGACCTGCTAGAAAATGAATTCTATGATCGTCTCCATCAATTGGAAAATGTATCTGGACCAAAAGATGTTAGCCTTGATAACCCCCTGATACGCAATTTTGCTATGACCGCGTTTGAACTTGCTCAAGCCTCACTAGACTTAAGAAGCAACGAAACCCTTGTGTTTGAGCTCGCCCAAGAAAAAGTCGCCAATATTCAAAACTTAATGGCGCAGCGCCTCAATATTTCTAAAGAGATCACCGCTCTCATTACAGAAATTGATTCTGCACGCCAAACCGACCGCGATTTTTCTTTAGCCATCAGTGAAGAAGCGAAAAGTATCTACGCTCAGGAAGTCATTTATCTGCTACAAAAAGCATTACACCGAATAGAAATTATTGCGAGTTTGCTGATAGAAAATGATGAAAAACAATTGTTCAAACAGCTTTCACCTGTACTAAAAATGTATTTGGATGATTTCCATCGGGTACAAACGGTTTCCAATCAAACAGACAGTATCGCCAAGCGAATGGTGGAGTCCGCCGTTGAGATTGATGGGGCTATTCTCGATATTCGAAATCGACGCTTTAGTGAAATGTCGCAAGCCAGAGATCTTTCCGCCTACATTTCATATGGCGCGATATTATTCGTTCTCGCCTTAATGATGCTCGGGTATCTCATTCGACGTTCTCATACCGAATTACAAGGTGTCGCACAGGTGTTAGAGCAAGCCAATGACGTGGCACAAAACGCCAACCAAGCTAAATCGGACTTTCTCGCGACAATGAGCCATGAAATTCGCACGCCAATGAATGCCATTATTGGCATGAGCCACCTTGCTTTAGAAACTGAGCTCAATAAAAAGCAGCGCAACTACATCACGAAAGTTCACAGTTCCGCAAAGTCTTTATTAGGGGTGATCAACGACATTCTCGACTTTTCCAAAGTAGAAGCTGGCAAGATTGAACTAGAGTCACTTGAATTCTCTCTTGATGAAGTAATTGAAGACTTTATCAACCTCACCGGAGATCGTGCTCGAGATAAAAACCTCGACCTACTCATCGATATTGACCCCAATGTTCCGACAGTAATGATGGGCGATGCATTACGCTTAAAACAAGTGTTAATCAACCTAGGTACCAATGCTGTTAAATTCACCGAGCAAGGAGAGATCCGAGTTCAAATCCGAACCCTTTCCTACACCAACGGTCACTACACCCTACAGTTCAAAATCATTGACGACGGTATAGGGATGACAGAAAAACAGATCAAAAAACTGTTTCAGTCCTTTAGCCAAGCTGATAGTTCAACAACCCGAAAATATGGTGGTACCGGTCTAGGTCTCGCTATTACCAAAAAACTCGTCACACTCATGGGCGGTGACATCTCTGTTGAGAGTCAACCTAACCAAGGCTCAACTTTTACCTTTACAGCGCAATTCGGCGAAATAATCAAAACTAGCAAAGCCCTCTACCCTTCAGTATTGAGTAGTAAGAAGATTCTACTCGTCGATGACTCGAAAGAAGCGTCTAGAATCATCAATGCCCAACTGCAACGTATGCAATGTGAAGTGCATTGCTTCAGCAACTTATCCGAACTCGCCACGGCGATGCAAGACAAAGCGATTGAAGCTGACCTTGTTCTTTATGACTGGCGCTTCGACAACTTCAACAACATCGACGAAATCTATAAGCTGCGTGAACAGTTCTCTGAATTACTCGTCAGTAAATTGGTCATCTTATCTTCCAAGGGATCGGATGGCATTTCAGAGGCACTTCAAGACACCGATATTATGGTGGCCGATATCCTAGAGAAGCCATTTACTAACTCCTCTTTGGTTGACTTACTTATGAATACTCTGATCTCTAAACAACGCTCCCCTCATCGTCGGAAGCGGGATATTCAAATGAGTAAGGATATTGAAAGTTTAAAAGGGGCCAAGATCCTTCTTGTTGAAGACAATGAGATAAACCAAGAGGTTGCCTGTGAAATACTCGAAATGAACGGCATGTCCGTAGAGATTGCTAGTAACGGTGAAAGTGCTCTGAAAAAACTCGCTACCCATCACTACGACGGCGTGTTAATGGACTGTCAAATGCCAGTGCTTGATGGCTACAAAGCCACAAAACGCGCCCGACAGGAGCTGGGACTTAACAAGTTACCCATTATCGCGCTAACTGCCAATGTTATGGTTGGAGACAAAGAAAAAGTACTCGCAAGTGGCATGAATGATCTCATCGGAAAACCACTTCTGATTGATGAGATGTTTCGAATCATGGCGAAATGGATAACCGTGAATAAAGACGGCACGCCAATCATACCTCCACAACACCGTTCGGTAGAATCGTCTCGTAGTGATGAGCGTCGACAACTGCTGTCTGACTTACAAGCCATTGAAGGGCTACAGTGTCAAAATGGGCTAAAAGCCGCCAGTGAAAACACCGTGCTCTATCTCAAACTATTAAATCAATTTTGTCAGCAATATAGAGGGACAACATTCTCCCTCACGCAGCAAACGCCCAAAAGCTACCAACTGGATATTCACACTTTAAAAGGCGTCTCCGGAAATTTAGGAATGGTGACAATCACAACATTATGCAGTGACATTGAAGCATTATTGTCGAATGTAGGCTCGAGCAACCTTGACTCACTAGAAACAGAGCTTAATGACTGTATTCAAACAATGGTCGAGCAATTAACACCGCTACTGCCGTTTTCCGCCCACACATACTCAACACAGCAAACAACAAGTGATACAGCCAAATCCGTGCCTAACACTCCAACGACAGATAACAGCCAGTTAGAAATGATTATTCAATATGCCGCTGATTTTGATATGAAAGCGATATCTTTACTCGATAACCCTGCTGTCATTGAATCTATTGGACTAAATGAACATCAACAAGCTCTACTGACAACAGCGATGGAACAGTACGACTTTGAAACTATCACACACATTTTAACGCAACACTTGAACCCATAAGGTGCTAGGCGTTCAACGCAATGAGTGGCGGTATAATGAGTGAATGTCACACACCAAATATTCACCACAATGAGACGCTCATTGCCAAAATAAAATGCCCTAAGCATATCGCTCAGGGCATGAGTATTACGTCATCAACTCTCGAACGTTGACTACAGCTTTAGCTCTGCCTCCAGAGCCTGTTTCAATTGTGGGTAAGGCAAATAACCAGGAATAATCTGATCATTAATCACCAATGCTGGCGTACCACGCAAACCTAAATCGGCAAAGAACTGATAATTTCTGTCTAGCACTTCATCAGAGACTTTTGATTTGACTAACTGGCGTTGTGTGCCCGTTTTTTCCGCAATTGCTTTCAACGTGCGCTCATTGTGCAAACGAGGATTAGCCACCAGAAAATCATGTACTTGCTGGTATTTATCTGGCATTTCCCTCCACACATTTAATGCATAACTCGCGGTTGTGTATCCCAATTCATTGTTACGTTCTTTAAGTGGTAGATAAATGTTCACCACCTTAACTTGAGGGTAATCTTTCACTAATTTCTCAAGCTCTTTGTCTAACTTTTTGCAATAAGGACAATTGTAATCGGTCACATTGAGAATGGTTAACTCAGGGGCTTCTATCGCCCCAAAAGCACTATGCACTGCACTATTGGTATGAGGTTGATAGCGTTGTAGTGTTGTACTAACCCCTTGCTGCTGTGCAATAAAAGCCATCAGACTTTGATGAAGGTTATCCACCACTTCCGGATTGTCATGAAGCATTTGGGTGATGTCATTAATTTTTGTCTCTGTTTCACTAGAAACAGGACCCGCAACACTATGTACACTCATTAGACCGAGCAATAAGGCTGTGGCTATCTTTTTCATTTTATTCATTTTATTCATTTTTGTTATCCGTAAAAATAATCTAAAGCATCATCATGCGAGCAAATAAACCCATTGGGGTTGTCACCCCTGTTGTCATCGACTCGATTTTCCCATTGTTGATAATAACGATGGTAGGCGTGACACTAATACTCCAGCTATTCATTAACTCTCCTTTCGGATCGTTAATGTTTGCAAAATCCCTATCTTGGCTCGCCATAAATCGATTCACCCGAGCATCTGAACCAGAGCTAACAGAGACACCAATCACCTTATAGTGATTGCTAAACCAATCAATCGTAGGCGTGACAAACTTACACGCCGGACACCAAGTCGCCCAAAAATAGACGATAACAGGCGCTTGCTTACTTTCTTCCAGCACATCAACCCACTGACCATCTAACGTCTTGCCACTTAAGGCTGGTAAGTCAGACTGAGGCATATCACGAGTACGGTAGCTATCAATGACTATCGTCACCACCACCATAACCATGATTATTGCTGCCCACTCTCGGACATGCCGGCGCCAGCCTTTAACTGACGCCTTATTTGATTTTTTACGAGACCACATCACTGCTCACCTCGCGCCGCCGAAATAGCATTAAGCACAACATCATCAGTCAGAATGACAGGCAAAGGGATGCCTTCTGGCGCACTGGGACCAAACACGATGTTAAAGGGCACACCATATCGGCCATAAAAGCGTAAAAACGCGGTGACGTCATCACTTGGAGTAGTCCAGTCACCTTTCATCGCAATGACATCCGTTTGTTGCAGCGTGTCATAAACCGGTGGTTGGAGAATAACCCCAATTTTGTTGGCCTTGCAGGTAATACACCAATCGGCCGTCACGTCTACAAAAACCACATTGCCAGCGGCTACTTCATCGGTGATCCGAGTGGTCGATAACGACACCCAGTCAGGCTCAGGCGGCAATGGTGTCGCCCAACGTTCTGCTGTCATACTGCCAATAATTAAGCCACCCGCCAGAGCAATGATACTCACCCCACCGAGCAACAGTGCTGCCCTATCGCCATAACAGGCTTTAACACGTAAAAATAACCACACCATTGCTGCTACGGCTAAGGCTCCAATCCAAAACGCTGGTAAGTGATGGCTGAGTAACGATAACAACCAAGTAGACGTTAGCAACATCATCGCACCGAATACGATTTTCACTCGGTTCATCCACGCCCCAGGTTTGGGCAACCACGATACCAAACGCGGAAACATCGCGATGAGGATCCACGGCAACGCCATCCCTAAGCCAAGTGCCGTAAAGATGGCGAATGTCGCACCAGTGCTAGTTGCAAGCGCAAAAGCCACCGCCGTGCCTAAAAATGGCGCAGAACATGGCGTAGCCAAAAGCGTGGCAAACATACCTTGCACAAAATGACCGATATAAGAATTGTCTCCTTTTGTTGCCATCCAGGTGTTCATTGAACTCGGTAAGCGAAGCTCAAATAAACCCAGCATATTGGCACCAAATAACCCGGTGACCAGCACCATAAAAGCGATAAACCCACCACTTTGAAACTGGATGCCCCACCCAATGCTAGACCCTGACCATTTCAACACGGTAATAAATAAAGCCAGTAGCAAAAATGACGTGATTATTCCCATAGATGAGGCAACAAATTGGGCGCGTATTTGCTTTTTCTCTGCCGTTGCAGCGGAAATAACATGGCTCAATTTCATCCCTAATACCGGGAACACACATGGCATAATATTGAGTATCAAACCACCCAACAATGCAAAACCAAGCATCGATAACATAGAAGCAGACGACAAAGAGCTGGCGATGTCATTGCCTGTGATAACTCCGCTATTTACCGTTATCGCTTGCTCCGCTAGTAGGTTTTCATCAATCATCGTGACCAAGATCGAACGTGAATCCAAATCGGGGTCACCTAACCAACTCGTGACCTTAAACGTCGCCACGACTTTATCGCCATCTATATTAATTTTGGGCGATAAAAATGAATAGTCCTCAACCACATCATCCTGACTATCAATCAACAGATCCGGTTTCACCCATCCTCTCGCGTTAAGCACGGTGACTTGAAGCTCTTGACGAGATGCGTCCCAAATGGCATCGACATCATCAATCAAAGGGGACGCTTTAGGCACAAGACTCATCGCTTGCGCATATTGATACATCGCCGTTTCTGATAAGGACAGCTCACTGGGCACAAACGTCATATCAACCGGGAAGTCAGTCAATACACAAACGGTAGTACAGCTTGAAATCGTTGCTGTCGCCGACAAATTGACGGGTGCGTGAATATCGTTAACTTCGATATGCAGTGGGAAGACGACATCGTGTTTATAGCCTAACGTCTCTAAATCCAAAAGTTCGAAACGATGGGGATAAGGCCACTCCCATTTTATCGCCTTGATATTGCTTGATTGTTGCCAGTCCAGGGAAGGAGCAATGCCGCCCTCACCCGGCGATCGCCAATACGTTTTCCAATCACCCGATAAACGGACTTCTAGAAAACCCTCTACGGTTTGAGTTCGCTCATCAACTTGTCCAGTGAGGACTACGCGTGTTTCAACATGTGGATGGACTTCGCTTGTAATCCAGCCAGTCTCCGCGCCTGCCTGCTGATGTTTTATTGATTCGCCTTCGAGCGCAACGCTTGCTGCAATTGAGCTAGCAGACGCAGAAGGAGGGTTAGCTAATGCCAGAGGACTGAGTATTAACGTACTCAAAAACCAAAGGCCAAACACAAATGACGCCAGTCGCTGTACGACGGAGCGCAGGTATGCTGTTTGCTTTTTCATTGATATTCCTAAAATAAAATTACGACGTGTTAAGTTGTGTTAACAACCGAAAACGGAAATGTCTCTTATTCTGGAAGCGTTATTCTTGGAAAGTGCAGTGCCGGAGATGAATCCGATATCGACTAAAAATCGGCGGTGCAAAGGGGACAAACGACATTCTCTGAACACGATAAATACCCAGAGCGAGAAGCGTGACAATAAGGGGAATCAGCCAAAGACTATCAAGATCGAAGATATGGAAACTCAATAACTGGCTAGACAGATGACACTCTTCGCTGGCTTGCTGATTGCCGCCTTGTAGTGGTGAGCTCGTACTCTTAGAGGCTGAACTGTCTAATGACATACTCTCAAGAGCACTGGCGTTCAGCGCGGTATTTAAACCCTGCTGTAGATTTGGCTGTGCGACTACTGGCGTTGTGGCTACGTCACTCCTGTCTTTTAGCGGCGAACACACTTGCAGCACACCACTATTTTGCAACAAACACACAAACAGCACCCAAACCGTTAAGGTCAAAGCGAATTTTGCTTTTTTGTGTAAAGACTTCTCACGAAGATCAGAGAAAAAACGTTGCGTCAAAATGGTTTCGTTACCGTTAGTCAAATGCTAGAGCACGCTCAATATTAAGCGTACGCTAAGATTATGAGCGAGCGGCGACCAGTGTAGAGAACCTCAACCCTTAACTCTAGTGAATTCTTCGCCTTTTTTCATTTGTTAAC
Organism: Vibrio nomapromontoriensis; assembly: GCF_050337205.1. NCBI lineage: Bacteria > Pseudomonadati > Pseudomonadota > Gammaproteobacteria > Vibrionales > Vibrionaceae > Vibrio > Vibrio nomapromontoriensis. Next base: position 756,033 of record NZ_JAKJSS010000007.1, read on the forward strand.
AATATACACCCACCGCTTGCGGTCATCCCGTTACTCCCCTCATATTCCACTTGTCATTCTTAACGCTCAACAAACACAATAATTCATTTATTGAAATGAATTGTTCCACTTTATGTTATTTGTAGGTATATTAAACAGGCCCAATGTTCATTCTAACCACTGGAGGTCCCCTATGGCTTATTGTCTTAACCCTAACCACGAACAATATTGTCTCATCAACGTCGCGACCTCAGAGGTGATACGGGGTAGTGTTTTTGAACTCGCTCAGCAGCTTGGTTGCCGAGTAGACACGATCCAAGCTTTGCTACTTGGTGGCGAATCAAATAGCGCATACTGGGGAGATAATGGATTTTCGGGTTATCAGCGCCATTTAAGTCTTAATGACAGCTAACTCTTGATCACAGCTAAACCTTAATGACGCCTGAATCTTCATGATCACTAAGCAGGCATTACGAGCAGCCATGTAAACTCGGAGCATGGCATTTTGGGGTTCCATTGTACTGAGCTAACAGCTGAGAAACATTGCTCGGCAAATCACGCAACCAGTGTTCGACGCTGGTTTTAAATTCACTTGATGTTGCTGTCGCAGACGTTGTTGGAAATAAGTCCACACCTGACTCTTCGAGTATTCGTAAAATGGATCTTTGATACTGACTATACGCTTGGGCCTTCTTAACCTTCGCAATAACCCATTGCACTTGCGCCTTATATAAGTCTAATTCATCCATTAATTCATAGCTCAACCTTTGCTGCCTTAACTCAAATATTTCTTCAAGAGTACGCGTTCTCTGTGACTCCATAGCCAAACGCTTTTTATCCGTTTGATAGGCGATATTGGCAGCTCTAATCTGACCAACAATGGCAACAGCATTCGCCAATGAAGCCAACTGCTCAAGTGCTTGACGCTTTTCTAACTCATCAAGTTTCGCAGGTAATGTCAGTAACTCAATCACCTTTATTGCTAGATTCAGATCAACTTGAAGCCACTCACTGTTTCTCAAATTTGGATCCGAGTCATAATAGCTCGAATAACCCACTGAGAAGTTTGGCAATGCATCCAACCAAGCTCGCTTTATCTCAAGCCCTGCATTTTTAATCTGATACATAGATTCCATCAGGTCAGAGCGATGATAAAGCGCAAAACGCTCCAACACCTTAAGCTCAGTACCATCAAGCGAGAGATTAAACGTATTTTGACCTTTATGAACAATTGACACCTCCAAGCCAGGTGCACTGATCAATGTCATGAGTTCCTGTTTTGATGACAAATAATCAAGTTCTAAATCTTCCAGTTGAATACGTAACCTAAGCAATTGCTCACGATATTGAAGCAAGACTAGTGGATCCACCAAATGACTATTTTCCAGCAGCTTCACTCGAGCTAAACTGCGGTCCAATAACATTAAAATTTGCCTAGATTGTTCTATTTCTTGCTCAATGGCGGCAAGTTCAACGTACGCACTCAGTACTTCACGAACAATGCGAGTCAACACCCGCCGTTGCTGCTGCTCTTCCATCAAGGCCTCATTCCCCAACTCTTGCGCTCTCAAATAGGCTTGCCCAAGGTCGAGTGAAGACCATGATATTGTCGTCGACGAAGAATTTTTATCCCTCGCCGGAGGCAACACATCCACGGCGCCGCCATCATTATTTCTCACGTATCGATTCGAATTCGAATTAAGTTGTGGCAAATAGCCCAACACCGAATGATTAAGCGCGGTTTGCCCGACTAATACTCGATACCTTGCTTGCTCAATTTCCAAATTATGCTTTAAAGCTAGAATAACCGCGTCAGACAGGGATAGTGGCCCCGTGATTTCCATCTGGGTATTTTCAATCCATTTGCTCTGTTGCATCACTCGCAGATCTATTTGTTCTTGTGTTACTTTAACTGGAGTGACGGAGCAAGCAGACAGTATCAATGCGCTTATAATCAATAAGGTGAATCGCATCCTAAGGCTCCCTGAAGCTTTCGTTAAATGCCTTAGCAATTGGAAAAACGAGATATGAAATGAGCGTTCGCTTGTCCGTTTGAATATTAGCTTCGAGCGTCAGCCCCGGCTGTAATCGAAAATCGCTAGGCGCATCCCGAATATCATCAAGACTCGAAATATCGATCCAACCTCGGAACGTCAGCGCTTCTTTACCGTAGACATCATCAGTAAGCGCATCTTCACTCACCTGCCGCAACGAGCCGCTCATCGTGCCGTATTTAGTAAAAGGTAACGAATCCAGTTTAATTGTGACAGAATCACCAATAGAGACCTGGTTAATGTCAGAAGGGTTTAAATCAACAACGATCTCCATCGGACTATTATTTGGGACAATCTCATATAAGAACTCATTCGCTGCGACGTAACTGCCAAACGTTTTGTCCGCGACTTTTAGTATGACGCCGTCAATAGGGGCATGAATTTCAGCTAATTTTCGTCGAACGAGATACGCAGAGAGCTGCTGCTCAAGCGCAATATATTCTCTCGTCGATTTCACCAACTGATCTGAAATATCGACTTGTTGCTGACTGATGTATCGCTTTAATTCACTAAGGGTGTTTTTGGCTTCTGTTTTTAACGACGTCATGGCGCTCACCAACGACGTGTGCTTTCTCTGCATTTCTAACAACTGCTTTTGAGCATCAAGGTAAGCTTCTCGCTTAGGTCCCGTTCGACGAAATCGATCTTTTTCTTGTTGATACAACCTTTGCTTATCAGCAACGAGCTTTTTTTGTAGTTCAATTTGCTTTAGTACCACAACTTCTTCTTGCTTCATGCTCCCTAATCGCGTGTCGAGCGAGGTCAGCATGACATTTTTAGCCGTAACCGTTGCTTGATAGGCTGAGCGCCTTGCTTTAAACAAGGAAGCTTCTAATTTTTGAGAGGATCGCGGAGGACTATCCACATCATAGGCCTCATTAGCTAACTCCGCTTCCAGTCGTCGGATGCGCGCTTTCATTCGTTGCATTTGGTATCGGGTAGAACGAATGTCTGACTCTATTGGCCTCCCACCAATGATCGCAATGAGGTCTCCCTTTGATACGGCCGTTCCCGCACTACCAAAATATTGCTCAAGCAACCCTTCAGCCTGGCTCTGAATAACAATATTTTGCGCCACGGGCTTAACATGCCCTCTTGCGACGACAAAAGTATTCACTTTGAAGATGCAAGACCACGTAATTAGCGCGACAATAGCAACCAGTAATACCCACAATGACAAATACATGGGCCGGTTCGGATAAGAATGGCGAATCTGCTGCCATTTAGGGGCATGTTCTATCAACGGATCATGAGGTTCAATCTTCATCCGACGCGCTCCTGTATCGCAAACGACGCTGGGTGCTGCCGATTCCATAGTTCTTTGTACAGTGAACATCGTGACAATAGCTCGTGGTGAGAAGCAAAATCTTCCAGTTTCCCTTCGTTCATGACCAAAATACGATCCATATAAGGCATTGAAGATAAACGATGTGAAATGTTGATCAGCGTTCTACCTTGGGCAAGTTGATACAGGTTATCCAATATGTGTTGCTCACTTTCCGCATCAAGCGCACTGGTCGCCTCATCCATTAATAACACTTTAGGATCGTCGAGCAGTGCTCTAGAAAAGTTAAGTCGCTGGCGCTGACCACCTGACAGGTTGCTGCCGTTTTCTTCCAGCATCGTGTCATAGCCTTGGGGGAGCTTGTCGATAAAGGTGTCTGCGCCCGTGAGTTGAGCGACTTGTATGATCTCTTCTAGTGATTTACTGGGGCTCGACTTAGCGATATTGTCTTTTATCGAACCTCGAAATAGGAAGCTATCTTGTAAAACAATGCCAATTTTGGAACGAAGATAATTGGGCTCATATTCCCGTAGTTCGTTATTGTCAATTCGGATAGAACCTTGCGTCGGATTATAAAAACCAAGAAGAAGCCGAGTCAAAGTGCTTTTTCCGGAGCCACTCGGTCCAACTATGCCTATTTTCTCACCTCGCCCAATATCAAAACTGAGCTGGTCAATGACTGGGGCTTGATTCGGTTCATATTGAAAACTTAACTGCTTTACCGCAATATGACCCGCGATTGGTGACGTCACGCCCCCTTCTCTTACACGCTCTGGTGCGCTATTGAGCACGCGTCCCAACATATCAACACTAATCGAAGTCTGCTGAAATTTGCTGGTCAATCCCACAAGCTGCACCAACGGGCCCGCGATACGGCTCGCCATGATGTTGAACGCAATCAAGGTACCGATCGTCATTTCTCCCGCCAGAACCAATTGCGCCCCTAACCAAATGATCACCAATGACATGAGTTTTTGTAGAAAGCCACTAATTTCATTAATGTAGCCGCTCCATCGCCCTACTCTATGTTGCCTAGACACAACATCGGCAGTGACTTCTAACCATTCACGCTTTTGTCGCTCCTCTATCGCCATGCTTTTTATCGTTTCCATACCGCGCACATTTTCCACCACAATGGACTGGCGTTCGGCTTCGGCTAGATAGAGTGCCTCCAACTGTGTTCGATAAGGACGAAGAACCGCCACTAAACTCAACATAATAACGGCTGAAAAACCAATCACTAACCAAGTTAACGTTGGGCTAAAAAACCACATCACGGGGATCAGAACGACAACGGAAGTAAGTTCGATTAACGTAAAAAGTAAATTCCCAGTAATAAACTCTCGAATACTACTTGCTTCTTGCACCTGTTTCGCCAGTTTACCTGCCGCTACCTTATGAAAAAAAGCTAAAGGAAGCCTAAATAGGCGCCGACACGTTAAGTGAGCGATTTCGATATCTAACCTTGCAACAGCATGTAAAATAATAAGATTTCGAATGAAAGATAGCACGCCGCTAATCACTAAAGCGGCCGCAGCACCGATGAACAAAACATGAAGCGTGGAATAACCGGAGTAGCCAATAACCTTATCGAAGACCACCATGGAAAATAGCGGGACAACAAACGCAATAATATGGAGAAATAACGAGACTACGATAATGTTGTATAACATCGCAGGTTGTTTCAGTGCTTCATGAAAGAGCCAGCGAAAACCAAATGGCTGCTCTAACCCTAACTCCGAGCCAATGGGACGGACAAAAATGCAACAGCCTTTCCAATACGAACGAAAGGCTTTTTCTGCGATAGGCACAAGATCCATACTCGCAGCCTTGGGATCCTGAATTAATACTTCTAACTCACCGCTTGATGATGCACGTACTCCAGCTGCAACAACAAACTCATTGTTACTCAGCTGAATAATAATAGGGAACGCCGCTCCTAACCTTATAAACTGACGCCAACGCAGTGTCGTACACTGTGCTGTTAATCCAGTTTGATTAATCAAGAGCGTTAAATCCAACGCTGTCATAGGCTCATCCTTGACCCCATGATCGCGTATCAAGGTATCAGCAGAATGATATATCTGGTAATACCGAGCGATAAGAACATACGCGTCCAATGCTGTGTTCATATCCTCTCCTTTTAACTAAAGCTCGGGGCAAGATTAGCGGCTGGCTGGTCTTCAGTGACTTCAGGTTCGGTATTCGCTTGCTTTTCTGTTACTAGCCCGCGACTTTTCAGTTCTTCCAACAGTTGCGCATGAGTTTGCCAGCTGCGTAAAAACGCATCCGGAGACATCACTAAACGTAAATTATGTTCTTTTGGCGGCTCCTTACCACTTGTTTCTGGGTCAACTGCAAACGTATAAAAGTCCATTCGAATATTCCCTGCAATGATCGCGACATTTTCAATGCCATCAATATAATGTTGATCTGCCATGATTTAATTTCCTTACTAGATAAAAAAATGCCTAGCTCAATAACCGAGCTAGGCTCCCGATCACGCAAGTCCTACTGCGCTATCAATTTTTGTTTTCGAATCGTGCATATCACCAATAATGCTATCGACCATATTCGATAAACCATCATTGATGTCGCCGAAATCGACTTTTCCAGCTTCGCCATCATTGAGCCAAGCAATGGTAGCTTGTGCGCCCTCTTCAAGTGCAGACGCAGAATCAAAGGCATCAAAACCTCTTAACTGCTCTGATACCGATGCGTCCATATTGTCCCAATGCTGCTTAAGTTGACTAAAGCTAAGGTTAGCTAACCCTTCAACATTAAAGACATCGTTATCCCCCCAATTATTGAGACCAATCTCAGCGACAGACTGACCATCAAAGACAACGTCCAAGTTTGTATAATCCGTAGATAACACCAAGTTATCCAAAGAAAAAACCACGTCGTTTTGCGTCGAGTTGGAGTTGATAAACAGCGTGTCGACTTCATTAGGCGTATCCGATTCATAAATATCAAACCGGCCACTTCCCAAGGTAAATCGATAGCTATCACTCCCGGTGCCTCCTGTGACTTGAGAGCGGCCAAAGCCCGAGACAAACACATCGTTACCGGCGTTACCCAATGACACCGATTGGTCATCAAAACTAAGCAAAGAAGCGATGCTATCTTGTTTGTCACCACCAAAGGTGCTGACAACATTGCCCATAAAGTCGGTCAACCCACCCAATACTTTGTTAATAATGGTTGCACCACTAGAGGTAAGTAAGTCAAACGTCTCCCAGCCCAGATCAAGGAATACATCGTTCCCTTCGCCACCAGAAGTCACACCTGCGAGACCAATATTAAGTACCGTGTCGTTGCCTTCTCCCATCGAGACAACATTGGCTAAGCCTAGATTGATAGCAAAATCGTCACCTAAACCAGCGGTTACGGTATTAGCGCCGCCAATCGTCGCAATAACATCATTACCGCTGCCACCGCTGACCAGTGACTTACTGCCCATCGAGACCACTAAGTCATCACCGTTACCGGCTACTACGTGATTGAATAATCCACCCGCAAACAGTCCATCGTTGCCACCGCCCCCGTCAATCATGTTGCGCAATCCAGCTGCGACAATGACATCATTATCTGCACCGAACTGATCAACATCATCGCCATAGACTTTATTATCAATGCCCATCACAAATGCCACGTCTTTCCCTTTATGCAGAGAAACCGTATTTTCCACACCGATGGAAACGATATAGTCGTCTTTAAAGGTCGTCTTAACGGTATTTTTTCTACCCACAACCACGGCTGTTGTTGTGGCAAAGCCACCTTTAACGGTGTTTTCATTACCCAGTGCAAAGATGACATTTTTAGGCGTATCGCCCGGCATCCCCGGAGAGGTGTCGCCCGTAATCGTATTTTTGTTACCTATCGCCGCTATGAGATTTTCGCCAATGCCGCCTGACAGGTTATTTTCATTGCCGATTGCCACCAGCACATCATTATCAACACCACCCGCGAGCGTGTTTGTCCCGCCGATCGCCAGAGCAATATTTGCACCGTAGTCATCACGCCAAGTATTTTCTGCGCCAACCATGAGGGCAATATCATTACCTCGGCCAGTATAAACAACGTTTTCTCGGCCAACGCCAATCGCGACGTCGTCACCACGACCTCCCATCAGTCGGTTAGTATCCCCAAGCGCCAGCATGACATCCCCCCAATCTCCCGCTTCATTTTCTTGAAGTAGGTGGTAGTTATTGTCAAAAGAAGGCAGCCGTTCAGACCAATCAATCCCAATCACATTAGGAATAGAAAATGCGGGTATATTGATGGCCTGAGCAGGCAGTGTCAGCGCATCCATATCGGTGTAGTCACCCAAGCTAAAGTCAGGAACACCAAATTCTGGGATTTCAAAGTTTGGAACCTTGAAACCATAGAACTCACGCCCACTCAAGGCTGTGCCGAATAAACTAAATCCTGACAAGTCAAAACCGTTAAGATTGAATTCTGGCACTTTTATCTCAGGTAAATGCAATGTTGGAAGCTTGACCGTGGTATAGGTCGTCGAGTCGGTTCCGTTAGAACCGCCACCACCTCCAGATGTGGTCTCAGTGTGTTTAAGTTCAAAGTCATCCGGGGTAGTCCATTGCCCAACCGATGTTTCATTGATCAAGTGATTGTCTGTACCAGCTTCGGCAGGGGTGTCCTCATCGCCGTAAAGGAAATAATTGTCAGACGCCCCTTTCGTTGCTGTATCAATGTCGCCTAAATCAGCCGATTGATAGGTATACATATTTAAGAACGCACCATTATCATTAAACCTCGGCTTAAACTCGGCTTGGGAGTTAAGGATGTTCCTGCTTTGTCCGCCGCCCGACTCGTAACCAAATAGGTCACCTAGCATCGAGTCCGCTCCACTGAATATCGATGAATTCACATCTAATTCATACGTTAACTCCAAATCAAGGCTATCGACTTCCACTCCAAATCCACTCAGTGATGGCATGCAAAGTGACGGCAACGTGATACTCGGTATCTCTATTTCTGGTGTACTGATAGTAGGTAAGTGAATTTCGGGTAAGCCATAGTTACCCAGCGAACCATATTGGTATGAAGGCGCCGATTTCAATGCTGGGATAGGTGGGATATCAAAGTCGTACTGAGGAATCGTCAATGATGGGGTCTTCCAATCCGGGACACTTGGGTCGGAGAAGTCCATCTCTGGGAATAGCAAATTGAAGTTGCCACTCATTTTCATTTCAGCTTCAAAGCTTGCTGAACCCAGCGTTCCTTTTACAGGATCACCACTACGCTCACCTTTGTCATCCTTCTCTTGGAACATATTTTCAGTGCCTTTTTTAAGCTCTGTAATTTCTTCTGTTGAAAAGGTAATCTCATTGTCTGCAGCGATCATGTTGCGTTTACCAACGGCTAGAATGATATCTGCACCACCACCTGAAGCTATCCAGTTTTCCTTACCAAATGCCGCAATCGTATCGTTACCACTCCCCGATAGAACCACATTATTTTGACCAACCGAAAGCACAACGTCGTCACCGCCTTCGGTCAGTAAAATATTATGCTGTCCAACAGCAGCCACAATATCATTGCCCCATCCCGTCAAGGCGACGTTGTAACGCCCCGCTAGAATCGCGACATCATTCCCTCCGCCTGCATGAACGAAATTCGAATACCCAAAGGCATAAATAGTATCGTTACCCGAAGCAGTAGAAATGATATTTTTCGTGCCAAGCGCGGCAACCGCATCATCCTGACTGCCCGTCAGAACAATGTTGTCCATGCCTGCCACAATGACATCATTTTCACCATCACCAGCCAGCATGACATTCAGCTGTCCTAGCGCGACCATCACATCATTACCATCGCCTGCCCAGAACAGGTTTTTCATCCCAACGCCAACCATAAAGTTGTCACCATTACCCGCAAGCATAGCGTTGACATTTCCTAGACCAATAAATGCGTCGTTACCACTGGCGCCTTGGAAAATATTATTGCCGCCTACCGCAACGGCGATGTTATCGCCCCCGCCCATGACCAAAATATTGTTTGCACCAGCCACCATGACATCATCATTGCCACCAGCACCAAGGAAGACATTGTTCAATCCTATTGCTGTCATGGTGTTATTCCCGTCACCAGCAATAAAGATGTTTGAATCGCCCATCGTACATAACGTGTCGTCGCCCGAGCCGCCCCAAACAATGTTGTAAGCCCCAAGCGTGGTAATGTCATTGGTGCCATTTCCTGCAATGATCAAATTCGCATAACCAAACGCGACAATGAGATCGTTACCTGACCCCGTTTGAACTAAATTACCTCCGCCGTATACTTTCACTACGTTGTTGCCTTCGCCCGCCAGAACAATATTTCCTGCGCTTGTTACGTTGGCTAAATTTTTAAGATGATCGACCCCTGTATCCTTGCCAAAGTCATCACCATCCTCAGTGACAATTGACAGTAACCCCCCAGCTCGAATTTTGTCGTCGCCATCGCCTGACAAAATGAAATTACCGAAGCTATAAGCACGGATTTCATTGCCTGCCACTTCGCCGTGAGCAACCTGTCCAACAGAAGAAGCGCCTGAGCCGCCGCCATTACCCGTGCCAATGATATTAAAACCACCTTCCGCTCGAATGACATTTTTTCCATCGCCGGCAAAGACAATATTCAACGCGCCTGCCGCATGAATCGTATTGCGACCATTGCCTGAAAACACGAAGTTTCCACCACCAAAGGCATCAATGGTATTTCGTCCATGACCAGCTAACACCACGTTAAGGCCACCAGCACTGTGGATGGTATTGTTATCATGGGCAACCTGCACCACGTTCATCCCACCTCGTGCATCAATCGTGTTATTGCCCCATCCCGCAGAAACCACATTCACGCCACCGTAAGCTTTAATGACATCATTGCCGTTTCCTGAGTTAATCGACTGACCGCCGACCGAGAGCGAATCAATCACATCATTACCATTGCCACTGGTAATTTCAGCACCCGCCGCACTCACTAAAATAGTGTTGTTACCATGCTTAGCATCAATCTTGACACCTATCGCTTTTACTTCAATTCGGTCATCACCATCTCCAACAAAGACATTGCCTCCGGCGGCATGCAACACGGCGTGATTGTTACCTTCACCAAGATCAAGTAGCCCTACCCCCGCACCGACATAGGCATAATCATTACCATTACCTGCCGTAATACGAGCTCCCGCGGCACGTACATCAATGTGGTTATGTCCGCCCTTAGCGTCGATATTGACACCAACAGCACGGACATTAATTCGGTCATTTCCATCACCAACGCGAACTTCACCGCCAATGGCATGAAAATCCACCGTATTATTACCGTGACCTAGATTTAGCAAACCAACCGCAGCTCCGACATAAGCGTAATCGTGACCATTACCCGCGGTAATATTGGCACCCGCCGCACGAACATCGAGATGATTATTCCCTTCCCCCACATTCATACCGACACCAACAGCACGCACATTCACTCTGTCATTACCGTTGCCCACTCTGACTGTGCCACCAACCGCGTGATAATCCACTGTATTGTTGCCGTGACCTAAATCAACCAACCCAACCCCAGCACCAACGTAGGCATAATCATGACCATTGCCCGCCGTAATATTTGCGCCCGCCGCACGGATGTACAACTTGTTGTTACCACTACCAGCATGAACGGTGGCACCAACCGCATTAATGTTGATGATATCGTTACCACCTTCGGTACGAACCTTGGCGTAAATGCCTCGAGCATCAACTTCATCGTGCCCATTGCCGGTCCATACATCCGCATGAGCGCCACCAGCATAAACGTAATTATTCCCATTCCAGCCAGTATGTGCCGTTACCGACGCGCCTTTCGAGACGATCCAGTCATCACCATCACCACTGTGAATATACGAAGAAACCGCACTGGTATAGATCGTATCGTGACCACTACCGGATTTCACACTGACCCCCGCACCTTCGGCGATAATATTATTGTTCCCGCCCCACGTTTCCACTTTGCAATTAAAGGTCCCAAAGGCGTATATCGTGTCATTACCATACCCCGTGGTTACACTGGTATTCGCGGACTTAACATTAATATCACGGTCATACCACGTACCTTTTTCGACCAATGTTGCTTTAGAGCCGACATAGTTGACCGTCACGTCTTTTTCTCCGGTACCAAGCTCAATGTAAACATTGCTACCAGACGTAACTTTATAGGTATCGTTACCCGAGCTCGCATAGATATTGACGTTCACCGCGCCAACATTGACGTAATCATCACCGGCACCATCCCAGATATAAATTTGGTTCAGTGCTTTGTTATAGTTACCAATGACATCGTTACCGTCTCCGGCATAGATCCATGATTCCCAAGTTGTATGTCCAGCACTGAGATCATCATTTCCTCCCCCTCCTGAAATAATACTTTTATGCGTGGCGTGACCAGCATGAAGCCTGTCTGCGCCGTTACCACCTTGATAATTTCGCGTTCCCATTTCATTTTCCTTCTGTTGTTTTAAACACACTCGCTACTTTCTGCGTACTGACGCGTGCAGTGTCATCGGTTTCACTCCACAGCACCCGATCAATTCAAATAACTAGCACCACTATGTTCAACATGACCTTTCCGATGTTTAAATACCCTGTCGGCCTTAGTACCAGCGCCAAGGCGTCGACACCAGGCTTGATCTTTATGGCTAAACTGCTGGCTCAAACTTCTTCGAATCGCGGTGCAATTTCCAAATGGAGCAACAAAGTCCATGAACCAAAGGTAGTTACCCCTATTCCATTCCACCTCCGGTAGCCAGACATCGTCGTCAGTCAGCTTTTCATGCCACTCGCGGGTAACTTGTGCCCAAGTCACAATGCCAATGGGACCTTGCTCATCATAAAAAAATCGACATTGCCCCATTCTTATCGCATTCAAAAACCGGCTTTCCAGAACATGCAGGGGATAATCTCGATGTACTTCTGATTGCAATAGCAACCATGAGACTTCACCAATAAGCTGCATCTCTTTCTCATTCATATATGGACGCTCTAGCTTCATATACCCTCTCCGAACTTGTTTAAATATTCACCAGTCATCCCTATTGTTAGTAACTTATGCACCTATACTCAACAAATAGTTAAATTATGAGACGAATTGTTTTAATTTTAGTGATCATGATCATCAAACTAGATGTATATGAGACCGCTTGTACTGGTAAATACAGATCGAAAAGACGTTTGAAGTAAACACTCGAGAGGTGGGTAAATGGGGTTCTAAAGAGGCAGATATTGATAAAAGGCGCTAGAAGAAAGCGACAGTCGTTATATCGTTAATTTCAGCTAAAGCATGGGCATCAATCGCAAACCGACCCAATTATGCTCTTCTTGGGGGGAATATGATTGCCCGTTATCGAGACAACCTCTAATGGTGTCTCGATAACGAGCGATGTCTGGCAGTCAGCCAAGATTAACTCATCGAGTGTAATAGCCTACCGCGACCAATTTATTATCGATGACTCGATAATAAGTATGTTTGTTCTCCACTTCACTTGAGAGCGGATTAAGCCAACGATACGAGTATTCTCCTCGACCATTCTCTCGTGCTAGCTTGAGCATCTCGGTGATAATTGGCTTATTATCAGGGCTTAGTATCTCATTATGCGATAGCCCGATGAGCTCAGGTGAAGTCCCATGGGCAAGAAATTTGCCTGAGTTCATATCCAAAACAAATACATAGAGATCACCTTCGACGAAGTCCCCATCAATATCATTAAATGCCGCAATGCTTTGCTGCTCCGATTTGACCATTGCGGTCATTGCGCGAGCAAGGAGGTGCTTAGCTTCTGCCGAACTTGAACGCTCTGGGTAATAACCAACCGCGACAATGATATCCCCTACACGCTCAAAAAACGTTCGCTTTGGTTCGCCCATTCTATCGGTAGGGTTCGTCCAATGATATTCCACTTCACCAAAACCGCTGTGCACTGCCTTAGAAAGCATTTCACGAAAAAAGGGTTTACCGTAAACATCCTGCGTATCAAGTACACTGTCGCCAATAAGCACCATAGACGAGCCACCACTGGCGAGAAATTCTCCGTCGATACCTACCGCAAACACATACAGCTCCCCATCCGTAAATTGTGCATCACGTGAAAAATCTTCCACACTTTCATCACCATTAACCTGTACATGAAGCACCGCCTTTGCCAGTAGTGTTTTGGTTCTTAACTCGGCCTCGGTCGAAACATGCGGCTCACTGATCTCCAAAACATTCGTCGCCTCTTCAGCGCGAAGGTTTAGACTGACTAACACCAGCCAAAACGCAATGCTCGTCATTATAATTTGTCGTATTTTCAATGTACTATCTCCTAGTAACCTACCATCGACGGTAACCACAGGCTTATTTTCGGGAAGAAGGCGATAACAAAAACGCCGACAATAGACGCCACCACAAACGGGTGAATCTTAGCGGTAATTTGTTCCACGGTAGCCCCTCCTATCCCTGACGCCACAAAGATATTTTCCCCCAGCGGCGGGGTTGCAAAACCAATCGATAACGTGCAGACGATAACAATTCCCACATGTGTCGGATCAGCGCCCAACATGTACATAATCGGCAATAGAACAGGCACAATGATCATAATGGCGGCAAGGGTTTCCATAAACATACCGATAAACAACAGCAACATGATTGTGAGCGCCCATACCAGATACATATTATCGGTAAAGCCAAGCAAAGACTCCGCAACAATCACAGGGATCTTTTGCTCAATCAACAGACGGCCAAATACTGTTGCCGCAAACAAAATCAGCAGTACTCTACCCGTGATCCATGTTGTTGTAGAAAGCGATTTTAAGATGTTTTTAAACGACAACTCTCGGTGAATAAACACACCAACAAACAACGAGTAGAAAATAGCGACAACCGCTGACTCTGTTGGTGTAAACATGCCAGTATAAATACCACCAAGAATCAAAAACGGCGCTAATATCGACCATAACCCGCGCTTTATCGACACTTTAACTTCATCAAAGGACCAGTTTTCAGACAGCCCCCGATACCCTTCGCGCTTAGCAATCATATAATTGGTCATGACTAAGGTAGAGGCCATAATCAACCCCGGCACAACGCCCGCCACAAACAATTTCGGAATTGATAAAGAAGCAAACTGTCCGTGTAAAGCAATGGCTTCTGGTGGTGCCATCAACCCCATCGATGAAATACCGAAGATCACCAAAGGTATCGACGGTGGAATAATAATCCCAAGTCCCCCAGAGGCTGCCGTCACCGCCGATGCATAACTTCTGTCATACTCTCTCTTGACCATCGCTGGCACCATTAACATGCCAACCGCTGCTGTTGTTGCAGGGCCAGAGCCTGAAATGGCACCAAAAAATAAGCATGCCATCACCGTGGCGGCGCCTAACCCACCCGTCACTGGCCCTGCCAGACTTTCGGCAATATCCACCAACCGTTTAGAGATCCCAGCGGCTTCCATTAATGCGCCTGCCAACACGAACGCAGGCAACGCCATTAGGGGAAAATTACCAACCGACGTAAAAGCGATTTGTACCAAGGCAATGGGATTTTTATCCAGTATCAAGTAAGCGGCCATCGAAGCGCCAGCTAAAGACACCGTGATCGGTGCACCTAGGATAAGTAGGAATAAAAAGCCACCAAAAAGAATCAGAGTTAAATAAGCTTCCATAGTAATGTCTCTTCCGTTTCGTTAAGGCAGGTTTTTTTGCATGGTCATTTTTCGCAACTCTTTCGCTTCTGGGTCTTCGTTTTCAGCCCCTTTAAACAAGCGCTCATAGTTGTTCCAGATGATTCGAACCATCATTAACGAAAACGCAATCGGCAAAATCATATAGAAGTATTTCATTGGAATACCTGTAGTTTGAGACTTCCAAAAGAGATTCATTTTATTAAAAACAAAGTCATAGCTTAGATAAACAAAATAACCATTGAAAGCTAACCAGAGTAAGTCAGCAATGGTCTCACTAACGGTTTTTACGATTGGTGGGAAAAATTTGAAATGAAAACTCACTCGGTTATGCGCCGACATTTTGGCCGCAACGACGGCACCAAGGTAGGCAAACCAAACAAACATATACGTAGCGACTTCATCTCCCCAGGGAATCGAATAATCAAAGAACTGACGAGTAATAATTTGACTAAATAACAGTAAAACAAAGCTTGCTAACAATAAGCAGCATGCGTATTCCTCGGTATTATTTAGGTGTTTTTTTATTGTGTTTGCGACCGACATATAGCCTCCTTTTTATGTTCTACATGACAACCAATCGCTCTAATTTCAAAACGTTATTGAGTAGGCATGTAATCACGCTGTCTAGCAGCAGGGGACACTGCTAGACAGCGCTAGTCCTATGGTTACTTTCTACCCAACAACTCCAGAACATTATCAAGTTTGTCTTTACCACCAATGCTGGTGTAGAACTTAGGCCAAACTTTGGTTGTGACCTTTTCGATCCACTCTTTCTCACCATTCGCAGGGTCGGTAAACACCATGCCTTTCATTTCTAACTCTTTACGGATCTTACTTTCCGTTTCTTGTAGGTACGCAAAACTGTGCTCAGTCGCTTCTTGACCCGCTTCCAAAATGGTTTTTTGCATTTCAGCAGATTGTTGCTGGAAAACGGACTCACTGACAATAAGTGGCTCTAGAGAGAAGATATAGCGCACGTTCGTGACGTATTTTTGTACTTCGTTAAACTTCATTGCGTAGACCGTGATATAAGGGTTGTCTTGCCCGTCAACCACACCTTGCTGCAAGCCAGTAAAGGTTTCAGACCAAGCCATTGGCGTTGGGTTCACACCCCATGCCTGATAAGAAGCAATCATAATTTCGTTACGAGGCACTCGAATAACAAGACCTTTTAGATCTTCAGGCGACGCCACCGGTTTTTTCGAATTGGTGATGACTCTGAAACCAGAATATGCCCAACCAACCACACGTACGTTGGCATCACGAATGGTATTTTCTACCAACTCCTGACCTACCTCTCCTTGCGTCAACAGTACCGCTTCTTCGGCACTTTGAATGACGTAAGGCATTGTTAGCAAGCCAACGGTTGGAGAGAAAGGCGTCACATTGTTAATGGCGAGGATTGAAAAATCGAGTAATCCAATCGCAGCATCATTGACCGTATCTTGCTCATTACCCAATTGACCATTTGGAAATAGGTCGATCTTGACCTGCCCATCGGTTTTCTCTTCCATCAACTCAGTGAATTTCGTTCCGAGCTCCCATTGTGTACCGCCCGCGGCATCACCGATAGCCATTTTAAATGTCGCTGAGATAGCGCTGTGCGACATGAACGTCGTCGCCATAATGGCAACAGTGGCTACGAGTTTGTTCTTTGTAAATGTCATAGTCTTAACCTTTATTATGTGTACATCTATTATTCTGTACATTGCTTTTAAGGTGACCTGGTACAACAATCCTGGTCGTCGTTACTTCCCTATTGATGGAAACAAATTCTTGCTGACAGGGGATGCCCTCTATCTATTAGATGTCACCTGTCGGAGCCTAAAGCACCTCATCTTTTAACTGATACCATTGGTAAAGAAAGTGTTGCCCTACGCGTCGAAACGGCGCAAAGAACTCTGACTCAACCACTTCTTGTATATTTGGAAATGGCAGCTTGGATTCAAAAATAGGCAGGTTGAGTTCATGCCCTTCACCTCCAATCCACTGCGCCAACCTTTTGCCTGCCTGAGCAGAGTACATGACGCCATTACCGCCATAACCCAACGCATAGAAAATGGTTTCATTGGGGTTAGGCTGATAAATTCTTGGCATCATGTCATGACTCACATCGACCCAACCCCACCATGAGTAGTCAATCTGAATCCCTTTTAAAGCTGGGAATTTTTTTGCCAAATCCGCTTTTAGCATGTCTTCATATTTTTTGTTCGGCGCATCGCGGCCTGAAATAGCACTACGGGTTCCTATTTGCACACGGTTATCCGGCAATAAACGATAGTAGTGACGCAACACTCGGGTGTCGGTAATCACCTGATTGGTTTTGAAATTACAGGCCGCTATTTCGTCTTCGGTTAACGGGCGCGTCACCATTGAATTAGACAAAACAGGGAGCAGCCGATTTTTCAGTTCAGAGTGCAAACCCTGACTGGTATAACCGCCAGTACAGACACCCACATTTTTTGCAGTGACAGTGCCATTCGGGGTCTTGATATAATGCATTCCATCACGAGTTTCCCAGCCTAATACAGGGCTAGAGGGGTGAACTTTAACTCCCAATGCTCGTGCTTTTTTTAAGTAACCAAAGGCCAATTTGCCAGCATGTATTCCAATTCCCTCAGGCTCGTGCATAGCACCCGCGGCTTCTTCATCATCGACATACTCGCGCTTTACCGTCGCTGCATCGAGAATTTGCGCGTTGTAATTAAATGTCTCACGCAACAACTTAGCTTCTTTTTCCAGCGTTCGCATCACCTTAGGGCGATGAGCAATGTATAAATGTCCACCATGCTGTGCATCGCAATCAATGTCTTTAATCAGCGCCTTAAACGTCTCCATTCCGTCTAGGCATTCTTGATGCATTTTAAGCGCGGTGTCTAAACCCCAACGGGCAATCCACTGTGAGCGCTTTAATCGACCTGTTGCGCACTGTGCCTGCCCACCATTTCGAGTACTGCAACCCCAACTCGCACGGTTTGCTTCAATTACCGTTGCTTTAATGCCATACATTTCAGCAAGATGGATCGCCGTGCTTAAACCGGTATATCCAGAACCAATAATAACCACTTCCGCTTCCATATCTTTCACGATAGGTCCATCATCTTCCGGTGGCTCTCCGGCGGTATCAACCCAATAAGTAGGCGCGTATTCTTTGCCACACCCTGGGCTGTTATCTTTTAGCGGATCGTACTGTGGATCGTAATGCTCTTTGGCTTGCGTACTTGGTGACTGACGATCAATGGCGTCAGGTACAGGCTGCTCGATGACTACACTCATAACTTCACCCTCCTTGATATACTGACACGCAAGTCACACTGACAAGTAGCTCGCAAGACTGCGTGGATAGATGTGTGCATCACGAGCATCATGCTCTAGCCGCAATCACTGGCCGTGTTTTTCGAAACGCATTCTTTACACTGATCTTGCCATCTTTGAGGGTAAAGACATCCACCATTCTTGCTTCAATCACACCACCATCTGGGTTGGTCGCAGAAAATGTCGATTCTGATACCGCACGGTCACCACAAACAAAATGGCTAGGGTCTGACCAAGCGGCATCAGGAAAGTTTTGCCAAACCAATTCGAAGCTTTTTCTAACCGCTTCTCGGCCTGCTATTGTGTTGCCTAAAACGCCATCGCCCGCTACGGTATGGAACACACAGTCATCGGTAATAAAACCCATCAGTGCTTCAATGTCATGATTGTTCCAGGCATCACTGAAAGACTGTAAAAATTCGACATCTACTTGATTGCTTTCGATTTCTGGAAATGTTCCTGTTTGCATGTTCATATCCGTATTCCTTTGGTTCGCGTTATTTGTTAGTTGCCACTAGTCGCATTTAGAGCGTTCTTTGCCACCTTTGATACCTAGATTATTCAATCGAAACCACTTAATATTTACAACCCATTAACATTCACCCGACTGTAACGTCGCGCTATTTCACATTCAAACGTCAAGCTCACACATTTGAGAGTTTGTTGACCATCTAAACATAATATTTAGTCTCATATTCCTATAACTTCTAATGACTCGGCTTATATTCAAACTAGTGTTTACATTTTTATTATTTAGTCTAACTTCTTTGTAAGAAACTAATCAAAGTCGAAGTCAGCATGATATTTACGTCCATATTGCTCTAACGTATCCATCGGGTTTTCTGTACTTAAATCCTTATTTTCTAATTTACTTTCTTTAGCTTCTTCGATCTCAACCGACTTAGTCGCATTATCATCCATATCTATTCCCTCCATTAATATTGCGCTTGATGTTATTTTAGGTGCAATCAGTCCAGGTTTTACTCTGCGTATTTCAGAGCAACACTCCTCAGACAAATAAATTACTCCCAGTACTGATTCATTTTCTAACTCATCACTTAACGATAAAACTTCGTTATTATTTTTAATCGGGTGGCAGGTAAACCACTTGCAACTATCCTCTTCAGCAATATTGCAATCCATTGACTTGAAGACTGTTATTTTATCTAGTTTTTCATGGCACTGTGTAAAACACACCAAATCGTCTGAACTGACTTTTAGTATGTAAATGGCATCAACGCAATCCGAATAAGATACCGACCAAAGTGCTTTCTCTGCGTCACTTGTCCACTCTAATAGTCGTGTATCAAAACCTAGTTCCTGTGCTATGCACATTAAACGCCATTTATTTCCTCCATCAACCCCTAGTATGTTGCCACCATAAGTTAACACGGAAGATAATATATCCCTCTCTGCAGACAATATGCTTGCTTTATTTCTATTCGCAATTTCCGGAACTAGAGCATGTTCATTTGATACATTAGACCTAAATATAACCACATCATCATGGGTCGTAAAAGAACCAATTAAATGATGATATTCCTCTATAGAGCCAACGTTATATTCATTAATCATCTCACCACTCCAGCTAAATTTAATAATAATTCGCTTACATTTGAAGATAGATAACTAGCAACATATATCCCGCAATAAATACCGTATTAGAGAAGAGTAATACGATTGGCTTCCAGCCTAATGAAAACAGTTTCTCAAACGAGGTTTTAACGCCCAGTGCCGCTATGGATATCACCAAACACCATTTAGACGCATCTGACATCGTATTGACCGCAGACTCTGGAACCAGATTAAAGCTGTTGGCGACAATAAGTGCGATAAACACCAGTAAGAAAAACGGTATTATCGGCGTTGATAATGTCGATACGCTGCTTTCTGACGAACGGTTAAATCGCACCGACAGCGCCAAAATAACAATAACGGGCATCAACATCGCTACTCTGAACATTTTCGCTAATGTCGATGCATCACCAACCTCTGTCGACAGCATAAAGCCCGCCCCGACTACCTGCGCGACATCATGAATCGAGCCACCTAAGAACATCCCTGCTTCCGCTGGCGTCAAACCTAGCGAGGTCACGATCAATGGATATGTCACCATTGCTAAAGTAGAAAATGCTGCCACACCAATGGCGGTCATCAACGTAAACTGTTCGTTTTCTTTGGTTTGTGGCAGTGTTGATGAAATGGCCATCGCAGCCGAAATACCACAAATTCCAGTGGCACCTCCCGCGAGTAGCGCAAAAGGTCCCGGTACGCGTAGCAAACGAGCAAAAGTAATACTAAACAATATGGTCAGCACAACAGCGCCTGCCAAAATCCCGACCCCGTGAACCCCTATTGTCGCCACATCGCTATAAGCAATTCTTACGCCTAACAGCGCCACACCAATACGTACTAACTTCTTCGCGGCAAACTCAATACCAGCCACGCACTTACCATGTTCAGACAAAAAGTGTAGCGAGATCCCAAGTAATAATGCGTATAAAAATTTTGGCCCGCCGTAGTGATCTGACACAAATGTTGCCGCTGCCGCAATCACGATACTCAATAGCAGTCCTGGAGCAATCATCGTCGATTCGAGATACAGATTTCTTGGGATTTGTACTGATTTTGAAACCATCGCTTTGACTTCCTCATGCCCACAGTGAAACTTCCAATGTGTCCGGCCAATTCAGGCCGGACAATCTGTACTCGACTTAAACGTAATCTTTATACTTATCTAAGAAGCGTACTGGTTTGGATAAAGCATCACGACGGAACGGGTCACCCAGCTCTTGAGTACACATGATTTCAAGAATGGTGGTTTTCCCTTCGTTCATCTGCATATCAATCGCTTTTTGCAATGCCGGACCAACATCTTCCAGTTTGTCGACCGTTATACCTTCAGCGCCCATCGCTCGGGCAATTTCAGCAAAGCTTTCATTTTCAAGTTCACCAGCCACAAAACGACGGTTATAGAAATCCACTTGGTTTTTCTTCTCTGCTCCCCACTGCCTATTGTGGAAGACAACCGCCGTAACTGGGATGTTATGGCGAACTGCAGTCATGGTTTCCATTAAGCTCATCCCCCAAGCACCATCACCCGCATAGGAAATCGCAGGACGGTGAGGCGCAGCGGCCTTAGCACCAATAATGGTTGGGAAAGCGTAACCACAGTTACCAAAACTCATTGCAGCAAAGAAACTTCTTGGTTTCTCAAATCGGAGGTAACTGTTGGCAACTGAGTTAATGTTACCGATGTCCGTCGATACCATGACGTCTTCAGGCATCGCTTTTTCTAACTCTCGTAACACTTGACGTGGGTGCAGATACTCACCACCAGAAAATGGCGTTTCTTGGGCATTTTCTTCAATCATATCTAGGCTGAACGGGTCACGCTCATGAGTCCATTCATCCAGCTCTTTTTCCCACTGCGCTTTTTCTGTCGCCACGGTATCTAGTCGGATAGCTTTGTTGCCATCACAGGTAAGGTTTCTACCTTCCAATCGTTGGGTGATTGCCACGGCAGCCGCTTTCGCGTCGCCGCAAATACCCACAGAGATTTTCTTCACCAGACCTAGCATTTTATTGTCAGCGTCAATTTGAATGATCTTGGCATCTTTCGGCCAGTAATCCATACCGTGCTGAGGCAAGGTGCCAAATGGCCCTAAACGCGTACCTAATGCAATGACAACGTCAGCCTGAGACATCAGTTTCATCGCCGCTTTCGATCCTTGGTAACCAAGCGGACCACACCAAAGTGGATGACTTGCTGGGAAAGAATCATTATGCAAATAACTATTTACGACGGGTGCACCGAGTCTTTCTGCCAAAGCAGCGCACTCTTCAACCGCATCCGCCATCACGACGCCACCACCAGAAATAATGACTGGGAATTTCGCCTGTGCAATCAGGTCTGCGGCTTCATTCAGTGACTTTTCACCACCAGGCCCTCGGTCAAGTCGTGCGGGTTGTGGAATTTCTGTTTTGCTTTCTCCGTAGAAATAATCACGAGGAATGTTAAGTTGAGTTGGCCCCATTTCACTCATTGCACGGTCAAAACAACGTCCTGTGTATTCTGCCATTCTGTCAGGGTGAGTAACGTGGCCTTGATATTTTGTAAACTCTTGGAACATAGGAAGTTGGTTACATTCTTGGAACCCACCTAGCCCCATCGTTTTCGTACCGGTTTCTGGTGTCACAATAACCACAGGGCTATGTGCCCAATATGCCGCTGCTATTGCCGTCACACAATTACTAATACCCGGTCCGTTTTGACCAATAACCACACCGTGACGACCAGAAACACGAGAGTAGCCGTCTGCCATGTGAGCAGCGCCCTGTTCATGTACCACAGGAATGAGGCGTATCCCAGCAGGTGCAAAAATATCCATCGCGTCCATAAATGCAGACCCCATAATGCCAAACATGTCGGTGACATCATTTGCGACCATGGTTTCAACAAATGCTTCCGACGGTGTCATCGTAGTTATACCGGAAACAACCGTCCTTTTTTCTTGCTCGCTCATCCTTCGCTCTCCTTGACTTCTGATAATAATTTCAATTTTCGGAACAAAACGTCTCTTTTTTGACTTCACAATCACCTTAGTTGCTGTGATTTTGTTCGTCAAAATTTTTAATATAAAACGGAACATATTATTCCAATAAATAAAACCAGATCACATTATTGATAGTTTTTCGTACAAAACTTGTCGTTAATTACGCCAGTGAGTCTCTATAATCAAAACCAGAAGCCTATAGTCAGAACCACAAGCTTATTGCCAGAACCAGAAACCTATAGCCAGAACCAGAAACCACTTCGTGGTTGCGACCATTGTCATTAAGG
Organism: Vibrio nomapromontoriensis; assembly: GCF_050337205.1. Lineage (NCBI taxonomy): Bacteria > Pseudomonadati > Pseudomonadota > Gammaproteobacteria > Vibrionales > Vibrionaceae > Vibrio > Vibrio nomapromontoriensis. The sequence continues at coordinate 779,213 of NZ_JAKJSS010000007.1, forward strand.
AAGGATGATTCAGATGAGTGAAAAGCAAGTAACCCCACAAGTAGACCTATCGGTTCGTGATGTCTTTGGTATTGAAAGCGATTTAACGGTGACTGCTTTTGCCGAGCGAGGTGATTATGTCCCTGACATTGATCCCAGCTATTGCTTTGACCCTGAAGTCACACTCGCCATTTTGGCCGGCTTCACGTCAAATAGAAGAACGTTGATTCAAGGGATGCACGGTACAGGCAAGTCATCACATATAGAGCAGGTCGCAGCGCGACTGAATTGGCCATGTCTTAGAGTGAACTTGGATGGGCACTTAAGTCGGCTCGATCTCATTGGTAAAGACAGCATCGTGCTAAAAGACGGCCTACAAGTTACCGAATTTAGAGAAGGCATATTACCCAAAAGCATTCAGCAACCCATCGCACTCGTGCTCGACGAATACGATGCAGGTCGCCCTGATGTCATGTTTGTGATTCAACAAATTTTGGAGCAAGACGGGAAATACACATCACTGGAACAAAATCGCGTGATCACGCCACACCCGTACTTTCGCTTATTTGCTACCTGCAACACGGTCGGACTCGGCAATTTTTCTGGCTTGTATTCAGGTACTCAGGTACTGAATCATAGTCAGTTAGATCGATGGAATATTATCGCCACCCTAAACTATCTCGACCCAAGCCATGAAGCTGATATCGTGTTGTCGCGCGTCCCTGTATTACAAAATGAACTTGGTAGACTGACGGTCGATAAAATGATCGCCACCGCAGGACTGACGAGAAAGGGCTTTGTTGCCGGCGATCTTTCAACCGTGATGTCACCACGAACTGTTATTACTTGGGCGGAAAATATCGCTATTTTTAACAGCGTAGCGACGGCCTTCAGACTCTCTTTTGTGAACCGCTGCGAAGAAGAAGAGAAGCATTTGTTGGAAGAATATTTCTATCGGTGCTTTGGTGAAGAACTCATACCAACAAACCCGTCGACCGCAGAAGGGAAATATCATCGTGTCTAACACAACCTCACAACCGATCACGCCTTTACAGAAGCGCCTTCTCGATAGTAGCGTTGCTGTCGCTCGTGCCATTAGCCATGATGCGAACCTAAACTACCGTGGTCATCGCTTATATCAAGGAAATCACCCTTGCTATTTTCTTGCTGCACACGTCAATGATTTAACCTTCCACTCTCGGCATAATCACGATGTTGATCATGCTTCTACCCGCGGTAAAATTGACTCCGCCGCCATACGGATTCTGTTTTCAGACAGAGAATTGCACCGTTCTTTGCGTCCAGATTCTGAAATTGAAAGGCTACTGTTCGATTTCTGCGAACAAGTTCGCGTGGAGTCAATCGTCCCTAATCACCTTCAGGGCGTTATCAACAGTACGCGACTCAATTTTCATCATTGGAGTCAGCTCTACCATCAAAATGGCTTTACGGAATCTAAACTTGGCATCTTATTATTTACTCTCATGCAGGTGCTCTATTCTCGCCTGCATGGTTTAGCGGTTCCTGAGGCCATTGCCGATAGCATTGAAGCCACCCGCGCCGGGATCGCTCCAGCGATCGGTCACGCCCTAAAAGCATTGCGTGAATCCAAAACCGATCAACCTAACTTTGCACAGCATTCGTTAATACTTTGCCAACTCACCTCCGAGTTGGTAAACGCAGAAATGTCTAATGAGGAGGAAGATGGTGGCGATACCATTGAAGAAGACACTAAATTACTGTCACAACTGGCGCTTTTTGTGGATGGCGACATCGAAGATAACCCTGTCGCGACCGACATCACTGGAGTCAGTCGTGTATTTCAAGAAGACCATAGCCAATATCAAATCTATACTGCTGAATTTGATAAGGTGATTCCGGCGGAATCCATGGTCAGGCTAGCACTGTTACAAGAGCTGCGCCAACAAATCACTGACGACGCCTCCCGATTACATATTAATGCTCGCCGACTTGCCGCTTTCATAAGTAATATTGTCAAAGTCTCTGAAATAAAAGGGATTCGCGATAGGCTAGAAGAAGGGATTATTGATGGAAAAACTCTGCCTAGCATTGTTACGTCACCACAAAACACGCAGGTCTTTTATCAAGCAGAGTTCAGTACAACCAATGATTGCGCTATTTCAATCCTAATGGATTGCTCAGGCTCAATGCAGCAGTACGCGCACCAACTAAGTTTAATATTCGACACACTACTCAAGTCATTGGGACTGGCCGGTATTCCCCATGAAATACTGGGATTTACTACGGGTAAATGGAATGGCGGTCAGGCCTATAAACAATGGCTAAAACAGGGGCAACCCGCACACCCTGGCCGACTCAATGAAGTTCGACATATTCTGTTTAAGGACTTCAATACACCTTGGAGGAAAGCGCGCCTCGCCATTGCTGCACTCCGCAAAGCGGATATCTACAAAGAGGGGATTGATGGTGAAGCGATTCAATTTGCCAGCCAACGACTCAAATCAAGACCAGAGAAAAGAAAAATTCTCTTCGTTTTTTCTGATGGTTGTCCGATGGATACCGCAACCAGCACCGCTAACGATCAATTCTACTTAGACAATCACTTAAAACACGTTATTGAAATCGAGCAGCAGTCCGCTGAGATAGAAATCTACGGCGTAGGAATGGGGATTGACTTAAGCACTTACTACCGAAAAAATCTCACCATTGACGTCCGAGAGAGTTGCATCTTCTCCGTTTGCAGGCACATATTTTCGGCTTTAAGGTGACCATAACTAGCTAAACACGCTAAACCTTGTTGAAACCACGGTAATTTATTAGACCGCTATGCCTTATTAAACCGCCATGCCTTGTTTAGACCAACAAGGCTCTCGCGTCCCATAACGCAGACAAGAGGAGCTGCGCACCAATAAGCATCAATACGCTAAACACTATCGACCTTAAAGTTTGGCTACTAACACTCGGTGGATAACGTCGAGCCAATCCGGTCACTAATGCCACTAAGGGTATTGCTAACACTGATAAAATGAGAATCTGCGACTCTAATGCTCCACTGGCGTAGACATATATCGTCCGAGAAGCGGAAGTACACGCAAATACCATGAGTAAGATGCTACGTACCACTTCAATCGTAAACGGTTGTCGATACAGATGAAAAACAATAGGCGGGCCAGCCATGCCAAACAAGCCACCAGCAAACCCAGAACCAAAGCCAGACAATAAAAACGAGGCTGGCATGGATCGGTGAGCGAGGGTGCTGGGCTTAAACATAAAATTAAGACCTGCTAGCATAATCATCGCCCCCAGTAAGCCACGCAATACGTTCGTCGACGACTCACTCAATTCGCCCAACAAAAAAACGCCAACCACGACCCCAGGAATGACCCCTATGACTAAAGCGGTCATGATCTTCCCTTCACCAGTAAAGGGCTTGCCGGCGAGCGCAACGAAGCAATTAAAAAAGGTGACAATACTCACAACCGCTGCAATGACAGGGAGCGACGTTAAATTGAAGGTCACACAAATGCCAATAACAATGATGCCAAGACCGAATCCTGTCACCGTTTGAAAATAGGTACCCAACACAATCGTGGCTAAAATTGCAGCCAGTAACACAACGTCCATCGCGACCCTTTATTTCATACACCAGTAGGTTATCGTTTAATTTGTAATGATTACGAAATCAAGAAACGCTAAGTTCTGGTTCAAATAGTTCAGCACCAGCAGACTCCTGGGCCTGCACTGCGGTCACCGCAATCACGTGCATAATATCCGTCACACTGCATCCACGAGATAAGTCATTGGCTGGTTTGTTGAGCCCTTGCAACAATGGGCCAATCGCCACCGCACCGCCCAATCGTTCGGCCAATTTATAGCCAATATTGCCAGCTTCCAAATTAGGGAATATCAAAACGTTCGAGCGACCTTTCACGGTGGAATCTGGCACTTTTCGCTCCGCAATTTCAGTAACAATTGCCGCATCGAGCTGCACGTCTTCGTCGATAGCCAACTGGGGATGTTGACGTTTAACAAGGCGGGCTGCCTCACGAACTTTATCAACCGATTCGTGCTGGGCACTGCCGTTAGTGGAGAAGGACAACATCGCAACTTTTGGCTCTTCCATCAAGAGTCCTCTTGCACTGTCTGAGGCCGCAATGGCGATCGCTGCCAACTGCTCTGCGTCTGGATTTATCACCAAGCCACAGTCACTGAAAATAAGGCCGCCTTTTAAATTGTGAAATGCCTCGCAAAGCATCATTAAAAAAAAACTCGATACCAATGGTGATTTGGCCTCAGTACCGATAATTTGTATCGCCGCTCTCACCACATCTGATGTGGTATACACCGCGCCATTCACCGTGCCATCCGCGAGCCCTTCTCTTACCATTAAATTGGCAAAGGTCAGTGGGTCGTCCACTTTTTCTAGTGCTTGAGAGTAAGACATCCCCTTCAATTTTCGCAATAAGTACAAACGCTCAGCCAAAACCTCCCTTAACGGCGAGCTCTGGGGAGAGACAATGTGGATACCTTCTAAACTTACATGACACTGCTCAGCAGCCTGCTCAACCTGCAGCTCATTACCGATTAACGTGATATGCGCAATTTGATTATCCACTACCTGGCGGGCCGCCTGCAGTACTCTTGGATCGGTTGCCTCTGCAAGGACCACTCTTTTACGATCTTTCTGTGCTTTATTGATAATCCGTTCAATCGCCTTCATGACAAAACCCTACATAGTGGAATAAATCGTTCCATAATTTAGAATTACTATAAATGCAGTGCCATTAAAGATCAAACTCTATTCGGAAAATGGATATAGATATAACAGAATTTCAGAGGTACAATCTGAGTCATAGCTCTATTGCAAGGATGAACATATATGCCAAAAGAACCCGCTCAACTCCAAGGTGACACCCCTACTCTGAGACTTTTTTCTCTTTTAGAAGTGATGGCACAAAAAGACGAATTCATTTCACTGCAAGGTCTTGTTGAAGAAACGGGATTACCGAAACCAACCCTTCATCGTATGTTACAACAGCTGGAATCTGCTGGAATCATTCAAAAAGATGGTGACGAGAAACATTACAGTTCCGGTGTTCGGTTAAGAAAATTGGCGGAAAACCTATTGCTCAACAGTACGATGCACAGTGCACGTCGTGCCATACTCGAGAACTTAAAAGCAGAAGTGGGCGAAAGCTGTAATCTGACTGCATTATCTGGCGGGGAAATCATCTATATTGACCGTGCGGAAACGGAAGCTCCATTACGATTCCACTTACATCCAGGTTCCCGCGTACCCGTTCACTGCTCTGCGAGTGGTAAGTTATTTTTAGCGCATATGTCTAAATCTCAGCGCAGAAGGCTGATTGAGAACGTACCGCTAACCCAATACACCATTAAAACGATCACCGATCACGGTGAATTAGAAAAAGACATCGATGATGCCAAAATCCAAGGCTACGCGATCGATAACGAAGAGTTTCTTCCCGGTTTAATCTGCATTGCAGTTCTCGTCCCCTCCCCATCTGGACAATCCAATATGGGTTTAGCGATTCAAGCTCCGGTTATTCGAGTCAAGCCAGATGAGGCGATTAAGTTCTTACCTGCCCTGCTAAAAGCCGCTAAAGCACTGTCTAGAATTGAAGCCGAAAGCTGGGGCAATTAAGTCTAAACAAATAGTTTGGCCAAAGCATGATTGCTATATTTGCTGCGAGGTATTGCCCTAAATTTAGTAGATATCTTGTGTAACGGCGTCATCAAACCAAGTCAACATATTGGCCAATATTGGGTTTGCTTCAGCGCCAACTTGATAAAAAAGGCTAAACGGAATTTTGATGTCGCTGGTCAATAGCGGGCTAGATAACTGGATAAGACTTGCTTGATTTGAAAGCTTCGATGCGATGTGGATGGGCAATAATGCCCAGCCTCCCGTTTCCAACATCGACATTAACAAGCTGTTACTACTGACGGTACGGCAGTGAGAAGAAAACGTCGTGATCACCCCCTTAGTCTGCAAGCTATGCTCACTCACATACTGAATTTCAAGCTGAGCATCTTCTAACGTAAATTCTTTGATCGACGCCAACGGTGATCTCGCGCCAACATAGATGCCATAACGCACATGCCCTAAATGTTTATAGTTCACTGGTGCCCCGGGACGAACACCGCCTCTGGCGGGTAAAATCGCAAAATCAATCTCGCCACTGACAATGCCCTCTAGACTGCTATCTCTTCCCCGCGCATACCAATTGATCCTAAGCTCCGGATAGCGCTGTAAAGCGCGAACTTCTATGTTGCGTACCAGTTCATGAGGTAAATCATTATCATAGACAATATTAATATTGGTCGTCGGGTAATCAAAAACTGCGTGACTAAACTGGAATAGCTTTTCATTTTGCCTCAGCACCAGCCTAACCTGTGGTAACAACGCTAGTGCTTGAACGGTAGGGTTGACGCTTCTCCCCTGTGTTTGAAACAGCCCATACCCTAAGATATCTTCATAAGCTTTAACCAATTCCCGAACAGTAGTACGGTCTTTGCCTAAAGCACGCCCAGCGCCGCTATATGACTGAGCGTCACACACCGCCACGAATGCGTTGAGTTGATCTAAGCTATGTCCCGAAGTCGCTACCATTTACCTTCCTTACCACTCTATCGTCTGCCAATTCAACGTCGGCACTATCTCGCCCACCCCCAAGCACTTGAACGTAAAACCCCATCATATGTGGTTTTCATGTTCTTAATTTCCATCACATAATAAGCCAAATTTGAACTAAAAGTAACCACTTCCAACATGAGCATTGACGTCGATTCAATGGCAAAACGTAACCGACAGGGCATATTGAGTCGGGAGCTACTAAAAAGCATTCTCGTTATTGCCATTCCTGTCACACTGCAAACCATCCTTTTTTCAAGCAAAGGATTAGTCGATCTCATTATGGTGGGTCAATTGTCAGAAACCGACATTGCTGCAGCGGGTGTTGCCAGCCGAGCACTGTTTGTTGCGACCATTTTACTATCAGGCGTAATGACGGGCGGAGCCGTTCTAACAGCGCAATACTTTGGCGCTAAACAACCACAGAGTATAACGCGCAGCATTGCACTCACTTGGCTTATGACAACCTTAGCTGCAACCATACCGTTACTTCTTTTTTGGGGGGCGGGAAACCACGTCATCGGATTATCTTCGGGCTCATCAGAGGTCATGAGCCTCGGACATGAATACCTAAAAATTACCGCACTAAGCCTATTTTTTATCGCGTTTACTGGCAGTGTTTCAGCTGGCTTGCGCTCTATCCATCAAGCTGCCGTTAGCACTTGGTTTAGCGCCATCGGCATTGCTCTCAATATGCTGCTAAATTGGGTGTTGATATTTGGCATGCTTGGCGCGCCCGCACTCGGCCTGAAAGGTGCGGCTATCGCCACCCTTATCAGCTGCGGCGTTGAAATGTTGCTGATGCTGATCTATTTACGCTATAAGCAACACTTGTTGAATTTTGGTCTCCAGGACATTATCCAAGCGTGTCAATTTTCTCATATTTCACGCTTTGCTAAACTCTCTATCCCAACCACTATTAACTTTCTAACCTGGGCGGCAGGGCTGTTTTGCTATACCGCCATAATGGGACAAACGGGCGATCAAGGGCTCGTAGCGCTGTCGGTTATCACGCCTATCGAAGCATTCTCACTGAGCTTTCTTGTGGGCATCGCCAATGCCTCTGCCGTCATCGTCGGTAATCAACTCGGTGAAAAAAATGCGTATTCGGCCTATCAACATGCGATTGCATTTACCTTCATCGCGGTAGCGGTCACTATCATCGTAGCCATTTGTCTTTGGTTACTAAAAGATCAAGTTCTTGGACTATTCTCCGTTCTGACACCTGAAACTCGCGCACTTGCAGATAAGTTTTATCTGATTTTATGTCTTGGGATTATTTTACGTTCCCTGCCAACCACTATGGTAGTCGGCGTACTGCGAGCTGGTGGAGACGTTAAGTTCTGTTTATACCAAGATTTAATGACGCAATGGCTCTTTGGTATACCGCTCGCCGCATTGGGGGCGCTATTTTTTGGATTTGAACCGGAAGTGGTATTTGCGATGTTTTTCCTAGAAACCCTATTTAAATGGTTTTTATGCGTCTATCGCTTCAGAAGTAAAAAGTGGATTAATTTTCTAACAAAAGAATAGGATTACTATGAACTTACTCAGCTTATACGAAACGTATGGTGTAACCATCGCCATACTCACCTTCTTCGCCATTTATGTGTTTATTCATATTAAATACATCCGTCATCACGCTGCGCACAAACGGTTTTTAGCGGCATTGTGGGAGCTCATGAAGAACACCATTCACGGCGAACATATCCGAACCATGGGCTATAAACACGAAAATGAACGACCACAAGCGGATAACAAAACTAAATTGCCAGAAAGCTAAATGACCAAAAAACCAAATATCCAGAAAGCTAAATAGTCAGGTAATGGTCATCGAGAATAAATAAGGCGAACTCATTGCAGTTCGCCTTAATAGACTCAATTAGAATGCGTAAATGGCGTTAAAGCCGCCGCCGTTGTCACTCACACTGCCTAGTGCTAAATCATCAACTACATTGCGTTTAAACTCAGCAGTTACCATCATTTTCGGACTGTAATGATAAGTTAAACCTAGCGCATAAACCTGTCTATCTCCCGTCACTCCAGCTTCAGAATCATCAAAATCTAGATTTGAGTAATACGCATAAGGGCGAAGGCCAATATCAAACATGTAGTGAGCATAGACATCAATACCGTTCGCATCCGCGTATTCTAAGTCAGAATGCCCGAGTAAACCGGCTTTATGTACCTTAGTACCTTTAGTGTACATGGCCGCCACTTTTATTGGGCCTTGAGCATACTGAGCACCTGCCGAAATCGCATCTTGTGTATCGCCGTCTTTTAGGTTCATCACTGGTGCGTTGCTGTCTACATACACCTTGTTTTGTAGATACGTCGCACCAATACTCACACCCGATTCGAAATCGTAACTTGCGGCTGCTGCAACGTTATAGTCACGGTCAATGTCCACGGTTTCGCTGGTACTCCCAAATCCATAATGCGCAGAAAGGTTCAATCCGCCTAACGTATTACGATACGCGACAAGATTATCGCCACGCCCTGTTGCTAAGAAGCCACCATCACGACCATCGCTGTAGATTGGTGTCGCATCTGGATCGATAATGATTAAGTTATCCATATACTTAGCCACATCATGGTATGCCGACCACTGCTTACCAACACGGACACTACCTAGTGATTCATTGTTTAACGAGATATAACCAAGACGGTTACGGAAGTTATCACCGTTCACACCATAGGAAGAAGGCGCATTGAGGAAGTTATCCCACTCCAACTTCACATCGGTAGACCAATCGTTACCTAAATCTCTTTCAAACGCTAAATTGAACGTAGAACGGCTGGTATAAAAAATGGCGTCCATATCAGAAGTTGGTTTGAAAATATCAACCACAAATGCGCCACCAATATCAAACTTGTTGACGTCATCTTCGTAAACCGTATAAGCACTGGCTTGTGCACTTAAACAAATAGCAGCAATAGTTGTCGCGAGAATATTTAATTTCATTATTATTTTCCAAATTTCAAGTACAGGGGAACGAGTCCAATATTTATTGAACGACTAGAAAAAACATATATTTCAGACACGTGACTACCTACCGTTTCAAATAAAAATTTGAATCGTTTAGATAGTGTTTAAATCTGTAAGATTGCTTTATGCTGTGTGCACAAAGCACTAACGAACGTTAGTAGGTAGGATGGTCGTGAGTAAATCGATAGTCTTCGTTATACCAAAATGATAACTGGAGGTGACTACGCAGGGCACAAAGCCCGATTTCAGATAATAAATGCGTCATTCATTGCATCTTCATGTGAGTGAGTACGACCAGTTTATATACAATTATCAATAAGAAGTAGTGATCTCCATCTTGATTTCGCATCATCATCAACAGATTTAGTCAACTTCAAGACAAGCATCACAATTACCATATCAAATACCATCTTTAGGGATAATTTAGATAACAAACAAATAACATTACAAAATATCAACGCCTTTCGCCTTACTTTATAAAATAAACCACAAGGCCGTTAACAGTGATCGTCCCTAGGAATAAAATTATGGCTAACCACCCTAAACAAATATATTTAAACACGAAAAAGTAGTTAAAATATAAATTCAACGTTTCCATTGATGGGCAGAAAATCACACTTTCACGATGGGACATAAGGAAAACTTATTAAATACCATTCCTTAAAGCCGTTTTTGTTATACGTATTGCAATCAAAAAACATTGCAATTAACATTTCAAACAATTAAACAACAAGGTAAATATAGTCGTCAGGAGGACACTATGAATATAACCAAAAAAGCAGCAGTATTAGCACTTACTATTATTAGCGCTCCAGCACTATCTAATGATGGATTCTATATTGGTGCAGAAGCATCAATTAATAATAATGTAGAATTTAAACCGTCAACAGGGGCATTGAGTGGTGATAGCGCATTAGGGTTTAATGTTAATGCGGGATATGAATTCCACCTTTCCACTCCATTCACACTTGGCGTTGAAGCGAGTTATCACAAACTTGGAGAGGCTACAATTGATCTTGCGCCAGGAATTGAAGGCAAATCAGACGTATCAGCCCTATTTATCAATGTAAAGCCTAAATATTATGTTGGCGATACGGGATTATACGTTGCTGGCACCATTGGCGCAGGTCAAGTAGATGCGACGCTTGAAGGTGTAGGTGGTAAGGGGACAGGCTATCAATACGGCGTAGAAACCGGCTATGCGTTCTCCGAAAATGTGAGCGTAGGACTAGGCTATCGTGTTCTAACAACAAGCGTATCAGACGACCAACACGGAGATATTGACGTCAGCAGTAATGGCTTTTACATCGGAACTCAGTATAAGTTCTAGAACTCAACTTAGAACCGACATATAAGCTAACCAAAGATAGTCTTTATAAAAATTGGCTTTAATTATCTACTAAATAATAAAGCCAATTATAATTATCATCCATGAGTTAACTTTGCTAACAACAGTTCATTACCAATAAACGCGAAACCCCAACCTGGTAATTTTATCATTATTATAAATAGTATCATTAATCATGTTACTACTAAGCTTGTTGCTATAGCTTAGTAGGTTACCATCTTTTATACCTGCTTCTAAGTACAAGACCGTATTAGGTGTCAACCTTGTATCCGCACCAATATAAACAAAATTAAACTCACTGTTTTCATCCGTGTACTGATCATTTTGTACGTATTCATAACCACCAAACACACTGCTCGTCTCATTAATTTGGTACTTACTTGCCGCCGTGTAAGTATATTCAATGCTTTTTTTAATACCAGAAAGATAAGTGGCATAATGTGCATTGGCACCTATGGTCAAGTCCCCTATATTATAAGCGGCTGACGCAGAATAATAGTCTGACACGAGGTCCCTAGTCTGCGTCTCTGCCGCCCCTTGAAAGTCTTCACGACCGACACCAAAATACGTCTCCAATGGTCCAACATTAAAGCCAGCATGAGCTTGGTAAAGACCCGGCATTTTACCCACCTTTTCTAGCCCTACCATGCTGTTAATAAAGAAGGTCTCTGTTTCGACAACATACTTAAATGCTGAGTTATGCGTATCATCGACGATAGGGGCGTATCGAGTACCAATACCCGCAATGTCCCACGAGTAATCGACACCGGAAGAGATATCATCTTGAGGTGTATATTGTCTTCCCCACGTAAGCTGCCCCCAATCACCTCCCAATCCCGTATAATGCAATCGAGTATACAGCGCTTGATTGTTATCTTTTAGACCAATTTCAACAAGACCGATAGCATAGAGCGTATCTGTAATATTGTAATTTGCGTCCACCCCTAATCGAGATGATCCTGCATCTAAAGAAAGCTCTTTACCTGACTCCTTGGTAAAGTTAGTTCTTAAATGTCCGTAAATACTCACTGAACCTTCAGAAGAATTATAAGCTTCAAATGCCGCGCTGTGAAAAGGGATGAGCATTGGTGCAGCGATTAATAATAGTTTAGTTTTGCGCATGGGAAAGGTTCCAAAATCTATTTTTCAGAGAAAGTCATCTATTTAATTATTATTTTCGGTTTCTAACGTTACATTATCAGACTAATCTTATTGTTTATTATTATATGTACATGTAAACCCATAAAATCAAATGAGTTAATTGTATTCAATAAATATAGGCCTCCATATCTTAAACATGAGGCCTATTATTAATATATATTCACTTAAAGATGTCTAATAAAGCTTTTTACTTTTCGGACGTAAAGAAATCGTTATAGAGCATATATAAGTGCGCCGCACTCCATGAGAAGTTCGGGGCTCCTTGTTGAGCGCCATTTAACGGGTTGTAATTCTCCCTAATTGGCCCATCTTGAACAAGACCATCGGCATGTTCAAAGAAGGTATTAGCCATTTGAACGGCATCATCACGATAGCCATATCGCTCCATCCCTTTTAAACCAAAATAGAATTGATCTACCCAAACTCGTCCACGCCAATAGATATCCGGACCAAAAGCAGGACTACTCAAAGATGCCGTGCCTAACGGCACGTAGCTATTAAACTCTTTCGGATCTTTCATGACCATAACAACCGCATCGGCATGCTGTTGAGTTGCCGCGCCATTAAAGAGTGGCGACCACCCTTCCGGCCCCTTGCCTCGCTCGACAATCGGTTTCCCGGCACAACCATTTGCCAGTGGCTTATCGTCAATACGGATGTCATAGAAGAAACCTGAGCTTTCATCAAACATGCACGTATTGATATAGTCAGATAATTGCTGAGCTTTTTCTTCAAACCTCTGCGCTTCTTGTGTTTTATTCAATAGCGTTGCCATCTGAGCAAGGTAACGATTATCGCTGTACATATAACTGGCTTGATCAACAGACTCCTGCATTAAGGAGTAGCCCAATAATGTGCCATCTTCTGCTCTATTTTGCGCGAATGACACATCCCAGTCGCTACGCTTACCGCCATTGTTTACGTATTGATCAAGCTGCTCTTTATCAATAAAACCAAACACGGCGGCATCGTCACGACCAGACTCCCAAGATGCCGCAGTTTGCGCAGGGATCTCTATATGATCCGCCTTTCCTTGTGAAAGGATTTCTTGATATTTGTCTATCCCTGCATAGGTTTGCTGCTCATCACCTATTGTTACCGTAAACAACATTTTGCCATCCACGGTATTATGAGCTTTATCTCGTGCTGCACCATATTCAGGCACACCATTGCCATTATGATCTCTATTTCTCAACCACCAGTCATGGTAAGCGACCAGCTTTGGATACATTTCCTCAATCCAAGCCACATCACCAGTGGTACGATACACTTCCCACACCGCCCACGCGGCTAAGCTAGGCTTAGTATTTCTTTCATTCCAGTTACCACCATCACCACCACGCTCCGGGCTAGTATTGTATGCGAGAAGATCTGGAATAAAGCCCTCATCCCAAGGCCTAACTGCATCATCAGCTTGGATCTGGTAAGCAAACATCGCTCGAATATTATCTTGTGCAACGGTCGGGTTAAAATGGGCCATCGCATAAGCTTGTTTCCACGTATCCCAAGGCCAGGTTTGGTTACCAGAGAACCAACGCGCCGTAACAGAAGGAGTGACGGAATCGAACTTCATCGCCCCTGCTACACCGCGCCAGTTTCCGTTTAATGTTTCTATGGCCTTAACAGCGACACGTTCTTGCGAGGCTGTCGCCGTTGGGTTCGTGAGCCCATTCGCTAAATAGCCTTCCCATCGTTGTTCAGAAGCAGTTAAATACTGAGAAGGATTGGCTAAAATAGACGTTATTATCGGTTGCTCTTGCTGATTTTCCTGCGCCGTCAATACATGAGAATAGGTAGTATAAAATGTGGTTGACCCAGTGATCGACGCTGTAGATAAGAATGTCTTTCCTTTAACGGTTGTCTCCATTGGAATCGATTTATGAACCTGATATTCCGACTCCCCTGAAGTCAGCAGATCCCAAGTTGATCGAACTTTTCCAAACGTCACTTTTAGTCCATCATCGGTAGCGACTATTTTACGCTTGTAATTTGGGTACTGTTCATCAATGGTTTGATCTGACTGAGGCACATTTTCTTTTGCATGAGTCTGAGTTAACAACTCGCCATCCCAACGAAGCGTCAACGGACCATCACTGATAATTTTGGTTTCTAGTAAAGAGGTGCGATTGGACGCAAATCTAAGTGTCAGTTCAACCGTGACATCGTCCGAAGTCAGTGTTTGAATTAACGCACCGGGCAAGCTATAAGCTTGCATAGTAAACTCAACCTTTTGCTCATCCTTATACACGGTTAGACGGTCAAAATTGGTGGCCATAAAGTTTATATATTCTTCAGTGAGTAACGCCGTTCCAGGGAACCCTCCCATACTGTCAGCATCATCAGGAAGAAGGTGTCCGTGCCACGCACCGGCATCGAAAAACGGATTGAATCGCTGATGATCATCAAAATCATAGTCTCGCATATACTCTGGAGAGCCAGTACGATCGATGACACTTTTAAAGTTTTCCGCAACCAATTCAGATTGATTCGATGCTTCGTTTTGGGTGCATCCTGAAATGGCGATAAGCGCAGAAATGGAAATGGCAATTGCTGATTTATTTAGGTTCATTGTTTAACCTTTACCAAAGCTATTATTTGTTCAAAAGAAAGGGCATCAACACTGGATGCCCTCTACACAATCGAATTACAACGTGGCAGATGACGCGCTTTGCGCACTGTTGTTCTTATTTCTTTGCTTTTTCTCGAAGCGAGAAATCCACCAGTAAGCAACGCCAGAGAACACGGCTGTCATAAACACATTGATAAAGAACGCTCTCACTAAATCAACACCTGTAGGGAACGCGGAAGCCGTCATACTCACGATAAAAATCGCGATTAATACCGACACAACACTCATACCAAATGTACGCGACCCCATACGAAAATCGCGTGGTGTTTCATCATGTTTCCAGCGGAAAACAAAGTAAGCTACCATGATAAAGATGGGCGGTAACATTGCCGTACCCGCCGTTAAGTTAATCGCGGTATTCATCATTTCTTGTACAGACTCAGAACCAAAGCCATTAACAATAAGCATGACCACAACAAAACCAAACTGCCACCACGCTGCACGGACAGGCACGCCGTGTTCATTAAGCTCTGTGGTTTTTTCACCGTAAACACCTTGAGGAATTTCAGAAAAGTGGATTTTCACTGGTGCCGCCGTCCACATCATCATCGAACCAAACATGGCAATGAACAATACGATGCCGACAAAACGACCGACAATCGACTCTGACACGTCAAAGTACTGCGCCATACCAGTAAAGATTTCCACCATACCGCCGGCGTAAGTTAACGATTCACGCGGCACAAAAACATTCACCAGCAATGAGCCTACGGCGTACATTGCACCAATTAACACACCCGCCCAAATGATAACCTTAATAAACGTTTTCTGACCGCCCTTCACATCTTTTAAGTACGCCGCTGCTGTTTCAGCACCACCTGCCGCTTGGAAAATCCAGCACATGATACCCAACGTCGCCCAGTTAATCGTCGGGCTCATCGCTTCCATGGTAATTGGCTCAGCAGGCACATGATCGCCGCTTAGTGCCATCAACGCACCTAAAACATAAATGCCAAATAGGGCAAATACGCCATATGCCACCAGCTCGGATATTTTCCCAAGCCACGAAGCGCCTTTGGTTGAAATGTGTGTTGCGGCGGCAAACAGAATAATAGAAATTAATGAGGTGACCATTGGAGAAAAGCTGTACTCATACCCCAGCATGGCGTATGACGCATACGCAATCACGTTCGGCAATAAAGATACAAACCAAAATAGATTCACAAACCAGTACAAGAATGAGCCAAGGTAAGCGGATTTCGATCCTAATGGTTTTTTCAACCAATCATACATCCCCGACTCCGAATCCTTATTCGCTGATACAAATTCGGCAATAATAAATACGAATGGAATAAAATAGACAATTGTCGCAAGTAAAAAGATAGGCGCAGAGCTTAAACCAAGCTCAATGTTATTGTTAACGATATTTCGAACGTTAAATACCGCTGCTAATGTCATAGACAACAAGGCAAACTTGCCAATGGTGCCACGTACTGATTCAGACATTTTATCCTCCAAGGAAATCACGTCGTTATATGCCAATTCATTTGGCATTGAGTAGGGTGAAGGCCAGATACTTTTGCCTGACCTTTAATAATTAATGCGTTATTTATTTAAGAAATAACCATCTTCAATCGTCACTCTAATGATGACTTTTCGAACCTGTGCGCTGCCAATGAAGCGATACGCTTCATTGTTATCAAATATCACAACCTGCCCTTCATGCACGTCACGTTTATCTCCTTCTCCAAGCAAGTATTCACGATCCGTTTCATCACTATATGGCTGGTGCGGCGTTAACGCCGACTTACTTGCAAACTCTATCGTTTCAGTACCTTGCAAATAGTAGTGCACATCAAGATAGCGGCGATGCCCTTGTAACGCAGCTTGCGCTTTAGGGATACCATCTACAATCATGTAGACGAGAGAGTCACCAATGGAGTGCATCACGCCATCTTTAATCGAATCAATATTTTCAATCGCTTCTACACATCGATTCCACTTACGGCCATCACGATAAACGCTTTTAAATTGCGTCAAATTATCCAATACGATCATGCTCTATGCCTCCAATTCTGGGTTTGTCGTGAAGACGCTATCATTGCTGAAAAAATCATGGCTAAAGTGATGCTTTGCTAACGTTTGTGCATCGCAGTTGCCCGCGTGGATTGGCAACAACGTAAAGCCATAACAGAATGTTTCCATGTAAACACGATAGGAATCGAGCACCTCACTTCCCCAGGAATTGGACCCTAGCCCCATGAGTTTATGGTCAATGTTAAGGGTAATATGTCCGCTTTTTTCCAGTTCATTCGTATGCTGCGCTTGGTGAATGTTTTCATTGGTGTAATGCCAAGCACTCACGTTTACTTCACCTTGAGGCTTAACGAGTAAACCTGCGCCACTTCGGTCAGTGAACGCCGCCCAGCGAACGTGCTGACGGTTGCCGTTATTTTGTGGAAATGGATAATTTTCAAACATCTCCTCAACGGTTGTTCGATAAACATCAATTAGGTTGGCTTGCCGACTATCTTGGTAGTTCTCTTCTGGGCCACGACCGTAGTAGTTCACTTGTTCAAAATCATTATCAATACCAAGTTCAAAACCAATCGTAGGAATAACATGGGGGTAATCACCATATCGCTCACCGCTGAGTTCAATATTCAGTTGCCCATTGGCGTCAACTTGATAGCGATAAGTACAACGCATACCAAAATCAAACACTGGTGGCGCAATAATACTCGTTGTTGTGATAGCGACACTTCCCGACGCTTCTACCACGTCGAGTGAACGAAAGTGCTCTTGCATAATCGCTAAATGAGCAGGTTCCCACAGACCATCGTGCTCTTGCTTATGGTTATCAATCATAGGCTTGAAGAAGTTAAGCTTAGGCTCTGAGACAATCAGCTCTTTCCCATCGACCACCCAAGAAGCTAACTTGCCATTGAGCTTCGAGAAAACCAGAGCAAAGTTCTGCCCCACAATTCGGTACGCTAATTGGCTCTCTTCCACATTAAGTGCGGTGGCATTGTTACAGGTAAATGCTGGCAGTTCTTCAGTACTGTCTTTCAGTTTAAACTGATAGTGAGCAATGACATGATGCGCTTCACTGTAGGACGTTCGAGAATCTTTACGTACGGTGAAAGTAATAAAAATTTCACGTGAATCTAACGGCGGTAATGCGATTTCAATCTGCCTTTCTGAATTCGCTGCAAGCTCTATCACCTTAATTGGTAATGTTGCCAACGTGTCGCCTTCTGCTCGAATATCGGCAGTGATGGTGTAGTCATCCATATCGGAGAACCACAATTTATTTTCCACCATAAACACGCCGTTCTGTGCATCCACTTCACGGATTTTGATTGGCGCAATGACCTGTTTATACTCTTTTAGGCCCGGTCCCGGTGTTTGATCTGAGTAGACGAGTCCATCCATACAGAAATTATAGTTGTTTGGGTAGTCACCATAGTCACCACCGTACTTCAGAAACTCCGTGCCATTCTCGTCTTTTGCCAAAATACCGTGATCACACCACTCCCACACATAGTGTCCTTGAATGTGGTCATGTTGATAAAACACATTTTGATACTCACTGAGTCCACCAGGGCCATTGCCCATTGCATGCGCGTATTCACAAATAATACGTGGCTTTTCATGAGGGTATTCACCAAAGGCATTCATCTGCTGAACCCGCGAATACATGGTCGAAATGATATCGACCACTTCTGCATCTCGGTCTTCTTCATAATGAACTAAACGCGTATCATCAATGGACTTCGTAGCGTCGTACATAGCGCGGATATTACACCCGTAACCAGATTCGTTTCCTAGCGACCACATAATGATAGATGGGTGATTCTTCTGTGCGTGAACGTGGCGAACCGCACGGTCAACAAACACCGCTTCCCATGCTGGATCATTAGTAATACGGCTTAGATCGCCGACATTCGCAAAACCATGAGTTTCTACATCGGTTTCAGCCATCACAAACAAGCCATAAATATCACATAGCTCATAAAAACGAGGGTCGTTGGGGTAATGCGCCGTACGAACAGAGTTGATGTTATGTTGCTTCATCAAAATCAGATCTTTCTCAACACGATCCAACCCCACTGCCCGGCCTTTAATATGGTCGTTATCGTGACGATTCACGCCATGGAGCATGACATAACGGTTGTTGATATAGAAAAGTCCATCGCGAACTTTAATGTCTCGAATACCAACACGCTGAGGAACAACCTCGACAATGTTGCCAGCGCCATCTTTTAGCGTCAGCATGAGTTGATAAAGGTGCGGATTTTCTGCTGTCCATGGAGTAGGAGAACTCAACGGGATAGACACTGTAGAGCGTAACGAAGATTCAATGTTTAAATGCGTTAAAGCCCCTTGAGATACAAGGTCGTCGCCATCGTACAATGCATAGTCCAGTGAATAGTCCAGTGAATAGTTGGCCGTGTCGATGGAGGGGTTTGTTGTATCAATAGAAGGTAAGTTTTCCATATCAACATGACAGGTGACCGTCGCGTTTTGATAATCGTCAGAAAAATCCGTACGAACCGTGACATCTTGGATATGAACCGGCGATTTCCCCACTAAGTAGACGTCTCGGAAAATACCCGCCGTCCACCACATATCTTGATCTTCAATATAAGTTGAGTCCGCCCATTGCATGACTCTCACAGCCAATAAGTTTTCGCCTTGCTGAACATAGCTGGAAACATCAAATTCTGCGGTTAAACGGCTGCCTTTGTTAAAACCCACATACTGTCCATTGATATAGACTTCAAAATAGGTTTCCACACCATCAAATTTGATGATGGTTTGCTTATCTTGCCAGTTGCTCCCCAGCGTAAAAGTACGTTGGTACGCCCCCGTAGGGTTATCAGTAGGAACAAAAGGCACGTCAATTGGGAATGGGAACCCTTCATCGGTATATTGCAGTTCACCATAGCCTTCCATTTGCCACATGCTAGGAACCGTAACGTGTGGCCACGCAGACATTGGCGTGGTGTAAAAATCATCCGGTACAAGCAACGGGTTAGTAAAGTAGTTAAACTGCCACTGGCCGCTGAGCATCATGAAGTGGCTGCTCAGTTCACGCTGGAACGTTTGCGCCTTATTAACTGAATCATAGGAGAAGAAGTATGCGCGCGGCGCCATACGATTCTCATGTAAGTGAAGGAAATTCTCCCAGTTATTCACGTCTAACCTCCGGGTCTAAAACGACCGTGCTTTCATTAATCTAAAAAGAGCCGATTTGATGCGCTCTGACTTAATCATGTAACCTGACACGGATATTAGTAAAAGTTTTAGTAAAACATAATAGGTAAAACTCCCCAATATTAACCCGATCACATTTTTATTGATGAGTGCATCAATTCTGTGAGTTAGATTGCAGAATTTTAGTAAAACATGGGATGGTAAAACGACAGGAGTGCAGGTTCTGAGGTAGAGGTAGAGGTAGAGGTAGAGGTAGAGGTAGATTAACAACGGTGTCTACGAGTGAATACGATATCTTTATTGAATAATGGATTCACTATAAAGATATCGTTAATGACTCGCCATAGACGAAGATACGGCTATTTGGTGGTATTACGCAGCTTCAGCTTACTTGGCACATACACTTGTAAAGGAAGGGTTCGACCATCTCTGGCCCGCTCCACTAAAAGGTTAGTTCCTTGAATCCCCATCATTTCTGAATGAATTCGCACCGTCGATAGTGATGGGTAGGTAAATCTTGCTGTTGGAATATCATTAATACTAATGAGTGCGATGTCATCTGGGATGGTTAAACCATGTTCATGTATTGCTCTTAAAACCCCAATAGCAATAGAATCGGATGCAATAAACAACGCACTCGGAAAAGACGGTTTGGCTAACATCTCCTTTGCAAGCTTATACCCTGAAGCACTAGAAAAATCGCCGCGATAGATGTCATCCGGCGAAACCACTCCCTTTAAACAGCCGTATTCAGCAAAGGCCTTTTCACGAATATCCGCGGTATTTGGTTGGTCTTGCCCACCAATAAAGCCAATTCGCTTGTAACCCTGTTCAATGAAGTAGTCCGCAATTTCTTTACTAATTCGCGTCAGATCGATATCTACAGAGTCGTAAGGAACACTCGAGTCACTAAAATCTACAAAGCAAATATTGTCGGTATACTTTGTTACCTTATCCAACAATGCTGCACTATTACGACCGACAACAAGTACACCTGTCACCTTCATATTTTCAGTCGGTAATTTATTGTTATAACAGTTCGTTAGCTCTATCCCCAGCTTGTTACATTGCATTTCGATCCCATGACGAATCGAGAGATAGTAAGGATCATTCACTTCTGCTTCTTGCTTGTAATTGTAGACCGCTAAAAAATGATGCTGCTGTTTTTTGCTTAACACTGATTTTTTTGAGCTACTGGTTTTGTATTCTAACTTTTCTGCGATTTCCAGTATGCGAAGCTTGGTCTCTTCTTTCACACTCAACGTGGGATCATCGTTAAGAACACGTGATACGGTAGCTAAAGACACATTCGCTTCATTAGCGATTTCTTTTAACGTTGCCATTCCTTAATACCTTTTGGCAAGGCTCACTATTTTGTGGGCGACTATTTGACTTTCATTATTGTAATCAAATCGACAAGAAATGTACGCATTTTTAGTAAAATTTGATTTCACCAGTAATGAACCTATTGAGCCACTTCCCCAAAGAACCCATCAACCAGGCATCAGGACGGCGAACCACCACAAACTTAACCCTCGCATGCAACTTGCAATATTGAGTCAAAATGATAACGTAAGTAAAACTTTACTAAAACAAGCAGGAATGACTATGAAAACGATTAAATTCTCCGATTTTTCAAAATTGGATATTAAAACCGGAACAATAACGGACGTAAAACGCCATTCGAACGCCGATAAGTTATACATCGTCCAAGTCGACGTCGGCAGTAAAACGCTACAAACGGTGACAAGTCTTGTGCCCTACTACCGCGAAGAAGAGTTAACCGGAAAATCTGTCGTCGTGCTATGTAACCTAGAAAAAATGAAGATGCGCGGTGAAGTCTCTGAATGCATGCTGCTTTGCGCTGAAACGGATGATGAATCAGAAAGTGTCCTATTAACACCAGAGCGACTAATGGGAAATGGCGTTCAAATTGTTTAAGTAAGCTTGGCAGAAAGTTATCAATAGAACACACCCCCAAGGATAATGAGTTAGAGGCTAATAGAACGGCTTGCCAAAAGCTATCGCCAAAAAACCGTAAAATCTCCGTTTTTTTGACGGGGATATACGCCTCTTAATTGTCAATATTACCGTCTCTTACTTCACAATTAATAGTCTCTATCTTCACAATCCATAATAATCAGACCATATTCATCCCCCCCCCCCAAACAACACAGATATTATTAAACATTACCGTTTTATGTCCTAATCTAAGGGGTATGCCAATGATGACAGGACAAAGGCCATTTCACCCTTTGAACTATTATCAAAAATGTCAATGCACCACCTCTTGGCTACACTTAATAACGTTTCGCCACAAACATTCGGTGCTTTTAATGAACTTTGATGACGACCAGACTCATAACAAGAATAAGCCGACAACGTTAAGCTCATTATTTCCTTACCAACACAGTTCCGTTTTTTCTAACTATGCCTACGTCAGCTTGTTAGGCCTTTATGTCGTATCAGCGTATCTCTTTTCTTTATTGAGCCCTCAAAGCCAAGTCGTGTCATTATGGCCACCAGCAGGTATCGCTCTTGCGGGGTGCCTACTATGGCAAGCCAGATTCTTACCCGCCATTGTGGCAGGCTCAGTTATTTTCAACCTTGGCATTACTGTCTTAAACAGCCATGATTTAGAATTCTCTACGATACTGTTATCCATTGGAATTGGAATGGGCTCAGCGCTTCAAGCTTGGGTTAACTATCGTTTATTAACCTACCTGTCGCTGAATATTGTTGACGCACCAGGTCTACGTAAAGTCGTCCAATTTATTGGCCTTGCTCTAGTGTGCTGTCTAATAGCGAGCTTAATCGGCAATGTATTAATTGAGGTACCATTAACAGTAACCCATCGCGAAACTTATTGGACCAACGTCGTTATTTGGTGGTTAGGGGACTTCTTAGGCGTCATCATCGTCACACCTATCATATTGGTATTGTTTCGTTCTAGAGGCGATTTCCCACACACTTTAAACCATTATCAAGCGCTTGTTTTTCCAATGTTTTTAGTGCTTATGGCTCTTATTTTCATTCAAAAATACACCGATGAATCCATAAAAGAGAATAGTATCAACCAAACCCGCATCCAGTCAGAACTCATGGAGAAAGCACTCAATCATCAGGTCGAAAATTATCTGCATTCGCTCGCCCAACTCGCCCTAAACCTCTCCGGTAACAACGACATCACCCGGGATGAGTTTCAACACATAGCGCTACCGCTCATCAATCAAACTCAAGGTCTCAAAGCTTTTTCCTGGAACCCAGTCATCGAGCAAGCTCAGATTGCCACACTTGAAGAGGATGTAAATAAACAGACTTCCGCAATATTTAAAGTACGCGGCACTCCACTGCAACCAGAGGATCCTTTTGTTGTCGTTAAATGGATTGAGCCTTTTGCCTCCAATGAAAAAGCATTTGGCTTTAACGTTTTTTCCAATGCCGCTAGACGAGAGGCTATGATTAAAGCGCAAAATCTCAACTCCCCCATTGCCACCGAAATTATTCAACTGGTTCAAGTCGATACCCAAGAGTCTGGATTTTTAATTTTTACCCCTATCAATCAAGGACCATCCCTCAACAATAATATTCTCACCCGCTCTTTCAATCTATCAGGCTTTGCGGTAGGCGTTTTTGTGGTGCATGATATTGTTACAGCTAGCCTAGCCAACACTTCCACGCACTATATGAACGTAAAAATACTGGATACTAACGCTAATGATGACGTGATTTATTTGTACAATCCTTCCCACGATACGCCAACAAAAAGTGCCATCGAGTTTTCATTTATTCAGCAGGTTGCGACACGAAATTGGAGGGTAATTCTATCAGTTTCTCCTGAAGCACTAACATTATTACAAGCCACTGACTCCGTTACCTTCCTTATCTATAAATCGGCATTCGGGGCCCTGTGTGTGTTGCTTATTATTACCTTATTCAGCAACCATAAGGTTCTGTTAACCCAAGTGAAACAACGAACAAAAGAACTGGAGACATCAAGGGATCAACTCAAAAAATATGCATTTAATGACTCGCTCACCAACCTACCTAATCGCCGTATGTTCATTGAAAAAACGACCCATGCACTGACTTTAGCCGAGCGCTCTGACAAAGTGGTTGCGATACTCTTTTTAGACTTAAATCGCTTTAAACATGTCAATGATAGTTTTGGTCATAATTTTGGTGATCGATTACTTCTCGAAGTCGCGAATATTTTTGCGACAAAACTACGGTGCGGCGACACTCTCGCTCGTTTTGGCGGTGATGAATTTACCATTCTTCTAGAAAACCTCACGAGTATAGACCAAGCGGTTACCGTCTCTAAAAAACTGATTCACGGTTTGCGTACGCCAATAAATATTGACAAGGAGTCGCTTATTATTTCCACTAGCATTGGCATCGCTATATACCCCAAAGATGGCAATAATGTCCAAGACCTTATTCGCTCGGCAGACACTGCCATGTATAAAGCCAAAGAGTCATCGGTTGGCTATTTTTGTTATTCCGACATATTAAGAAAACAAGCAAGAGCAAAATTATTTATTGAATCAGAGCTGCCTCAGGCACTGGAAAAGAACCAGTTAGAATTGTACTACCAACCGATTATAGAGCTTGCCTCTGGAAAACACATCGGCTGCGAGTGCTTACTTCGCTGGAATCACCCTCATTATGGTGTGATTTCACCAGACTCATTTATCCCTATCGCAGAACTATCGGGCGAAATCATCCCCATCGGTGCTTGGGTCATTGAAAAGGCTTGTAGAAAAATTAAAGAGTGGCGAAACCAAGGTATTTACCACCAAAAAGTGTCCGTCAACGTGTCCGTTGTACAGCTCATGTCGGGTAGGCTGATAAAGGACGTGACAACTCCCCTACAACAGTATGGTGTAGCCGCTGATTCACTCGAACTGGAAATCACCGAAAGTGTATTGATGAAAAATATACACCATGCTATTGATCTGATTACTGAATTAAAAAAGGTCGGCGTCAAAATAGCCATCGACGACTACGGGACAGGATACTCATCACTTAGTTACCTCAAACAATTACCAGTAGATAGCCTCAAAATAGACCGTATTTTCATCAATCAGCTCAGTGCCGATGACATGACGATCGTCACTTCAACACTGCAGATGGCGAATGAGTTGGGCATCAATGTCATTGCAGAAGGCATCCAAACAACCGAGCAAATGCATATTCTTCTACAACATGGTTGTCGTTGGGGGCAGGGATTTCTGTTTAGCTGGCCTCTTCCCGCTGCCAAATATAGCGAATTTTGTCAACACGATAGAAACCGCCAAATAGGTAATGTAGGGTAAATTCTATATTTAAGGCTTATCGACGTCGTTCATCGATAAGCCTTTTTTAATTCGTTCAAATAGACCATATATGAGTGAAGGTGCATCCGTGTCGCTATAAGGCAGACCTATAAAGGCCAAATACATCTTCACCAGTCAATATGCGCGGGTTGCCTCCCATACACACATCATCCATGGCTTTTTGCACCCAACCATCAATATCGGAATCCTCTATTCCAAGGCAAGCAAGTCCTGACGGGATACCAACTTCAGTCGACAGCTGCCGAATACATTCAACCGCTAATGAAGCGGCATCACTATCATTTAGCTGTGAGGTATCTCCCCCCATCGCTTCTGCTACCGATCTAAATGCACTTGGCGCGGTTTGAGCATTGAATGCACTCACCACTGGTAGCAAGATCGCATTACAAACACCATGCGCTAAGTTATGCGTCGCCGACGGCTGATGTGACAACGCGTGAACGGCACCTAACCCCGCAGAGTTAAATGACATCCCCGCTAAAAACTGCGCATCCGCAAGTGCTGCTCGTGCTTCGATGTTAGCTCCCTCCTTTACCGCAACAGGCAACCATTTCGCAATCAACTTAACCGCCTCAAGCGCCGTGGGGAGAGTTAGACGATGTGCGCCTGGCGTCACAATAGACTCGATGGCATGCGTAAGCGCATCCATGCCCGTCGCCGCAGTGACGGATGATGGCAAACCCACCATTAACGAGGGATCGTTGACCGCAACGTCTGGAATTTGCTTTGTATCCACTAAGACCATTTTAACTTGCTTCACTTCATCGGTGATCACCGAGTTAGACGTCATTTCAGCCGCGGTCCCCGCCGTTGTATTAATGGCAATAAAGAACGCCCCTTGGTTCTTAACCAAGCCGACGCCATTATAAGCGGTAATATCACCTTCATTTGATGTGACAATACGAATCGCTTTTGCGCAATCAATTGGGCTACCACCACCGACAGCAATAAAGCAATCACAGGCATGTTTGTTATAGAACTCAGCACCTTCATTTACAAGGTTAACGGTTGGATTGGGGGTGACATTATCAAAGGTTACATAGTCGAAACCTTTGTCATCGAGCGCCCGATAAAGAGAATCTAATATACCTAACTCAATCAGGTTTTTATCGGTCACTATCATCGCTTTTTTCACGGGCTGGGCGTCTAAGACAGCCACAGATTCTGCCACTGCACCTACGCCAGATAATGATAGCTTAGGTAAATTTAATGCAAACACCATAGTTATTCCTTTATGGTAAGAGCCCGACCGATCGGGCTAATCTCGATTACTTCTCAATTACTTCTCAACGCGTAAACCATACGTTTTGAATTTATCTAAAACATGGTTCATTTCTTGGGTTGGAAGAACCGGAACATTTGATTGAATCGCCGCGCATTTGAGATAGAGCTCCGCTAACACCTCCGTTTCATGAGCTAACCACAGCGCTTTTTTCAGGTTTTCGCCTACCGTGATCATGCCGTGATGCTGAAGAAGAATGGATTTACTTTGACGAATGCCACCATCTACATAGTCAGCCAACTCAGGAGAGCCAAAGGTAGCATAAGGAACACAAGGTATTTCCGTTGTGCCCGATGCTGCGACCATATAGTGGATCGCTTGGATTGGACGATTGAGTATAGAAACTGCTGTCGCGTTAATGGCATGGTTGTGAACAACGGCATGACAATCCTCTCTTGCGTTATAACATGTTAGGTGGAAAGCCCATTCACTCGATGGAATTTTACCTTCCTCAAACTCGCCTTCATTACTTACAAAAACAATATGATCCGGCGTTAACTTCTCATACTCAATCCCTGTTGGCGTGATCAGTAAGCCATTTTCAAAACGAGCGGAGACATTACCTGCGGTGCCTTGGTTCAATCCCAACTTCGTCATCTCTAAACATGTATCGATAATGTCTTGTGCTATTTCAGTTCTTGTTATTGTCATCGTATTACTTCCTTAAGCAGGCGTTACGCCTTTCTTTAAAATGATGTTTCCGTATTTGGCGGTTTCGCCCGTCAGTACAATTGCAAAGCATTTTTCGGCACGGTCGTAAAAATCAAAACGATCCATTTGCTCTAACGCGGGTCTGTCTACAGTGGTCTTTGTGATAGCGGCCATATATTTTGATTCAACAGTTGGGTCGAGTTGGTCACCTTCTACCGCCTGCATCATAATGAGAGGGCATGGACAATAAGCGTCTAACTCAAACAGCGGCATTGCACCTTCTAGGAGCGTGTCGATATTCACCCCATCCGCTCGTAATACAACATGTGACCCAAACGTCTCTGCGGGAAAATGAGCATCGGCAAATAAGATTTCATCGCCATGCCCCATTCGACTTAATACGGCAAGCAGATCTGGGCTTATTGCCGGATGTATTCCTTTAAGCATGGTGCATTTCCTCTAATAACTGTGCGTATTGTTCACGGTTCTTTGACGGGGTGATGACTTGATAAGATGGCTTCATATTTTCTTGAGCATGATTAGCATCAATGAATACCTCCGCCCCTGCAAAAGCATACATCGCCGCCCCTGTCACCGTGGCTTCAGGTTGTTCAACGACATGAATAGGGATACCAACAACGTCAGCTCTTATTTGGTTCCACAGCGTATTTTTAGACCCACCGCCTACCACCATTAAACTCTCAGTGTTTAAACCACAAGTCGTGGAAAGCACATTCAAACTGTGCATAAGTTTGATGGCTAGCCCTTCCAGCGCAGCGCGGTATATTTCCCCCCTCGTGGTGTTAATTGATAGGCCGGTAATAGCACCGTTGCCTTGACCCTTTGCATCAAGTAAGAAGGATGGGTCAAATCTAACGCCATTCGCACCAATAGGTGCCGCCTCCCCTTCTGCGACCATCACTGCGTATTTATTGCCACTCTCGACAACATCAGCAAAATAAGTGTTGGCGACCCACTCCATTACCGCGCTGGAGAGCCATTGAATAGCGGGGTTAAACAAGCCATTTTTAGCATCCAACTCCGTTGTCATACCTTGTTTTAGGTAGTCTGGTTTTAATTGAGGCCGTGGCGAGCGAGCCATCAAAATCTCCCACGTACCAGAACTTAAGAAAGACTGGTTCTCTTTGGCACCTGACCCAAATAAAGCAAACTGAGTATCATGACCTGCGGAAATCACCGGCACTTTATTTGGAATGCCTAACAAAAAGGCAACATCGTCTTTTAAACAACCCACAATTTCGCCTGCTTCCACCGTTGGCGGAAAGTGCGATGTTGTCAGTTCCAAATACTGTAATACCCCTTCGTTCCAGTCACCGCTGTCTAGATCAGTCATCATCGATGTTCCAGCCATGGTTCGGTCAGTGGTCAACTCACCCGTCAGTTTTTGAGTCAGCATGGACGAAATAAACACCCACTTATCCATATTGCGATAAACGTTTGGTTCATTGTCCTTCAACCACTTAAGTTTGAATAAGGTATTAAATGAATAGTCCCCAATGCCATTAGCCAAATACAATTCATCGCGGTCAATATCTTGAGCGATCTGGCTCATCACTGGCGCAGTGCGAGCACATTTCCATGAAATAATGGGATAGATCTGTTTTCCATCTTTATCGAAGGGCGCACCGTCCACCCCAAAGGTTGTAACAGAAACGGCGACAATATCCGTTGAATTAATTTGAGCCGTGACTTGCTTTGAACATTCAACGAGCTTTTTCCATATTTGTTGAAAATCCCAAACATGGCTTGTACCACTTTGAAGTGTCTCGTTAGCAATATAGTGCGACGCAACAATTTCACCCTTTTGATTGATCGCGATTGAGCGAACGTTGGTAGCACCGCAATCAAGAATAATAGCAATCGACATAACTCCCCCCCCCTTTCAGGCCTACCCCAAAAGAGGGCAGGCAAAATTCGTTACCTACTTAATGACCAATTCATTACTTATAGATAGGGCCGAAGTTCTGACAAGCACGGTAATCTTGTCCTTCTATATCCTGACCAAATGCAGACCAAGTATGTGGACGGAAAATGTCTTGACTATCGACGTTATGCATCGATACCGGAATACGCAGCATGGCCGCAAGCGAAATCAAATCGGCACCCACGTGGCCTGAGGTGATCACACAGTGGTTAGCACCCCAATTGGCCATGACGTCATAAACGGATTTAAATGTTCCTTCCCCCGTCAAACGCGGCACAAACCAGGTAGTCGGCCAAGTCGCGTTAGTACGTTCGTTTAAAATATTATGTACGTCTTCAGGCAGTTCGATAGAGTGCCCTTCAGCAATTTGCAACACAGGGCCAATACCTGCAATAATGTTGACACGATGCATAGTAAACGGCATGCCGCCTTCCGTTAGGAATTGAGATGAGAAGCCGCCCCCGCGGAAGTATTCTTCAATGGCAGGACACCATTTCGTCGCATTGAGAGACGCTTCCACGTCAGCTTGCGTTAATTCCCAATGCGGCTTCATCGCAGGCTTACCCTCTGCTGTTTTCGCTTTGCCTGCACCGTCGAGGGCCGCGGAACCGGAGTTAACAAGGTGCAAGAAACCTGAATCTAGGCGAGTCCCGGTGACGCGCTCAACTGCATCTTCAGACCAGTAGGTACGTACATCGTGGAAGACTTGGGCTTCTCCCGTCAGTAGCTTGCCAAACATCATGTTTACGCCATTCAAGGCATCGTTTTCAGTTGCCACGCAAATGGGCTCGCGAATGCCGTTCCAATCGAATGAAGAATTTAAGATAGCCTCAGAAAAATCACCATTGGGTAAGTGATCGGTCCAATGACGCTGGCCTTGGAAGCCTGCCAGTATGGCGTTGTGCCCTAGCGACTCTTCACCAAAGCCTTGTTCTGCCAGTTTAGGGTTACCTTGCATCAAATCTCGCATGATCATGGTCATCTTAATGACCGTATCCCAATCTTCAGCTTTACGCTCCTCGGTGAACGGAGTGCCGTTGTAATCTTTCCCTTCTTTACACCAATCTCTCGCCCAAGCGCGCGCTAATTCAAATTCTTTCTTGTCATAAACTTCACGATCCAAGCGGCGCTTGATTTCCGTCATATCGACATATTCATTACGCATGCCCAGATATTTTTGGAAGAACTCAGGGTTCACAACAGACCCTGCAATACCCATCGATACCGATCCCATAGAGAGATAAGATTTGCCTCGCATTGACGCAACCGCTAACCCTGCGCGGCAAAAGCGAAGAATTTTGTCTTGTACGTCATTAGGGATTGTTTCATCACCCGCATCTTGAACTTCTTTGCCATAGATTGAGAATGCTGGTAAGCCTACTTGTGAATGACCAGCCATCGCAGCAGCAAGATAAACCGCACCAGGACGCTCGGTACCATTGAAGCCCCAAATCGCTTTTGGCGTATGCGGATCCATATCAATCGTTTCCGTGCCATAGCACCAGCAAGGTGTCACCGTTAGTACCAGACCCACATTTTCACGTTTAAACTTGTCAGCCGTCGCTGCGGACTCAGCTACACCACCAATACACGAATCAGCAAGCACGCACTCCACTTTCTCTCCGCTCGCATGGCGGATGTGCTCTTGAATAAAATGGGCAGCCCGTTGTGCCATCCCCATCGTTTGCTCTTCTAGAGATTCTCGTACGCCCATTTGACGACCGTCGATAGTAGGACGAATACCGATTTTAACTAACTGTGACATAATTGATGTTCCTTATTATTTCTTTGATTCAGGGGCAAACTGAATACTGCCCCTGTGCATAATGCTTTACTTAACTTCGTAACCTTATTTCTACTTAACTTCGTAACCTTTCGCACCGTAGTAGACGAGGTAAACAAAGCCAATGAATGGAATAACAAATGCTGCGCCAATACCTGCTGCGTCAGAGATTTGCCCCATGATGGCAGTAAGTACTGCGCCACCTAGGATTGCCATGATGAGGAAACTGCCACCAAACTTAGAATCTGATCCTAAATCTCTTAAAGACAGCCCAAAAATAGTTGGGAACATCAGTGACATACAAGCAGACACACCCACCAATGCATAGGCGCCTGCTAGCCCACCAGCAAACATGATGACAGCAACTAACATCGCGGCGACCGCAGCCAATGCAGCAAGAAGTTTTTGCGGCTCAATGTGTTTCATCAGCGCGACACATACCCAGCGCATAAGAGAAAAAATCACAATAGAAGTCAGGAGATACGTTGATGCTTCCGCTTCCGTGCCGCCGACTTCTTGCATCACGTAACGAATTGTCCATGACCAACAGCCAATTTGAGCGCCTACATAGAAGAACTGGGCCAATACACCTTTTGTGAAGTGGCTACGCTTAACAATACGGCGGTACGCTTGACCAAATGTTGAGTCCCCCGTTGTGCTTGTATCCTTTGCCGTTGGCATTTTCGTTTTAAGAATCAATAGCCAAATCAGAGCGATAACAACCGCTACACCGAGGTATGGCATCATGACCGCGTACAATTCGTCGGACTGAATTTGTGCCAGTTCGTCTGCTGCCATCACCGCACGTTCACTATCCGTTGCAGGGTTAAGTTGCGATAAGATATAAAATTTTCCAATCAATACCCCCGTGATCGAACCAATAGGGTTGCACGCTTGGGCAATATTGAGACGCCGTGTTGCGGTTTCTTCAGGCCCCATCGCTAAAATATAGGGGTTGGCACTGGTTTCTAGAATAGAGAGACCACCGGCTAGAACAAATAACGCTAACAAGAATGGTAAGTATTCCATTGCTTGCGCAGCGGGATAAAATAACAGCGCACCTGTTGCAAATAGTCCTAAGCCTAAAAGCACCCCAGCTTTATAGCTATATTTCTGTATAAAAAGTGCAGCGGGTAAAGCCAAACAAAAATAAGCACCATAAAAAGCCGTTTGAACTAAACCCGATTGCATATCAGTCAGAGTAAATACTTTCCGAAATTGTGCAATAAGCACATCCGTCATATTATTGGCTAATCCCCACATTGCGAAACAACTACAAAGTAGCCAGAAGGCAAATTTGATTTCCTTTGGTATTACCTCTATTTTATTATTCCTCTGAGATTCAGACGAACGTATATTGAGAGTATCAGTCATAAGATATCCTTATTAATAATCACATTATTGGTTTCTAATTTATACGTTGTTTTATTTCACGTTATTACAAGTCAGTAATCACTACATCTACCGACTCACTATCACATATTTTAAGAAGACTTCTTTTTTTATATTTTGATTTGTCGGCAATGAGAATAACTTGCTGAGAAATCTCAATAAAACTTCTTTTTATTTGATAGTTATATTCATTTGAATC
Organism: Vibrio nomapromontoriensis; assembly: GCF_050337205.1. Taxonomy (NCBI): domain Bacteria; kingdom Pseudomonadati; phylum Pseudomonadota; class Gammaproteobacteria; order Vibrionales; family Vibrionaceae; genus Vibrio; species Vibrio nomapromontoriensis. The sequence continues at coordinate 811,707 of NZ_JAKJSS010000007.1, forward strand.
CCAAACCCCTGAGTCATAATCAAACCCTACACAGGAAAAGAAGCAGACATCCACAGACATATTTGTCAGCGTATCTACTGCTAGCGGACCATAAAAGCTGCTGTATTTTTCAGAATAACTGCCGCCAGTACAAATGACACTAATGTTGTCTTTCCCTTCTAAAGCAATAACATTCTGAAGGGAGTTGGTAATAATTGTGCAACTTATGTTTGGAATTTCTCGTGCTAAGCACCAACTCGATGAACTCGCATCTAGCCCGATCACCATGCCCTCTTGAATATAATCTAGAGCTTTACTGACCAGCAGTTCTTTCTCTTCTAAATAGTCTCTAGAGCGAGCATGAAAAGAACGACCCTCATCAATTTCTTGGACACTAACCGCCCCACCATGAACTCTTTTAAGTGCACCAGATTCATCGAGTTTTTTTAAGTCACGACGAATGGTTTCTACGGAAACATTAAATGCTTCTGCTATTTCCTCAACTGTAGCACTTCTTTGATCATTTATTAGTTCGACAATTTGCAGGCTTCTCATAATTTCTCCCCTCTGGCTTGATTATTAATTTACCAATGAAAAAACAGCAAAACTGTGACCAAATCGTCATCACGCCCGTTATTGACCATTTTGTGACTAGTATTGTGGACTATCATCCATAAATGCCCGAGAATTTTAAAAACGGTCATAAAACATCAATAAAGGCGCACTTTTACGAGCGACTCTTAACCATATGTTTATTCGAGAATTATTAAACCAAACCAAACAATTAATATACAACCATATGAAATCAGAAATTTTGTAGCGAAAGGGATGTCATTTAATATTTATAGGCCGAAGGTGATACTAAATAATCTCACCTTGGAATTAATACATAATTAAGGGAACAACACATTATCTATTGTCGTGGGAGTTTTACTCAGTCATATTAAGTATGCGCACTTGTCACTTTTCATTCAATAAAGTGTAGGCTAAGCCAACCTGCACGTTCAGCCATGAGTCTGACTCATGGAACCATTAGGAATAGGCAATACCGTATATTAGCTGTCAGCTGACGTGGCTAATTATCTCAACTATCGACAATGTGCTGAGGCTTGATCGGAATGTTCAACAAGTTCTATCATGTAAAGCAACCCATCCGTTTCTTCCTCAAATCCAACCGGCACTCGGTCGTCGACAAACCCCATAAATTTAACGTAGATCGCTTGATACGGTTCACCAACTTGTTCCGAAAGCTGTAAGGATGCCTGCTCGATCACTTTCATTGAAGAAGACTCACCATTTAACCAATAGTAGGCGGATTCATTGCATAAGCGAAAATCAGAAACTTCGTGTCCGTAGGTAAAGTACCCTTCAAAGGGTTGCTCCTCCTCTTCCCCTGTACAGCCAACTAACGCCATAACGGGCAGTAGGAAAAAATATGACAATTTCATTTAAACCTCAGCGTCAATACCATTAAGAACGATACACCAGCAAGAGACCGCCGCAGCGGTCGCACCTCTGCCTAATGTCTTCAGTGCCTCTACCATTAAAGTTTTACCCCAATTGATTTTAAGGCTTGTTCACATTGAGATGCACTTTCAAACTGAATAGCGGATATACCAACTAACTCTGCACCTTTAACGTTGTACGCCATGTCATCAATGAACACCGTTTCTGGAGCTTGTAAGTCATGTTGAGAAAGTAGCGAATAATAAATTTCTGGTTGAGGTTTCAGCAACCCCACTTCCGCAGAAACCGTTGCGCCATCGAATAACTCCCAGAATGAATAGGTTTCTTTTAAGTGAGATACGATTTCATGAACATTATCAGTTAACGCTAGCACTTTATAACCGGCAGATTTACAGCGTTTTATAAGGTCAACAGAACCGTAGATTAATATTTGTGTTTGTTTAACGTAATAGAAAAGGCGCTCACATTCTAGATCCGACAACCCTATCATTTCCTGATATTGAGCTTTAGCATGACGTTCCGTTATCTGTCCTTTATTTAAACTAAGCCAAGTTTCGGACTGAAATATCGATTTCGCTTGCGCTTCGAGGGAATCACTTTCGCCAAAAGTAAGCCTGACAATCTCTAAAGGTGCCCAACGAACAACAACATTACCGATGTCAAAAACTACATTTTTAATGTTACCAGAACTCATTATTTTCTCCTTTCACATAGCGTCCGCTTAAGTGCCGAGCGTTATGAAGCCACTTGAAGCATTTGTATGCAGTTTAGCCTCGGTACTCGTAAAGGTTATTTTGTAACCCATACAGCTCCATTGTTTTGTTGAAGCTGAAGCCTACTTTTTCTAGTAGTCTGTTTGACCGCGAATTATGTGGAAGAGTGACAGCAAAAACGGTATCTAATGAGAAATTTTTCATTGTTGCTGTTAACGTCTTTTCAGCCGCTTCACTAGCATAGCCTTCACCACAAAATTCAGCCAAAAATGCATAACCTAAGTCTGGATATTCCAGCTCGTCTCTTTTTAATACCCCACACATACCAATTGGGGTGTTGTCGCTTTTTAGAGATACCAAATTAAGACCAAAACCTAGTTTTGCATAACTCGCCAATGGGCCACGCTCAAGATAGTTCGTTGCGTCTTCATCAGTATGAACATTTTTATCTGCTATATAACGGATAAACGCCTTCTCATTGAGTAACCGAATAATGAACTCAGTGTCACATAGCTCAAACTGTCTAATAATTAACCTTTCCGTTTCACATACTACTTTCATGTGAATATGCCCTCAGAGTTCAAGAAACTGCTAACCTCCACTTATACATCGGTAACATGTTCATTTAACGATGTAAACAGTGAAGTACATAATTAACACTAATTGAGTCAAATATCTTGAAGTTTAATTCAATATGCTCTGAAGTTTGGTTTCAAACTGGTTTGGATGATTAGCAACTCAATGCCCTGTCATTACGCCAAGCGTTGAACATCACTCTAAAGGACTTTGTATGCATTACAGACCACCAGCTAAGTCTAAAAAATTACCGGTGGAGAATGATGATTTCTCTGAAGCAAGCCAGTAGATAGCTTCAGCTACCTCTTCTGGCTCTCCACCACGTTGGAGGGGTATTATACTTTTCAGCCTTTCAACCCTTTCCGGCTCTCCGCCATCAGCGTGCATTTCAGTATGAATTAGACCAGGGCGTACACAATTCACTCTAATGCCTTCAGAGGCTACCTCTAGTGATAAACCTTTTGTGAGAGTATCAATAGCGCCTTTTGACGCAGCATAATCGACATATTCATTCGGTGACCCAGAACGAGCGGCACCAGATGAAACGTTTATGATCGCACCACCCTTACCACCATGACGTGTAGACATTCGCTTTACGCCTTCCCGACTACATAAGAAATAGCTCGTTACGTTGTTCGAAAAGATTGTATTAATCCTATCCGCTGTCATATCTTCAAGGCGACATTGCTGACGAAGAATACCTGCGTTATTTACCACAACAGATACTTGCCCTAGTTCACGATCAATACGTTCAAATAACTGTACGACCTCGTGTTCATCAGAAACATCAGCTTGAACAATGATACATTGACCACCATTAGCCGTAATTTCTAATGCTAAGTTCTCTGCTGCAAGAGCGTTGGACTTGTAATTGATACATACCGCGTAGCCATGAGCAGCAAACAACGTCGAAGTGGCAGCCCCAATTCCTCGACTGCCGCCTGTAACTAAAACAACTTTTGAACGACTCATAAACTATCCCTGTATGATGAGTTAGAAGTAGCGCCCACTTACGTGGTAACTACAGCCCCACCGAACTTGATGAAACCACCGTAAACATACGATCCAACATTGATGCCAAAAGTACAAAACGTTAACTATTGACGCCATAGCCTCTTGTGATGTTAGTCTCTTGTAATGTACTTATTAGCGCAAATATTTCTGCCAATGTTGTAGGTCTTTTTGCTCAACTTGATAGTCTGCAAAGTCACAGGAGCGGTAAAGCCTTTTCGCAACGGTATTTTCGTCATCGACTTCCAGAGTTATTTTGAGAACATCATACTCACGGCAATACTGCTCTATACCATGAAGTAGAACTTTACCTATTCCCTGACCTCGAAAGTTATCGGACACCATGAAGTCATGGATATTGATGATTTTTTTAGCTCGATATGTCGAGTAAGATTCAAAGCAGACAGCAAATCCCGCAGGCTGATTTTCAGAGAAACAGAGAAAACCGTGAAAATATGGCAGTTCAAATAACCGCTTTACAGTATTGCTGTCTATTTCTATCGATAGTGTTGACGAATACTCGTCAAACAAATTTTTAAATAGTGTGTAGTGTCCGTCTTCTCTTATATCAACATGTATAACTGAAGTGCTCAAATCTATTTCTCCATAAAGGTACATAACGTCCGCTTAAGTAGCCCGAAACGCACTACCACACGTTTTGCATGGCACCATAATCCGGATTCAATACAAACCAAAAGTGCTAAGCCCTACTTAACAAGTTAAAAACTTACTCTAAGTTACTGACTAAAATAGCAAATGCGCCCACAATGCGTATAGGCGTAGAAGCGTGTGGTGGTCCGCACTATTGGATAAGAACGTTAAATAAAATTGGATTCGAGAACATGCCGAGCCAATAAATCACTCGCTTAGCGCCAAAACATCGCAGCGTGAGGCGCAGATGAAATCATTTTTGTGCAAGCCTTTGATTGAGTGGCTCCACCATGTCACGGTGACTTTGCCCCATTCCAATAAAATGGAAGGGTGATGAAACTGATCTTCCGCCAACTCTGCCACTTTATTGCTAAATGCCCACGCCTGCTTGAAGTTCTTAAACTTATACACCTTTTCAAGCTGTGGGATGCCGTCTCTTTCCATGATCTGCCAGCCAGACAACTCCAATAGTAAGGATTGTTGGTCATCTTTATTAAGCGCAATGGCATCAATGCTGCAGGCTTCGCATTTTTGTTCATTCAACATGTACAGGTTCCTTGGGTTCAAAAAGTGGGGGGAATAATCCCGCTTCGGCCGCGAGATCAGCTTGCTGTAATAGGTTTATCTGACTGATTTTAAACAGCTCAGACAGCGCCCCGATCACATAATATTTAGGCTGCATAATATCGATACGGTAAGGGGTTCTTAGGACCGTTTGTAAATCAAACTCATCACGAATCGCCACCTTCCCTTCCAGCGCATACATGGTTTCTGCCGGAGACGAAAGAATACCGCCGCCATAGATTTTTAGCTTTTGCCCTTCTTGGACTAAGCCAAACTCAACCGTAAACCAATACAAGCGCGCAAGATAAGCGCGTTGCTTGGGGGTTGCCGCCAATCCTAGTTTTCCATAATGCTCTGTAAAAGCGGCAAAATCGGTATTGGTCAACATGGCACAATGGCCAAAAATTTCATGGAAGAAATCTGGTTCTTGTAAATAATCAAACTCGTCTCGCGTTCTCAAAAAGGTCGCAACAGGAAATCGCTTGTTGGCGAGCAACTCAAAGAAACGGTCAAAATCGATCAACGCGGGAACTGGCTGTACCTGCCAACCGGTTGTTTCCTTAAGCACTTTGTTTATTTCAGGTAGCTGAGGCACCCTATCTAGTGGTAGATCAAGCAGGGTCAAACCATGTAAATACGCATCGCAAGCACGGTCGTTGATGACGTTCAGTTGCCTTGTCACCAAGTCGTGCCAAATGGCGTCTTCTTCGAGGCTCCACTCAACCCATCCCTCTTGGCTCACAGGCTTTGAATGATATTGAGTCATTGCGCACCTCCTTACGAATGTCTTCTTTTAAGCCTATCTCCACTCGCGATAAGCGCCAATTTGCGCCATTTTTCGAAACCAGCCTTCATGTAACATTTTGTTTACACAGCTCTGTTAGGTGCTTATTTTGCTGATCTTTTGACTTTGTAAAGCCTAAATACCAGACTGAAAACGTTAACTTTTTGTTAAAGGAAAAGAATGCACGATCCCAATAAGCCAATTTGGCAACCAAGCGACCAACGCATCGCGCAAGCCAACGTCACCCGATTAATGGATAGCCTCAATCAGCAAGGCGTACTTGAGCGAAAGTTACAAAACTACACGACGCTTCATCAATGGTCTGTGGAACAGCCCGAGTCGTTTTGGCAGAACGTATGGCAGTTTTGTGGCATGGTTGGCTCGCAAGGCGACAGCGTTAAGGCGCAAGATAATGGTATTAAAGAACCAGGTTATCGAATTAAAAAACCAAGTTATCGAGTTAAAGTGCAAGGCGAAAGCCGCTGGCAGCAGCCAACATCTCATCGTGATGCCGTTTGGTTCCCAGACGCGCAAATTAACTATGCAGAAAACTTGCTGGATTCAGCAAAGGCGTTGCCAAACGAGCTTGCGATTTGGTTTGAGAATGAGCGTGGCGAGCAACAGAGCTACACTTGGCAAACCCTATGTGAGGAAGTCTCTAGCGTTCAACAATGGCTCATAGATTGTGGTGTGCAACCCGGCGATGTGGTTGCAGCCTACACCCCTTATCTGCCGCAGACCGTAATCGCAATGCTTGCCACCACCAGCTTAGGAGCAATTTGGACCTCCACCTCGCCGGACTTTGGCGTAGAGAGTGTGATTGAACGATTTGGCCAAGTGAAACCCAAGGTTCTGTTCACCTGCGATGGCTACACCTTCAATGGCAAGACGTTCGATATGACAAACAAAAACCACGACGTCATTGAGCACCTAAATGGGCTAAAGCGAGTATGCTCGGTTCGCTATTTGAAACAGAGCGGCTACTTAAAACAGAACCCGCATTTGAATCAGAGTAGTCAGTTGCATCATAGTAGTGAGTTGAATCAGCATCGCATTGAGCCGGATGTATCAACCCAAAGCTGGCAAGACATCATCAATCATTATCCACCACAACCTTTGTGTTTTACTCGTGTAAATTTCAACAGCCCACTGTTTGTTTTGTACTCTTCTGGCACCACGGGCAAGCCCAAATGCATTGTGCATTCCGTTGGTGGCACCACCATCAACCACCTAAAAGAGCATCAGCTTCATTGCGACATTAAGCCGAAAGATCGCGTGTTCTACTACACCACGTGTGGGTGGATGATGTGGAACTGGCACGTGTCTGCGCTCGCGAGCGGCGCCTGTTTGGTGATTTTTGATGGTAGCCCGGTTTATCCGCAACCTAATGTTCTGTGGGATTTAGCGCAGCGCGCTGAAGTATCGACATTTGGCACCTCAGCCAAGTACTTAGAAGCAATTGAGAAAGCGGCACTTTCTCCCGTCAAGAGTCACTCTCTTCCTCAGTTAAGAACACTCTGCTCGACAGGTTCGGTGCTCTACCCAGAACAGTTTGATTACGTCTACAAGCACATCAAGCAAGATCTGCATTTAGCATCTATTTCTGGCGGGACGGATATTTGTGGCTGCTTTGTATTGGGTAACCCTATCTCCCCTGTTTATCGAGGAGAGTGCCAGCAGGCAGGGCTTGGAGTCGATATCCAGGTGTTCAATTCATCGGGGCAAGAAGTCAATCAAGAACGTGGCGAGTTGGTGTGCACCAATTCCCTTCCCAACTTCCCTGCCGGCTTTTGGAATGACACTGGCGAACGTTATCACCGCACTTACTGGGATAAATTCGACAATGTCTGGCACCACGGTGACGAAGTTGAGCAAACTAGCCGTGGTGGCTACCGGTTCTACGGACGAGGTGACACTACCCTAAACCCCGGAGGCGTAAGAATTGGTACCGCAGAGATCTATCAGCAGGTGAATACCATCGAGGGCATCGTCGATTCCATCGCCGTAGGGAAAAATATCGACCGCAATGAGCAAATATGGTTGTTTGTTCAACTGCAACAAGACATGGCTTTGAGTGACGAATTGCTGGCAACCATCAAGAATAAACTCAAATCCGCTTGCTCACCGAGGCACGTTCCAAGCCAAATATTTGCTATCAGCGATGTGCCCAAAACACGCTCTGGTAAGCTGGTTGAGCTGGCTGTGAAACAGGTGATCAATGGCAACAACGTAGAAAACCTCGGTGCGATTGCTAACGCCGAGGTCTTAGAAGAGATAAAACGAGTTATTGCGCCTTGATGCTCCTCGCTTGCAGAAATAGCTCGAAGTAGGCAGAAGTCACTCTTATCTATCCTTTTGCTTTCGCTTAGCCGCTTGCGTCCGCCTATCCTTGTGCATCTGCTTGGTTCTCAGGCATGGCGTCAATAAAAGCGGGCAACTGATTACACGCGTCTACAATCGAGTTAATCAATGGATACGGCGACATATCAACAGCAAAGCGCAGCGCGTTATAGACTTGCGGCACCAAGCAGATATCAACAATGCATGGCGAATCCGTCAGACTATAACGTGAATCACCGTGTGTTTGACGGTGTTTGTGAAGCTTCTCCTCTAGCGCACTGAATCCTTGATGAACCCAATAATGAATCCAATCCATTTTCGCCTCTTGTTCGCACGCCAACGCCCTCTCCAAATACTGCTGCACACGCAAGTTGTTGAGAGGGTGAATTTCTATCGCAATATCCTGAGCCATTGCCAAAGCTTGATAGCGCAATGGCGTCTGATCAGGAGTAAGTAAGACGTCAGGGTAAGTTTCATCTAGATATTGAAGAATCACTAACGACTGATTGAGCTGAACCTCACCATCCACCAGCACGGGCACAAGTTCACTGGCGTTAATCTCACGATATTGTGGGTCATGTTGCTCGCCACCATTGCGCACCAAGTGCACCGATATAGACTCGTAGTTGAGCTGCTTTAGATTCAACCCAATACGCACCCGATAGGCCGCGGACGAACGCCAATAGCCATAGAGTGTCATGCTATCGTTCATAAAGGCCCTCATTCATAATCCCTCTCTTTGTAGCCTTAGTTCTCTAGCTATCCGATTATCGTTTTTGATATTGGCTCACTTTTTGGTCAATCGCGCCAAAAATCGAGTCCCCCGCCGCATCGAACATTTCTAGGCGAATAGAATCACCAAACGACATGAATTGAGTCGACGGTTTACCATCTCGAATGGTCTCAATCATGCGCACTTCGGCAATGCATGAATAGCCCACGCCACCTTCAGCAATTGAAGTGCCGTGATCCGTGCCTTGTTTATTCGACACCGTGCCTGAACCTATGATTGCGCCCGCCGACAATGGACGCGTCTTCGCAGCATGCACGACTAGCTCTGCAAAATTGAAGGTCATATCGACGCCCGCATTCGGGCAACCAAAAGGCTTGTCGTTGTAGGTCGATATCAGTGGTAAATGCACCTTGCTGTCTCGCCACTGTTCACCAAGCTCATCAGGTGTCACCGCTACCGGAGAGAACGCCGAAGAAGGCTTGGACTGGAAGAAGCCAAAGCCCTTTGCCAGCTCAGCAGGGATCAACCCGCGCAGCGATACATCATTCACCAACATCAACAAGCGAATTGAATCTTGTGCCTGTTTGGCACTCGCGCCCATCGGCACGTCACCGGTTACTATCGCAACCTCACCCTCGAAATCGATGCCCCATTCGTCGTTGGCAAATTCGATATTGTCACAAGGGCCTATAAACGCATCTGAGCCACCTTGATACATTAATGGATCAACCCAGAAGCTTTTTGGCATTTCAGCACCACGTGCTTTACGCACCAGCTCAACGTGATTTACATAGGCACTGCCGTCTGCCCATTGATAAGCGCGCGGCAAAGGCGACTCACAAGACTGAGAGACAAAGACTTCACTGCCTGTCACTTGCCCGTTGTTTAACGAGGTGTATAACTCTTCCAACTGAGAAGCCACGCGATCCCAGTTATCCAATGCCACCTGCATGGTGGGCGCAAGGTGCATCGCGTGGAAGATGTCGGTGGCCGCCACACACTGTTTGAGATCTTTGCTCACGACCATCAATAGACCATCGCGAGTTCCATTTTTCTTGGTTGCTAATTTCATTCTGCTCCCTTACTTCTTATCGCTCTCGGCCTTTTGCAAGCTCGTCTCTTGCCCATTCTTTTCTTGCCAGCTATAGACATATTCTTTGTTCTCAACGCTATCGAGTTCATCAGAGAACTGCAGTGCATGGCGAGTGTCGATCATCACTGCCACTTCATCGGTAAACGTCTTCTTGTGCGCCAGACCCGCCTTGAAGGCTTTTGGGTGAGGCCCATGCGTAAACCCAGCCGGATGGAAGGTCACCATACCTGCTTCAATGTTGTCGCGACTGAAGAAGTCCCCGGCGTGGTAGAACAGCACTTCATCGTAGTCATCATTGTTATGATAAAACGGCACTTTCAATGCTCCAGGATCACTCTCTATCGGGCGAGGCACAAAAGTGCACACCACAAACCCTGCGCCCACAAACGTGGTATGTGCGGAAGGGGGCAAGTGATAACGATGTGACATCAGCGGCCTGATATCACGCCAGTTCACTTTCACTACCGCTAAGTCGCCATGCCAACCAATCGCGTCCAGTGGGTTGAACGGATACGTGATCACGCTGACTTTGTCGTGGCGTTTCACCTGAACCTGAGTCTGGCTTTCAGAATACTGAGCGCGGAACTTGTCATTAATCGAAGAGATATCGAGAACGGCCGGATCAAACACCGCGTGATGACCGACCATGCCTTTTTCTGGCAAGGAATACGCCGCATCGGTATTCTCAATCATCAAGATAAACATCGGCTCACTTGGCTCCAAACGCCAATTGGTCGAGCGCGGGATCATCACATAATCCCCTTCACTCACCTCTAAATGGCCATAATCGCAATAGAGTTCAGCACAGCCTTGGTGAATGAACAGCAGTTCATCCCCATCGGAATTACGCACCAAAAAATCCATCTTCTCATCCATTCGCCACACGCGAATTTTGCAGTCCGCATTGTGCAAAAGGTGAGGTACGGCCCAAGGCGTTATCTGGCTGGCTTTCTCAACTAAGGTAAAATCAAACGCGCGAGGGCGTAAATCGCCCTCCCACTCAGACCAACCGGTAGGGGCATGTTGGTGATGAAAGTGCGCCGCAGGACCAAAGAAACCACTCCGCCCCGCTTCCCTCTCATAAATTGCCTCTTCGGGAAAGTCGGCGTGCGCTTGTTTAGAGCACACCCCTTCCCGATGAGGAAACGAGATCCATTTATGCATCGTCTAATACTCCTCGACGAATCTGGTCCTCTTCAATCGATTCAAACAGCGCCTTGAAGTTACCTTCGCCAAAGCCTTCATTGCCTTTACGCTGAATAATTTCAAAGAACACCGGTCCGATTACCGTTTGCGTGAAAATCTGCAGCAAGATGCCGTCTTTGGTCGGTGCACCATCAATAAGAACGCGTAAATCACGAAGCTGATTGGTGTCTTCACCGTGGCCTTTCACACGTTCATCGACTTTTTCATAATAAGTGTCTGGGGTTGGCATAAAGTCCATGCCGCGATCACGTAGGGTTTTCACCGTTTTATAAATGTCATCCGTGGCCAACGCTATGTGTTGGATACCTTCGCCGTTGTATTCGCGGATGAACTCTTCGATCTGTGATTTGTCGTCTGAAGACTCATTGATTGGGATACGGATCTTGCCACAAGGTGACGTCATAGCGCGGCTTACAAGACCTGTCAGTTTGCCTTCAATATCGAAGTAACGAATCTCACGGAAATTGCCTATACGCTCATAAAATCCAGACCACACATCCATGTTGCCTTGCTTAACGTTGTGCGTGAGGTGGTCGATCTCAAACAAACCAACATCAGCTTTCGCCATGCGCGCTTTGGCATCATCATAGAATCGGAAGTCGACGTCGTAAATGCTCTGCTTGCCATAGCGATCGACAAAATAGAGCAAGCTTTCACCAATACCGTAAATGGCAGGAATGCTCAGCTCCATTGGCCCTATTTCTGTTTTGTACTCTTCACCGCCACCCTTGAACGCTTGCTCCATTGCCACCGTGGCTTCATGAACACGAAAAGCCATGCCACAGACCGATGGCCCATGTACCTTAGCGAACGCTTCAGCTTGGCTGTGTGGTTGTTCATTAACGATAAAGTTGATGTCACCTTGTCGATACAGCCAAGCCTCTTTTGAGCGATGCTTGGCGATTTCAGCAAAACCAAGTGACACAAACAGCGCTTTAAGTTGCTCAATTCCCTTGTGGTCAACGGCCGTGTATTCAACAAACTCGAATCCGTCCGTGCCAAGCGGGTTGTATGTATCCACCATGAACTTTCTCCCTGTATCTTTTGGTTTTATGTTACGTAGTCTATTGTCGTGTTTTTTGCCCTTAATTAAATTTGGGCCACAAGCTGAGATAATGAAATGCATGGAAGAAAATGGGGGTTCACGGTAAAAACCCGCTCACTTGTAAAATAATTGTTACAGGCGTGCAAATAAAGCCGGAAAGTGAGTGCTATCAATGAATTGAAAGGTGGTAGGTTGATTTACAACCGAACACGAGATGTGAATGAATTGTTACAGATAGGCTTTTGTTAGCGAAGGCATAACTTAGAAAAAAGCATCGATGATAAAAAAGCCACGGTAATTTGGAACACCTGATTTGACCGCCGAAAGCACACCAACCCAAATTGATGCCAAAAGTACCAAACATTACTATTCAGTTTGAAGCACGCGTTAGGTAAATTAGTACAGCGCACCGTTGATTTTTCGAAGCGCTATGCCCTTCAACTGCTCACTTGTTGCCATTCGCATATTGACCGCAGTTCTTTCAATTGAACATCTCTTCGTTGAAACATAGTGAGTAATACAACCACAAGAGTTGCAATGATGAAACGCCACTTCTCGGTCACCCCAAATATAAGGCGTTGTTCCTTGTGCTCCGGTATTTATGGTTACGTCACGCGGTGAGAAATAGCCCCACAAAGCGGCATACCTACGGCAGATAGAACAATCACACTCGGTAATTTCCGTAGGCTTTTGCACTATTGTTAACTTCACATTTCCGCAATGACAACTTACTTCCATAGTGTCTGTACCCTCGTTTGTTTAACGCCAGATTAAGTAGTGAGTGACGCGTCCGCTTAACCTAAACCTTTACAGCATAAACACGAAACCCAACCTAGAACTTGAATAGTCAAGCGTTGGGAGTCCGCCTTAAACGCCTTCTATATTCACATTGGTTAAATAATACGTCCACATTTTTGGCATTCGGCTTTTCTATCTTTTAAAGTTTGCGAAAAGTTTGATTTCCCACAAAAGTCGCAGAATTTTGCGCCACGTATATTCATAAATGTAATTAGCGAAACAATTGGGACGATTACAATCAGAAATTGCAGTGTGAAATGTCCCATCATATTAGCACCGAACAAAAATAAAACACTCGCGATAACGGAGAATATTGGATAATACTTCCTCTTAAACCGAGCATTTTTATTGACATAGAACAACACATAGCCGACGAGTACAAATGCAACCCAAACGCTAAAAGCTACTTGTACTTTTTCATCCATATTCACCCCCTCTCTTGCACATAACACCTTACTATGTATCACCTACGATTAACTACCAAACGCACATCACTTCAAACCAAAACCGCCGAATTATAAGCGTCGACTCGCATAATCCATTAGACAGTTTTCCTTACCAACCATTGAGGTCTAAAATATAGAAAAACAGCCAAAACTAATAATATTAAGTGTGGGAATGCGACACCTAACTTGAAGAAAACATCTACAAAACTACTGTCTTTTTTGGTTTGTGTCCAAGAGCGATCAATCTTAAAAAGTTCACAAGTCGCTGCAATATTTAGCTCTTTTTCAGAAAGTCGGGGGGCAAATTCAACGCAATGTTCAATGGCTTTCATCCTCGGGTAGTAACTAACTTGGTATTCCTTAAACTTAGCGTCCATTACATAAAAGCTTAATGTACTAACTACACACATCAAAAGAATCGACTTGTTAGCTTGTTGAAAGGAGTAACCAATAATCGCAAGTCCGACAGTAATAGACCAACCTTTAATCATCATCAAATAGCCATCATATTGGCTAATGATATCTACTAATTTGAAGTACTCTGCAGAAAGATTTTCCATCACCATTCTCCTATAAAGTCTTCAAGTTTAGACGTTAAATATTGTCTGAGACAGCTAGCACGCTATTTAGATATAAGTAGTGCAATGCATAGTGAAAATACAACGTGTTACGAACCTGCTTGAATTGCTTGTTATGCGTAATTATTGACGTACTTTGCCATTGCTGTTTCCGAGACAGACAAACCGTCGATTCTATATTGATCTTTAAACTCACCTACAACATTGAACCCTGCATTTAGGTAGAGGTTCTTTGCCGGAAAATTCTCTGACAATACACAAAGATCAAGCCAGTCAATTTCAGCTTTTTCTTGGCAGAAATTAATAACAGCATCAATGAGTCTTTGACCAAGACCTTGCTTCCGACAAGAAACATCTACGCCCATACCAAGTAGAACTCTATGAGAACGGCTTTCATTACTGTGGTGGCGAAGATCAATGTGACCTTTAATACTTCCAGAAATGTCTTTTACAACCCACAGCTTTCTCCAACCTAATTCGCCAAACTGATGAGAAAAACCTTGGATAAACTTATCTTTTGTTGCTTCTGGAATTGCACTTTGCGCGCTGGACATTGGCTGGAAAAGAGGAACTTCTCCATTACCATTTTCAGACAGCTGATTTTCAAGATACACAAAGAATGAATCTAAATCCGATTTTTCCGCTTCTACTACTTCCATCTAATACTCTGTACTCCATCGGTTACGCATAACACCCGGCTAAGTAGTGAATGACGCCCCACCGAACCAAATTTAAACACCGTAATCACACAACCAATAATTAACGCTAAAAGTGCCACGCGTACGAGTCCAATTGAAGCGTTTGTTATATGCGTGTTTGAGTAAACAAGATTATCAGCTCATCACTATCGTACAAACGTTCTTCCGAATTTTGCATACCTAATTTTCTAAGTAGCCTTCCTGAGGCTAAGTTTCCAGCAACCACAACACCATAAACTTCAGAGATAACACCCGTATCTAAAGCGAAATTTAAAGCAGCTTTTGCGGTGTCAGCGCCGATGTAAAAATGACCCACTAACGCCGATTTAAAATTGACCCACCTGAGGCAAACTATCCGTTCGTAAATGGACAAAGCGGCGGATTATGATCAATCAGGAGCAACTAGTGGAAATACACGTTTTACATCAGCAAGGGCAAAGCATCCGCCGCATCGCGAGAGATTTAGGTATCTCAAGGAATACCGTTCGCACTTATCTTCGAGACAGAAGTAAAGAGTCTGTGTATCCCGAGCGGCAATCTCGACCAACCAAATTACAGCCTTACCACGACTACTTGCGCACCCGCATTGAAGTCGCAAAACCTTATTGGATACCAGCAACTGTCTTACTTCGTGAAGTCAGATTGCTCGGCTACGAAGGTGGTATAACGATGCTCAAGGAGCACATCAAACAATACAAACCCAGCACGCCTGTCGACCCTGTGGTTCGATTCGAGACACAGCCTGGCGAGCAGATGCAAGTCGACTTCACGACCATCACGCATTACGGCGTACGTGTTAAAGCCTTCGTTGCTACGCTTGGTTATAGCAGAGCGACCTTCGTTCGCTTTTGTGAGCGAGAGCGTCAAGAAGACTGGGTTGATGGTCTTGAAGAAGCGTTTGAATACTTCGGTGGCGTTCCCAAAGAAGTTCTCTTCGATAATGCGAAAGCCATCATGATAGAACGAGATGCTTACGGGGAAGGCAAACACCGATGGAACTCTATGCTGCTCAATTCCGCCAATAAATACAACTTCAAACCAAGAGCTTGCCGCCCTTATCGCGCAAAGACCAAAGGGAAAGTGGAGCGATTTAACTCTTACTTGAAAAGTAGCTTCGTCACCCCGCTTGCAGCGACACTCAAACAACACGGACTTAAAGTCACCGTCGATGTTCTTAATGGACATATCGGCGCGTGGTTAGAAACCGTCGCTCACCAGAGAATGCACGGCACGACAGGCACGAAGCCTCAAGTTCTTCTAGAGAAAGAGCGCTTTACACTTCAGCCCCTCCCGTCACCGACACGCCCACTGGCACTACTAACAATGAGTGATAATGTCATGCCAGTTGAGAGCTTCCAACATCCGCTATCAATGTATGACGCGTTGTTGGAGGTGCGAGTATGAACCTTCAAATGAATCGTATTAAAGCGGCCTGTGCAGCGCTGAAGTTACAAGCTATCGGTCAGGAGTGGCCGACACTGGCGGAAACAGCCAACCGTCGCGAACTGAGTCTAGCTGATTACTTAGAGTCACTTCTCAACGCTGAGTTGGAAACACGAGCGGAACGCACAAGAGCCACACTAACTAAGTTCGCCAGCTTCCCAATGGAAAAAACGTTCGATGATTATGACTTCAAGTTCGCAACAGGTGCCCCAAGGAAACAGCTAAAGGAGCTAAAGGAGCTAACAGGGTTGGCGTTCATCGAGCGAAAAGAAAACGTAGTACTACTTGGTCCAAGTGGCGTCGGCAAGAGTCATCTAGCGGTTAGTCTTGGTCAAATATCAGTACAAAAAGGCTTAAAAACACGGTTCATCACAGCAGCAGACTTAATGCTTCAACTGTCTACGGCGAAAGCTCAGGGCAAACTTGAAAGCTACTTGAGACGAAGCGTGCTTGCGCCCAAGCTCCTTATCGTTGATGAAATCGGGTATCTACCGTTCGGCAGAGAAGAAGCGAACCTGTTCTTCAACGTCATCGCTAAACGATACGAGCAAGGCAGCATTATCGTAACCAGTAACTTGCCGTTCTCTCAATGGTCGAATGCGTTCGCTGACGATACAACACTAACGGCGGCATTACTGGATAGGCTTCTTCATCACTCACACATCGTACAAATCAGCGGAGAAAGCTATCGATTACGAGGAAAAAAGGCGGCTGGAACCATACCAACTGTACTAGAAAATCTATCTGAAAGTAGAAGTTAATTACGTGGGTGGGTCAGTTTTACTTCGGCGATAACGTCGATAAGTGGGTCAATTTTAAACTGGCGTTGACAGCGGCTTCGAAAGCATAACCCTTGTTTTGATATTCAGGTAATAACGCATACCTAATATCAGAAAATTTCGAATCTGGAATTAGCTCTACGCCAGCATACCCAATCTTTTGAGATGGTTTATCCTTTAGCACGACAACAAAAGTCCCATAGCCTTTTGACCAATGCCCAACTTTACTTGGCACGTAATTTTGTATGTACTCTAGACTAAAAGGTTTTCCGCCTGGCAAGTACTTTGTTACTTCAGCACTAGTGAGAAGTTTCGTATAAATATCAGTATCTTTTTCAGTGACGGGACTCAGTCTTAACCTTTCAGTTTCAATCATCGAACTTTCCCCTTCCTCAAAGCATATAGCGCTAAGCTAAGTTGCAGCTAACGCAACACCTAACCAGCGTAAACACCAAACTAAGCCAAACCGAAAATGCCACGCGTCCACATGAGTAGTTTGTATGCCTTTTTAACTTGCATACCAAGCAAGTGCTATTTCTTACTTTCCTTGTCTTGCAAATATTCTTCGTACTTGTAAGAAACCCATTGATGAATATGAAACCCAGTTTTACGAACAAGATACCAATCGATAGCCGCTAAAATTACTAGACCAATTATCGTTCCCATTAGAAACCCTCCATAAACATCGATGTGTAACTCAACCAAGTTGTTAATAACAACTTTTAACCAAAACATACTATTGGTGCGAGTGCTTGTAGTACCTTCCTATAAGTCTACAAATCCCTGAGGCATAGACATAATGAACCCCACGAAGTGCTAGCCTCCAATATCGTGGGTTAGCTGAAAGCCAGAGCCAAAATTAGTGTGTTCAAACAACTAAACATGGAGGAGAGCATGAATAACGATAGCATAATTTTCATTGGCTTAGATACACACAAGCCCTTTATCCTGGTCGCAGTTTTACAAGGTCATCGTGGTGCCAAACCGTTTGGAACTGAAAATGCACACGTTGGCTGTTTGCTTAAATTTCTTGTTATATGCGAACTATTCAGCTCGCTCAGAAACAAAATCATTCAGCTCAGACACTGTTTTTATGATGTAGACTTTTTTGCTGCTAGAGTATTCCATTAATTTAGAAGTAAATTCATCGTTCCAGAACTTAGGGCTTAGTTTGAGCATTTTATAGCTATTTAGAGTGCCTTTTAGAACTGAACTTCCCTCAGGCCACCCCTCAGGCTTAACAAAGAGCCCTTTAAGAAAACGCTTAGTAACAAACCAATAGCTCACTGAGTAAGGTAGATCGATATAAACGAGAGTATCTGCCACCGCTATACGTTCATTAAAAGAACGTATAGGACCAAGTCCATCAATGAGCCATGACTCTGACCAAAGAATATCATTGTGAACAGAGTCAAATTTTTCTCGTTCTACAAATTCACCCGTTGGTTTGTAAACCATTGAATCTAGCTGATGAAGCGGTAAGCCGCTCATTTGTGCTAATGCTTTGCTTACTGTTGATTTTCCACTACCTGGCTTTCCAAAAACAGCTACCTTTTTCATTTTAAATCCCTCCAAGATACTAGTTCCCAAAAGGTAGAAAAAGAAAACCCACCTTCTAGGGTGGGGTCGACTTATCCAAAGTACACAAAAATCCCACCATTCCTAAGGAATGATGATAATTCGATTGTTAAATTGCATTTGGCTAAATTTCATACAACCACTTTTATACAAATACACTCAGTTGTCAATTCCTCTTTGCGTAAGAGTGAATCGACCGCAAAAGCATATGACGCTAAGCTAAATTGCAGCTAACGCAATATCGCACTTAACCTAACCACCGTAATCACTAAACTTACTGAAACCAAAATTGCCACGCGTTGGTTGTCGGCTTAAAGCGTTTGTTAGTTGCCCTTACCCAACTCCAGTGCTAACATTTGTACACACGTCAATTTAGGAGTTAATCATGGACACTAGAATTCAATTTCGTGTTGATGACGAAATTAAACGCTTAGCTCAGCAAATGGCTGAGAGCCAAGGACGCACACTTAGCGATGCTTGCCGCGAACTTACTGAGCAAATGGCTGAACAACAACGCAAAGCATTATCTCACGACGCTTGGTTAACTGAACAAGTAAACCTAGCATTTGAGAAGTTTGACTCAGGAAAAGCTTCATTTGTTGACCATGACTCAGCAAAAGCACGAATGGCTAAAAGAAAAGCAAAGATTCGTAGCCGAGGGCAACAATGATTTTATGGGAAGAAGAATCGCTAAATGATCGTGAGAAGATCTTTGAGTTTCTTTATGACTTCAACCCTGATGCGGCAGACAAAACTGACGAAATAATTGAAGCTAAAGTAGAAAATTTACTTGAGCAACCACTTATGGATGTTCAACGTGATGGTATTCGAGGACGATTGCTAATTATCCCAGAAATCTCTATGATCGTTTCCTACTGGGTTGATGGCTCAACAATTCGTGTAATGCGAGTTCTACACCAGAAGCAAAAATTTCCTACCGACTGATTGTAGTCGGTGGGCAAACTAACGCCTGCTTAAGCTGCAACCAACGCAATGCGGTGCCAAAGCAAAACACCTTAATCACTAAACTTACTGAAACCGAAAATGCCACGCATTGGTTGTCGGCTTGAAGCGTTTGTTATAACACAGTTTTACACATCATCTTCGGATAAAATTTGACGGCAATTACGAACTGTTAGTACACGAATTTCGTGGCTTAAGCTGTAGATAATACGATAGTGACCAAAGATGATTTCACGATAGTTTGTGTGGGGTATTTCAGGAGCATACCGTCCCATTTCAGGCATACTTCCAAGTAGTTCCGTTTTGTCAAAAGCTTCGTTTACCCACTTTTCTGCCGCACGTGGATTATCCAAAGAAATAAACTCCGCTGCATCACCTAGCTTCTGAAGCGCTAATGGAGACCAGACTACTTTCATTTCTTAATGCGCCCCAATACTTGAGCACGCGCATCACCGTTGGAAACACCAAGACCAGAAGCTAATTGAGCTTCTGCTGTGCGCATTTCTTCCAGTAATTCGATTTTCTCTTGCATTGCTTCATACTCAGCAACATCGAGAACAACTGCTACACCTTTACCGCGCTGCGTAATAACCAATGGACGCCGTGTCTCATTGATTTGTTTGATGTAAGAAGCTACACCTGCACGAAACTCAGATAATGGCTGAATATCTTGATCGAAATGAATACGACTCATATTGAACTCCAAATGGTACAAAATAACGTACAAATATTAGTTCAAATAGTCGTTTGGAGCAAGAAGTTGATTCTGTGTTATAACGAATGATATGGACTCCCTCTACCTGACACTCTGCGTGCCATACTTACTCGTTACACGCTGAAGAACTGGAGGTTACCATGTCCACCATTCAAACTATTGGCGTTGACCTCGCCAAGAATGTGTTCAGTATTCACGGCGTTGATGCATATGGCAAGTGCGTCCTACGCAAAACTGTCAAAAGAAACAAACTCTTAGACACATTCGCCAAGTTACCACCCTGCCTCATCGGTATGGAGGCTTGCTCTGGTGCACACCACTGGGCAAGGGAGTTACGTAAACTCGGTCATAACCCTAAAATCATGGCGTCCAAATTCGTTATTCCGTATCGACAAAATGAAAAGAACGATGCCAATGATGCTGAAGCTATCTGCGAGGCAGTATCTAGACCCAAAACACGATTTGTCTCTATAAAAAGTGAAGAGCAACAAGCGGTACTTTGCCTGCATCGTATTCGTCAGGGGTTAATTAAAACAAGAACCGCAACCATCAATCAACTCAGAGGGCTGCTCTCTGAAYTTGGCCTTGTCATGCCACAAGGCCGCTACTCGGCCCAAAATACTATCGGGAGTATCCTCGAAGATGCGGAAAATGGGTTGCCTATGCTGGCTCGTGAACTTCTTCAAGATCTCTCGAACAAGATTCAAAGTCTTAACCTTGAAATCCTGCACTATGACCGAAGAGTCTCTGCATTAGTCCGAGAAATGGCTTCCGCAAAAGCCCTCATGGATATTCCTGGTGTCGGTGAACACAGTGCAAGTGCCATTGTCGCGACCGTCAATGACGCCAAGCAATTTGGCTCCAGTCGCCAGTTCGCAGCATGGATAGGCTTAGTTCCAAGGCAATACTCAACAGGTGGTCATGTTC